>CAVJLL010000142.1:0-2450 GCA_963650385.1 Clostridium sp. CAG:508 | reverse complement strand
GCCGCCTTCAGTGTTCTCTCGTGATTTTCCACATGCGGAATCACCAGATCATAGATATCTCTCTTAAGCGGACCGGCCGCAATCGGATGAATGTGATCTCTCTCGAATACAGCATTGGTTTCAACCACTGCATCCGCCGGAAGATTCGGGATCTGCAGTGCCGTATTCGGAATGTTGACATTGGAAACAAATCGGCCGAGCCCGCAGAGTGCCTTGATCAGAAGGATTCCCTCTTCGCCGGTGGCCTCGAGCTTAATCTCATCCTTGCCCTCGATCAGATCCTTTGAGCGCTGCAGGCGCTTTTCCAGGTCGTCCTTTCTCCACTGCACGGTTGTAAGACCGTATTTCCAGCTGCGGACTGTGTCCGGATCCTTCAGGTACAGATCGCCGGGCATGAACTCCGCAAGATGCCGGTCGCCTGCTGCCGCAATCCAGCCGTAACGGTTGAACAGATCCATTTTTACCCGATGCGCACATGCAAAAGAGGAATTCATCCAGCTGTTGTCTTTGTTGTCAAAGCCTTCTACGAAGTGCTTATCAATAAAATCGCGGTAGACCTGGAACAGATCAATACCCTTATAGGAGGCCTCAGTGAACCAGGTGAAATGATTGATTCCGACCACATTCACCAGGATATCGTGCCAGTCCTCTACGGTGTCACCCGTCTGCAGCTCGTAGATTCCCTTCAGCATCTTCTGTGTGCCGAACACCTCATGGCAGCAGCCAAAGGCCTTGATTTTTGGGTACACATAGTACAGCGTCTTCACGCACAGGGACATCGGATTCGTATAGTTGATCACCCATGCCTCCGGTGCATAGTCCCGGATTGCCTGCGCGATCTCCACATACATCGGAATGGTGCGCAGCGCGCGGATGATTCCGCCGGGGCCGGCCGTATCGCCGACAGACTGCCAGCAGTTCAGCCTTTCCGGCAAATGAACATCCGACTCCATTTCATCAAAGGTTCCGGGCAGAATTGAAATAATAACGAAATCGCAGCCGGTCAGCACGTCCTTCAAGGACGGATATACCTCAAACGTCCAGTTTCCCTTTGCGTCCTCCCGGCTCATCAGGTGATTGCCGATCGTCTTGTTCGCCTCAGCAGCTGCCGGATCAATGTCGTACAGACGAATCTCACCGGAAATCTCATCGTCCTGTGCCAGATCCGTCATAAAGGTCCACGCCCAGCCGCGGGATCCTCCGCCAATATAGGCAATCTTTACATCTGTCACCTTGTTGTTCGCATACTTCATTGCAGTGTCTCCTTTTTCCCTTTACCTATCGACCGTTTCTGTCCGTTCTCATAACCCTCATTCACTTCTTGGGCTGCTGCACAGGCACCGACCGGCGATGGCTCTTGCAAAAGTGTCCGATCAGGGAGGCTCCATTCGTCCTTCGCCGTCTGGTCAATCACTAATGTGAAGCAACCTTCTTGAATATATTGTATATAAATGTCGTTCCTTACTCTATAAAAATCGGAGCAGAATTGCTAAAATCTATCTGATCGGCCAGAATATTTGTCAAAAATGACATTGCACATCGGGAACAGGGAATAAATCGTGGATACAGGAACCATACTGCTGAAAAAGGACATCAACGGACTGTTTGCGGAAGAAATCGTCCGCCACAAGAGCTATTCCATGCAAACGCGCCACTATCACAGCGATATTGAGCTGTACTTTCTCCTCGAAGGAGACCGGTACTACTTTGTTGATCAGAACACTTGGCATATTCACGCGCACTCCGGCATCCTGATCGGTCCCAACCAGATTCACAAAACCAGCATGTTCAATGAGAATCCGGAGCACCACCGTTTTCTGCTCCAGTTCAGCTCCCGTCCCTACGATTCCCTTTTCCAGAGTCTTGGCTATCCGCCGTTTGATTCCCTTGCCCGCTTGTATCAGGAACCGGTTTCTTTTGATACTTCAGACTGGAGCAGCGTATTGTCTCTCCTTACGCAGCTGCAAAGCGGATTTGCCGCCAATGCCGGCCGTTCCACTTTGCTCCTTTTGGGCATGCAGCTGCTGGATCTGTTCTGCAGCTCTGCCCGGAGGCAGCAAATGCCCTATGCTGACACCGACTTTGTCCAGCCGCCAGGCTCGTCCTCTGCTCCTGACCTTCATCAGAAGATTGATGAGCTGGCCCAGTACCTCCAACAACATTGCTCTGAAAAAATAGTCCTCGACGACCTGGCTGCAAAATTCTATTTCAGCCGCTCCCGCATGACAGCCGCATTCAAACAGATCACAGGCTTCACTATTGTTGAATACATCACCTTCATGCGCATCCGCAGAGCCAGGGAGCTTCTACTGCACACAGATCACTCTATAACAGAAATTGCAGAAGAGACCGGCTTCGGAAATGTCACTTATTTTGAGCGCGTATTCCGCATCACCGTCGGAAAAAGTCCGCTTCAGTTCCGCAAAAAAGGGGAGTGACCATTTGGTCAC
>CAVJLL010000141.1:0-2553 GCA_963650385.1 Clostridium sp. CAG:508 | reverse complement strand
ACTTCGTGCCAGCGCGGCACGAAGTCAGATCTGTCCGTCGCCCCTGGTGCCGAATCGCATCGATCTTCATTTTATATGCCTTCGCTTTTTCACTGGGCAGAATATGCTCTCGCTGCAGATTGCAATCCACCATCAGGATGGTGGCCGTATCGTCGTCCATCTCCCGTATAATAGCCGGAACCTCGCTCTTTCCGGCCAGGATAGAGGCATATCTTCTTCGATGGCCGGAGATCATCTCATAGGTCCCTTCGCCGTCCGGTCGGACAATCACCGGCGACATGACACCATATGCCCGAATGCTTTCCACCGTTTTCCGCATATCATCCTCCTCAACGACCTTAAACGGATGATTTTTGAATTCGTGAATCTGATTCACCGGCAGCATCACCACATGCTCACCGGTTTCCCGCCTGTCCATCTCAGTTGTAAAAATGTCCTCATATCCCTTCAAACTGATATTAGTTCTTTTCCTGCTCATTCTTCAGCACCTCCTGTGTTAATGCTCCATATGCCTCTGCAACCTTTCCAAACGGATCATGGGCAAAAATACTTTTCCCTTCCGCACTTGTTTCCGCCGCTCTTACTGACCGTGGAATCTCTGTCTGAAAAACCCTGATCCTGCCGCAATAAGTTTCTCGAATCAGCCTGCTGACATCCTTGTCATAATTTGTTCTGGCATCTACCATAGTGAGCAGGATCCCCTCAATGCATAATTTTGGATTGATCTGACGTTTCACCTGGTGAATTGTGGCAAGCAGCTGTTCTAACCCTTTCGCGGACAGGTAATTGGCCTGCACCGGAACCAACGCAGCATCGGCACATGCCAATGCATTCACTGTCAGCATTCCCAGGCTCGGCATACAGTCCAGAAGAATGTAGTCATAATAAGCTCGAAGCGGCTCCAGGAATTGCTTCAGAATGCGTTCCCGATTCATCGTATTTACCAGCGAGACCTCCAGTCCCGCTAAAGAGATATTCGAGGGGATCAAATCAACACCTTCCTGCTGATGGATCAATACGTTCTCCAACGCAACTGGATTTTCATTGATTGTTCCATTCAGAAGATCTGAAAGTGTAAGTTCCAGGTCATCAGGATACGGACACCCCAGGCTGATCGTAAGAGAGGCCTGGGGATCTGTGTCTATCAGCAGCACTCTCCTGTTCTGTCTGGCAAGTCCGATCCCAAGATTCTCTACCGTCGTTGTTTTGGCCGTTCCGCCCTTCTGATTTACCACTGCGATAATCGCTGCCTGTTTTTTCATACTGTCTCCTTCCAATCTGCCATGTCATAGCTGACCTTAGCCGTGTAATAGTGATCAATGGTCAGGGGTGCGTTGTAAATCGTGGCAAGCAGATACTGCTTTACATTGCGGATATCGGAAATCTGATTCTTAAAGCACTCCAGAATGTATTCCAAATGTTCTGCATCGATTTTCATAAATTGTGCCTTTACCACAGCTGCCGGTTTGTCATCTCCCGAAATGCGAATGGTCCTGGCCGTGCTGCAGAGAACATCCACCATCAGAT
Organism: Clostridium sp. CAG:508; assembly: GCA_963650385.1. Lineage (GTDB taxonomy): Bacteria > Bacillota > Clostridia > Lachnospirales > Lachnospiraceae > CAG-791. The sequence goes on along the minus strand of CAVJLL010000141.1, from coordinate 1,026 downwards.
CCAGAATTTCATAAATCCGTTCCACCGAAAAAGGATTCCGCTGAACGAAAGTGTCTATGCATAGCTTTTCCCGAAGATACGCCTCGTATTGCCTGCGCACATTCATCGGATCCTTCTCCCGCATCCTCACCACCTTTGCTTCTGGAAATGCCGAAGTTCCGGCCGGATAGATAAGATTGGTCTCACTGATATCCGTTTTGTTATTATCAGTATTATTAGTGCATGATTTTCGTGAGTCCTGTCCTGTGATTCTCACAACTGCTGATTCATGAAAATCATGACCCTGGCTTTCATGAGCCTCAGATTCATGATTTTCATGAGTGAGCGGCGAATTTCCGTCGTTTCCGCACTCCTGCACTCCGGACATAAAATCCTTCACATAAATCTTTGCCGGTTTCCCCTGCCCTTGTTTCCTGCGCTCAATCAGTCCGATCTTCACCTCCAGCTCCTTCAGCAGCTTGGTGGCCTTCTGATTTGCACAGCGAAGATCCGTCATGACCTGCTCCAATGTGTAGTAGATATAGACTCTGCCCTTCTCATCCAGCCAGCCGTTTTTCGCTGACAATGCAGCCCTGTCCAACATGAGGGAATAAAGAAACTTGGCCTCCAGTGAAACCTCCGTAAAACGATCATCCGTGATCAGCACCTTCGGAATCTGATAAAATGCAAACTGCTCTGTTCCTCTTCCGTAAAAATAATCAAATGCCATTGATTTACCTCCTCTCCTTACAGCCGGAATTCATGCGGTGCTGAACAACGAAAAAAGGACGCTTAACCTACAGGAAATGCTGTAAGTTAAGCGCCCTTCGACGATTTCTATTCTGTTTGATCGGACAACCTCGGTTTTGCACCTACCGTCACAACGCAGGCTCTTTTTTTGCATCTACAGTCACCAGTTCGACTGCGACGATCACCCGAAGATACCTTTTTGAGCTCCTTCCACGGTGCGACCAGGAGGTCTCTCCGTACTGGCAATACTCGAAAAAGTGCGTAAATTCAAGGACTTCTGCTATTTCTGCTTTTGCA
>CAVJLL010000140.1:0-2769 GCA_963650385.1 Clostridium sp. CAG:508 | reverse complement strand
ATGGCACAGCGGAGATCGTCAGGCTGGCAGATTGGGACACGGTAAAATCCAATGTCTTTGCTAAGACAGCAATACGATATGTCCAGAGTTTGCCGGAGGTACGGATGCTGAGATTCGTAGTCGTGCCGTTTGAGTCGGAGACTTTGGGAAAATAAATCGTCGGAGGTACGCATTATGCCAAAACCGAAATGGAATTTAAATACCATTTACATATCAGAAAGGCTGCAGGAGAGCCTGCGTCCCATCTCCCGCTGCGCCATGACCACCGTGGTCGCCCCCATGGGCTACGGAAAGACCACGGCAGTGAACTGGTATCTGGAGGAGCGCACCAAGGCGGAAACCATGAAACTCATCCGCATCAGCGTGTATTCCGATAACCTTGCAATCTTCTGGAAAAGCGTACAGGCGGCGTTTGCTCGCGCGGGCTTCCATTTCCTACGGGAATATCCCTGCCCCACGGACGTAGCGGGCGGCGGACTGCTGGTGGATGACCTCTGCCATGAACTGGTTGGAGAAACATCCCGCTACATTTTCATTGACGATTTCCATCTGCTGACAGACCGGCGCGCCTCGGCCTTCCTCTGTATGCTGGCAAACCGGCTGCCCACAAATGTGCATTTGATCGTTGCCAGCCGGGACCGTTTTCTGCCCACTGCGGATACTGTGCGATTGGGGGCAAAGGTTTATCAGATCGGCGCGGAGCAGCTGCGCCTGAACCATACGGAGCTTGCCGTCTATGCCCACCGTTGCGGCACGGAGCTTTCCGAAGCGCAGGTCGAAAGTCTCCTCTATTCCAGCGAGGGCTGGTTCTCCGCCGTTTATCTGAATCTGCGAACGCTCTCCGAGCGCGGTGTGCTGCCCAGTCGCCATTCCGACATCTATGCCACCTTTACCGCCGCCATGATTGATCCGCTGCCGGAAAAACAGCGGGAGTTTTTGGCAATCATGGGGCTTGCCGACGAATTCACCGTCGAAATGGCACAGTGCGTCACCGGCAACGGGGATGCGGGGCAAATTCTCTCCCAGCTGACCGAGCAGAACGCCTTTGTCACGCGTCTGCCGGACGGCGCGACTTATCGTTTCCACCACATGATGAAGGAGTGCGCCGAGCGCAGCTTTCTGACGATGCCGACGGAAACCCAGCGGCTCTATTGGGAGCGCTTCGGCCTGTGGTATGAGCAGCACCGGCAGTATCTCCACGCCATCGCCGCTTACCGGAAGAGTGAGAATTACGACGCGCTGCTGCGGGTCATCCGCAGCGATGCGGGCATCCTGCTGGCGTCGCTGAAGCCCGAGGATGTATTGAGCGCACTGGATAACTGCCCCGCCGAGAAATTGAAAGCCTACCCCTTTGCCATTCTGGTGCTGATGCGCCGGATGTTCACCTGGCGGCAGATTCCCAAAATGCTGGAGCTGAAGACCCTGCTGCTGACGGCCATCGCAGAACATCCGGAGCTGTCCGCAGAAGAGCGCGGCAACCTGTTGGGGGAATGTGACCTGATTCTCAGCTTTCTCTGCTACAACGACATCAGCGCCATGAGCCGCCTGCACCGCAGCGCCAGCGCCCAGATGACCCGCCCCGCCATCAGCATCCAATCGAGCGGCGGCTGGACCTTCGGCTCACCGTCCGTTCTGATGATGTTCTACCGTGGGCCGGGAGAGCTGGAGGGCGAGCTTGCCGAGATGGACGAGTGTATGCCCCACTATTATCAAGTCACCAACAACCACGGTCAGGGCGCAGAGACCATCATGGGCGCCGAGGCACTGTTCTGTCAGGGTCGCTTCACCGATGCACACATCGAGCTGGAGCGCGCCTATGCGCAGGTGAAGGACAACGGACAGGTAAACATGGCGCTGTGCTGCGATTTTCTGTCGCGGCGGCTCTCGCTGTATACCGATATGGAGCAGCGGTATACCTTTGAGGAGCGGTATGCAGATCTGCTGTGCTATCACGATGCCTCGTGGATCAACCTCTGGAGCGCCACCAGCGCCTACTACCATGCCCTGCGGGGTGAAACGGACAAAATTCCGGAGATCTTCTCCCTGCACCGCCTCTCTGATATCAATATGCTCGCACCGGGTAAGCCCATGATGGAGATGATCGAAAATCAGGTCTATCTTGCTCAGGGAGCTTATGCCAAGGTCATTGGGCGCAGCGCACAGCTGCTGGCGGTGTGCGAGGCCATGCACTACGCACTGGTAGCCCTGCACATCCGCATCCAGACAGCGTCAGCCTATGAACACCTGGGAAAGAGCGAGGAAGCCCACGCATGGCTGGGGAAGGCCCTCTCTGATGCCGCGCCGGACGGTCTTGTAATGCCGTTCGTGGAAAACTATGCGCACTTGAAGCCCCTTCTGGCGCAGGAAATCAAAACTGACCTGATTGCGAAGATCACCGAGCTCGGCGAAGGGGCAGGGGCGCGAAACGCGACAAGCGCCCGTCCGACGGTCTTTGACGCACTGACACCGCGGGAATTTGAGATTGTGGAGCTGATGGCACGTCGGCTTTCCAACCGCGAGATTGCGGAAAAGCTCTATCTCTCCGAGGGCAGTGTCAAGCAGTATGTGAATCAGATCTATTCCAAGCTTCATATCGAAGGAGATACCCGAACCAAGCGGAAGCGGCTTGCCGAGCTATTCGGACAAAAGACCTAACCTTTGGTTAATGATTATCCCATACGATCCACCGTACAATATTTGTACGGTGGATTTTTATTTTCGCGGAAAGGAGGGCACGCACTTGAACCGAAGGTATCTCACATCCGTCAC
>CAVJLL010000139.1:0-3341 GCA_963650385.1 Clostridium sp. CAG:508 | reverse complement strand
CGTCAGCTGCTGCCGACAGTATAGCACTCACGCGGCAGCCTGTCACGTGTTCTCAGGGTCTCCTGGCGCGGTTGCATAGGATACAGAACAGCCCCGGCTGCTGACTGTTATTTCTCCAGAAGCACCTCCATACTGCAGCCCAGCACTCTGGAGAGCCGATATAAAGTTTCGGCGCTCGCCTTATTGATATTTTTCCGGCGCTGTTCGTACATTTGCACAGAACGCAGACTGACACCGGCTTGCTTCGCCAGTTCGGACTGCGTATAGCCGCAGCCGGTACGGATGCGCTTCAGATTGGTTTCCGGGAAGCATTCCCGAATGCATTTGTCTGCGATTTCGGCGAATTTGCCAACGTCTGCTTCATGAAGCGGCTCATACATGCTGCGGAGGTTCTGAAAAGAAAGCGCCCTGAAGATTTCCCGGAAGCTTCTTCCGGAATACCATTGATAATAGGCGCAGGCCCATCCGATCCAGTACTCGGGAGCGCGGCTGAAGCGGTTTTCCTGTTCCGGGAAGGTCGTTCTCCCTGTTGTTTCTGTCAGAATCTGCTGTGCAAGTTCAATGCCGCTTTTTCCGATTATGCAGGCGGGTTCCCCGTTCTCCATGCGTTTGCTGACTGTGCTGACCACAAAGCATTTCACAAAGTCGTCTCCCGGAATGCGGCAGGTATTGACGGCATAGTCAAAGGCATCTCCCAGTGCTGCCTGGGCATTAGGTAGATACATTTCGCGGTATGCGTGGATCATCGTTTTGAATGCCTCCTTTGATTTGATTATATCACCAAAGTGATATAAGACAAGAGCCCTAGCCAGGACCTGCCCCGATCGGCACTCCGTTGTCGAAGCCGCCCCGGATATGCTATAATCCCGCTGTAGATCTGCAGTCCGGGAGGAGGGAAGATGCCATGAACTATGATTTGCCGGAACGGCAACAGAGAGAAGTGATGCAATCCGCAGAGAGAACAACAGAACAGCCCCGACGGTTGCCCTTGCCCATCGGCATTTCGGACTATCGTCTGGCCTCCACGGAATATTACTACGTGGACAAAACGCTGATGATCCGGGATTTTCTGGATCAGCGGCCAATGGTGTCCTTGTATACACGTCCGAGGCGATTCGGAAAGACGCTGAACATGGATATGCTGCGGACATTTTTCGAACGGACAGAGGAAGACAGCTCTGTGTATTTCCGGGACAAGAAGATCTGGCAGTGCGGGGAACATTACCGAAAGTATCAGGGAAAGTATCCGGTGATTTTTCTGACCTTTAAGGATGTGAAGCGCAGCAGCTGGAAGGAAAGCTATGGGCATCTCATGCGTCTGATCGGGGAAGAATTTCTGCGGCACAGTGATCTTGCCGGGAGTGCAGCCTGCAACGAGGCGGAAAGAAACGCCTATCAGCGCATTGTTTCCGGAACGGCAGACGAAACAGACTACCTTTCTTCGCTGAAGCTGCTTTCGCAGATGCTGCATAAGCACTGCGGCTGTCCGGCGGTAATCATTATCGACGAATATGATACGCCCATTCAGCAGGGGCATCTTATGGGCTTCTATGATGAAGCAGTTTCCTTTATGCGGGGCTTCTTTTCCGGCGGACTGAAGGATAATCGGAGTCTGGCCTTCGGATTCCTGACAGGAATTTTGCGAGTTGCCAAGGAAAGCATCTTCAGCGGCTTGAACAACATAGTTGTGAATTCTGTATTGGACAAGCAAAACAGCAGCTATTTCGGCTTTACCGAGGAGGAGGTAATGCAGATGGCGGCATACTATGGGGCGGAGGACAGATTGCCGGAGCTGCGCGACTGGTACGATGGGTATCGCTTTGGCGAAACCGAAATCTACAACCCGTGGTCTGTAGTGAACTATTTCAGTGCCGGCTGTGAACCGCGGCCCTATTGGGTATCCACCAGCAGCAACGACATTATATCAGAGGTGCTTTCCCAGGCGGACGATGAGATTTGCCGTCAGCTTCTGGCACTTCTGCAGAGCGGTACTGTGACAAGCTGCATTGACACCAGTGTCATTTACCCGGAACTGCGGCGGAGCCGATCCTCGGTCTACAGCTTCCTGCTGGTTTCCGGATATTTGAAGCCGGTCAGGACGGACCTGTCCGCGGGAGGTGAATATCTTTGTCAGGTAGCCATACCCAACAAGGAAATCAGATATGTCTATAACAAGGAAATTCTGGACAGGCTGAAGGGGCCGGCAATGGAGTCTTCCGTGACGGGAATTCAGGAGGCGCTTTTCTCCGGTGACCATGAGGCATTGAAGAAACAGCTGCAGCTCTTTTTGACGCAGTCTGTCAGTGCTTTTGATACGGCAGGTGAGAATTTTTATCATGGCTTTCTGCTGGGGCTTTGCGCGCTGTTTGGCAATATGTATGTTACCTCGAACAGAGAATCCGGAAATGGACGTTACGACATCCAATTGCTTCCGAAGGATGAGCAGCGGCCGGGGATTCTCATAGAATTGAAGGCTGAAAAGAACTGTACGAGAGAACAGCTGCGAAAATTATCGCAGAAAGCATTGGCGCAGATAGAGAGCAGGGGATATGATGCAGAGCTTCGCATGAAGGGAATTCAGAAAATAATCAAGTATGGCGTGGCCTTCAGCGGAAAGGCAGTGGAGGTTTCGGCGAAATAATGTCAGACACGAGAGATGAGAAAAACGGTTTAAAAATCGGAGAACATTCATGAAGAAAGATATATTTGATCTGTCTGCCCTGCGGCAGCTGTCCAGGCGACGCCCGGTCTTCCAGCGCCCTTGGCCAGGCCTTGAGGCTGCAAGCTGGATTTGAAAATGTATAGACAATGTAGTGTAATAGCTATACAGAAAACGAGGCAACTTTATGGAAAACATGGGAATTGTGCAGGCGAGAACGCCGGAAAGTGTAAAAGAAACAGCGACGAACATTCTGGATAGGCTTGGCCTTAACATGTCTACGTATATTAATATGGCCTTGAATCAGCTGATTATACAGGAGGGCATACCATTTTCTGTTAAATTGGCCAGAACCGGCTATACGGATACGGAGAAAATCCGTGAAGTAGCAGCCACATTAAACCTGGAAGGAATGCAGATGGATGATTGTGATATTCAGATGCTGAAGGCAGTCCAGAGCGGCAATCTCAGTACAGAAGAAGCAAGAAGGAAAATATTGAGCGAGGTATAAGATGCCATGAACTATGATTTGCCGGAGCGGCAACGGAGAGAAGTGATGAGAAAGCTTGAAAATTTTTCCAACTATCTGGATGTGCTGAAGACCGCAGACTTCGAGCTGGCGGATCAGAACGAAATATACAGAACCGGCATCATCGGTCAGTTTAATCTCACCTTTGAGCTG
>CAVJLL010000138.1:0-3410 GCA_963650385.1 Clostridium sp. CAG:508 | reverse complement strand
TGTTCGAATTATTACTATAGCATATTTTCGTATCGGCTTAGCACTTGTCATCATGGTATGATAGCGGGGAGAAGCAGTATGCCGCAGGAGAGCTGCGGCAGGGAAGGAATGCATGCAGAAGACGATAGAGAAGCTGGAAGGCAAGAAAATTCTGATCTGGGGCTACGGCAGGGAAGGCAAATCGACGGAGAAATTCATAAAGGAATACTGCAGGCCGGATCGGGTGGACATACTGGAGGGAACAAGGGATGAGGTGCAGGACGAGGCATACGATTATATCATCGTCAGCCCCGGCATTTGCTATGAGGAGGATGCACCGGCCTTTGACAACCGCAAATTTACCTCGCAGACGGAACTGTTCCTGGAGGAGTACGGGGCGCAGACGGTTGGGATCACAGGGACTAAGGGGAAATCAACGACCAGCTCGATGCTGTATCAGGTGCTCGCCGCATGCTCCGGACGCAAGACATTCCTGATGGGCAACATCGGAAAGCCCTGCTGGGACTATCTGCCGGAAATGACGGAGGATTCGATTGCGGTCTTCGAGCTGTCCTGCCATCAGTGTCAGCGCCTCCAGGCGGCGCCGCACACGGCAGTGTTCCTGGATCTGTATGAGGACCATCTGGACCGGTATCATGAGATGCAGCACTATTTTGAAGCTAAGTGCGGCATCACCCGGTGCCAGACGGCGGAAGACTATCTTTTCGTCGGCGAAAACGTGCCGGACATTGCGACGAAGGCGCAGAAGCTGACGGTGACGCTCCCGCAGGAGGAGCACTTTGATCTGAAGGTGCCCGGCATGCACAATCAGCTGAATGCGCGCTTTGTCCTGGAGATTGCAGGCCGGGTGTTCGGCTGCAGCGATGCAGGCATCCGTACGGCCTTGAAGGATTTCCGCGGGCTGCCGCACCGGCTGGAGAACTGCGGATGCATCGACGGCATCGATTACTACGACGATTCCATTTCCACGATCCCGGAGGCAGCCATCCGTGCGGCGACCAGCGTTGCCAATGCGAAAACATTGCTGATCGGGGGCATGGACCGCGGCATTGAGTACGATGTTTTAATTGACTTCATCGGTCAGCACCCGGAATACCAGTTTATTCTGGCCTACGCCTCCGGGAAACGGATCCTGGAATCGGTGAAGGACTGCCCGAACGTGCATTATGTCGAGGATCTGGCGGCGCAGGTGCAGCTCGCCAGGGAAATTACGCCGAAGGGCGGCGCGGTGATCATGTCGAACGCGGCAGCCTCCTACGGGTATTTTAAGAACTTCGAGGAGCGGGGCGATGTGTTCCAGCAGCTGATCCGGGCGTAACGGTGCATTTGCCGGCCGGCGGCGTGGCCTGGCGGAGTTGCCTGGCCGAGGACGGCGGCTGTACCGGAAGAAAAATGTCAGAAAGGATCGGTTTCATGCAGGAGGCACAGGAGAAGGACGACAATATGCAGCAGGGCCGGAAGGAATACAGCATCCTGCGGCGGCAGCTGGAGCAGTACTGCAGCAGCGGCATGCTGGCGATGCATATGCCGGGGCATAAGCGCCTTCTGGCGCCGGTGCCGGGCCTTCCTTATGAATGGGATGTGACTGAGGTGGAGGGCGTCGATGACCTTCACCATGCAGAAGGAATTCTGCAGGAGGCGATGGACCGGACCGCACAGCTCGTCGGGAGCCGCCGAACCTGGTACCTGGTCAACGGCAGCACCTGCGGAAATCTGGCGGCCATCTATGCAGCCGTGCCCCGAGGCGGCGAGATCATCGTCGCCAGGAACTGTCACAAATCGGTGTACCATGCGGTGGAGATTCTGGGGCTGTCGGCGCATTTCCTCGAGCCAGAACGCATCGAATCCTTTGATATCTGGGGGGCGATGCGGCCGGAAGCGGTGGAGAAGTTTCTGGAGATGTATCCGGCGGCCGCGGCGGTTGTTGTGACGAGCCCCACCTATGAGGGTGTGGTGTCGGATATCAAGGGCATCGCAGAGGCGGTGCACCGAGCCGGGAAGGTGCTGCTGGTGGACGAGGCACACGGTGCGCATTTCGGACTGCAGCAAGGCGGTTTTGCACAGGAATCCAAGGGTGAAAATATGGGCGGCCGACCATATTTTCCGGACAGTGCGGTGCATCTCGGCGCAGATGTGGTGGTGCAGAGCGCACACAAAACGCTCCCGTCGCTGACGCAGACGGCGCTCCTGCATCTGTGCTCAGACCGCGTGCCGGAGGAGACACTGGAGCATGGACTGGATATCTTTGAGACGAGCTCACCCTCTTATCCGCTGATGGCTTCCTTGGACGGCTGCACCGGATTTCTTAAAGAGGAAGGAAGCCGGCTGTTTGCAGAATGGGCCGAAGAGCTTGCAAAAACGCGCATGGCTTCGAAGAGCTGGACAGATCTGAAGCTCCTGGGAGAGGGAGATACTGATGCATTGCTGGATCCCTCGAAGCTCCTGCTGCGGTCGGCAAGCGGTCATTGGAGCGGCGCGCAGCTCGGCGCATACCTTCGGGAACAGGAGAACATCGAGCCGGAAATGTGCTGCGGACAGAACGTCCTGTTGATGACCTCCTGCGCGGACTCCGCCGAAGTGTGGGAGAGACTGCGGAAGGCACTGGACGCCCTGGACCGGGCGCTTTGTCAGGTGGAATTGTCTGAAACGGCAGCAGGAGAAGCGGAAGAGAAGAACGTGCTGTGGCAGGCGGCTGCAAATGCGCAGGGGGCCGACGCAAGGTCAGTGAAATCCATATTGCAGGAAGCTGATGCAGAAGGGAATGAGACGGAAATCCGGAAGAGCGGAATGAATCTGGATTCGGGGAAAATAGAGAGTGTTCCTCTGCAGGAGTCTGTGGGGCACATCGCAGCAGAATACGTCATGGCCTATCCGCCGGGCATTCCGATTCTGATTCCCGGGGAGAGGATTACGCAGGAGGCGGTCGACGAGCTGCTCAGGTTGCAGAAATCCGGGACAAGACTGTATTTTTCCGTGACGGGAAGCAAAAATATTGGAAAGGAACTGCGAGTCTGTGTGGCGCTGGGGGAGTAAGCTTGCGCCTCACAGGAGGGAGAAAGAGAACTTCGGCTGCAACGACTACCGCATTCGCAAAACAGAGAAACTCCTGCTGACGCTGAGGAGGATTTTGCACAGCCTATTCCAACCGTTATCGACCGCCCAGTGGATTACCGGGGGTATTTGAGCTGTCTGATACATTTTTGAAAAGCCGAAAAAGTGGGTCAACCTAGACGCCTCAATAGGGTATTTAAAGAAATGCTGGAAATAAGGCATTTTTGAGGATTGTGTCTTTATAGGTTGACCCACTTTTTTTACAAAAAACTTGAATACGCGCAGATTGTATGGTATGCCTGTACTAGAAAACAGTGAAAACACTGTTGTGAGAGAAGCCCGATATAGAGGGCAATAAC
>CAVJLL010000137.1:0-3962 GCA_963650385.1 Clostridium sp. CAG:508 | reverse complement strand
TCATTTTCACAGCAGATCGAATTTTTTCAGCTTCCGCCACAGGGTGGTCTTGCTGATGCCGAGCGCCTCGGCCGTCCGGGTCCGGTTGCCGAAATTCCGGGCGAGACAGGTAAGCAGCTGCTCTCGCTCCAGCTGCTCCGTTCCGCGAAGCCCGGCATCCTCCGCCGAAGACATTGGCATAGCCTGCTGCGGCGCCTCCGCTTTCCCGGGCGCTTCTGTCACAGCCTCTTCCCCGTAGAGTTCTGTATACAATATGCGTATTTCCTCCGCGCCGATGCTCCGCTTCCGGGCGCAGAGGATCATACGCTCCAGAAAGCTCTCCAGCTGGATGCGGTTTCCCGGCCAGCGGAGCTTCGTCAGCAGCTGCTCCGCCTCCTTCGTCAGCACATGGAAACGGCCGTAGCGCTCCGTCAGCATGGTGACATAGTCGCGGACCAGCAGCGGGATGTCCTCCGGCGTTTCGTCCAGCGCGGGAATTTCGATGGCAAAGGGACGCAGCCGCTCGTAGAGCTCCGGCAGCAGAAAGCGCCGCAGCTCCCGGGTCTTCGCCACGGCAATGACATTCCGGAACATCAGGATCTCCAACAGCTTCTTCTGGGAGCGAATGTCCAGATTTTCGATGAAATTGATCTGGACAGTGCCCTTGCCGGCGCTCGGGATCCGACCGTTCCGGCCGAAGAGCGTCTCGTAAGCATCCTCTCCCGCCACGCAGTCGTGGCTGATGATCTTCTCATGGGAGTAGCGGGAATGGGTGTGGATGGCATGGGCCACGGCATGATAGAGGGTGCCCACCGGCTCAATGATCAGCTTCGGGCAGTCCGTTGCCGAAAGCGTTTCCGCCAGCGTCAGGGCCGCCTGCATTTTCCTGCTCGCATAGGGAAAATTCACAAAGCTGCTCGCCCCGGGCTCCCGCCGCTCCTTTTGAGGCTCCCCCTTTTCGAAGGTTTCCCCGAGCTTCATGGCCTCCCGGATGGCCGCAGCGATGGCGTCCTCCGTGTTCGCGAGGAAAAGGGACGGGATGCCCGCCTCGTCCGCCACCTTCAGCACCGTGGCGCCGCCGATGATGAGATCCGCCCGGTCCTCCACCGCCTGCACCGCCGACGCATGCAGCAGCTCCGGATTCTGAACAAAGTATTCCCGCAGCTGTACGCCGCATTTTTCCGCCAGGCCCGTCATGTCACAGGCCATGTTTTTGAACATCACCAGGGCGATGTTCGGCGCCGGCTTTCGGAGGATTCGCTTCGCCCGCTCCAGCATATCCATGACAGTCTGCGGCGTCAGCACGATCTCCACCACCGGGATGTCCGTATACTGCTTGATGATGGTGGCCTGCAAACCTCTTGCGATGATAATGTCGGCACCCTGATTGATGGCTTGCCGGGCCTCGGTCACGGCATTCTCCGTTTCAATGACCTTCATAATGTCCAGCCGGCATTTCAGCTCCTGCAGCACATCATGCGTCTGCCGAAACATTTCCTCGTTCGGCACCAAAAGTGCGATTTTTGACATAGGGGTCCTTTCTGCCGGTCGTATCCGGTGTGTAAGCCGCCAACGAGTGTCACAGCTCATATTGTATACTTTTATATTCCTATAACCAAGAGAAACGCACGAAAAAAGAGGCAGCAGAGAAGCCTGACCTCTTCTCCACTGCCCCTTTTTCGATCGATCCGCAATGCGAATCATGGGGGATAGTTATCACAGGGGGTTCCCTGTGAATTGAGTATGTCAACAGTACCGTTTTAGTCCAGAAGCCCTGCAGTCTGCATAGCGTTCTTGATCTTATCCAGTACCGGTCCCTCCTTTGTCAGAAGGTTCGGCAGATACGGTGCGCCGACGTTCTGTCCGCGCAGGTTTGCCATATCCTTGGCAGCTACCGGGAAGGAAGCGCCGTCCATGGACAGTCTCACCGGGTTGAGCTTGAACTGTGCCTCCAGGGAGCCCTGCAGGTCGCCGGCAACAAACTTCTGGTATACATCGCCGATGAGCTCCGGCATGAAGTTGCCGGCTGTGCAGACACCGCCTACGGCGCCTACGCAAAGGGATGCATACAGCAGTGTATCCTTGCCGCCGAAAACCTTGAAGTTCACATCGCGGTTTCTTCTGACGCACTCCTCAGTGAGGGTAATGTCACCGGATGTGTCCTTCATGCCGACGATGTTCGGTACCTCATGCGCCAGTCTATCCACCAGATCAGCTGACAGTCCGTAGCCGACACGGCCCGGGTTGTTGTACAGCAGCACCGGTGTCTCCGGAATGGCATCAGCGATGGTCTTGAAGTGGAGGTACAGCTCCTCTGTGGTGGGCTTCAGGAACATGGGCTGCAGAATGGAGACGCAGGATGCACCGTTGGCCACTGCCATCTTGGCAAGGCGAACACACTTCTTTGTATTGATGGCACCGATACCGAAGTAAACCGGTACCCGGCCGGCAGCCTGGTCTACCATGATCCGGAGACCTCTCTCCATCTCATCCTCCTCCAGCTGATAGAACTCGCCGTTGGAGCCGAAGGCCAGAATGCCCTGCATGCCGCCGTTGATGACGAAATCCACCTGCTTGCGCATGCCGGCTTCGTCGATTTTCTCGTCCTGGTCAATTACGGTAATGATCGGGACCACAACACCCTTGATAAAATCTGTATTCATCACTTCTGATCCTTTACGATAGAAACGCCGGTCATTCTCTCATAGTACTTCACGATATCATCGTGATCGCAGGAACCCTCACCATGGTTCTTCAGCTCCTGCATAACCTCCATCATCTGTGCGGTCATCGGAACCGGCATGTTGATGGCATGTGCTGCGTTCAGAGCGTTGGTGAGATCCTTGATGTGCAGATCGATTCTGAAGCCGGGCTTGTAGTTGCCGGACAGCATCATCGGAGCCTTTGCGTCCATAACGGTGGAACCAGCCAGACCGCCTCTGATAGCCTGATATACGAGCTCAGGATCTGTGCCGGCCTTCTTTGCGAAGGTAAGCGCCTCAGCTACGATGCCAATGTTGGCTGCCACAACCATCTGGTTGGCAAGCTTAGCTACGTTTCCGGAACCGATGGGTCCAACGTATACTACGGAACCTGCCATAGCCATGAGCAGATCATAGTACTTGTCGAAGGTCTCCTTCTTGCCGCCGACCATAACAGAGATGGTGCCGTCGATAGCCTTCGGCTCGCCGCCGGAAACCGGAGCATCCAGCATATCTACGCCCAGCTTCTCAAGATCTGCAGCGATCTTCTTGGACTCAACCGGATCGATGGAGGACATATCAATGAGAACAGACTCACCGTTCTTCATGCCCTCAGCCAGACCGTTCTCACCGAATACAGCAGCGCGAACGTTGGGAGAGTTCGGCACCATGGTGATCACAACCGGAGCTGCCTCAGCAACAGCCTTTCCGGTCTCTGCTGCCTGTGCACCGCAGGATACGAGATCTGCAACGGCATCCTTGTTGAAATCGAAAACTGTTACCTCGTGTCCGGCCTTCACCAGATTCTTTGCCATCGGGCGACCCATGATACCAAGTCCGACAAAACCTACCTTCATATAAATCCTCACTTTCTGCAAATGAAAACTTTGCTTGTCCCGGTCTCTCCGGGGAGTTCTTTTTTTCTTCAGGTCTCTCTCAACCTGTGCCCATAGCTTATTCTTTTCCGCCTTTCTTCGCTATCCGCAAAAACGCCAAAAATGCATCCCTTTTTGTACAATTTTGAGAATCGCAGAATTTTGAAACATTTCATTTCATATCGTTTCATCTCAATTCAAAAAACAGTCGAGACTTGGGGAGTCTCGACTGTTCATGCGGCGCGAAGCGGTCCGTTAAGGGGGATAAACGAACCGATCTCGCCGTTTAGGGGTATCCGGAAACCGGCTAGGGGTACCGGCTCCGGGAAACCGCTAACGGCTTTGACACACGTTAGCGGAGAGCTCTGGGTCAGGCAGAGCTTTTCAGAGAAACGCTGATTGAATT
>CAVJLL010000136.1:0-2044 GCA_963650385.1 Clostridium sp. CAG:508 | reverse complement strand
GACGCCCATTTGCGAAACCGGTCGCTGTTCCATTCCCCGTAAAGCTGGTGATTCGGCGGCATGTGATCCGGATTGGTGCTGTACTGTCCCTTCTTGCCGGACAGTCGCCTGTGGCTGCATATCCTTGTGCCCTGGTAATAAACCTCTACAAGGTTCTCTGTGATCCGCAGATCTACTTTCTTTCTGGCATACGCATACGGAACAGAATAATTCTGATAATCATGGGCAACGTGATAGTTGATATTTACGGTGGCAGTTTTCCATGTAGCACACTCATATGGCATTGCCGGGAGTTGGTTCATGAAAGGGAGTTCTTCTTCTATATAGACAGAGTAGCGTGAGCCCTCTTTCTTCTGGAATTCCCGATGGTTAAACACGTCAAGCTGTTTCCTGACCGCCTGATTGAGTTCATGAAGGCTGAAGAACTTTTTATCCCGCAGTCTTGCAATGATGTGCGTTGTCAGCTTTCCGACTGTTCCTTCAACGGCCGCCTTGTCCTTTGGCGCAAGAACTCTCGCTGGCAGGATGGTTGTATTGTAATGGTCTGCCAGTTCCTGATAACTGCGATTCAAAACCGGATCGTCACTTTTCTTGTTGCTGATAACGCCGGTTTTCAGGTTATCGCTGACAAGAAGGCGTGTTGTTCCGCCAAAGAATTTATACATGTGTACATGGGCATTAATCCAGTCCTCCTGCTTCATGGTCAACGTCGCTTCCGCGTAGCAGTACATGCTGAATGGCAGCGTTGCAACAAACAGATAACACTTGCTGGCCTCGGCGGTATCACGGTCAATGATTGTCATCGTAGTTCCGGCCCAATCCACCATGCATTTATCAGCAGGTTTATGCCGGATATGCATGGTCAGACGGTTCTGATCGACATAATCGCTGTAGAGTTTGCAGAACTGAGAATACATGTAGGGCGGCTGTTTTGAATGAACACAGGTATCTACGTATTCTTCCCAGAGGAGCCGCAGCGTAACACCGTCTCTGAGCAGTTCCTTGTGGACCTTCTCAAGGTCCGGTTTTACCTGAACAGGGGTAAACGCCTTTTCAGGAAACAGTTTCTGGATAAGAGCTGTCTCATCCATTGTACTTGCCGCCTGAGGAGTAATACCCTCGCGGAGTGCTGCTGCAGCACACGCCTTGACTGTGTTGCGCGATACACCAAGGGCAGTGGCTGTTTGTCGTTGGCTATAGCCGTTGCCCAGGCATTGCAGGATTTGTTTTTCTTTGGACATCTGAGTCCTCCTTTCGATGAATCCGGCACAATCGCCGTAAATTCATTCTAAGGAGTGGCTCTGTACAACGGAATGCCATTTGAATCCAAATGGCTCCGCCACGCGGATTTGGTGGCTCTGAACGTCGGATTTAGTGGCTCTCAAACGCCGGAATAATCACTTCAAGACCATGGGCTATGCCTGCCTCTACAAGTCCGCGGCAGACAAAGTGAATGCCATTCTGGCGAAGGAAGTTCTGGTCACATTGGTTCGTGCAGACAAGCCGACGAAGTTGCTGAAGTGGCTGCAGGAGAATTATGTGGTTCAGACGACAAGCCCCGGCGTTTACTACATTGAACAGGCAGGGCTGTTTGCAGCACAATTGATCGTCAGCGATGAACTGCCGGAGAAGGACGCCATCTGGCTGCAGAGTCTGACGGATCGGTTGGAGAAGGAACGAGCGGAAAATCTGCTTGCAGAGTTGGATGAAACACGCTATGGTAGCTATGAAAGAAGATTGATCGAAGCGATACTGAAGGTATCGATGACAGCGAATAAAGAGATCTACAAGCAGGTCGGAGAGGAGGATACTATTATGTTTGATGCATTGCGAGAGATTATGGCAGAGGATTTTCAGAAAGCAGAAGAAAAAGGACTTGCTCGAGGCGTAGAAAAGGGCGTCAGCATTGGTGAACTCCGTAAGGCAAAAGAAACGGCAGAAGAATTGTCAAGAATGGGTTTGCCCGTAGAAAAAATTGCCAAGGCAGTCAAGGTGTCCGTACAGCAGGTTCAGGAGTGGCTTTCCGAGTCATTGGTGACGGCAT
>CAVJLL010000135.1:0-2070 GCA_963650385.1 Clostridium sp. CAG:508 | reverse complement strand
CTGTCCAACAATCTGAATCAGACGCTGGCCAGCGGAGAACGCGTTCTCGCGCTTCTGGAGGAAAAGCCGCTGGTGGAGGAAATTCCGGAAGAGAAGGAGACAGCGGCGCAATGGTCCGCGGAAAAGGCGGAGAATGCTCCTTTTGCGGGAGCAAAAGCCGACGCCGTTACGTTCGCCTACGGGCAGAAGCCCATCCTGGACCGGTATTCCGCAGTATTTCAGCCGGGCAGGATCACCGGGATCCACGGCCCCAGCGGCTGCGGGAAATCGACATTATTGAAGCTGCTGATGCGGTTCTGGGATGTGCAGGGAGGCGCTGCCGTGGTAAACGGCGCCGATGTCCGCCGGATACCGACCGGGCGGCTGCGGGACATGGAAAGCTATGTCACCCAGGAGACGCACCTGTTCCATGATTCGATTGCGAACAACATTGCCGTTGCCAGGCCGGGGGCAAGCAGAGAGGAGATCATGGAGGCGGCCAAAAAGGCGTCCGTCCACGACTTTATCATGACACTTCCGAAGGGCTATGACACCGAGGTGGGCGAGCTCGGGGATACCCTTTCCGGCGGAGAAAAACAGAGAATCGGCATCGCCCGGGCGTTCCTGCACGATGCGCCGCTCCTGCTCCTGGACGAGCCGACCAGCAACCTGGATTCTCTGAATGAGGGAATCATACTGAAGTCCCTGAAGGAGTCCGCCGGAAAGAAAACCGTTATTCTGGTATCTCACAGACTGTCTACGATGAAGGCGGCGGATACGGTCATCGATTTTCCGGAAGGAACTCCCGAAGAGAGTGAACAATCTCACCGTTTCGCTTAACAGAAGGCTCTGCACAGATCAGAGAATTCAGGATGGCCTCCTCTGTGGCCTCGGCGGCAGCGGTAAAGACGCGGTTGATCCGCTCCTCCGGGAAAATCCGGAGCGTGGTGAAATCCCTGCCGCAGCAATCGCCCAGCAGATTCCCGTTGGAAAAGCCCAGGAACACATCGCCGGAGCCGGTTCCCATAAAGGAGCCGGTGCGGATCAGGCCGACGGCGGCGCGCTTGAGCACGCGGCGCAGCTGCCTGGCCGACAGCGGCAGATCGGTCCCGAGGACGATCATGATGGAGCCGACATCGGGCGTGGAGGCGGCACGCATCTGCTGAAGGATATCCTGCCCGACGGGGCGTCCGCAGACCGTCAGGTTCTCCAGGCTTCCGAAGTTGGACTGTACCAGAACGCCGATGGTGTAGTCGCGCTCGTGAAAACGAACGATCCGGGAGGCGGAGCCGATGCCGCCCTTTAAGTCGCAGCAGATGGTGCCTCTTCCTGCGCCCACTGCGCCCTGTGCAAAATCCGGACCGCCCTGCAGGGCATTGTCGATGGCAGTCAGCACCTCTTTTTCGCCGATGGCTCTTGCGGCGATGTCGTTGATCTGCGAGTCATTGGTCTCGCCGACCACCACGTTCACGCTGCGGACCGTTTTCCCACGCGCCTCCTCCGAACGAACCACATAGCCGGTCATCGCATCCAGCACCTTGCCGACATTCAGCGTGTTGGTGAGAGCGATGGGAGCCTCCATACAGCCGAGCTCATCCACCTGGATGGTCCCGGCTGTTTTGCCGTAGCCGTTCAGAACATAGGTGGCGGCGACGGGCTTATTCTCATACGCCGATCCCTCGCAGGGGAAAATAACGGTCACCCCGGTGTGTACGGGATCGCGGTCGAGCGTACAGTGTCCGACACGCACACCGGGCACATCGGTGATCTTATTGTATTTCCCGGGCTTTCCTGTCCCTACGGTATATCCATATTCTCGAATGTTCATAGTCTCCTTTCCCTGCAGCCTGCCTGCAGCCCGGCCGTCCGGCCATCGTTTGAACGACAGTCTCCCTTTTTTCACTACAATTTGTCGCGGCTTATCGATGCTCTTCGCTTGCTATTTTTTGTATAAAGTGTAAAAATCAAAGCGATATTTGCCTTTACAAATTAGTACATCTGATATGATACGGCAACAAGGCCGCAGATGTACCTTTGTATCCGCATTGTAATTCGGCAGCAGCTGATTCGCAAACGGCTGCCCGAATTGCC
>CAVJLL010000134.1:0-2163 GCA_963650385.1 Clostridium sp. CAG:508 | reverse complement strand
CTCATGATCATTCAAATTAATAAAACAGTATACCAGTCTTTATCCGAATCAGAGCGCTGTGTGGTCGACTTTATTAACCAGAACGAAGCAAAAATTCCTTTGCTTTCTATCACCAGTATTGCAGACAAAACCTTTACTTCACCTGCCACGGTTACCCGTGCCATTCAAAAATGCGGTTTTCAGGGAATTACAGAACTCAGGTACAAACTGTCTGAGGATACGAAGGATGAACAAAATCTCCGTTCTCCTTATGCAGTCAATGAAATTCTCGACAAATCCTTCCGGGAATGTACCAAAACTATCGATAACCTCAACATTACTTCTATTTTACAGGCAATTGATTATATTAAGAGTTCAAAACGTATTTTCATATATGCACGAGGATTTACCGCGCTGATTGCCGAAGAATTTCAGATGTATTTACAGTTACTCGGCTATGACGCAGTCATTGTGAAGGATGTGATGTGGATGCTCCATACGGATAAAATTGTCACAGCAGATGATACGGTCATCATACTGTCTATTCGCAATTCCACCAAAGAACTTGCCCGCTCTGCTCGAACCGCAAAGAAGATCGGAGCCAAGGTAATTACCTGCTGTTGCAAGTCTCCGACTGATCTGGAACAGTATTCAGACATCACATTGATCGGTCATTCCGAACTGATCATGAATACCAAAGGGCAGACCGTATACTCACGGATTCCGCTTATGATCATTTCAAGAACCATTATTGAATATCTAGGATCTTGATCAGCCTAAATACAATACTCCGACAGAAAACAAGTGTATGTTTTCTGTCGGAGTATTATATTTAGGAATTTTATTTCGAGACCGTTTCAAGTTTTGTGTAAACATAAAAAACCGATATAAGATATGTCATTAGTTATTGAGGGCAGATCCCGATTTTAGGGTTCTGTCCTTGCTTGTATTATAATGCAGTTTTCAGGCATGTCAAGCAGGACTGGCTGCGCCAGCCCTGTCTGACCTGTATCCTGCTTATAATCTTTCCAGTCGTTCTTCAAAGAAGATTTCCAGCTGGGAATGGATCTGTCCCCAATCCTGCCGGTGTCCTGTCCATTTTTTCGTGATATCCATCATTGCCAGGTACAGCATTTTCAGCAGGCTGTCATCTGATGGAAATACAGTTTTTGATTTTGTGACTTTTCGAAGCTGACGGTTAAATCCTTCGATCGTATTCGTCGTATAGATGAGACGCCGGACTGCTTCCGGATATTTAAAGTAAGTCGAGAGATTCGCCCAGTTGTCTTTCCAGGATTTTGCTATTTTAGGGTATTTTCCACTCCATTTTTCATCAAAACTGTCCAGTTCCGTCAATGCGATTTCTTCGGTTGGTGCTGCATATACGCGTTTCAAATCAGCCATAAGCGGTTTGATCTCTTTGTAAGAAACAAATTTTGTTGTATTCCGGATCTGATGGATCACACATTGCTGGATCTCTGTTTGCGGGAATACAGCCTCGATGGCCTGCGGGAATCCAGTCAGTCCATCCACGCATGCAATAAGGATATCCTCCACACCACGATTCTTTATGCCGTTCAAAATAGAAAGCCAGAACTTCGCACTTTCATTTTGACCAACATACATTCCGAGCACATCCTTATGTCCGTCCATATCGATCCCTATCGCGATATAAACAGCCCGTTTCACGATCCTTCCTTCATTACGGACATGATAATGGATAGCGTCCATAAAAACAACAGCATATACACTTTCCAGCGGACGTTCCTGCCATTCTTTTACGATAGGGAGGATCTTGTCCGTGATCCGGCTGATGGTGCTGTCGGAAATATCAATATCATACAGCTCACGCATGTGGCTCTCAATATCGCTGGTCGTCATTCCTTTTGCGTACATGGAGATGATTTTTTCTTCCATATCCTGTGTAACGGTATTCTGATATTTCTTTACGATCTGAGGCTCAAATTCCCCATTCCGATCCCGGGGAATATCAATCTCCATATCACCATAGCTGGTATGCATGGTCTTCTGAGAATGCCCGTTTCTGGAATTGTTGGTTTCTTTATTTCGATAATCGTACTTTGAATATCCCAATTCCTCATCTAATTCCTGATCCAATGCGCCTTCCATGCATATTGCGAAGCTAAACGGCCGGATTTGCGGAGCAAAACGGTCGCATTCCGT
>CAVJLL010000133.1:0-2188 GCA_963650385.1 Clostridium sp. CAG:508 | reverse complement strand
ATCCGGCATCCGTTGGAAGGACGTTCTTTCGTTCCCAACGTGAATTGTTATAAACATCAAAATAACGGCAATCTGTGAAAATCCTGTGTGTGAAATTTGAGAAATGTGTGGATATGAAAAAGAGCTCTGGCAGAAGCAGGGCTCTTTTTGAATCGATATGGTCTCTGTTCAGCACCTGCCACATCGAGGATTTGCGAAGCAAATTCAAGATGGATGCTGAATAGACAATATGAAAAAAATACTGTACTCTCTGCCAATCAGCTTCAAGCGAGAAAACGGTGGTATCAGTCGGCAGCGATATCAGTCAGAAGTTCTGGAGTACACATGGTATCCGGACTTTTCCGATGCGCAGACGATGGCAGGCTTCTGCAGTGTTGCTGTGTTTTCCGTATCATTGATGTCGATATAATCGTTGAAAATTTCCTGGTCGATGTCGCTGATGGCAGCTCCCGGCATATAGAGACAGAAGGTTCCGGATTCCGGGAAGCCGTACGGCTTCTCGTCAATGTAGCGGATGCCGTCTGCAATGGTCTCGGTGCCGAGCGGATCTGTATATGCGAAATCCTCGATGGAAAACTCGTAGGTGTAGTCCCCGGTCTGCTTCAGCTCAGAAAAATGTCCGCTGAATCCGCACTGATACTGGGTCCCTTCCTCGTAATCATCACCGGTTTCCTCCGTTTCAAATGCATGATAATTTCCGTTAAAGCTGCCATCCGCCTCTACGGTAAATTCGGTTCCCCAGCCGCCTCTTCCGCTTGAATACTCAAAGACATATTCACCCAGATCCGCATAGCTGATATCCGCTGTCTGCACATCTGCCGCGTCTTCGGCAGCATCCTCCTGGGTTGAGGCCTCTGCAGCTGACACATCTTCTGTGCCGGAAGTTGATGCCTCTGCAGATTCTGAAGATGCAGAGACCGCCGCTGTCTCCGCATTGCTGCATCCGGTCAAAACCATGCTCGCCATGGCGGCTGTTAAGAATAATCCAGCAATCATTTTCTTATTCATGTGCTTCCCCTTTCAGATACACAAATTTCCCCTTTATCATGCCATTCTTCTCCTGCATTCGCAATATGAATCTGGCGTATCTCGCCAGCCTCATCTCGAACTCCTTTACTGTACAGACGCCAGCCACGACGGGGCCTGGCGGAGTTGTCCGTCCTGGGGACGTACTCACTCCGTCGGTGGTCCGCCTCTTGACTCTATGATCGTCATATAGTTTAGGATTTCAGCAGACAGAAGCCAAGAACATATCCCCCCAGAGAAAGGAGGCATTATGACAAAAGAACAGAAATATGCACTGTTGGAGGCTCGTCTCAATAAACTGACGAACCGCATCGATAGAGACAACCATGGAGTATGCCGCAGGATTCGGCGCGAAATGCGAAATCTGAAGCCGGAGGTGAAGACGGAAGAGTAAAGCACTGGCGTCAGTGCCTGTCTCTGTCAGCAATGGTGAGAGCCGATTACGCTGCAGCGTATCCGTTCTCTCTTTCGGCTCGTATTGTATGTCTGACTTGCAGCGTAAATTGCGAATTTGCAGATATTTTCCATTGTGGAGTAAAATCCATTGACAATTATCCGATATTATTTTATCCTTAAACCATCAAAGAAAGAGGTACAGTCCAATGGAAATATCGAAGAAAACCTAATAATAACTAAGAAAGAGAGGCGCACAAGATGCAGTGGATAAGAGCTGTTCTGTAAGGCGGATGTCGAATGAAAAAAAATCGACATCCGCCTTTTTTATTTGAATTTTCCCATCAAAAAGCTGTAGTTTGCAGCTTTCACCCGTTTTTACCTGTTTCGAATCTGACAGTGCAAAATAAAAATCCTCAGAAGCGTTGATTTCTCAACACTTCTGAGGACTCCCACAAGAGGTGCCAACCAGATTTGAACTGGTGATCAGGGTTTTGCAGACCCACGCCTTACCACTTGGCTATGGCACCATATTCAATTAGAACACAAGTGACTCCGACGGGAATTGAACCCGTGTTACCGCCGTGAAAGGGCGATGTCTTAACCTCTTGACCACGGAGCCATAATTACTCTCTCATATTATCAGAACCGAGATGTAATCTCAATCCCCCGATGCTGAAATGCGATTTCGTAACTGCTGAACTCCACATCTCTAGCGCCCCAAACAGGGCTCGAACCTGTGACACCGCGGTTAACAGCCGCGTGCTCT
>CAVJLL010000132.1:0-2233 GCA_963650385.1 Clostridium sp. CAG:508 | reverse complement strand
CCGCCTGATGAATTCCCTGCCTTCGGGGGTTGAGAACAAATAGAAGGCATATATATTTTGCCGAGATTACTGATTAGGTGGAGGTGAGGACGATTGCGACAAACTTGGGAATATCGGCGCGGCGATGTATACTTAGCAAACCTGAATCCGGTTGTCGGAGCCGAAATCGGCGGCGTCCGTCCGGTGCTGGTTCTCCAGAATGATGTTGGAAATCGTTATGCGCCAACATTGATCGTGGCACCGCTGACATCAAATATTGAAAAGAAGCCGGATCAGCCAACGCACTATCTGTTGAAAAATGTGCGGGGATTATCCAGACCATCCATGGTGATTCTGGAACAGCTGATAACGCTGGACAAGAGCAGAATCATTAAATACATGGGAAAAGCAAGAAGATACCAAATGAACCACATTGAGCATTGTGCTGAGATCAGTCTGGAGCTCAATACCTAAAAAACGAGAGGTGACGATTATGAAATATGAAGTTCCGATTTGGGAAAAGAGTAATTTAACGCTTGAGGAAGCAGCCGCTTATTGCGGAATAGGCATCACGAAGCTTCGGGAAATATCTGACAGGAAAGGCTGTAAGTTTGTCCTGTGGAACGGCAGCAAGCGTCTGCTGAAGCGCAAGAAACTGGATGAATATCTGGAAGAGGAATTTTCCGTATGATGTCTCGTTTCGACATCATTGCGAGACATGCTAAGAACTGATTTAATAGTGGCGTGGAATGATTCCTGCCATACAGCAAGGAGGTTTTGACAATGGCAGAGAAGAGAAAAGACAACAAGAAACGCGTTTTGAAGGAAGGTGAATATCAGCGCTCCAACGGCAGCTACGAATTCCGCTGGCGCACAGAAGGCGGCAAGCGGCATTATGTTTACGCTGCTACATTAGAGGAGCTTCGCGAGAAGGAAGAAGGAATCCGCAGGGATCAGAGTGAAGGTATTCGCACCGATTGCGGCAATGTCACTGTAAATGACATTTATGCACTTTGGTGCAAGCTGAAAAAGGGCTTGAAAGACAATACCTTTCAGAACTATAAATATATGTATGAGCAGTTCGTGTTTCCTGACTTTGGCAAGAAGAGGATCGGCACTCTGAAACGGTCGGATGTCAGGATGTTTTATAACATCCTGGCAGATGAGAAGCAGCTCAAGGTGTCCAGCATCGACAATATTCACACGGTACTTCATCAGGTGCTTGATATCGCGGTTGAGGATAGTTACCTTCGCACCAATCCTTCTGATAATGCTTTGAAGGAATTGAAGCAGTCCCATAACTTTGACGGAGATCGACGTATGGCGCTGACGGTTCCGGAGCAGAAGCTGTTTTCTTCCTATCTGGAAAGCGAACCGCGATATCTGCACTGGAAGCCGATCTTCACAGTAATGATGGAAGCAGGCCTTCGAGTTGGCGAGGTAACCGGACTCCGTTGGGAGGATGTGGACATCGAGAACGGGCTGATTGATATCAACCATACGCTGGTCTATTACAATCACGAGAAGGGCGGTTGCTATTTCGGAATCAATACACCGAAGACAGCTGCCGGTCGCAGAATGGTTCCGATGACACCGGCGGTGAAACAGGCACTCATTGATGAGAAAGCCTGGCAGGAGGATTTGGATATCAGCTGCAAAGTTGAGATCGACGGCTTTACAGATTTTATCTTTGTAAACCGATTTGGCAATGTGCAGAATCAGGGAACTTTGAACAAAGCCCTGAGACGGATTATGCGAGATTGCAATCAGGAGGTTCTGGAGGAGGCAGAGCAAGGAAAAAAGAAGAAGGGCGAAATTGTTCTGCTTCCTAAGTTTTCCTGCCACTCCCTCCGACATACCTGTGCCACTCGTCTTTGCGAGGCCGGGATCAATATGAAGGTTATTCAGGATTTTCTTGGTCACGCAGACATCAGTACGACGATGAACATCTACACGGATGCAACCAAGGATTTTAAGGCAAGAGAGATCAGCCGATTCAGTGAATTTCTTGCCGAAAAGATGGAAGCGGCAGCCAAGGAAGGCTAAGCGAGACATACCACCGGGTTACCACCGATTTACCACCATACCACCAAGAAACACAAAGACTTGCAAAGGACTGAAAAAGCAGAAGCCTTGAAAAGTCCAGTAAAATCAAGGGCTTATGGAAATATGGATGATTAAAAATCTCCAAGGACTGTAATCCCGACGATGAAGTCTTTGGACAAGTAAAACTTACAAGGACATGGAGCCTCGA
>CAVJLL010000131.1:0-2274 GCA_963650385.1 Clostridium sp. CAG:508 | reverse complement strand
AATGCAAGCATTACTCGCGCATTTTATGCAAATTTGCTTGGCTCTGAATAGTTACCACACAACATGGGGGTGCATATGGGGATCTATGAGGAACTGGGAATTCGGGACAGCATGACGGATGCGGAGCTTGCAACCTACCTGTCTGAGCAGCGGTCATTCTGGGAGAATAAAAGGGCCGGGCTGAATCCGCAGATCAGAAAGACGGCGGAGCAGCGGCTGCGGCAGCTGGGGATTTTGTCGAATGCGGAGGCAAGACTGGGGAATTTTCCCTATCCGGCGCTGGTCATGAAGACGCTGTGCAGCGTAATGGAGCACGGATACTCGGACTACTACGGCTTTGAGGAGGGACTGGTGCGCAGCTGCAGCCAGTTTTCCTTCCGGGGAGAATTCCGCGGCGCGATGGCAGTGCTGAAACAGCTAGAGGAAGATGCTCTGGTGCAGGAGTGGAAGGATGCGCTGGAGGGGATCGGCGCAGAGTTCTCCATGCCGAGGGAGAAGAGCACCGGAGCCGGAGAGAGAGAGGAACGGCCGGCGAGCACGGCAGAAAACCGCAGAAGAGAGAATCAAAGCGGCAAGAGCCCGGCTCCGAACAGGAGACCGCAGAAAACCAAGAGAAGCGCTGCCGGCGGCATAGGTGACATACCGCTGAGAATCCGGAGAGCGTTCCGGCGCCTGAAGAAGAAGGCCCGGAGATTTGCGGCGCAGGTGTCCGGAGGGAAGATTCCGGTGCGCCTCATCGGCATCGCGGCAGGAATTCTCGCGGCGATAATTGTGGTCATTGTACTGGCAGTGAATATTTCCTCAGCGACCAAGGCAGCGGCGGAGAAAAAGGCGCAGGAGGAGGCGGCAGCGGCAGCATCCGAGGAAGCGGCAGCTGCAGAGGCTGCGGCCAAGGAAGCGCAGGATGCGGTACTTGCGTCCCTGCAGGGAATGGGCAATTATCAGCTGACAACCGACACCGCCTATACGGCAGATCTTACCAAGACGGCTCCGGCGGACTGCACTGCGTCCTCTGTCCTGGTGGGCAGCTCCGGCAAGACCTACGGAACGGAATACCTCTTTGACGAGAATCTGGAGACCTCCTGGCAGGAGGGCGAAGAGGGCGACGGACTGGGCGTAACCCTGACGGCAGCCTTTTCGGAGCAAACGAACCTGAAGGCCATTGCATTCTGGAACGGCAATGAGACCTCACAGGAGAAATTTGAGGCCAATAACCGCATCCAGGGCATCACAATAACGGTTGACTGCGATGGTCAGTCCTACTCCATGGACTACGCGCTGGAGGATGTGATGGGAGAACAGATCCTTGTTTTTGATGCGGCAATCCCGACAGATTCGCTTGTCATTCGGATCAACAGCGTGTATAACGGTACAGTGTATCAGGACACGGTATTGTCGGAGATGGCGTTCTTCCAGTGAGACATATGCGACATTTGAGACATACCGAAGCAGCGATCCATGAACGGGAGAAGTTAATTTGCGGAGTATGAGTCGTTTTTTTAAGAAGGAGTGTGCGGAGCACCCGTACCGGTTTATCATTGGTTTCTTTGTGATATTCATCAGCTGGTTTGCATTTCTGGAGTGGCTGAATCTGCCGATCGTATGGCACATCCACTGCCGCCTGGATCAGTACATTCCGTTTGTGAAGTACGCAGTCATTCCCTATTGCATCTGGTTTCTCTGGATGACGCAGACAATGTTCCACATGGTCCTGCGGGAGGACGCACAGACGAGATGGCGCACGCTGGCACCGCTCTTTTCGGGGCTCCTTTTGATCCTTCTGTTCTGTATGCTGGTGCCGAACGGCATTTCGCTGCGGCCGGAGGAGATTGCCGGCAACGATCTGTGTGCGGTTGCTGTCCGCATCATTGAAGGAACGGACAATCCCAACAACGTGTGTCCCAGCATGCATGTGTACTCGACGATTTTCCTGGATTTTGCAGTCCACAGGGCCAAGGGCTACCGGCACCGGTTTGTAAGACCGCTGGCAAGAGTCATGGATATCATGATCTGCTGCTCCACCATGCTGCTCAAGCAGCACAGCGTCATCGATGTGACCTGTGCGCTGGCCTTTGCAATCGTGATGGATCTCTCGGCAGAGTACCTGATGGCCAGGAGCGAGGCCCGCGAGGTGGCACGGCAGAGAGCGTGAAACGATTCATACATCTTCGATCATCCTTTATTAACGACCGTCAGTCCCTGCGGGGATTGGCGGTCGTTTTTTGTGAAAAAACCATAAAAAACGCAGTTTGGACACAACGCTGTGGTAATGTT
>CAVJLL010000130.1:0-2332 GCA_963650385.1 Clostridium sp. CAG:508 | reverse complement strand
TCTGCTGCTTCGGGACAAGCGAAGCGCACTGCAGCAGCAGGCGGCAGAAATGCTGGCGCTGTAGAAAGGAAATACAGTAACTGTTTGGCGACGATAATTTTCCGGAGGTTTATTTCATGACCCTGCAGCAGCTGACCTATCTTGTCACCGTGGCGGAATGCGGCAATATCACAGATGCGGCGGAGCAGCTCTTCATTTCGCAGCCGAGCCTGAGTGCCGCCATTCACAATCTGGAGAAGGAGATGGGCGTGACCGCCTTTGTCCGCTCGAACAAGGGCGTTTCTGTTACGAGAGAGGGAGAGGAGCTGCTTTCCTTTGCCCGCATGCTGCTTGAGCAGGCAGACATCATGCAGGAGCACTTCGGTGCAGGAAAAAAGCGTGTGCCCAAATTCTGTGTGTCATGTCAGCACTATTCGTTCGCAGTAAATGCCTTCGTGGAGGTGGTCCAGGCATACGATGCGGACCAGTACAGCTTCATTCTGCGGGAAACGCAGACCGGCGAGATCATTGATGATGTGGCGTCGGGAAAGAGCGAGCTGGGAATCTTGTATCTGTCCGAAAGCAATGAGACCGTACTCTCCAAGCTGCTTCGCAAAAATGAGCTTGTGTTTGAGACACTGTTCACGGCCGCGCCGCACGTGTTTATCAATGAAAATCATCCGCTGGCTGACAGAGAACGGATCACGCTCGACGAGCTGAAGCCCTATCCCTACCTGATTTTTGAGCAGGGAGAGCGCAATTCCTTCTATTTTTCCGAGGAGCTGCTCAGTATGCTGGACATGCCGAAGACCATTCAGGTCCGGGACCGTGCCACACTGTTCAGTCTGGTGATCGGACTGAACGGCTTCACGGTGAGCTCAGGTGTTATCGACCGAAAGCTCAATAGTCCGAGCATCATCGCGCGGCCGCTGGAGATGGAGGGCAGCATGCGCATCGGCCTGATCCGCAAGAAAAACGTGGTGTTCAGCCGCTACGCGAACTCCTATGTAGAGGCACTGAAAAAACATTTGTCCATAGTCTGAAACTATGAAGAAAGACGGGTAATACATATTTTTCAAAAAAAGAATTTCGTGGCATCCTATCTGCAGAAAGCAGAAACAAGATTGCAGCACAGAAGGAGATAGAACCCATGAGTACTTTGAAAACCCCGTTTCGTTATGATTTTGTCGGCAGCTTCCTGCGTCCGCAGGCGGTAAAGGATGCCAAGGCTGATTATGCCAACGGCAGCATCACAAAGGAGGAGATGGATCAGATCATCAACGATGCTATTACTGATGTTGTTGCCAAGCAGAAGGCGCTCGGCTATCATGCCATCACAGACGGCGAGTTCCGCCGTACCTACTGGCACCTGGATTTCATGTGGGGCTTTGAGGGTGTTGCGCATCAGCAGGGCGGCGGTGTGCAGTTCAGCGGCGAGATGGCCGCGCTGGACGATACCTGGCTGACCGGCAAGGTTAAGGCAAAGGCGCATCCGTTCGTGGAGTATTTTAAGTTCCTTAAGCAGTTCGAGGATGAAAATACAGTGGCAAAGTACACGATCCCAGCACCGGCGCAGATGTTCCAGCAGATGATCGTGCCGATCAACATTGCCTCCACCCGTAAGGTTTACGCGGACAATGCGGCACTCATTCATGACATCGGTGTGGCTTATCAGGAGGTTATCCGTCAGTTCTACGAGGCCGGCTGCCGTAATCTGCAGTTCGATGACTGCACCTGGGGCGCCATTGTGGGCGATGCGGCAAAGCAGCGCTATCAGGCACTCGGCATCGATCTGGAGGACGTGAAGAAGCAGCTCCTGGAGGTCAACAACCTCGCGCTGGAGGGCAAGCCGGAGGATATGGTCATCACCTCTCATATCTGCCGCGGCAATTACCATTCTACCTTCTTCACAAGCGGTGCTTATGATTCAGTAGCCGACTATGTTTTTGCACAGGAGAATGTAGACGCGCTGCTTCTCGAGTATGATGATGAGCGCTCCGGCGGATTTGCACCGCTGGCCAAGGTTTCGCCGGACAAGAAGGTCGTGCTGGGACTCATCACCACGAAGTCTCCCAAGCTGGAGGACAAAGAGACCGTGATCGCACGTATTCATGAGGCGGCGAAGTACGTTCCGCTGGAGCGTCTGTGCCTGAGCCCGCAGTGCGGTTTTGCTTCCTGCGAGATCGGCAACAAGCTGACCGAGGAAGAGCAGTGGGCAAAGCTCAAGCTGGTGAAGGAAATTGCAGAGGAAGTCTGGGGCAAGTAAGCTAAGGAAATGCTCTAATCAGCGTTTCCCTAATGAAAGGAAGGACAATTTCGTCCTTCCTTTTTTCGTGTGCCCCTGCTATGCTGT
>CAVJLL010000129.1:0-2469 GCA_963650385.1 Clostridium sp. CAG:508 | reverse complement strand
TGCTCATGTGGCGTTCTCGCCAAATAAATTTGCAAAAATGGGCTCGTTAATGCAAGCATTACTCGCACATTTTATGCAAATTTGCTTGGCTCTGAATAGTTGCATATTGAGAAAGGACGATTGGTAAAAATGGAAGCAGCAAAGGGAACCATTTTCAGATTCGGCGACAACGTGGACACGGATGTCATCATTCCTGCACGGTATCTGGCAACCTCCGAGCCCTCGGAGCTCGCCGCACACTGCATGGAGGACATTGACAAGACCTTCATTCAGCGTGTGCACAAGGGAGACATCATCGCGGCAGGACGCAACTTTGGCTGCGGCTCCTCCAGAGAGCACGCACCCATCGCGATCAAGGCGGCCGGCGTTTCCTGCGTCATCGCAGAGACCTTCGCCAGAATTTTCTACCGCAATGCCATCAATATCGGCCTTCCGATCATTGAGTGCAAAGAGGCGGCACAGGAAATCAAGGAAGGTGATCAGGTGTCCATTGATTTCGACAGCGGCGTCATCACCGACGAGACAACCGGCAAGACGTACCAGGGACAGGCATTCCCGCCCTTCATGCAGGGCCTCATCGATGCCGGCGGTTTGATCAACTACGTCAACAGTAAGGAAGCGTAACAGATACGATTTTGTTGCATAGGAGAGAATCAGCACAGGACCCAGTGCTGATTCTTTTTGTATATGCTTGGCACCAGACTCCTGATTATGGTATAATCAGGCCATAAAAGGAGGCGCACGATATGCCGCAGATAATTCCCATCAAAAATCTGAAGAATACATCAGAGATATCGGATATGTGCCACACGGTGGAGGAACCGATTTATATTACGAAAAATGGCTACGGCGATATGGTGATTATGAGCATGGAGACGTATGAATCAACCATGAACCGACTCGCCAGATACAGGGATATAGAGATATCGGAAAAGCAGATCGAGTCAGGAGAGGTAAAGGATGCCCGAACGTCACTTGGAGAGATGAGGGCAAGGTATGGCCTATAAATTAAATGTCACCAAGCACGCCGATGAACTGCTGGATAATCTGGTGCATCACTTGCTTTACCGATTCAAGAACCGGCAGGCGGCAGAGCATCTGCTGGACGGCATTGGAGCCATCTATGACGGATTGGAGTCAAACCCTTTTCAGTTTCCTGCATGCGCAGATGCATATCTTGCCTGGAAAGGATATCGAGAGGCAGTTGTGCCGCACATGAATTACGTCGTCATTTTCGAGGTAAGGTCAGAGGTTGTAAATATTGTCGGCATTTTCCATCAGCTGGAAAACTATCCGGAAAAACTCTAGCATGCAGAATGACTTATGAACATGAAAAAACAGGTGAGCAGCTCATCCATTACTGCTCACCTGTTTTTTACATTTTAATGAAGCGTACTACTGGTTAAACACCCTTGCAAAGGAACCGGATTCGGACAGCGGCTGCCCGGCCTTCTGCAGGTGATATACGTCGCCCAGAACCTGCGCGCGGAACATGGCAATTCCGGGGACATTGCCGGGGATGATGCCGCACTGGCGCTTTTCCGCATTCAGGACGCACAGCGAGGTCGGCGGGAGATAGATGGTCTGCTGGAGCACCAGGGGCGAAATGCCCAGGAGATATCCAATGGCCTCCAGATTGGCGCCCAGATGCGCGAAAAAGACAATTGTAACATCCTCATCGCCGCGCGTTTTCTCTTCATCGGTCCCGTAATATCCGCCGCTCCGGTGATAGCCGTATTCCGCCAGAATGCCGTCCAGCTCTTTTCTGAGCTTCAGCACAGCGGCAGGATACGCCGGATTGGACTGCAGCAGCTCATGCTGATAGAAATTGTCCTTATCATATAAAAGTGGTTCATTGGTCCAGTACTGCGGCATAAAGTCCCAGGGGACATCCTTCTTACCCGTGGTGGGATCTGTGACTGCATAGGAGAATTCCTGCATCCAGTCCAGAACCTCGGCCGTGCGGCCCATCCTGCGAAGGGAAGGCTCGGCTGTCAGCTTGGCCCGCGCCAAAGGAGACGTGTAGAACCGGTCTACCTTCCAGTGCGGAACCCTCTCCGCCAGAAGCTCTGCCTCGTGAAAGCCGCGGGGCGTCAGTGTATTGTGTTCATAGTCCGGCTCTGCATGCCGGATAAAAATAAGTCGCATATCGTTCTCCCGGAATGAAATCGCTACTGTACCGGCGTCATCCTGTCGTTTGGCCGGCGCAAGGACGGTAACATGAAATCTCACAACTGCTCCGCACATGATACCATAATCCGGGCGAGCGTGTTACACTCATACCATTCGAACGTAAGTACTGATTATTACATTGTAACAGGACCCGTCGCTGGCGGGCGCCTGTACAGTAACACGGAGGCAGCATGATAGCATCACTGACAGGCCTGGTGGAGTCGTGCCGAGAGGACGGCGTGATTCTCGACGTCAACGGCATCGGCTTTGACGTCAAGATGGGAGCGGAGGGCATTC
>CAVJLL010000128.1:0-2530 GCA_963650385.1 Clostridium sp. CAG:508 | reverse complement strand
GAATAGATGCTCTCCATGGAGGCACCCGTCACGCCCCAGACAGAGGAAATGTTCCAGATCCGTCCCTGCCCGGCCTTCAGAAGATACGGAAGCATGGCCCGGCTCAGCCGGAACATGCCGCCCAGGTTGGCATCCACCAGCTCTGCAAACTCCGCATCGGAAACATCCTGCAGGAGATTGAAGCGGGAGATGCCGCCGTTGTTCACCAGAAGAATTTCATCCTCCGCCGCAAAGCGGCTGCTGTTCAGATCAATTCCCAGAAAGCTGCTGAGCTCCTCATCTCCGATCTCACCATGAACCGCGCGGCACTCCGTTATTTCCGAGAGTGCCGCACAGACCTCGTCCAGTAGGTCAAAGCGGGAGCGGCAGTTCAGCAGAAGACGCCAATCGTCCTCTGCCAGTGCCTCTGCGATCGCCTTTCCTACGCCGCGGGACGCGCCCGTAATGACTGCCGACTTCATTTACGCAGCTGCCTTTGCGGTCTCCGCTGCAGCTTCTGTGCTGCTGCCGTCCACATAAGCGGCTGCCTGCTGTCCGGCAATTCTTCCGAATACCGTGAAGTCTGCTACGGCATTGCCGCCGAGACGGTTTGCGCCGTGTACGCCGCCGGTAACCTCACCTGCCGCATAAAGACCCGGAATGGCTGTGCCGTCCTCTGTCAAAACCTCTGTTTCAGCGTTGATCTTCAGACCGCCCATGGTGTGATGCACACCCGGCTGTACGGTCAGCGCATAGAGAGTATCCTCCAGCGGCTCCGCGAAGGAGGTACGTCCGAACTCCTCATCGCTCTTGTTGGCAACGCACTCGTTCCACTTGGAAATGGTCTCGGAAAGTGTGGCTGCATCGACGCCCATCTGCTCTGCCAGCTCCTCGGCATTGCTGCCGCTGACCATCCAGCCCTTGCTGTCATAGCCCTGGATGACCTTCGAAGCATCATACATCTTCTGGTCCACAATGAGCCATACCACACCGTCGGTCTGCTCATTCTCTGCCGCAGACACCTTGTCTCTGGTGGAAACCTCATCAAAGAAGCGCTTGCCTTCCTTATTCACAAGGATGGCGCCGTCGCCGCGAAGTCCCTCGGTGATCAGGTTGGCACTGCCGTCCTCTGCCACATGCACAGTGGGATGCAGCTGGATCTGATCCATATCCACGGTAGCTGCACCGACCTCTTCACCCATGGTGATGCCCTGTCCCAGAATACCGGGCGCATTGGTGGAAATGTAGCCCTTCAGGCTCGCATTGTACTCGGAAACCATCTCGTTGTTGGCACCGAAGCCGCCGGCTGCGATCACCACTGCCTTGGCATGTACGGTCACCTTGCTGCCGTCCTTGGCTGTCGCCTCGATACCGGCTGCCGCACCGTCCTCCATGAGGATCTTCTCCGCTGTAGTATTGTACATGATCTGTACGCCGCGCTCCTCCAGATCCTTCTCCAGGATCGGAATCATATAGGAGCCAACGGAAAGGGTCTTGCCCTCGTCATCCACCGGACGATGGATACGCTTTACGGAAGCACCGCCGAACTGGGCAACATTATGGAGTGTCACGCCGTTCTCATCCAACCAGTCAATGGCATCCTCAGAATCCTCGCAGAGGGTCTTCACCAGCTCCGGATCATTGAGTCCCTTGCCGCCCACCAGGGTATCCAGCTCGAAGAGCTCCACAGAATCGAAATAGCCCTCCGGATTTGCCTTATAGGCATCATACTGCTCACGAACCGTTGCAGCCAGAGCAGAAATGGTCTCATTATCGCTGTAGCTCTCCTCCGCAGACTTCAGTGTCTTCTCCACACCGGCATCCTCGCCGAACTCATTGCCGTCCTGATACTCGGTCTTCGCTGCATTCATGCCGCCGGTTGCCCGCACAGAGTTGCCGCCGGCCATAGCCTGGCTCTCCACCACGATCACGGACTTGCCCGCATCGGCTGCCTCCATGGCAGAGATCATACCGGCACCGCCGGCACCGATCACGACAACGTCTGCTGTCAGCTCCTGGTCCTCGCCCTGAACATCTTCCTTCTCCACAGCCACGTCAAAGGCTGCCGGATCGAAGCCCGCTGCGGTGATCGCATTCTTTACTGCCTCAATGATGGCATTGCTGGTCACGGTTGCGCCGCTGACCGCATCCACCTGTGTGGAGTTTGCCGCCACGATCTCTTCGGGAACAGCAGCGACCGCCTTATCGCCGATGCCCTCCGTCTCCTGCTGATCCGTCACCTTAACGGAATAGATGGTGTCCTTGGTCAGGGTCACCTCAACGGTCACGTCTCCGTTGTTTCCCTTTGCCGTACCTGTGACGGTCACGGCATCACTCGGTGCCTCCACAGGTGTCTCCACCTTACTGCTGCTGATGTTTCTCGCAGAAAGTCCCAGCACCACTGCCGCTACACCGCCGACAGCAATTAAGCCATACTGCCAGATGTCGCTTGACTTTGCCATAATTCCTCCTGAATGTGTGTGTATTCCCGGCGGCCCTTCCGCCGAATGTTAAAATTATAACAAGAATAGCGCGGCATTTCAATGGGGCA
>CAVJLL010000127.1:0-2536 GCA_963650385.1 Clostridium sp. CAG:508 | reverse complement strand
TATGTTTCCGTACGCCTTCCGTTCCGTGTGGCAGATGAGATGCCTACTTGTTTTGAGGCGATTCATCCCGCGTACCTCCCCTATCTGCATCAGCAGAAAGCATTTGACAGACTAACCGGAGATGATGGTAGATCCACGTTAGTTGCGACCGGCACGGGTTCCGGTAAAACCGAATGCTTTCTCTATCCGATTCTGGAATATTGCTATCAGCACCGCGGTGAGCGCGGTATCAAGGCGCTGATTATTTATCCGATGAATGCGCTTGCTACCGATCAGGCGAAGCGTATCGCAGAATTGATTTATGAGAGCCCGGAACTTCGCGGTAATGTGACGGTCGGCATGTATGTCGGCGGCCAGGAACATACGCCTGCCCGTATGATGAGCGAGCACGGTGTGATTACCGATCATGAAACGATGCTGAACAGTGCTCCGGACATTTTGATGACCAACTATAAGATGCTGGACTATCTGTTGGTTCGCCCGAAGGATGCACTCCTGTGGCAGGACAATGATGCGGAAACGCTGAAATATATCGCTGTCGATGAGCTGCATACCTTTGATGGCGCACAGGGTACGGATCTCGCCTGCCTGCTTCGCCGTTTGAAGCGCCGCCTCGGCATTTATGATGGTTATCTTTGCTGTATCGGCACTTCCGCAACCATGGGCTCCAAAGAAAATAACGGCAGCATTGTGGAGTATGCCTCTGAGATCTTTGGCGAACCTTTTGAGAAGGACTCTGTGATCACGGAGGATCGCCTGTCTGCCCAGGAATTCTTTGACGGTTATGATGTTACATCTTTTGCAATGCCGGATGTGGAACGGACGGAAGCCCTGGAAAAGCTCTCTTCCGAAGACGAACCTTCTGAATATTTGCGAGCAGCCGTGCAAGACTGGTTTCCGGAATTTACCGACGATGTACTGACCGATGAAGGCAGAATTGCGCTTGGTCAGCAGCTGATGCATCACAGCTTTTTGCAGTCGGTCATTACATTGACCGGAGGCAACTATTATCAGGTCTCCAAAATTGCGGAAGAGCTGGGAGTGCATTATCCGGATTTAAAAAAGCTCGCCGATCCTTCTGTCCTCATCAACTCGCTCTTTGCACTCATCTCCCATGCCCGTACCGGCAAGGTGGGAAAACTGCGTCCATTCTTAAATGTCCAGGTTCAGTTGTGGATGCGTGAACTGCGCCGCTTGGTGGCAAAGGTGGATCCGGAAGAAATCACATATGAGATTGCACATGATCTGAATAAGCAGCAGGCAAAGCAGTATCTGCCGGTTGTAAATTGCCGTGATTGTGGAATCACCGGTTGGGTTTCCATTCTAAACGAACGCAGCAATGCGACCATGGTAAACCTAGAGGCATTCTATAATCAGTATTTTAAGGCGGATGAGAAGATTCTCATGATGTTCCCGCATTCCCACGAGGAAAGGATGCAGAATCTGATGCCCGCAAGAATCTGTCCGGATTGCCTGCAGGTAAAGCTGGGTGACGAAGGAACGGATACCTGCCCGAGCTGCAGTGCGGATATGGTGGAAATTATGATTCCAAGAGAAATCAAAACCACCGGGACCAAAGAACATAAACAGTACGTTTGCCCTTGCTGCGGAAGCCGTCGTGGCCTTTCGCTGATGGGTCTCCGCTCAGCAACTGAGATCAGCGCTAGCATATCCCAGATGTTCGCTTCCAGATTCAACGATGACAAGAAGACACTGGCATTTTCAGATAATGTTCAGGATGCTGCACACAGAGCCGGTTTCTTTAATTCGAGAACCTGGCGCTTTGGGTTGCGCACTGCCATGCAGCGCTACTGCGCGGAGCTCGGATCCGGCCTTTCTCTGGAAGATTTTCAGAATGGTTTTATTAAATACTGGCATGAAAGGATGACGGATGAAGAGTTCGTCAGCTTCTTCATTGCACCCAATATGACCTGGAAGCATGCTTATGAAGACATGGTCGAAAAGCGTGAATTCGGCAAGGATAAGCAGGCACAAATCCTCATGTATGAGATTGAGCAGCGTGTCCGCTATGAGATCATGCTGGAGTATGGCCTGACCGGAAAGATCGGACGCACGCTGGAGAAATCCGGTTGTTCTGTCATCTCCTTCCGGACAGAAGATATTTATGCAATTGCAGACGAAGTACAGGAGCGAACCATTAATGAACTGGGCGTGCTGACTTCCGAAGCGCATAAATCCTTTGAGCTGATGGTTTTAGGATATCTCAACCTGATGCGTTCGAACGGCGCTTTTGAAGATCATGTATTTGACGAGTATACGTCGGCAAATGGCAATGGCTATCTGCTTTCAAATGATCGAAATCGCTGGCTGCCCGGAAGACAGTCGGGCCGTAACACACCTCGCTTTGTAGCGGTTCATTTAGGAGGTGGAAAGCGCACATTTGAATTTGATTCTCCGGCAGCAGATAAATATGTGGACTGGATTGCTTCCTGTTGTAATGAGGTGATGGTAGAGGAAAGTAATTTCCGTGCAATCAGTCAATTTATCCTGGATGCCGGAGTGCGGTTGAATGTGC
>CAVJLL010000126.1:0-2647 GCA_963650385.1 Clostridium sp. CAG:508 | reverse complement strand
TCCTCCCGGACCTCCATCGCATTCAGCATTTCCAGCAGCGTTGCGAAGTTCTGCTCTTCCTCCGGTGCCTCGTAATGGATGTAGCCGATCAGTGCCGTATAGAGCAGCGTCTCCGCTTTGACCCAGAAATCATCATTGCTTTTTCCGTCGCCCTTGGTGTTCGCAATCAGCGTGGTCACCAGCTTCAGAATGTCCTTTTCGCTGTGAATGTAAGCGAAGGGATTATAATGCTGCGACTTCTTAAAATTGATGGTATTCAGAATCTTGATACGATACCCCTTCCGCAGCAGCGCGGTGCCCATCTCGTTAATAAGTGTACCTTTCGGGTCTGTGACGACGTAGGAGCTGTGGAACTGGAGAAGCTGCGGCTTGATGAAGAACCGTGTCTTACCGGAACCGGAGCCCCCGACCACCAGCACGTTTTTATTTCGCGCATACTTCGGATTCTTCGGCCGAGAGTTCATGGTCAGCCGCTCCGTCTGGGAGAGGATGACGTTGTTCTGGAATTCCGGATCGATGTAGGGCTCGATGTCCGCGTGGGTGCCCCACCTGGCAGAGCCGTATTCTTCGTTGTGACGGTAATTCTTCGCATTCTTTCCCTTGAGATACACCGCCAGTCGAAGCGCCCCGGCTACGGCAGCTCCGACACAAAGATCCAAAGGATGAATGCTCGGCAGCACATTGGAAAATGCCTGCTGAAAGCATCCATCCATGACAAGACTCTGCAGCTTTTCGGATGCATTGACCCCTGCAGCCAGCCGCCAGGCTTCGCCCAGATTGGTGGCGACAAGGCCGATGGCTGCATAGGGAAGGTTCAGGATCAGCTGCTTTTTTACCTTATCGTTCATCGTTCCTGCTCCTTCCGCTTTTCCAATGCCTTCTTCGGCAGCGATGCCACCAGCTCCTTGAATCTGCTGAGCTTTGCACGAATACTCGGTCGGTTTTCCTTCTCCAGCTTCAGCTGCTTCGCTGCATACTCGTTGACAACCGACTGAATGGCATCCGCATCGCGGGCCTTGAAAAATACCGAATACTTCGGCGGCTCCAGGTCCGTGCTTTTGACAATGGCGAAATCCACGCCGTACTTGTTGGCGATTTTCCGAAAGCTGCCAAGACCTTCCCCATTGATATCCAGGGACTGTGCGCCCTGGTCCTTGCGGATCAGGTCCTTCACCTTCATTTCGCCATGCTCTGGATGGAGTTTGTTCTTAATTGCCCGCCCCGGCGCTGTGACAGCGAGCTTCAAGGCATTCACCAGCGTCTCTTCCGTGGGCTTTCCGAAGGTTTCCCAGACGAAGCTGCAGACCGGCTTTGCCACCTTGGCCGTCTCCCGTACGCCCGTGTTCAATGCTTCTCTGGACAGTTCTTCATTTAACATTCATGGTCGCCTCCTTTCGTCGTGCCGTTTCCCGGCGCCTACTCATATCCAATGACCCCTTCCAGGGATGTCACGATGACCTTTGCCTTCCTGGCAATCGCAATATCATCCTTCACATCGTCGTTCTGCCGGTTCCCGCAGATCACAAGAAACCTTGCGCGCCGCAGCAGATCCTCCGACATTTCCTTCCTGCGCTTATGGGCATCACAGTCCTCCTCCGAAAAGATTCCATCAAATGCCAGCACCGGACACAGCGGAAGATAGCCCTCCCTTGTCAGCGCACTGCAGTATCTCCTGGCCTCCTCCCTGGCCACGATCGGATTCCTGTTCCATGCGGCGGTCACATAAGCTCTGGGTATGGTTCTGCTCATATCGATTTGTCCTTTCCTCCTATGCCAATACCAACGCCGAGAAATTCTGATCGCCGGATACCAGTGTTGCCATGTGTCCTTCCAACAGCTCCTGTGCCTCTGTGATCTCTTCTTCCGACAGCGGAGTCAAAAGATTGCCGGACATTTTCATAATGACCATGCTGCCCACAAAGAATCTGCTCTCCTCCAGATCAAAGGCCTTCTGATCATTAAACAGGGCAATGTAGGAATCTCCCAGAATCATGGAAGCCCCGCAGCTCTCGAATGCCTCCAGGATCTGTCTTCCCTCCTCCATGTCCGTCAGCCGCATGTTCCCGTTCGTCCCGATGATCAGCACATGCCGATCACCACGGGCGGCATCGACATTGCCCTCACTTTCCACGAATCCGTCGGTCAGCGGATTCAGCGATATCTCAATATTCATATTCATTCACGTCTCCTTATTCCCCTCCGGCAGCAAAATCATGCTGCACCAGAGATTTGTAATAGTTGTTGATGGTTAATGGTGCATTGTAAAGCGCAGCCAGCAGGTACTGCTTCATGTTACGGATCAGCGTCGTGTTATCTGCCAGGCCCTGCAGGACATACTCAAGATGCGAGGAATCAAGCTTCATGAACCGGCTCTTTACAACCTCGATCGGGCGCTGCTCTCCGGCAATCCCAATGGTCTTTCTGGTTGAACAGACGGTATCCAGGATCAGCTCCAGAATCTCGTCAATGTTGTCCCGATCGTAGGGATAGCGGTCCTTCATGATCTCGATGGAAAGCTCCTCCATAAAATAATCACGATATGCGCGCCTCTCATCCCTTCTCTTCTCATCCTGTTCTGCCGCACCGGCAGATAAGATTAGATCAGTATCATTCATCTCAGTATTGATATACTCAGTATTATTAGTGT
>CAVJLL010000125.1:0-2682 GCA_963650385.1 Clostridium sp. CAG:508 | reverse complement strand
GCTCTTCCTTCTTCCCTGCCTTCGATCCTTCCGCGAAGCATCCCTTCTTCTCTACCGCGCGCAATACCTCGGCTTTCGATTCTGTCCAATACCTCACACATATTCTTCGGTCCTCCTTCCTCGCCGTTTCTTTCCTCGTTGCAAACTTCTTCAAAGCGCCGGTCATTTGTCATGATGCTCAAAAGTTGGAGTGTTTCCTGAACGTGCCGCATTTCCCAAGCTGTCGGAACATAATCGTGATTCTTTCGCATCTGCACAAAATAATCCGCCACCACTCTGAAATCACTTTGGAACAACGCAGCCTGCTCCGGCTCCAGAAAAGCAATCTGAAACAAATTGATCCGATAATCATTCACATACGGCTGCAGCTCCTCCGGAATATCCAGGCATTCCTTCAGCGTCAGTTTCTGCTTCCATTCCTTCTCATAGCCAAAGTATAGCACAATTGTCACGATCGGATACAGCGACTTCTGAGAATTGCTTTTCAGCAGCTGCGCCCGATATTCGGCGCCATCATATGCCAGCACCCGAAGCGGCATCCTTGAATCCGGTGCGCTCTGGTTTTCCATGCCAATGCTGGCGATCCTAAGCTCACCACGCTTCCATCGCTTAATGACATCCCGCTCCATCTCCCGCAATTTGCCGTCTGCTTTGTAGGCAGCCCGTGGTGCCTGCTCCTCCAGCTCCGTTTCCAGAAGCTTCCTCTTGCCCTGGAACAACAGCACATTCACAATGTCCGCGAACACGTCATTGTAAGATTCCAGCAATTTCTCACCAATGTCCTTTTTCCCCAAGCTGCACCTCCTTGTCTTTAAGATCATATGTTCTTGCAAAAAGAATAGCACGACAAACATAATTTGTCATGCTATTCCGCAAAAGTTTATAGAAATTTTATGTTGACTGGCACCAATGCATACGGTCCAGCAGTTACTTGCTTTTTTCAGGCAAATCCGCTAGGATAATGTTAAATCATGATTTACTAAATCGTGATTTAATTCATCCATTCATCAAAGAGGAGAATAATTATGTTTATCGGCAGGGAACAGGAACTTGCTTTTTTCAATGAACGTTATGAAGACAATGAAGCCCAGCTGATCGTGCTGTACGGCAGACGGCGAGTGGGAAAAACAGAAACCCTTCGTGAATTCTGCAAAGGAAAGCCGCATGTTTTCTTTTCCTGCACTCAGACCACCGATCCCATTCAGCTTCGAAATTTTTCAAAGCGGCTGCTGATGGAAGACATACCTGCCAGAAACTACCTCAGCTCTTTTTCGCAATGGGAGCAGGCCTTCCGCGCGGTGGCAGAGCTTCCCTACGGCAGCCATAAACGCCTGTTGATCCTTGATGAATTCCCCTATATGTGTAAGGGAAATCCCAGCATTCCTTCTATTCTCCAGAACCTCTGGGATAATGAGCTTCGGCAGCAAAACATTATGATCGTTCTCTGCGGCAGCGCCATGAGCTTTATCGAAAAAGAACTGCTGTCTGAAAAGAACCCTCTTTACGGCAGGGCCACCGGCATTTATAAAATGAAGGAGATGGGCTTCTACGATGCTGTCAGGTTTTTCCCAAACTACTCTGACCGGGACAAGGTGATCAGCTATGCTGTTCTTGGCGGCATTCCTCATTACCTTCGTCAGTGGAAACCGGAACTCAGCGTGGAAGAAAACATTCGCAAAAATATCCTGCGAAAAGGCTGCATTCTGTACAGCGAGGTGGAATTCCTACTGCACCAGGAACTGCGGGAGACTCCGGTCTACAACTCCATCATTGAGGCTGTAGCGCTCGGTAATACGCGACTGAATGAGATCAGTCAGAAATCTCTTCTTGAAGATACCTCAAAAACCTGCGTCTATCTGCGGAATCTGATAGAACTCGGCATCGTTGAACGGGAGTTTTCTGTCGATGCCAAGGTGAAGGAGCGCGGTAACGCAAGCCGCGGCCTGTATCGTTTGACCGACAATTTCTTCCGCTTCTGGTACGCCTTCGGCTTTGCCAATATCTCACAGCTGGAAGATGGTGATGCCGACGGCGTTTTTCAATATGTCGTGGCGCCAGCATTGCACGAATTTGCCGCATTCACCTTCGAGGACATCTGCCGTGAATTCATCCGCGAACGCCAGAAAAGAAATGCACTGCCCTTCCGCTATGAGAAAATGGGGCGTTGGACCGGCAAAACGACCCTGCGCAGCGGAAACGGCGATGGTGCGCTGCGGACAGCAGAAAGTGAGATTGACCTGCTGTGCATCGGCCGCAGCGAAAAGCAGTATCTTGTCGGAGAATGCAAATTTAAAGGTGTTCCCTTTTCCTACTCCGAATATCTGGATACGCTGGCCAAGCTGACGCCCTTAAAGCAGCGCGCGGATTTCTATTATGCGCTTTTCTCCGAGAATGGCTTTGATGACAAGATTATCGCCTCAGCAGATGAAAGAACGATGCTCTTTCCGCTCCATGAAATCGTGAACTATCGCTGATAAAATTCTCCCATAGCAGCAAAGCCCGAGCCCCCTGCGGAGCCCGGGTATTCTTCTATACTTTACTGGATCAGTCCCTTTGTCTTCATCTCAAAGTCCGCCACCGAAAGGTGCGACCTTTTTGCTGCTTCCTGCACAGTAATTAGTCCATCATGTGCAAGAGACGCCAACGTGACTAACACGCCTTGTTCTCTTCCTTCCGCTCTTC
>CAVJLL010000124.1:0-2692 GCA_963650385.1 Clostridium sp. CAG:508 | reverse complement strand
CAAGCACCGAGGCCTCGCAAGGCCCTGGACCCGGACATTCTCCGCCA
Source organism: Clostridium sp. CAG:508 (assembly GCA_963650385.1). GTDB lineage: Bacteria > Bacillota > Clostridia > Lachnospirales > Lachnospiraceae > CAG-791. Next base: position 2,645 of record CAVJLL010000124.1, on the reverse strand, counting down.
CCCTGTCGCTTGGCTGGCGAATGCACTGTAACTCACTGTAATATTTCTTGCCATCCGCAGAACAGGATGGTACAATGTCCTAGTTGTTCTGGGCAGAACAGCGATGCGTCGTCATTGACGGCCATGTAGGTGAAGTGAATGATAGATCATTCACGACAGCGCTTGCACGAAGGAGGCAACAGAATATGAGAGAAGGAATTCATCCTCAGTATTATCAGGCAACCGTTACTTGCAACTGCGGCAACACGTTCGTAACCGGATCCACCATTCCGGAGATCCACGTCGAGGTTTGCTCCAAGTGCCACTCTTTCTACACCGGCACACAGAAGGCAGCAAATGCTAAGGGTCGCATTGAGAAGTTCAACAAGAAATACGGCATCAAGTAAGATTTCGGTTTCGGGCGATGAGAAAGGTTGGAGCAGCGTGCTGCCCCAACCTTCTTTGTTTATAAGCTCAGCACAAGCCGATTTCAACGGGAATCTTCTGCTCGCAGATAGATTCCCGATTGAAATTGGCTTGCGGCCAAGATCCGAAGGATCTCTGGCCGGCCACATCGAGGTTTTCCGAAGGAAAACTGAGATGTGGCTGAGCAGATACTCCTGAAGATTTCCGTCACAGAAGGAACCCCTATGGCAAAAAGAAGAAAACGGCAGCATTACTCAGGAATCGGCGGTCAGGCAGTCCTCGAGGGCGTCATGATGCGCAACAAGAGCCAGATGGCAGTTGCCGTCAGAAAGCCCGGCGGCGAGATCGAAATCGGCGTCGATGAATACCACGGAATCGGAGCCAAGACCATCTGGACCAGAATTCCGTTCGTCCGCGGCGTCCTGGCATTTATCGATTCCCTGATTACCGGCATGAAGGCGATGAGCTTCGCTTCCTCATTCCTGGAGGAGGAGACGGAGGATCCGGACAAGTCCCCGGAGAAAAAGGCCAGGGAGGAAGCGTTCTTTTCCGGCGTCACGATTGCGGTGTCGCTGGTGCTCGCGATCGGCATCTTTGTGATCCTTCCGGTTCTTTTGACAAAGCTTTTGGGAAATTCGATCCGCAGCGAGGGCCTTCTGGCGATTCTGGAGGGCATCATACGGCTCGTTATTTTCCTTGCATATATGATCGGCATCTCTTTGCTGAAGGACATCCGGAGACTGTACGGCTATCACGGCGCCGAGCACAAATGCATCAACTGCATTGAGCGCGGAAAGCCCCTGACCGTCGACAACGTGATGCACAGCTCGCGCTTTCACAAGCGCTGCGGCAGCAGCTTCCTGGTGCTGGTCCTTATTATCAGCATTATTCTGTTCTTCTTTATTCGCGTGGACGGCTATGCCATGCGGATTCTGGTCCGCATTCTGCTGATCCCGCTGATTGCCGGCATTTCCTTTGAATTTCTGCAGTATGCAGGCAAGCACAACAACCTTTTCGTGAGCATTCTCTCGGCGCCCGGCGTGTGGCTGCAGCACATCACGACCAAGGAGCCGGATGAGGGCATGGCAGAGGTGGCCATTGCCGCCGTGGATGCCGTGTTTGACTGGAGATCGTATCTGAAGAGGAACTTCGGATACGAGGACGAGGATCTGGTTTGAATGGGCTGTGAATGGACAGCAAATGTAAGGCGTGGGCCTAATAAGATACCCGTACTTAAGGAATTGCCATGAAATACCGACAGCTTTACGAGGAGGGCCGCAGAAGGCTCGAGACGGCGGGAATTTCCGATGCGGCGCTGGATGCGAGAATCCTGCTCGAGGAGACCTGTCACACAAACCTGCAGACGATGCTGACCGATCCGGAACGGGCGGTGACAGAGGATGAAGAGGATTCCTACCGGGCATTCATCAGCCGAAGGGAAAACAGGGAACCCACGGCCATGATTCTGGGCAAGTGGGACTTCTGCGGTCTGACCTTTGCGCTGAATGAGGAGACACTGATCCCGGAGCAGGACACAGAGCGCCTGGTGGAGGTCGCTCTGGAACGGCAGAAGGAAATTACGGATGAGAGTGGTGAGGACGCTCCTGCTGCGGAGAGCGGCAGGCATCCTGCCTCCTTGGAGGCACCGCCGAATTCCCTCCGCATCCTGGACCTTTGCACCGGCTCCGGCTGCATATTGCTCTCACTCCTTCATTTTATGCCGGAGGCCTGCGGCCTCGGGACCGATATCAGTGCAAGGGCACTGGAGGCAGCCAAGAAGAATGCGGCCGCGCTGGGACTGGATGGGCGCGCCTGTTTTGCAAGAGGGGATATGTGGGAGCCGGCAGGGACGGAGCTGTTCGATCTGATCGTCTCCAATCCGCCCTACATCCCGACGAGCGTGATCCCTTCACTGGAGCCGGAGGTGCGGTGCGGCGAGCCCTATGCAGCTCTGGACGGCGGCACGGACGGCCTTGATTTTTACAGGATGATCGCAGCAAAAGCGGCGGAGCATTTAAAGCCCAGCGGACTCCTCGTTCTGGAATCCGGCTTTGATGAGGCCGGAGCGATCTGCGGGCTCCTTGCAGAGCAGGGCTTTGAAGCAATCCGGACCGACCAGGACTACGGCGGATTCGACCGCGTGGTGTCGGCAAGACGGCCATAATAGGATCTGTTACAGTTCATTCGCCAGCCACGACGGGTCCTGGCGGAGTTGTCCGGTCCTGGGACGCTCTCGCTCC
>CAVJLL010000123.1:0-2827 GCA_963650385.1 Clostridium sp. CAG:508 | reverse complement strand
TACCGTCTCCACATGCCTCATTTGCTCTTGTTTGCCGCAAAGCTGAACCTGTGTTCATTGTGTTTGTCTGCAATCCAGAAATGAAATCAGATATGGTTTTCGAATAAATATCAACATCCCGGCGGGCACCTGCCGGTGAAGCAGATGCCCTCTTTTTCGACGCATTGAGTCTCGCCGGTCTGAAATGGTCTCCGTCTTTATAGTCCTTGAATCCTGTCCGATAAACAAAAGTTATCATCGATGGATCAGCATTTCCTTCTACATCATAACCGCCGACGATGACATAATCAACAATGCTTTCAAATACTTGACGATCAAATTCTTTTATGGTATCAGACGTTTCCAGCTCTTTACGCATGGTCCTCAGTCGGTCCTTGATGCTCATTTTCGAATTTTCCGCATTTTCCAGCTTACAAATTTCAGCCTGCTTCTCTTCCACCTGCGCCCGGAGCGAATCCCGCTTTTCCGCAAAAGTTGCAAAATCAAGCTTTCCCTCCAGATGCATATCCAGCAGATTATTGAGCTTACAGCTCATGTCCTTCAGCTTTTCCCGTTCCTTTTCCAACAGTTTCGATACGTCGTCCTCACTGAGCAGTGATTCGATTCTTTTGATGAACTCATCCAAAACCTCTTTATGATCTCGCGTCATAATTTTATAGGACTCTACAAACGCGCTTTTCAGAGCGTCTTCAGGAATCGCCTTACAATTCGGGCAATACTTCTTCCCATTCTTTGAAGCCGTTATACACAGCCAGATGATCTTTTTATATTTTCCGCTATGCCATCTTCTTCTGGTCAGCGTTGCTCCGCAAAAGCCGCATCTGCATTTACAGCTGAACGCATACTTGTTGGTATAGAGGGAACGGTATTCCCCCTCCTTCAGTCTCGCATTGGAATGACATTCTCCCCTTTTGGCGAGTATTTCCTGCGCTTTTTCAAACACTTCCCGGGTGACAATGGCCTCATGATGATCCTTCAGAAGATACTTATCCGATTCTCCCTGATTTTCCAAACGCCTGTGTGAAATCGGATCGACGGTAAATGTCTTTCCCTGAAGCAAATCTCCTACATACTTCTCATTGCGAATGATCCCGGCAACTGTCGTCTGATGCCATTTTTTCAGACCGGACGGGTTCAGGACCCCCATCTGCTGCAATTCGCAGGCAATCGTCGATGTGCCGGTACCAGTTACATAACGATTAAAGATAAACTGAACAATCTTGGCTTGCTCGTGATTCACTGTGATTTTCTTCGTTTCCGGATCATAATCGTATCCATAGGCCCCCGCAAAGCCCACAATCTCTCCTCTGGACATCTTCATTGCAAGGCCCTTTTTCACGTTATTGGAAATGTTCTCCACTTCCTGCTGCGCAACAGAGCTCAGCACCACGAGAAGCAGCTCTCCGTCCATGGATAAGGTATTGATTTTTTCATCCTCAAAATAGACCGCAATACCCTTCTCTTTCAGTGTCCTTACATATTTCAGTGTATCCAACGTGTTTCTTGCAAAGCGGGAAATCGATTTGGTGATCACCATATCCACTTCTCCATCGAGACACGCCTTGATCATCCTCCGAAAGCCTTCTCGCTTCGCCACCATGGTACCCGTTATCGCTTCATCCGAATACACACCGGCCATCATCCAATCTGGTTCTTTTTCAATCAGTTCCGTATAATATTTCACCTGCGAGCTGAAGCTGTTCAGCTGTTCCTCGTCATCTGTACTCACACGGCAATAGGCAGCTACGCGCTTTCGCTCAATCCTCTTTCCCTTCAGTCTGCGATCCTCAATTGAAGATTTCGCCCGAATGATACTCACTTCGTTTCCCATATTCTCGCCCTCCTGCAAAAAGTCTATCAGGCCACTACTCATTCACAAGGATGTCAACCACGACACCGTAGTCCTTCTTTAAAGCATTCAGGCATCGGCGATACTCTTCCTCTGACAGGAGTTCCTGCTGCAAAAGCACCCCCAGGTAACTAACCTGAATAGAATAACGGAGAATTTTATCTCTCTGATCCATTGTCAAGCCCTCCTGCTTTCTGTCATCTGGTGCCAGGACGACTTCGTGCCGCGCTGGCACGAAGTCGCATTAAGAATCTCGGCGACTTCCCGATTCACATATTTTCGAATTTTGGATATTTTCTTAACCGCTGAGTGATACTCAATTCTGCAGCTTGATGCAATCTCGGTGAGATTCATTTCCTGCTTCAGGTATTTTTCATACAGGCAGCGATCTTCTCCGATCAGACATGCGACCTGCATGTCATACAGATTTCGAATCTCCTTCATTTCCCTCAGGACTCTTGCCTCATTCATAACCCACTCCGGGTGATCGATTCCATCTAAAATATCTCCCGAAAAATCGCAGCTTCGGATCGCGCTCTCTAAATCCGCGCGGAAGCAGCCTTCATTACTTGTCGGATCACTGTAGCCATTTCCGGACTGTATCCTGATGCCCAATTCTCCATGATCTGCCCGTCTGTTCTTTTCCTTCTCTTCCCAGATGATGTATTTCATCCCGGCAATCCGCGCATTGATGATTCCGTCAATCTGCGGATAATGCCTGCAGACAATATCCACCTTGGATTCCGGCGCTGCATCTGCATATCTTCTAATAATATTCGCTTTAGTTTCCATCGGATCCTCCTAAACAATCGAATTAGATGTCACAAAAGCCGCGCGCTGCTTTTGTGTCTGCATCTATCTGACAGCATCTATGCTACGGTATCCGGCGCTGTAAATCGTTCCCGAATCCGTGAACATGAGTTACCAAATCTGTGAACCTCGAAGTTGTCTTCATAACAGTATCCTCGACTTCTATGC
>CAVJLL010000122.1:0-2847 GCA_963650385.1 Clostridium sp. CAG:508 | reverse complement strand
AATATTTGGGCTCTGAATAGACTTTTGTTTTACATAAGGAGAATAACGAATGATATCTGCGAATAACGTTACCTACAGAGTTGGCAAGAAGGCTTTGTTCGAGGATGTTAACATCAAGTTCACGGAGGGAAACTGCTACGGCATCATCGGAGCAAACGGTGCCGGCAAGTCCACCTTCCTGAAGATTCTGTCCGGACAGCTGGATACCACCAACGGCGAGATCGCCATTACGCCGGGACAGCGCCTTTCCTTCCTGGAGCAGGATCATGAGAAATACAACGACCAGGTGGTCCTTGATACCGTCATTCAGGGCAACAAGCGCCTGTATGAGATCGGACAGCAGAAGGACGCACTCTATGCCAAGCCGGACTTTACGGATGAGGACGGCATCAAGGCAGCGGAGCTCGAGAGTGATTATGCGGAGATGGGCGGCTACGAGGCAGAGTCCGACGCAGAATCTCTTCTGAACGGCCTGGGCATTGAGGACGAGTATCATTACAAGCAGATGAGTGAGCTCAACGGCGCGCAGAAGGTGAAGGTCCTTCTGGCAAGAGCACTGTTCGGCAATCCGGACATTCTGCTCCTGGACGAGCCGACCAACCACCTGGATCTGGACGCCATCGGCTGGCTGGAGGAGTTCCTGATCAACTTCGAGAATACGGTCATTGTGGTGTCGCATGACCGTTATTTCCTGAATAAGGTCTGCACAGACATTGCCGACATCGATTACGGCAAAATAACGCTCTACGCGGGCAACTATGACTTCTGGTATGAGTCCTCCCAGCTGATGGTGCGTCAGATGAAGGAGGCCAACAAGAAGAAGGAGGAGAAGATCAAGGAGCTGAAGGAATTCATTTCCCGCTTCTCGGCCAATGCCTCCAAGTCCAAGCAGGCAACCTCCCGGAAGCGTGCCCTGGAGAAGATTGAGCTGGATGAGATCAAGCCCTCCTCCCGCAAGTATCCCTTCATCGATTTCCGCCCGGACCGTGAAATCGGAAACGAGGTGCTGACGGTGGAGCATCTGTCCAAGACCATCAACGGCGTGAGGCTCCTGGATGATGTTTCCTTCGTGGTTAAGCACGACGACAAGATCGCCTTTGTCGGCTCGCAGGAGCAGGCCAAGACGGCACTGTTCGAAATTCTGATGGGCAATATGGAGCCGGATTCCGGAACCTACAAGTGGGGCGTTACGACCTCACAGTCGTATTTTAAGAAGGACAATACGGAGCTCTTCAACACAGAGGAGGACATCACGCAGTGGCTGACCGCCTATTCGCAGATTAAGGATGTCACGTACGTCCGCGGGTTCCTCGGCCGCATGCTGTTCCGCGGGGAGGACGGCATCAAGAAGGTGAAGGTTCTCTCCGGCGGTGAGAAGGTGCGCTGCCAGCTCTCGTCCATGATGATCAGCGGCGCCAACTGCCTGATCTTCGATGAGCCGACCAACCATCTGGACATGGAGTCCATTTCGGCGCTCAACGACGGCATGATCAAGTTCTCCGGCGTGGAGCTGATCGCCTGCCGTGACCACCAGGTCGTGCAGACAACGGCGAACCGCATCATTGAGCTTCTGCCCGGCGGCGGAATGATTGACAAGGAGACGGATTACGATACGTATCTGGAGCAGGATGCCGATGCGAGAAAGCGCACGGTATACGTTGCGGATGTCAGCGCGGAGGCCGAGCAGAGCGAGGAGGAGTAAGCAAAAATATCCGGCAGTAGGAGAGGGGAAGAATGGTAACGGTACACTCGCCAGCCAAACGACAGGGTGGCGGAGAATGTCCGAGTCCAGGGCCTTGCGAGGCCTCGGTGCTTGCGAGCGTCTTGTGCGAGCTTAGCACCGCTAGGTCCGAGGATGGAGCGAGAGCGTCCCAGGACCGGACAACTCCGCCAGGACCCGTCGTGGCTGGCGTTTGTACAGTAACAAAGAATGCCGGAAAAAGAAGGGGGAAATGTTATGTTGACAGGGAAACAAAAGGCTGCCTTCGGCATCGGTGCCGTCGGCAAGGATATGGTGTACGCACTTTCTGCATCGTATGTCATGTATTTCTATCAGGACGTGCTGGGACTGTCGGCCACCTTTGTGGGGCTGATCCTGATGGCGGCCAGAGTATTCGATGCCTTCAATGATCCGTTCATGGGCGTGCTGGTGGCCAAGACCCGGAGCCGCTTCGGACGGTTCCGGCCGTGGATCCTCTCGGGAACGATCCTGAATGCACTGGTGCTGTATGCGATGTTCGCTGCACCCTCCATGGAGCAGACAGGACTGATGATTTATTTCAGCGTGATTTACGTTGCCTGGGGTGTCACCTATACCATGATGGACATTCCCTACTGGTCAATGATCCCTGCCATTACCAGCACACCGGCAGACCGCGAGAACCTCTCGGTGGTGGGCCGCACCTGTGCGGGCGTCGGCTCAGCGCTGGTGGCGATGTTCACGATGCTCCTGGTGGGAATACTGGGAGGAGAGAGTGAGCGCGCCGGCTTTCGCTGGGTGGCGCTGATTGTTGCTGTTATTTTCGTTGCAGCTGAGCTGATCTGCTGTGCAAGCGTGCATGAAACGACGGAGAGCAAGATGAAGACGGCAACGGTCGGAGAGATGTTCCGGGCGCTGTTTTCAAACGACCAGGCACTGGTTGTGGTGGGGAGCATCGTCCTGATCAACTCGGCTCTGTATCTGACCTCCAACTTTATCATCTATTTCTTTAAATACGATTTCGGCGGAACCGGCTGGAAGGCCAGCTACACGCTGTTCACCACCATCGGCGGTGCGGCGCAGATTCTGGGAATGATGGCGGTGTATCCGCTGCTTCGAAAGAAGCTCAGCAACACGAAGATTTTCTC
>CAVJLL010000121.1:0-2853 GCA_963650385.1 Clostridium sp. CAG:508 | reverse complement strand
TTTTGCCCCCAACATCTTAGTATGAGGGGTAATGGATATGGACAGAAAATGCGGGGTATTGCTGCCGGTGGCGTCTCTTCCGTCAGCGTATGGCATCGGATGTTTTTCAAAGGAGGCATACGCATTCATTGATTTTCTGGCACAGGCTGGTCAGGCTTACTGGCAGATTCTTCCGCTGGGACAGACCGGGTACGGGGACTCCCCCTATCAATCGTTCTCTACCTTTGCCGGGAATCCGTATTTTATCGATCTGGAGAAGCTTCAGGAGGCCGGATACCTGACCAAGGAGGAAACGGACGGCGTCTTTTTCGGAGACAATGAGGAGCAGATCTCCTATGAGAATATTTACAAGGGAAGATTCCCGCTCTTAAAAAAGGCGTACGACAACAGTCCGTTCGCTGAAAGCCCTGCGGGGAAGTGGGCCAGTGCGGAGTTTGACGCACAAAGGCAGCAGTTTGCCGAATATATTGAGGAAAATAAGGACTGGCTTCCGGACTATGCGCTGTATTCTGCTGTTAAAAATCAAAACGGCGGCTGCAGCTACATTGAGTGGCCGGAGGATATCCGACTGCGGAGAGACTCTGCCATGGACAAGGCAAAGGCGGAGCTGGCGGATGAGATTCGTTTTTATGAATTCCAGCAGTTTCTGTTTGCGCAGCAGTGGCGTGCTCTGAAGGCCTATGCCAATGAAAAGGGAATACAGATCATCGGTGACATACCGATTTATGTGGCTTTTGACTCTGCGGATACCTGGAGCCATCCGGAGCTCTTCGAGTTTGATGAGAAGGGATATCCGACGGTTGTGGCAGGATGCCCGCCGGACGGATTTTCGGCGACCGGCCAGCTGTGGGGGAATCCGATCTACCGGTGGGATTACCACAAACAGACCGGATACTCCTGGTGGATTTCCCGCATGGCGAACTGCTTCCGGATGTACGATGTGGTCCGCATTGACCATTTCCGCGGGTTTGATGAGTACTATGCCATCCCGTACGGAGATCCCACCGCGGAATTCGGCGAGTGGCGAAAGGGACCGGGGAGTGATCTGTTCGATACGATTGAGGCAGCACTTGGAAGGAAGCAGATCATTGCGGAGGACCTTGGATTCATCACACCGTCGGTGCGTGAGCTGGTGAAGAAGACCGGCTATCCGAATATGAAGGTGCTGCAGTTTGCCTTTGATGCCAGGGAGCCCGGAAAGGGAGATTATCTGCCGCACAACTACGGGACCAACTGTGTGGTTTATACAGGAACCCATGACAACGAGACGATGCGCGGCTGGTACAATCACGTATCGGAAAATGACCGGGCTTACGCCGAGGAATATGTGGATGTAAGGTCGGAGGATACAGCAGCATGGACCTTTATCCGTGCGGCGTTTATGTCTGTGGCAGATACCTGCATCATTCCCATGCAGGATTATCTGAACCTCGGCGACGAGGCGAGAATCAATGAGCCCTCTACGCTGGGCGGCAACTGGGAATGGAGAATGAAGAGGGGCGCCTATGACGATGGCCTTGCGGCCAGAATGCGGCGCCTTGCACAGCTGTACGGGCGGCTTTAAGAGTACGGTAGAATAGAAAACATCAGCCGAAAAGTCCGGGACCGGGGCATGAATGTATGCCCTCTGGTCCCGGACTAATGTGCTGCCGATGATCGATCAGCACGGAGACGCTGTGCGCTGTGCGAACATGAATTCCAGAATCGCAGAGCGCAGAACGACGCCGATGAGCACGCCGGTATCATCGACGACCGGAACGAAGTTCTGCTCCTTCACATAACTGAAAAGCTCTTCAATGTCAGCGTCCGCACGGACGCTTTTATAATCCCTTTTCCGGTGTACATTCATGACCGAGCGAAGCTCGCAGGAGCGGATGTCCTGATCCTCGCTCCGGCGCAGTGCGCGCAGAAGGTCACCCTCACTTAATGTTCCGACATATCTGCCGGTTTTCTCGTTGATCATGGGAATGGAAGAAAACTGATGGCATTCAATCCGCTCGATGGCCATGCCGATGGAGTCCCCCTCGTAGACAAGATCCAGCTCCGATTTGGGCTTGAGAAAGAAAAGAATATTCATTTGTGCAACCCCTTGCTGAATAAATACGCTGTGTATTGTAGATCCGCTGCCGGATCCCCCGATACCGGCAGCAGGTCAAGTCAGAACGCTGTTTTGTGCCGATTCAGAGCCTTCCTGCAGATTGCAGGAGCTGTGAACCGGCACTTTTTGTGGATTGGACAGGACGCGTTGGATACTTTACGCGCGTGTATGCAGGATGCCGGCGGACAGCTGATCAGCGGCATCTTTCCCAAGGAAAAATTCCACGATCTGCAGACCAAAATCGATGGCGGTGCCCATCGAACGGCTGGTGATCAGATTTCCGTCCTTTACAACCGGCGTTTCCTGGTGGAGCGCACCGTGCTCTTTTAAAATTTCATCCACACACGGATTGCAGGTAGCCTTTTTCCCGTTAAGCAGTCCGAGATTCGCCAGAATGGACGGCGCTGCGCAGATGGCGGCTACAGCCTTCCCGTCATCGGCTCTTCCCACAAAAGAAGAAACCGCCGCTGTCAGAAGAGAGCAGGCAGCCAGATTGGGCGTTCCCGGGATGCCTCCGGGGAGGATCAGCATGTCATAGTCCTCCATATTTACGTCCTCGATGCATGTCTCTGCGGTTATGACGATGCCATGGGAGGAGGTGATCTCACGCCGTCCCATCACAGATACCAGCGTGCAGGGAACTCCTGCGCGGTATAACAGATCGGAAACCGTCAGTGCTTCAATTTCCTCACAGCCGTCAGCCAGAAACAGTGCGGCGCGGCGGTCGGTGCGATATGTCTTATCTTTGGCCATTT
>CAVJLL010000120.1:0-2889 GCA_963650385.1 Clostridium sp. CAG:508 | reverse complement strand
GGGATATCGAAAAAAGCCCGCCCCATAACGGCATATTGGATTCGTCGCCGGTCTGGACAAGCTTTCTTCCGCTGTCACCTTTTACAAGCTGTACAGCTTCTCCTGTATCTGCGGATGTCTCATCGGATCGGACCTCACCAAGAACACCTTGCGGCTGTTCCTCGGCATCCACATGATCTACGTTGATCAAGATGACATTCCCGGATGATGGATGATTTTCTGTCTTTGTAGCTGTTTGATCCGTGTTTTCAGGTGTGGAGGGCTTCTCCAGTTCAGACGGTGTCGCCACCTGTGTATCCGGCTTCACAGGCTCTGTGGTGTCCTGGATCACCGGCATATCCGGCACTTCAGGACCTACTGGAGTGCCCGGAGTTTCAGGCACATCCGGTACTGTCGGATCCGTAGGAGTATCAGGTACCACCGGCTCCGAAGGCTTCTCCTTCAATCTGTAGCTGTATCTGATGCTGGGTTCCGACGAAACGATCACGGTTTTCTTATCTGACCTTGTGACCGTCGGCTCGCCGGTCACCTTCCGGGTGAGCACATTTCCGCTGACCGCCATATGAATTTCGCCATCCTTATGCCCGGCAGTCCTCGCAACAATTCTTCCGGACTGAATGCCTGCATTGGCATGCACGGTCGCATTTGCAGCAATGATATTGCCAAGCCACTGACTTTCCAGCGTGATTTTTCCGGCATAGGCGCCAAAGTTCCAGAACAGACTCGCCGCCCTGTTGTCGTAGTTACTAATGTCGTTCGACGGATTGAAATAGCTCGTAATCCCGACCGCTTCATCCGCGTCATCACAGTCCACGCTTACAATAACCTTGGTATTCGAGGCATTCTTTTTCACAAGATCCTGGAAGATCTTGGTATTATTCAGCTCATTTGTATACTTGGCATCCGTAAGGAGCCTGCTGTGAATGGTGACATTCAAGATACTTGTCCCATTCTCCTGAGCGGTGCTCTGCCGCTGAACCAGCGACGCGATGGCTGCCGTGATCTTATGAAGATCATTCTCTGCAGATCCTGTGCCTTTCTCATCCTTCGTTGCATCAATCAGCTTCTGCCCGGACGCTGCAATCTGATCCAGGTTGGAATTGATATTGCTCGTTCTCTCAATATCCGCAAGACGCTTATCTCCCGCAGCCAGCTTCTCTGCGCTCTCGGATGTTACGCCACCCTCTGCTTTTGTTTCCGCTGTTTCCAGCTGAAAATGTCCGGCACTGCCGTGCGCATTATCGGTAACAGTCACATTTTCGCCAACCACAAGCTTGGACAGGACTTCTCCATCCTTTGTCTGATTGGATGTGGTTTTGATGGTCGTTCCGTCCTCGGTGCTGCCGATATAGGAATAGCCATTCTCCGCATAGGGATCGGCATTTCCTTCTCCGTACTGGCTGTCATCCTTATTCATGATGTCAACCTGCCCGCCGGTGGCCATCGTATTGACCGCCACATTGCCATCCACATGGCCGATGGATTCATCCACCTTATCGGCATAGATTGCAAAATCAGCCGTAACGTTCTGATCCTTCAGAAATTCCTTCGCAGCAACTTCCGCCGCAGGATCGGCAGGAGCCACTTCCGCATCTTCCGTTACATTCTCCACGGCCGCATTCTCTGTTTCTACGGCATTTGTCATCTGCGTGGTCTCGGTCGTCACGGTCGTTGTCGTGACTGTCTCCGTGCTGATTTCAGCCCCGGCTGTTGTCGTTGTTTTCTCATACGCCTCCAGCTCATTGCCTTCGTCGTCAGTAATCGTATGATAATCATCGTCTTCCGCATTTACCGGCGTGGTCGTAACCACCGGCTCCAGCGGTGTGGTCGTGGTTTCGGTTACTGTAGAAGTTGTGGTGGTCGTGGTGCTGCCATCTTCATTTTGGACTGTATCCTCATGGATCTCCGGTGCCGACATAACCGTCCCCGTCTCAGCCTTTTCTTGTATGGCTTCCGCTTCTTTATCGCTTGTTTCAGGCACTTCCGACGCAGCGTCTACTCCTTCATTATTCGTTTCATTTGTTTCCGGCGCGGCGTCTGTTCCTTCGTTACTTGTCTCCTGTGCTGCGTCCGCTCCTGCGTTGCCCATTTCTGCCGTTTCTGCTGCAGCTTCATTTTCCGCAGCAAAAACAGATACGGGTGAAGCGGCTGCCATCGATATGGCCGTCAGCCCGGTCAAAAAAGTTGCCAGATGTTTCTTCATAGCATTCCCCCTATCTTTTACTTACTTACTTCGTTCTTTGTTTACCTGCATAAAAAAGAATGTGCCTTGGCACATTCTCGCGCCGAGGCGCGGTTGCTTCAGCAACCATCTACCCTTGCGCCGAGTGCGCATCCTCGCGGAGCGTTTCTGTTTCATAGGACGCATTTTCCTATGAAACAAGAAAAGGACATCCCGTCAGGAATGCCCTACTCTGTCTTGATGACCTGATATTTATCCTCTGCATGCAGCACCAGCTTATGGTTTAGGAACTTTTCGATATCGAACCAATTCTTCTTGTCATAATCGGCTGTCAGCTTATAATTCGGATGCTGTGTCAGGTCGTATTTATTTGAGAAAAAAGGCCGCACGCCTCGCACCTGCACGATGCATTTGCTGCCGTCCATCACGGCCAGCTGATCCATGCTCATGAGCTCGTGCCCGAGCTTCTGATAATTCATGTTGTAGCTCTGGGACTGTCCGCGGCTCTCGCCGGTGTTGTACATGTCAATGGTTTCTTTTCCCAGAACCTCCGTCAGATCCTTCAGCGTCGTCTTCTCGGAGCCGCCGAGGAAGATCTGGGAGTCCATGTTGCCGCAAATGGTGTCGGCATTGTCCTTGTAAATCGCCTTCAGCTGTGACTTCGTCTGCAGCACCAGACAGGCCGAAATCTCACGGCTTCGAATGGT
>CAVJLL010000119.1:0-2940 GCA_963650385.1 Clostridium sp. CAG:508 | reverse complement strand
TATGTAATTATTCAGATCCATGCATATTTGCGAATGGGGTCTGAATAATCACTAGATTATAGGATACCCAGGTCAAAATGTTCAACCACAGATGCTGTCTGCGTAAGCGCAGCAATCCGGTATCATTACAGTCCACTCGCCAGCCAAGCGACAGAGCAGCGCCTGTACCGTATCGCCTGGCATCCGCTATGTACCAAAGGAGGCTTCTATGCTGGTTCATACAACACTTTGCTATCTGGAGCATGAGGATTCCTACCTGATGCTGCACCGCACCAAGAAGGAAAAGGATGTGAATAAGGACAAATGGATCGGCATCGGCGGCCACTTAGAGGACGGCGAGAGCCCGGAGGACGGGATCCGGCGCGAAGCGCGGGAGGAAACCGGCTATGAGCTGCAGGGTCTGTCCTTCCGCGGCATCGTCACATTCATCTACGGAGATATTACGGAATACATGGATCTGTTCACTGCCGATGGCTTTGCCGGAAAGGCGGTGGCAGAATGTGATGAGGGCGATCTGGAATGGGTGCCGAAGGCCCGTATTTTCGAAACGGATCCGTCAAAATCCTTAAATCTCTGGGCGGGTGATAAGATTTTCTTCCGTCTGCTGGAGGCCGGTGAGCCCTTCTTTTCCCTGAAGCTCGTCTACTCGGAGGACGGTGTCCTGCGTGAGGCGGCTCTCAACGGCTCTCCTATGGAGCTGTTCGACGTGCTGGATGCAGACGGGAACCGCACCGGAGCCGTGCAGGAGCGCGGCGTCTGCCACCGGGAGGGAGATCCGCACGAGACCGTACACATGTGGATTGTTCGGAAAAATCCGGACACCGGAAGGTACCAGGTGCTCCTGCAGAAACGGAGTCAGAACAAGGATTCCAATCCCGGCTGCTACGACATCTCCTCCGCCGGGCACATGGCCGCCGGGGATGATCCGCTCTCCTCTGCCATCCGTGAAATCGGCGAGGAGCTGGGGCTGTCCGTAACCGCAGAGGATCTGGAATACATCGGCCGGCATCAGGGAAATTTTGACGATGTCTTCTACGGCATTCCCTTTCATGACCGTGAATTCAGCAATGTCTATCTCGTGCGGAGGGAAATCCGGATCGAAGATCTCCGGCTCCAGGAAAGCGAGGTCGAGAGCGCCTGCTGGATGGACTACGATGCCTGCGCAAAGGCTGTGCAGGAAAACACCATGCCGCACTGCATTTATCCGGACGAGTTCCGCATGGTCGGGGAATATCTGGAGCCTGGCGCAGATGACGCCTGCAAGGCTTAATGCGTTCCGCATGATCAAGGAATGCCTGGCCGAAAAGCTGCGCACAGAAAAAAGCTGTTCAGAGCACGTTTGCAAGTGTACTCCGAACAGCTGTATTGAAAATGCCTTAAGCAGCGTTCTCTTAGGCCTTGGGATGTCCTCCCGGCAGGTCCCGCACGCTGTCTCTTTGCTGCGATTCCATCTCCAACCCGTCGCACCGGCGGACCTTCTCTTCCTCTCCCGCCAGCAGCGCGTCGAGATCCTCCAGGAGCGATTCCTTGGAATAGACCAGGCGCGCCGGCAGGCCGCAGGCCTCTGCACCCCGGACGTTGTCGGCCCTGTCATCAAAGAAGATGCTCTCCTTCGGATTCAATCCGTATTTTTCCAGAAGCGCATGGTAAATACCGGCCTCCGGCTTTCCCAGATGAACCTCATAGGAAACGACGCGGCCGTCCAGGTCCTGCATGAAATCCGCATACTCTGTATGCTTGCCAAAGAGCGGCTCCGGATAATTCGACAGCAGGTAAATCCGGTACCCTGCTGCCTTCAGACGGTGCACCCGCTCCCACACGTCCACTCTCGGCACGTGCATATATTCCCCGTGCCGGACAAAGCTCGCGATGTAGGGAATGTCCTCCGGAAATTCCTTTTCAAATTCCCGGATCAGTTCCTCCTCCGTATAATTGCCGAGGTCAAATTCATGCCAGAGGTGCCTTGGGTCCTCGAACATCTCGCCGCCGACACGGTCAATGCTCTGCTCCGGGGTTCCCAGATCCCGCAGGAGATCTCTCCAACGGTACTCGATCAGAACACCGCCCAGGTCAAAAATAAGATTCTTTAATGGTTCCATATATTCCTGCACCTTGCTTCTACTGTTCCCGGAACGTCACCTCGCCGGTTTCCGCATTCATGGAATCCACAATGGCCAGCGACTCCAGCTGATAGCCAAGGTTCCGGATCACACGGCCGCCGGACTGGAAACCCTTCTCAATGGCGATGCCGATGCCCTCTACCCGGGCTCCTGCCTGCTGCACGATGGACACCAGTCCCTGCAGAGCGCAGCCGTTTGCCAGGAAGTCATCAATGATCAGCACGCGGTCCTCCGGTCCCAGGAACTTCTTGGACACGATGACCTTGTTCTTGCACTTGTGCGTAAAGGACTCCACCTCGGCAACGTACATATCTCCGTCAATGTTGACGCTCTGGTGCTTCTTGGCAAAAACAACCGGCACGCCGAACTGCTCCGCCACGATGCAGGCGATGCCGATGCCGGACGCCTCAATGGTCAGAACCTTGTTGATGTCCTTGTCCGCAAAGCGCCGCTTCCATTCCTCGCCCATCTGCTCGAACAGCTGAATGTCCATCTGATGATTCAGGAAGCTGTCCACTTTGAGAACATTGCCTTCCTTGACGATGCCGTCCTTCTGAATCCGCTCTTCCAAAAAGTTCATGCTGTTGTCCTTTCCTGTCACCGTTCCGTGTTTTTTCCACCCACTATACCACTTTGTGTGTGTTTGGGAAACTATTGAGGAGAGGCCGGTTTTTAACATTACAGTCCATTCGCCAGCCAAGCGACAGGGTGACGGACGCCTGTACAGTAACATTTTAACGCGCAGCAAGCTCCCGGCTGATTTCCTCGGCCCGCTCATCGGTGAGCGTAAACTTCCGGGCGAACAGCACGAATGCCAGAA
>CAVJLL010000118.1:0-3002 GCA_963650385.1 Clostridium sp. CAG:508 | reverse complement strand
TCTCCACCGTAATCTGTGACAGCAGGAGGAACATCGCGATTACCATTACAAGAGGAAGGAACAGATACATGCCCTTCAAAGCTGTGTAATAAGATGCCGGCTGAGACGCCGCTGTTCCGACATAACCGGAGGCCGACAGAATCCATCCTGCCAGTGCAGTTCCGATACCGCCGCCAACCTTGATGCCTACGGAGGAAGCGGAGAACATCGCTCCTTCTACATGAGCGCCGGTCTTCTTATATGCATAATCGGTGGTGGAAGAAATCAATGCATTCAGAGTGCCTGTTACCGGTGCCGTTCCGATGCCCGCTACGAATGCAGCGCCCAGCATAAGCGGAATGTTCAGAGACAGGCCGCCGATCACGAAAACAATGCGGGCAGCAATGGCCAGTCCATAGCCCATCAGATTCACCTTGTACATTCCCTTGAACTTCGATACCAGCATAGGAGTAAATACCAGTCCTATGATCATCGGCAGGAGCTGTGCTGTAGAGAATGTGCCGAGAAGATTGACATCCCCCAGAATATCGCGCATGAAATACGTTCCAATGCCGGCGATTCCTGTCTGCAGGTAGGTCAGAATATACATCAGCAGCAGAATCAGGAAATACTTGTTGGAGAACAGAATCTTCAGTGCTGTAAGAATGGATACGTTGTCCTGCGGCTTTTTCTCCTCTCCGTCGCTTCCGAGCTCATCCTGCGGCAGCTCACGAACCGAGAATACGGAAATTGTGTTCACGATCAATGCGATTACGGAATACAGGATGGCAACGGATTTCCAGCCCTGTGCTCCTCCGCCGAAGTTCGTGACCAGCTGCATGGTAATGGATGCAACCGTCAGGTTCGTGGCCAGCGAGAACATGAAGCGAATGGAGCCGGCCTGCACGCGCTCATCTGTATTCTTGGTGATCAGTGAGGTCAGTGCTGCATACGCAATGTTGTTGGCGGTATAGAAGATCGCATTCAGCATTGTGTAGGAGATGAAGAAGAACGCATACTGTGCGGTTTTGCCCCATCCCAGCGGAATGCAGAAGCACAGCACCAGGAACACCGAGTTGCCGATCTGGGACCAAAGCATCCACGGTCTTGCCTTGCCCATTTTGCTGTGCGTGCGGTCCATCAGGTTTCCGAAAATAATGTCCGTGAATCCATCAAAGAATTTGGAGGCCATGATCAGGGTTCCGACAATTCCGGCATCCAACCCGACCGTATCGGTCAGATAGATCATGACAAAGGATGTCAGAAGTCCATATACCAGGTTTGCTGCCAGATCCCCCGAGCCGTAGCCAACCTTGTTGTACCATTTCAGATACCTTTTTTGCGTTGACGATGCATTGCTTTGATTTGCCATAGTGAATCCCCTCCTGAACTTGATTTGCATCCGCTGCTGTTCCGCCCAACATCATCCCCCTTATCCTGTGTTGGACCACTCTTGCTGGCAGCTTTCAGCGTTCCACATTGTTCACAAATACAGCTTTGCGTGCACGTGTATCATTTATGATTCTGTTATATATTGTCGTATCGATATTCGTCAACAGGCACGCAATGCACGCAGTTTATTTTCCGTGCTTTATACTTTTTGCACAAATATGTCGATGCGAAATCAGTCATTTTACAGTGCATGATTAATTACAAGAAAAATTGCAAATCGTCTTTACGTGGCTCTAAAACACAAAAACACCTGCGGTCTCCCACAGGTGTTAATTCGATTCATAAAGATTCTATTCGTGTGACCATTCAGAACCCATTCGCAAATCTGTTTTGCTCTGAATGATCACATATTTTGCCGCACAATGACAGACAGGTGCGTTTCATACCAGTCCTGCTCCGGCTCCCGGTCCATCGCAAGATACCGGAACAGGATCGCCAGCGGCTTTTTCCCCTGCCGCTCCGGCTCCTGATCAATGGTCGCGGTGATCCGCCCGTCCTGCAGCATTTGTCTCTGCAGATCCGTCACAAGATCATTGGTTATTACGCGCAGCTTTTTATTGCCGGTAACCCGCTGCACAATGTCGCAGATGCTGTAATCCGACGGATTGAGCAGATACAGCACGTCAATATCATTGCGTTCTGCAAATATCTTCCGCATGCGGTTCTGAAAGCCGCTGCGGTCCTGCAGTCCATTCTCTGTCAGATATTCCTCGTCCACAACCTCCATCGAAGGATATCGCTTCATCTCATCAAGAAACCCGTTCCGTCTGTCCATATAGCTTGGAATATCGCCGGTATCCTCCGACGCGATCAGAACCCGGCCATGTTCTCCGGTCATAAGCGCCGCAAGACCGCAGGCAATTCTTCCTGCCTTCTCATAATCGCAGCCCACATAGCACAGCCGTTTCGTCTTATCTGCTATGTCCATGTTGTAGGTCACAATCGGAAGCGGCGTCTGTCCCCGCTCCTCCCAGATTTCATGCAGAATCGCCGCAAAATCGCCGACTGCCACCCAGCCGCCAATCTCCGGATGCTTCTGCATAAAATCCTGCACGCGCCTCTTGCAGTCCCGCTGAAATTTACGAATCTCACGGATCGGGAGAAAGTGCACCGTCACGCCGTACTGTGCCAGCTCTCTTGCCTCCTGACGTGCTGCATCATAGACAATTCTGTGGAAGATGGCGTCCTCATGATCAATATAGATAAAACCCAGCTGGAGCTTTTTCCTCTTCATTGCAAGGCTGCTTCCGGCAAGCGTTTTACGGTAGCCCATGCGCTCCGCCGCCGCATTCACCTGGTCCGCCGTTTCCTTTGCCACTCTTCCGCGATGGTTGAGAACACGGTCCACCGTTCCCCGCGAAACGCCAACCTCATCCGCAATATCCTGAATGGTAATAACCAGCTTCTCTTCCATCGCCGCGCATCTTTCTTCTGCCGTATCTGTTCCGCCCCACCTCAATTTTCTTCGGAAAACCTCGATGCGGCAGGTAGCCAGGTTTCTCGGCCTCTGTTCCGCCTGCCGTCGTTACCTGCAGACTGCCTTCACATCCGCCTGACCGATCATAACCTTC
>CAVJLL010000117.1:0-3140 GCA_963650385.1 Clostridium sp. CAG:508 | reverse complement strand
AAAAGGAAATCTGCGCAGCAGCGATTTTGCGGATGGGCTCTGAATAATTACGTGGTATGATGGTAAAAGACAGTGAAATTGCAATGGGCGGAGGCTGCAGCTGCAGCTAAGCGGACAAAGAGGACAGGTTCATGAGCTTTGAGAAAATAACGTTTCCGGAGGACAGTGTTTTTCTGGTGACCGGTGGTGCCGGCTTCATTGGTTCCAATGTGGCGGCGGCCATTCTGGACAAGGGCTATACCGTTCGCGTACTGGACAATCTTTCCACGGGACATATCGAGAACATTGCACCCTATATGGAGCATCCGAAGTTCACCTTCATTCAGGATGATATCCGTGATCTGGATGCCTGCCGGAAGGCCACAGAGAATGTTGATTATGTGATTCACCTTGCAGCATGGGGATCGGTGCCGCGCAGCATTGAGATGCCGCTTTTCTATGAGGACGTGAACATTCACGGAACCCTCAATATGATGGAAGCCTCCAGAGAAAACGGCGTGAAGCGCTTCGCCTACGCCTCGAGCTCCTCGGTATACGGAGATTCCACCATACTCCCGAAGAAGGAGGGACAGGAGGGCAAGCCGCTTTCTCCGTACGCACTGACCAAGAAGGTGGATGAGATGTACGGCCGGATGTATAAGGAAATTTACGGCCTGAACACCTACGGCATGCGCTTCTTCAACGTTTTCGGACGGCATCAGGATCCCAACGGCGTCTATGCTGCCGTTATCCCGAAGTTCATTAAGCAGCTTCTGGCAGGAGAGCAGCCGACGATCAACGGAGATGGGCGCCAGAGCCGCGATTTTACCTATATTGACAACGTAATCGAGGGATGCCTTCGCTGCTGCGCGGCTTCGGAGGATGCGGCAGGTACTGCATACAACATCGGTGCCGGCGGACGGGAATATCTGATTGATGTGTATCATGACATCACGAAGGCCCTCGGCGTTGAGATGGAACCGGCGTTCGGCCCGAGCCGTGCCGGCGATATACGGGACAGCAATGCGGATATATCCAAGGCCAGAGAAAACCTGGGCTACGATCCGTCCTATGACTTTGCAGCCGGCATTCAGCTGGCAATTGACTGGTACAGGGAAAACCTGCAGTGAGGTGATGTGGTGAAAATCGCAATTCGTTTGGATGACATAACGGCAGAGATGAACTGGGAGAAGTTTCTGCACTTTAAAGACCTGCTGGATCAATACGGTGTGCGGCCGCTTCTGGGAATCGTACCGGATAACCGCGACCCCAAGCTTCAGATTGATCCGCCCAGGGAGGATTTCTGGGATTATGTGAAGGAGCGCCGGGACAAGGATGGATGGACGCTGAGCATGCACGGCTATCACCACACCTATACAACGGATAAGGGCGGCATGCTGCCGCTGAACCGCAAGTCTGAATTCGCGGGAATGTCCTATGAGGAGCAGAGGGACCGCCTGCGCAAGGGACAGATGAAGCTGAAAAAGCATGGGATTGAGACGACGCTGTTCATGGCACCGGCTCATTCCTACGATCTGAATACACTGATGGCGCTGCGTTCCCTGGGCTTTACCGGCCTGACCGACGGATTCGGAACCTGCCCCTATCAGTATTCGGAGCTCATCTTCTATCCGATCTCCTATCGGAAGTCGGACAGCCTCAAAAAGACATCCGGCGTCACCACGATCGTTGTGCACTGCAACACGCTGGAGGAGAAGGATTTTGCAGTCTACGAGGATATCATCAGCAATCAGTCCATGATTTCCTATGATGAGATGCTGGCACAGGATGCGGTGATCCGCGGTTCCTTCGGCATGCAGAAGGAGCATGCGATGGCGCTGGTAAAGCGCGCGCTGCGGGAACGCTACGAGAAACAGAAGAACAGACAGGGCTGAATAATTACCGACAAATGAATCTGCGGCAGCGGGGGAAGGAGAGACACAGAGGATATGGGACAGGAGACACCGATCCGAATTCTTCATGTGTTCGGCAAGCTCAATCGCGGAGGCGCAGAGTCCCGGGTGATGGATCTGTACCGTCATATGGACCGTACAAAGGTTCAGTTTGATTTTCTGGTGCACTTCCGGTCCTCCGGTGAGGACCCGGATGCGCTGGCTGCGCAGCGGCCCAAGGAGGATCTGGACGATGAGGTGCTGTCCATGGGAGGCAGAATTTACGTGCTGCCCCGCTTCACAGGAATCAACCTCGGACAGTACAAAAGGGCGTGCAGACGATTTTTTGCGGCGCACCACGATTTTGCAGCGGTGGAGGGTCATATGACGTCGATGGCGTCTGTGTACCTTCCGATTGCCAAGGCCGCAGGCGTGCCGGTTGTAATGGCTCACGCCAGGAGCGCGGGTGTGGACAGCGGTCTGCGGGGCCTTGCTACCCGGTGGTTTCGGCGATCTCTTCCTGACAAATGTGACTGGATGCTCTCCTGTTCGCGGGAGGCTTCCGCTGCCGTATACGGCCGCAGGGCCTGCGATGAGGGGAGGGTGATGCTCGTGCCGAATGCGCTGGAGCTGACTCCTTTTTTCTTTGATGAGGAGAAGCGGCGCAGCGTCCGCGAAAGGTATGGCATTCCGGACAATGCGTTGGTGATCGGACATGTGGGACGCCTTGATCCGGTCAAAAATCACAGCTACCTTGCCGGGGTCGGCAAAGCACTTACCGGGCAGGAGGTTCGCTTCCTGTTCGCCGGGAAGGGGACACTGCAGGAGGAGATCCAGAAGGCGTTCGGCGAGGCGGGACTCGGAGCGCAGGTGATCTGGACCGGACAGCTCTCAAGAGAAGAGACGGCCGCAGTCTATCAGGCCTTTGATGTGTTTGCATTTCCTTCCCTGTACGAGGGAATGCCGGGGACGGTGATTGAAGCCCAGGCCGCAGGACTTCCCTGCGTTATCTCCGATACCATCACGGAGGAGGCACAACTCACCAGTCTGGTGACCCGCCTCCCGATCGGTGAAGAGCATGCACCGATGTGGGCGGAAGAGATCCGGAAGCGCACGGCGTCGACGGATGTGGAAAAGGGGCTGGTTCTGGCCGGGGATGCATCCGGACGGCGTGAGGCATCTGCAAAGGCCGGCGTGCTGCTGGATGCTGCCGGGTACAATGTGGAGACGGCGGCTGTCAGGATGCAGGAGTTTTACATGGTAACTATT
>CAVJLL010000116.1:0-3145 GCA_963650385.1 Clostridium sp. CAG:508 | reverse complement strand
CGCACAATACTACGATCTTCATAGTCTCCCTTTCTCTTTCAAGCTTCTCCTTGATCCTGAATTATTCACCATGTTATTTTCTAGCAGCAGAAAGCACCGTAACCTGTGCATTCTCCATCATTACTATACGTATCAGGCTGTCAATTATCTTTGAGAAGCTCATCTGAGGATCAGTACTGATCTTGCTGTAAATATCCTTTAAATTAGTGCCGATAAAGCAGACGGTTGGTCCTTTAGCATTGTTTGACGGAAATGCCTTCTGCAGATAGGCATTTTGTATAAAATAATGGAGAATCTCTTTGACATTTTGCGGATCCGTCTTATCATTATAGGCTCGCATTATACCGCGTATAATTGATGCCATTCCGGTCATTTCACTCCGCGTTTTTTCAGCGAGATATCTATCCATCCATAAGGCTGCCCCCATTGTGCCTGCATCTGTAGGACACCCTCCTTCCCCGACATTTTTTTGAGCTTCGCTCTGTATTCCTCTGAAAATCATATCAAAGAACAGAGACATGTATGTCTCGGATGCCGTTGAATGGCTCGCATACATCTCGTTGCCTCTTGCTGCTCTCTTTGGAATTCTGGCCATTTCCTTCTTTCTCAGGTTGAATACATAATCAATGTCCTGCTGACTAAAGGAGTTTTTATTCAACATATGTCTGTGGGACTGGTCCATCTGATTAGCCAGTTTTTCATTTTGTGCAAGCTGCTTCCACTCAGCCAGCTTTTTGTTGCTGAATATGCTCTTTAGGTTTTTGTCCTTACCATTTCTAATGGCGGTCAGCTCCTTATATCTCTTATAAGCATTTACTGCCGCAAGCGGTGTGTTATAAATGTAAAGGTATGACTCGTAATGACTGGGAGTCATCTCCACTTCTATATCACCTACCTTAATCTTCTTGGTATATAACAGCATCTCTTCTCTGCGCGTTCCGATTTCGCCTGTATCGGATGCTTTAGTCTGTTTTCGGTACAAATCATCAAGCGTCTCCAGCGTGTACTGCAGTGAGGAGAGTAAATGCATTACATTCTTATTTATCCGACTGTCAGAGCCAAGAAATTTCTGGTACATTTTGCTGATCTTAGCCATACCGTCGGAGATTTCTGCATAAGTTGCCTTCACATCCTCCGGTTTTGCACCACCCTCCTGGTTATTGACTTTGTTCCTTAACCTGTCAATTGGAAATCTGAACTCCAGCAACGCACCTATCAGATTACGGAATTCCTGGCCTGCAGTATCAAACTGCTCATAAGTCATAATTGTCCTGATTTTTTCATACAGACGATCGCCCTCGGCCTCCAGTGCATCCGCAAGCCTTGACAGATTTTTGCTGGATATTGACGATATCTCCAAAGAATCCGATGTATCCATATATGAGCCTATCTGTCCCTCTGCATCTGTCATTCGGCGCATATTCTCGCCTGCAGACGCAGGTGAAAGGCTCGTCACGCCCAATCCGGCAGAATTTTTGGTTGCCAGATAGCGATCCATGTCCGCCTTCGTCACACGTTTGTTGCCCCATCCCTGATAGCTGCGGTCATCCTCCTTTGCAAGCTCTGCCATCTGGCTCTGCCAGCTCGTATCCCAGAATCCGTTCCAGGCATTTGCAAATACAAAGGCTCCGTTTGCCAGAGAATTAAAGCGCACCACTTCCTCTGTAAATATACTGTCTATGGCGTTTTCAGGAAGGTTTCCTGCCCTGAACATGTCCCTCACGAATGTAGTGCAGTTGCGTGTATAGTATCCGTAGCCTCCCTGTTCCGTGTAGCTTTCCGAGGCCTTGGCTATATTTTCGGCCTGACGTCTGGTCACAGTATAGGTCTTGCTGATATCATATTTGTGTCCGGCATCATCAATCAGCCGCCCGGGAACGACAGCGCCCTTAAGCATCGTTTCTGCTGCCGCGGCGTTGAATCCGCCGACAGCAGGGTAAAATCCGTATTTAATGTTGTAGCGCTCTTTTCTGCCGGTGATTTTGCTGGGTCTGGTGTATTCAATGCCTATCATCGCATGTCCCATCTCCAGATAGTGCATGCTTCTGGATGAACCTCTTTTGGGCTGCTCAACATATGCCGTAACCTTCGGTTCCACATCTCTGCCGTCATTTTCTGTCGCCCTGGCTGCTGTAAGATATGACCATACAGTCGGAACTCGTCGGAAATCGTTCAGAATATCCGCGCCGCTGTTCTCTCTGTCATTGTATATCATATTATTCCGTCCGGGTATGTACCTGTGGTCACGGTTCGGCTGCCCTCTGCGAACAATCTGCTGGGAGGCAGATTTTAACGGAATCGTAACCATCAGTCCTACCGCTGACGCAGGCAGAACCGAAGCCTTTCCGATTGTATTGCCGACACCGCGCCAAAAGTAATGATTCAGCCTGGCTGTCTTACTCCATTTGCTTCTGTTTGTTTGCTGCGGTACAAAGGCATTGGCCCTGTTAAGTCCATCATTTGGCTGAATGTCCTGCGGAATCTCATTGGAGATGATTGAATCCATGTCGCCTCGTCTGCTGTCAAAGCTGACGTTCTCAATTTCCTCTAAAGAGACCTCCTGCTCCTCCGGCTCCTTATCCTGCGGTGCCGGGCCGTTCTGGTCTATTACCGAACTGCGTTTCTCTTGTTCTTCATGCTTGTGCTGTTCTTCCTCGCGCATAGCCTCGTTAGACTGCAGATCACCGGGCTTCTGAAGCTGCTGATTTGCCTCATTGCTGCCCGAACGGCGCAGCGCAGGCATAGATTTAACAGAGCGCTTATCCGCTTCTCCTATCGGTTCAAGCCTGTCAATGATAACAAAATCATCCAGCAGGCTGGGGCGTTTTTTCTTATCCTTACCCGGCATAATAAGCGTCCTTTCTCAGTAATTGCGAAAAAACACAGTAGTTATGCGGCTTTCAGCCGCATAGTCCCAATCGGGATGAATAATTCAGGTGATGGTATGATGTTCTTCATTCTACTCCAGTTCCGGAGTTGCTGTACAGTCGTCAGCCAGCCAGGCGACAGGGTGGCTGAGAATGTCCCGCTCCAAAAAAAGGACAACTCCGCCAGGATCCGTCGCTGGCTGGCGTGTGGACTGTGACGATAATTCACCGCTCGAACAGGGTCTCCCGGGAGGAGCAGATCTTATCGGCTGCCGTGA
>CAVJLL010000115.1:0-3150 GCA_963650385.1 Clostridium sp. CAG:508 | reverse complement strand
TCTATGATCTGGTGATTCCGCATGTGGAAAATCACGAGAGAACACTGAAGGCGGCACTTACCTGTGACCGTGAGCTGGTGACGGAGGCATTCCTTCACGATCCGAATTACAAGGCAAAATGCAGTGATGTACAGACAACGCGCGAGCTTGTAAATGATATGATCGGGAATACTGTTTCCTACCTTCCGGAAGGATGGAAATAGTAAGAAAAAGCAGTACAATGATCTGAAAGTGGTTCAGGGAGTAAGGGCAGAAAGGCCGTTATTCCCTGAAGTTTTATAGTTGAATAGACAATATGTTCGCACCTGCCGTTTGCGAAGTTTGAGAGAAGGACGGACTGGCGCTGAACGTGAGTTTTTTAAAAGGAGGCGGGGTATGGAACAAAGAAGTGCGGCAGAACGCAGGTTCTGGTCTCAGTTTGACGCGCTGGAAATGGGAACCGGCTGGGACGATCAGGATATTCTGAAGCTCCAGATCATGGTGGAGAGTGTATACGGCGATTCTCATCCGGGAAGCTATCACCTGAACCAGATGGTGGAGCAGGCTACCTACGGAATCTATGAAAAAGGCGGTAAGCCTGCCAGATATTATGCAACGGATATCTGCGATGGATGTACGCAGGGTGGAGACGGAATGAACTACGTGCTGGCATCCCGAGAGGCAATTGCCAACATGGTAGAAATTCATGGAAGCGCGGTGCAGTGGGACGGAATGGTGCTGTCTTCCAGCTGCGATAAGTCGATTCCGGCCCATCTGAAGGCAATTGCGCGGCTGAATATTCCGGCAATTTTCATGCCGGGCGGCTCCATGCGGCCGGGACCGGATATGACAACCTCTGTCCTGGCAGGCGACATCTCACTGCGTGAGAAACGGGACGGTGCGATCACGCCGCAGGAGGTGCGCGATTACAAGCTGACGGGATGTCCTTCGGTCGGAGCCTGCTCCTTCCTGGGAACGGCTTCTACCATGCAGTGCATTGCGGAGGCCCTTGGATTGACACTGCCCGGTGCGGCGTTGGTTCCTGCGACGATGCGGGATCTGCTGCAGTATTCCAGACAGGCGGGACGGCAGATTATGGCGCTGGCGGAGCAGAATCTGACACCGGATAAGATACTGACAGAAGCAGCCTTCCGCAATGCCATTGTGGTGCACTCGGCAATCGGAGGCTCAACCAATGCGACGCTGCACCTGCCTTCCATTGCTAGAGAGGCGGGCATTGAGCTGCCGATCGAGCTCTTTGATGAAATCAATCATCAGATTCCGCACATCGGGAATATCTATCCGTCCGGAACGCAGATTACGGAGGCCTTCTGGTTTGCCGGCGGGGTTCCGATGGTCGAGTGGCTGCTGCGGGATTACCTGGATCTGGATGTAATGACGGTGACAGGAAAGACGCTGGGAGACAATCTGGAGGCACTGCACGAGGACAACTGGTTCCAGAGGAATCTGGGGTATCTCCATAACTATGGACTGGAGCGGGAACAGGTTATTTTCCCTGTGGAAAAGGTAAAGGAGATGGGGTCGGTTGCCGTATTGAAGGGAAATCTTGCGCCGGATGGGGCGGTGATTAAGTATGCAGCCTGTGCAGAGAACCAGCGTGAGGTGGTCAATGCGAAGGCCAGGGTGTTCAACTGTGAAGAGGACGCCTACGCGGCCGTGGAGAAGCGGATGATCGAACCGGGCGAGGTGATCATTGTCCGCTATGAGGGCCCGAGAGGGTGCGGCATGCCGGAAATGGTGGCAACCACAGAAGCAATCTGCTGTGATGACCGGATCAACGGCAGCGTCGCATTGATTACGGATGGAAGATTTTCAGGAGCGACCAGAGGAGCAGCCATTGGACACGTGTCGCCGGAAGCGGCCTCCGGCGGACCGATTGCCTTCATTCAGGAGGGAGACCTGATTTCCTATTCCGTGAAAAAACGTACATTGAATGTGACAGGAATTGCAGGAGTTGTCTGCACACCGGAGGAGGCAGCAAAGGTTCTGGAGGAGCGCAGTCAGAAGGAGAGCGTGGTCCCTCGTGAGCCGAGAAAAGGCTTTTACCGGATGTATACGCAGAATGCCCGCAGTGCCATGGAAGGCGGCGGACTGGAGTAGAGTGAGGAACTGGAGAGAGGACTGCGGAATGAATGCAAGATATATTACACCTTCGGTGACATTGATGAACGAGGATGGCTCTTTGGATCTGGAGAGTCAGGGAAAGCTGTTTGAGCATTTGATCACAAACGGCATTGACGGCATCCTGATCGGCGGCAGCATCGGCGAATTTTTCGCAATGAGCATGGAGTCACGCAGAGAGTTGGCGAAATTTGCCGTTGAGCGCATCGATCATCGCGTAAAGTGCATCATCGGAACCGCATCGATGCAGGAGGAGGAAATCGTGCCCTACTCCAACTGGTGTCTGGAGCAGGGAGCGGATGCGGTGATGATCATATCGCCCTATTATTTCCGGTTTGACGACGAGTCGCTTTTTACGTTCTATGATGAGCTGTTCGGACAGATTCACGGACCGGTTTATATCTACAACTTCCCGGATCGGACGGGCTATACAATTTCTCCGGAGGTTGTGCTGCACCTGCGGCGCACGCACGATAACCTGGTCGGCATAAAGGATACCATCAGCGGCATGGATCACACCCGAGAGCTGATCAAGACGGTAAAATCAGAGTATCCGGATTTCGAGGTATATTCCGGCTTTGATGATAATGCGGCACACAATGTTCTCTCGGGCGGTGATGGAATCATCGGCGGATTGTCGAACGTGGTTCCGGAGCTCTGCAGTGCGTGGATTCGCTCGATGAGAGAAAACGACGCGGAAGGAATTGCAAGAGGTCAGCAGCAGATCAATCGCCTGTTTGATATCTACAGTGTAGGTCCGCTTTTTGTGTCGATCATCAAGGAGGGCTGCCGGCTGCGGGGCGTTGCAGCATCATCCGCATGCACTAAGCCGATTCCGAAGGTAACGAAAGAGCAGAGTGAGACTGTACGGCGGATTCTGGAAAGAGAAGGGATCTGTCTGCGCTGAGCCAAGCGACAAAGTGACGGATAACTCCGTCAGAAAATCCTATGACTATCACCACTGCGGCAGCAGTCTTGCTTTGCATATGCGGAGCAGGGCTGCTGCCTTTTTGATAACCATTCAGAGCC
>CAVJLL010000114.1:0-3427 GCA_963650385.1 Clostridium sp. CAG:508 | reverse complement strand
GATTATTCCTGATCCGAAGGACATTGTTTTCTATGAAGTGGTTATGGAAGGGCGCAGGGAACATGACGATGCGTATCTTGTTACAGGAAATATCAAACACTTCCCTGTAAAATCCTTTGTTGTTACGCCAAAGGAAATGCTTGATATCATGCAGGGATGATAAATAGAAAATCAGGATTGAGTATGAGAAGGGGCACCGGAATAATCCGGTGCTCTTTTTACGCGGTTGTGGCCGAATGGAGGTGAGGCAATGTATTCAGTGTCGGAGGCTTTTCTGCAGGCGGTGCAGGAAAATACGAGAAGCTATTACTGGACAGGGAAGATTACAACGAAGGCTGATGTGGAGTATGCGTTCGGGGCGAAGGATATCGTTAAGGGCAGCGGATATATTACCAGGCAGTGCTGCGGAAGTACGGAGATTGAACTGGGGACGGTGTATGCGGCGGAGATGGGGATCACGATCTTCAGCGATATTGACCGGTATACGCTTGAGGATGCGCAGCTGTCCTTAAGTTATCATCTGAAGTTGCCGGATGGCTCTGAGGAAGAGATTCCGATGGGAATCTTCGAGGTGTCGGAGGCGAATCGCCTAGTCAAGTGTCTGGAGATCAAGGCCTATGATTATATGCTGCGTTTTGATAAGAGCTTCAACGGCTTTGAGACGGTGGGTATGGCTTGGGATTTCATCAACCTGTGTTGCAAAACCTGCAAGGTGGATCCGGAGCAGTCAGAGGACGAGATCAAGGCGATGGCAAACGGCAGTGAGGTGCTGTCGATTTATACGGAAAATGATATTGAAACCTGCCGGGATGTGCTGAGTTATGTGGCTCAGGTCCTTGGCGGGTTTTTCTGTATCAATCGGAGCGGCAAGCTGGAGCTGGTGAAGTATGGCACGGAGCCGGTAATGACGGTGGCGCAGAGGCACAGGTTTTCCGCTAGCTTTTCGGATTTTATCACGCGATATACGGCGGTCAGTTCTACCAATAAAAAGACGGAGACCGCTGAGTATTATGCCCTGGATCCGGATGATGGGCTGACCATGAATCTGGGCGTGAATCCGCTCCTGCAGTTTGGATTGAAGGAGACCAGGGAGACATTGTGCCGGAATATCCTGAATGATATTTCCGTGATCCGATATGTGCCATTTGATTCTGCAACGATCGGGAATCCCGCATTGGATCCTGGGGATGTGCTGAAGTTTTCCGGAGGGCAGGCAGACAGCAGTGAGATCAGCTGCATTACCAGTATCCAGACGAAGATCGGCGGCAGGCAGACCATCAAGTGTGTCGGCAAGAATCCGAGACTGGCGCAGGCGAAGTCGAAGAATGATAAGAACATTTCCGGACTGATCAATCAGATCAATGAGACGGCCTCCAATGGAAAGTTGGGGATCCATACTTTTACCAATGCCAGTGCTTACAGCATTGCAGATACGGATGTGAAGATTATTAGCATTCAGGGTATATTGAGAAAGCGTAATGGAATAGAGGAACGACAGAGAGCCTGCGGGTGTTGGGAGAGATCCTGATGCCCGCAGGCTTTTTTTGATATGGCGATACGCAAAGTTTGATGTTAATATGGAATCATATCATTTCGATATGATAGAGAATCTGAATGTGAGAGGTCAGGCTATGGAAGCCGATGAGTTTGCAAAAGGAGAGGGAACCACGGATCTTGAGGCGGTTCGCCTTTGGAAAACATATCCGGAGGAAGCCAAGGATATGTGGCTGCATAATGCTTTCTGCGCAAATTGCGGCGTTGCTTCATTTAAGCCTGGCTACAATCTGCGAAAGGATAAATATGGTGTTGTAATTGAAGGCTATTGCGATAAATGCGGAGAAAAGATTGCGAGGTGCTGTGACTGATGAACCGATTTTCAGAGAAGGATTGGAAACTTTTTCGGAGTAAGATAGCGGACTGGCAGGAAGCCTACATGGAGAAGCTAAACAGGGAGTATATTGCGTTGCTGAGCGGCGAGGGAAATGCCTCAGACAAGTTCTGGGAACTGGAGAAGCGGATTCGTGAGGATAAGAAGGACAGTGGTGTTCAGTGTGAGATGAGCAGATCGACGATGCATTTTGTCATCATGAACCTGCTGAGTGAAGGTGCAATTACCTTGGCAGATCTAGCAGATTTCAGCGAGGATCTGCAGGAGACAATGGAGCATTTCTACGGAAAGGGCTGATGGTTTGAAGCAGGTAGAGTTTGCAGAAGCAGAATGGCTTTGCCAAGGTGAAGATATCAACGGCGATGTTTGCCAGGAGGATGCTTCTATCATGCCATAAGCAAAATAAGTGCCCGTCAATAACTCGTTGATAATCGACACTATTCGTGGTAAAATTAAGGAATATTGAGGAGATAGAGGTGTTTGATAAATGGATATTACGAAATCAAGACTATCTTTGGAGGGACAGGTTGAGCATCTGAAGCAAAAAAGTGTGCTCTTTAACATAATGGATGAAGAGGCAGCTAAAGAATATCTTACGCAGAATAACAATTATTTTAAGCTGACTGCCTACAGAAAGAATTATGACAAGCATCCTGATGGAGAAAACAAGGGGAAATACATAAATCTGGAATTTGCATATCTGGTAGATCTGGCAGTGATTGATATGAAGCTGAGATACCGGATTGTACTCATGGCGCTTGATATTGAACATCACACAAAACTGCAGCTTTTGCGTAAAATAGATGAGCACAATGAGGACGGCTATCAGATCATACAGGATTACCTGAATTTTTTGAATGAAAATCAGAAGAAAATTTGCGAGAGTGAGCTTAATAGAAATAAGGGAAATGTCTATTGCGGTGACATTGTGAATAAGTACGCTGGTGCATATCCGATATGGGCTTTTATTGAGATAATTCCTTTTGGAAGACTGGTTTCATTTTATGATTTCTGTGCGTGTCGATTTGATGATGATGAAATGAAGAATAATTATTACAGACTTCTGACCTGCAAAGAGATTCGAAATGCCTCAGCCCACAGCAATTGTATTTTGAATGACCTTAAAGCCAATACGACGACGCATAAAACAAATAAGGCTGTTACTGATGAACTTGTGAAAATTCCTAAGATGAACAGTAATTTTAGGAAGAACAGGATGAGCAATGCCAGAATTCAACAGATAATCACCTTGCTTTATATGCATAAGACGATGGTGGAAAGTGATGGGATAAAACAATCTGAGGGTGAAGAACTTCAGAAAGTGATGAAACGAATTGATAAGAATGCGGGCTATTATCAGACAAATCCCATGATAAAGGGAACATTTGATTTTTTGAAAATGGTGGTTGACAGCTGGTTTGAAACTGTGTAAAATATATAGCACATAGAAAAAGTTTATCTTTTGCGGAGCGGCATTGCGAAAGCGATGTTAGCTCTGTTTTTCTTTATGGGTGTTTTGTTGGGATCTCTTAGGAGGTC
>CAVJLL010000113.1:0-3519 GCA_963650385.1 Clostridium sp. CAG:508 | reverse complement strand
GCGATCCGGACTGAGCGAAGAATGCCTCAAGAGGGAGGCGGAAAATCTGGCCGCCATCAAATAGAAGCAGGCCCCCAAAAACGTGATGTCAGATATGTAACCATGTGTAGAACGACCAACAGCCAATGTGTATGGAAGAGGGAGCACCGAACGGTGCTCCCTCTTTGAATGAAATATGAAGTGCGATTCATAGAGAATCCGGGCGAAGAACGCTCAGTAAGAAACAGGATCACTTCTTTACCGTGCTTTCCTTCGAGGTGCTTTTCTTTGCCGAGCTGTCCTTCGAGGTGCTGCTCTTCGATGACGATGCGCTGTCGGAGGTCTTTTCCGACGCCTTTGTGCCGGAGATCAGCGAAGCCGCGTTCTTGATGCCGGCCGCTGTTTCCTCCAGATCGGAGGCTGCTGCATTCAGTGACGCGATGGACTTGTTGAATCCGTCAAAATCGATCTGACTGATCGATTCCATGGTGTCGTCCACTTCACCGGAGGTCTTGCTGACGGTGCTGTTGAGTGTCGCTGCTGCTGTGTTGAGCTGGCCGGCAACGTTGCTCATCTGCTCGGCTGTCGCCGAGAGCTTTACCACCGCGTCGTTTAAGGATTCGAAGTCCAGACTGCTGATCTTATTGATCGCGGTGTCCGCATCCTTCGTGGTGTCATTGACTGTCGTAACCGTGTCATTCACGTTGTCCAGCACATCCTGCAGATCGGCACTGGCTGACTGAATATTGGCGATTGCATCATTGAGTCCGTCATAATCAATTCCTGCCAGAGACTCCACAATTTCATTGATGCTGTCGGTGTTGTCCGTCACCACGGTGTCAATGTCTGTCACCGCTTCGTTCAGGCCCTCGATGGCCGTACCGACCTGACTGACCTGGTCATTTGCGTTCTGAATGACCTCATTTACCTGCTCAAAGGAGCCGTCAATCTGCGTTCCCAGGTCTCCGGCCACGGTATTGAGCTGCTGCATCGTATCATCCGCCGAGGCCACCACCTGGTTTACTCCGTCGACGGTTTTCTCCAGTCCGGTGACCGTATCATTGAGATTCCCCAGCAGATGATACAGGCCCGGTGTAATCACCGCAAAGGCTGCGCCGAATACTACCAGCAGCAGCATGCTCCCCACCGCTGCCACCTTGTTGCTCCGGGAGCTCTTCTTCACCGATGCAGCGATCTTGTCCATGGCCGCTGCCATCTCCTCCACCTGCTGAAGCGTCTCCTTCGGAACCGTGACCTGCACGTTTACCTCCTGCGGGGCCTGCACAACCGGTGCCGATGCGCCTGCTGCCGTACTGCCCGCTGCCGAAGATGCTGCATTGCCCGCATTCTCCTGCACGCTCTCTCTCACGAGTTCATCCTGTCTGGTTGCTGCCTCTTCCATATTTACCCCCTTTCGCCGCAGACTCCTTCTGCAGCAAACCCCAAATGCTTCCGGATCGCAGCACGTCCCCGGAAATGATTTCTCTTACGTCGATTATACTGGATTTCCCGCGCAGTGGTATAGTACCTGAGTACACATTGCACTCTGAGAGGAGAATCTACCATGCCAACCGCTTTCACAGCTTCATCGGATAAAACCGCCGCCGATTCCTTTACCGACGGCCTTATGAATTTTCTGGATGCCAGCCCGGTCTCGTTCCTGGCCGCCGACAACATCACGCAGCAGCTCCGCGATGCGGGCTTCTGCCCGCTTCGGGAGGAGGACGCCTGGGAGCTTCTGCCCAGCGGACGCTATTATGTGACGCGCAACGGCTCCGCAGTCATTGCCTTCTGCCTTCCGTCCGCGGATCCCGCCGGCAGCGGCAGTGCTCCAACAGCATCCCAGGCCGCCGCACCGGCCGATGCCGCCCGCAAGCTCTCCGGCATTCCGGCGCCGCCGGCGTTCCATATCGTGGCCAGCCATCTGGATTCTCCTACATTCCGCATTAAGAGCAATGCAGAAATCACTGTAGAGAATCGGTACGTCACGCTCAACGTCGAGAAATACGGCGGCATGATTCTCTCGACCTGGCTCGACCGCCCGCTGTCGGTCGCCGGCCGCGTACTGGTGCGCACCGAGGATGGAATTTCTTCGCGCCTTATTAACATCGATCGTGACCTGATGGTCATTCCCAGTGTTGCAATCCACATGAACCGCAATGTCAATGACGGTTATAAATGGGATATGAAGCAGGACCTCCGTCCGCTTTTCTCCAGCCTGCCGTCTGCAGATTCCGAGCAGTCTGCCGCAGCCCTCTTCCGCCAGCTGATTGCCGAGGAGGCCGGTGCCGCACCGGAGGATGTCATCGATGCAGACCTGTATCTTTACAACCGGCAGAAGGCGACCCGCACCGGTCTCCATCAGGAATTCATCTGCAGCGGACGGCTGGACGATCTGCAATGTGCCTATTCCTCGCTTGCCGGATTCCTCGACGCCTGCCTGGAACACTCTGCAGCAGGCCTTTCACAGGGAAAAACAAGTGATGACCAGCCCAGTCAATCAAATGCATCTTCCTTCAATAATCCCTGCATTCCCGTATTCTGCGCGTTCGATAACGAGGAGGTCGGCAGCATGACCAGACAGGGAGCGGACTCCTCGCTCCTGAGGGATACTCTTCACCGCATCGGCGAGACGCTTGGCTGGTCGCAGGAGGATTTCTGCCGGAGTGTTGCCGGGAGCTTCATGATCTCTGCGGACAATGCACATGCCGTGCACCCCAACCACCCCGAGCTGGAGGATCCCACGCACCGCCCGGTTCTGGGCGGCGGCATCGTCATCAAGTACAGTGCTAACCAGAAATACACCACCGATGCCGTGTCCGGTGCCATCATGCAGGAGCTCTGCCGCATGGCCGGCGTTCCCGCACAGGTCTTTTACAACCGGTCCGATCTGCTCGGAGGCTCCACGCTCGGCAACATCTCCGGCACGCAGCTCTCCATCCGCACCGCAGATATCGGACTGCCGCAGCTGGCTATGCACTCTGCCTATGAGACCGCAGGCGTGTCGGACGGTGAAGACCTGGCAAAGGTCTGCCGGATCTTCTACCAGGGTGCTCTGCCGGCTGTGCAGTGATGCAAAGATTTGTGAAAAGAATATGAATTCGCGTCCATTTTTCGCAACATCAGTTCCTATGTAGTATAATGATCAGACATTACAGCCAGGGGATGCTGGTTTGATCAGCTTCTTTTCATGCAGCTGTAATAATCCATCACAGAAAGGAACGACTCTATGAAGAAACTCATCACTAAAATCATCGAGCAGCTTCGCCGGTTTCTGAGCCGTGTGTGGGAGGAATGCCGGGATGCTCGGACTCTCGCCGTCTTTATCGCTGTGGTTGTCATCATGTATTTTCCCACGTGGGGCGGATATCTGCTGCATGCCTTGTTCGGCTGGAAGGCCGGCTCCGTCATTGCCTCCGCGTACACCCTGTTCTGGGCAGGACCGTTTACGCCTTTCTTTCCGATCTGCTTTGCCATCACCTTTGCAATCCGGCGGAAAATGGAGCAGAAGGACAGAGCCTCCGGCTACCGCTGGCAGGG
>CAVJLL010000112.1:0-3578 GCA_963650385.1 Clostridium sp. CAG:508 | reverse complement strand
CGAAAAAGGCACGTTCTGGTTCTGCCTGAACCATCTGGAAGAGGATGTGCCGCTCATTCCGGAAATCCCTGTCACCGATGTGATCACCGGGACAAAATACCCGGCCGGAGAGGATATTGTTTTCGGACCTTATGATGTGAAGATTCTGCAGAAGAACTAAGAAAGTGCTGCTGTGCGCCTGTCACTGACTGACACGCGTGCAGCAGCTGTTTTTATGGAAAAAGTGCAAAAAATGCACGATGAAAAACTGTGCTTTTCGCACAGGATGTATAAGAAAGAGCAAGAAGAGGGTGGGCGAAATGCCAGAAATACGGTATACTGATTTCACATAATGAAACGTCAGCCGAAGAGGCTGCAGTTTGGAGGTAAAAATGAGTAAGAGGGTTTACAAGTTCGAAGAAGGCAATGCTAAAATGCGTGATCTTCTCGGCGGCAAGGGCGCCAATCTTGCAGAGATGACCAATCTGGGATTGCCTGTACCGCAAGGCTTTACCATCTCTACGGAGGCCTGCACCGATTATTACAACGACGGCAAGCAGATCAACGCGGATACGCAGCAGCAGATCTTTGATGCGCTGTCCTGGCTGGAAGGCATTCGCGGCAAGAAGTTCGGCGATGAGAACGATCCGCTTCTGGTATCGGTCCGCTCCGGGGCACCGGTGTCCATGCCGGGCATGATGGATACCATCCTGAACCTTGGACTGAATGATATTTCGGTCGTCGGCTTTGCCAAGAAGACCGGGAATCCCCGTTTTGCATACGATTCTTACCGCCGCTTCATTCAGATGTTCTCGGACGTTGTTATGGGACAGCCGAAGACCCTGTTCGATGCGATTCTCGAGGGCGAGAAGAGCAAGCACGGCTACAAATTTGATACCGAGCTGACGGCAGAGGATCTGCAGAATGTCATCGCTGAGTACAAGAAGCTCTACAAGGACCAGCAGGGCGAGGAGTTCCCGCAGGATCCCCGCGTGCAGCTGATGGAGGCCATCAAGGCTGTGTTCCGTTCCTGGGACAACCCCAGAGCGAACACCTATCGCCGCATGTATGACATTCCGTATGAGCTCGGAACCGCCGTCAACGTGCAGTCCATGGTATTCGGCAATATGGGCAACACCTCTGGTACCGGCGTAGCATTTACCAGAAACCCTGCAACCGGTGCAAAGGGAATCTTCGGTGAGTACCTGATCAATGCACAGGGCGAGGACGTGGTAGCCGGCATCCGTACACCGCAGCCCATCGCGAAGCTCGGTGAGGATCTTCCGGAGTGCTATGAGGAATTCCTTGCAATTGCGCACAAGCTCGAGGACCACTACAAGGATATGCAGGATATGGAGTTCACCATCGAGGACGGCAAGCTGTTCTTCCTGCAGACCAGAAACGGCAAGAGAACCGCACAGGCAGCCATTCAGGTTGCTTGCGACCTGGTTGATGAGGGCATGATCGATGAGAAAACAGCGGTAACCCGCATCGAGCCGGCTTCGCTGGATCAGCTGCTCCATCCCGGGTTCGACCAGTCCAAGCTCGAAAGAGCCGAGGAAATCGGACAGGCACTTCCGGCTTCTCCGGGAGCTGCTGCAGGACGCGTATACTTCAGCGCGGAGGATGCGGTTGCTGCACATTCGGCAGGAAACCGTGTCATCCTGGTTCGTCAGGAGACCTCCCCGGAGGATATCGACGGTATGCACGCTGCAGAAGGCGTTCTGACCATGCGCGGCGGCATGACCTCTCATGCAGCAGTTGTGGCAAGAGGAATGGGAACCTGCTGCGTTTCCGGCTGCGGCGATATGCGCGTAGACGAAGAGAGAAAGTTCTTCGAGCTGAGCGGCCATAAGGTAAAGGAAGGCGATTACATCTCTCTGGATGGCTCTACCGGTAAGATTTATCTGGGCGATGTTCCGACCGTTGAGGCAACCATCTCCGGCAACTTCCAGCGCATTATGGACTGGGCAGATAAGTACCGCGTGCTGCAGGTGCGCACCAACGCAGATACGCCGGAGGATGCTGCCAATGCAGTACACCTCGGAGCAGAGGGCATCGGCCTTTGCCGCACCGAGCATATGTTCTTCAACCCGGATCGTATCCCGAAGATCCGCAAGATGATTCTTTCGGATACAACCGCGGAGAGAGAGGCTGCACTGAACGAGCTGATCCCGTTCCAGAAGGGTGACTTCAAGGGAATCTACAAGGCTATGGAGGGAAGACCGGTTACCATCCGCTTCCTGGATCCGCCGCTTCACGAGTTCGTACCGAACACGCCGGATGAGATCAAGGCCATGGCAGAAGAGATGCACCTGACGGTTGAGGAAGTGCAGAGACGCTGCGATGATCTGAAGGAGTTCAACCCGATGATGGGACACCGCGGCTGCCGTCTGTCGGTTACCTTCCCGGAGATCGCCAGAATGCAGACCAGAGCAGTTATTGAGGCTGCCATCGAGGTCAAGGAGGAGAACGGCTACGACATCGTTCCCGAGATCATGGTTCCGCTGGTCGGCGACGTGAAGGAGCTTTCCTTTGTTAAGAAGGAGATCGTTGCAACCGCAGAGAAGGTTAAGGAGGAGAAGCACTCCGATATTACCTATCACATCGGCACGATGATTGAGATTCCGCGTGCGGCACTGATGGCCGATCAGATTGCGCAGGAGGCAGAGTTCTTCAGCTTCGGAACCAATGACCTGACGCAGATGACCTTCGGCTTCTCCCGTGACGATGCCGGCAAGTTCCTGCAGGATTACTACAAGTCCAAGATTTACGAGCAGGATCCCTTCGCACACCTGGACCAGAACGGTGTTGGTCAGCTGATTCAGCTGGCAGTGGAGAAGGGCAAGAAGGTTCGCCCGGACATCCATCTGGGAATCTGCGGCGAGCACGGCGGCGATCCGGCTTCCATCGAGTTCTGCAATCGCGTAGGCCTGACCTATGTCAGCTGCTCCCCGTTCCGTGTTCCGATCGCAAGACTTGCAGCAGCACAGGCAGCAATCAAGCAGGGCACAGAGAAGTAATTGGCCAGCCACATCGACAGAGTCCATTCATAAAAATAGCTTTGAAGGGACAACATAGTTAAGAAAAGGCTTCCGGATCATCCTCCGGAAGCCTTTTTCGTGTCGTTTCGTGTTGAAATCGGAAAAATAAGTGCAAAAAAGACCTCTGAATATGCTGAAAATCAACACATTCAGAGGTCTTGTATCGTAGCGAGGGGGGGACTTGAACCCTCGACACCGCGGGTATGAACCGCGTGCTCTAGCCAGCTGAGCTACCTCGCCATATCTCTCGCCGCATCGCTGCGACTCGATTACTATACAAAATTGACGCGGCTCTGTCAACAACTTTCTGGTAAAATGTTTTGATACACAGGGTCAAAAGTAACAGTACACTCGCTAGCTAAGCGACAGGGTGGCGGAGAATGTCCGGGTCCAGGGCCTTGCGAGGCCTCGGTGCTTGCGAGCGTCTTGTGCGAGCTTAGCACCGCTAGGTCCGAGGATGGAGCACGTTTTTGCCGAGTGGCCCAACGGGCCATCTCGTAGCTGACGAAGTCAGCGTAGCGTCCCAGGACCGGACAACTCCGCCAGGACCCGTCG
>CAVJLL010000111.1:0-3690 GCA_963650385.1 Clostridium sp. CAG:508 | reverse complement strand
AGCGGGGACCTTTCCTGTCATCGACGAGAATCAGGCAGTCAGTGCTGAACCTTCTCCATGGTCTGTTTCGATGCTGCATCGAAAATCGGCTGGTAAACGGGCACATAGCGCTCCAGCAGCTCGTGGTCGTGATTCGGGCGGACCTCCCACGCCGGGCCGTTGATCAGCATGGTGTTTTCCGTATCCGGTGTGCAGCCGGGCCAGGAAGGAATGCCGGAGTGCTGCGGTTTCCCGGTGCGGGCGAAGGCCATGAGCATGCGGAACATATTGCTCTCCAGAGCATCCACATCCTCGTCCTGGGTTGTCGGCACCATGGCTGTGTTGTGGAAAACATACGGAATGTCGGAGCAATGCCAGGGAGCCCGGCCGCCGTCGATCGCCATATCGTGATTGAAAAGGTAGACGTAGGTCTCCGGGTTAAGAGCGGCGCGCAGCTTTACATATTCGATGATGGCCGGACGAAACACGATGTCAATCTGAAGAAGATCGATGATCGGGCGCTCTGGGTATGCCTGCTTCATCAGCGGAATGAGTGTCCGGGCGTTGTCCTCCCCCAGCACATCGATGAGCATCCGCGTCTGCTCCTCCTCAGAGAGCGCATGCTTGTCAAAGTCCGCTGCCTGGAAGGACGGGAATTCGGAATAGACGCTGCCGATCAGCATCGGGATGCCAGCCGTCTCTCGGCGGAAGCCGACGTCAAACGGATCCCCGGCGTAGAAATCGTTGGCAAAGGGACTGCCGCCGCAGTTTCCACCCTTAGCGAGCACGACCGGATGCCATTTCTTATAGGCCTGTGCCAGAAAATAATAGGGAATCCGTTGCAGCTCTTCTATGCTGGTTACTCCGCACTCGGCCATGAGGTGTTCGCCCATTTCGCGTCCGCTCCCGTGCAGTGCCGGAATGGCGTCGTGCGGCTTGTAAATGCCGGACATGTTGAACGCCTTTGCATAAAGACCGTCGGCTGCCGGCGTCTGCAGGAGCGTCGTCACTTTTCCGCCGCCTCCGGACTGCCCGAAAATCGTCACATTGTCAGGATCCCCGCCGAATTTCGCTATATTGTCATGAACCCACTGGAGCGCGGCCACCAGATCCTCGCCGCCGCAGTTGCCGGAATCGACAAACCGGTCACCAAAGTCCGAAAGATCCAGATAGCCGAGAACATTCAACCGGTGATTGACCGAGATGCATACCGCATCGCCGATGCGGGCCATGTTCTCGCCCTCGTAGGCCTGATGCTCGATGGCTGACCCGGCCTCATATGCGCCGCCGTGCAGCCACACCAGAACGGGACGCTTTGCATCATCCAGTTCCGGAGTCCAGATGTTCAGATTCTGGCAGTTCTCATCCATCGGCCAGTAGCGGTGCGCAACGAGCAGCTCGCCGCCGGGAGCCGGGAATTCCAGAAGCGGCGCGCAATAGCCGAAGCTGGTGCAGTCCCGTACGCCCTCCCAGGCGTCGACGGGAGTCGGAGCCTCGAAGCGCCGCGCCTGCGCGTAGGGAATGCCCTTGAAAATATACACGTCCTCCTGCACGTAGCCGCGGATCCTGCCGCGCGTTGTTTCAACAACAGCGGTTTCTTTGTCACATCTGAAACGGTACATAACGATCCTCCTCTGAATGTCTGCCTTTTTCATAATGCAGCAACATAAGGCAAGCAGCACGCAAGTATCACAGAAGCCCCTTGATCAGAATCACGAGGATCAGCAGCGGGAGTATAAACTGGAAGTATGGCTTTAATTTGGCGGAAAGCTTCAGTCCGCTGCCGGTGTTGGCTTCATCAAGATAGTGCTCAAAGCCCCATCCGAATTTGGTGACGCAGAAGAGGAGGAACACCAGCGACCCGCAGGGCAGCAGGAGATTGCTGACCAGGAAATCCTCGGTGTCGAGTACGCCTCTTCCTCCGATGAGAGAAGCACTGCTCCAGATATTGAAGCCCAGGACGCAGGGAATGCTGCCTATGAAAACAATGGGGAAGTGAATCAGCACTGACTTTTTCCGGCTCCAGCCGAAGTTGTCCATTCCGGCTGCGATCAGGTTCTCGAATACAGCGGTTACGGTGGAGAAGCTTGCAAAGGTCATAAATATAAAGAAGAGGGTCCCCCAAAGCCGGCCTCCGGGCATATTCAGGAACACCTGCGGGAGCGTGATGAAAATCAGGGAAGCACCTTGGTCCGGACTGATTCCGTAGGAGAAGCAGGCAGGGAAAATAATAAGTCCGGAGAGCAGAGCAACGAAGGTGTCCAGAATGCAGATGCGCACCGACTCGCCTGCCAGTGTCTGCTCGGAGGACATATAGCTGCCGAAAATTTCAAGCGCAGCGATACCAAGACTCAGTGTGAAAAATGACTGATTCATTGCTGCTACGATCACATTTCCGATCCCAATTTCCAGAGCAGCATTGAGGTCCGGCATCAGGTAGAAGCGAATGCCCTCTGCAGCGCCGGGGAGAAATAAGCTGTGAATGGCGAGGACGATGATCAGAACCAGAAGGCATCCCATCATGACCTTCGTTATTTTCTCAAGGCTTTTCTGTACGCTGTCACCGCAGACCAGAAATCCGACGATTACCGTAATCGCCATGAAGAGCAGCATCTCACCGGGATTGGCCAGCATACTGCTGAATACGCCGGAGGCCTCCTCGGAGCTCAGCCCGCTGAAGGTTCCGGAAGCGAATTTGACAGCATAATCCAGCATCCAACCGGAAACGGTCGTGTAGTACAGCATGAGAAGAAGGCACCCTGCGATGCAGAACCATCCGTGGATATGCCACTTGCTGCCCTTGGGCTCGAGCTTCTTATAGGCCTGAACGGCGCTGGCTTTGCTGGCACGTCCCACGGCCAGCTCCATGGTCATAACAGGAATCCCCATAAGAATTAAGAAGAGAAGATAAAACAGAACAAAGATCGCCCCACCGTTGGCGCCGGCAACATACGGAAACTTCCATACATTGCCGATGCCGATGGCACAGCCTGCACTGACCAGGATAAACCCAAGCCTTGAACCGAATTGATCGCGTTGTTTCATTATAGATGTCCTTTTCCTTCATAGATGTATTTCTGCCTCTGAAAAGGAGCGCTTACACGGATCAGCCAAAGGATGGGATGGACAATCCTGTTGGCGGAAATGTGTGAATAGAAGCCTTTCTGCGAGGCGGAGCAATCGGATTATAGCGCGGATAAATGAAGTGCGCACGCACACGCGCCAACGCATTAAAGCTACAAAATGACGGCAAAAACTGAAAAATGAAATAATAAATTGGGTAAAATTCATGTTTGACAATGGAAAAGCCTTTTGATAATATATCTCTTGCGTTCGCGAGAGCGCAGAACGAAATCTTCCAAAGAGATTCGATACGGAGAGGTATCGAAGCGGTCATAACGAGGCGGTCTTGAAAACCGTTTGTCCTTTTGGGCACATGGGTTCGAATCCCATCCTCTCCGCTTCCTTATATTATCTGAAGGAATGGTTCTGTGGCGACACAGTGCTTATATATGGAAACTCAGATTTGAGCTTTTGGAGAAATACCCAAGAGGTCGAAGGGGCTCCCCTGGAAAGGGAGTAGGTCGTTAATAGCGGCGCGAGGGTTCAAATCCCTCTTTCTCCGGAAACTGATCCGTCCTGCGGATTAGTTCTGTACATTCTCAATCACATAGTGACAATCAAATAGAAATGCAACCCTGAATCAATTCT
>CAVJLL010000110.1:0-3751 GCA_963650385.1 Clostridium sp. CAG:508 | reverse complement strand
GGATTCGTATCATCCTGATCTACACAGCCCTTGCTGCATTGACAGGCTCCGCAGCCTTTACATGGAGCAATGGTCAATTTCTCCGGTGCGATGATTTCTATCTCATTGCCTTCTGCGGCTCCATCAGTAAATACCTGAATCGCTGTTAATGTGTTTCCCTTCCTTGCACTTCCGTTTATGATTACAATCTTCATTGTCAACCTCCTAAAATCCTGATTTTTCCCGT
The DNA here is from genome assembly GCA_963650385.1 of Clostridium sp. CAG:508. GTDB lineage: Bacteria > Bacillota > Clostridia > Lachnospirales > Lachnospiraceae > CAG-791. The sequence continues at coordinate 3,525 of CAVJLL010000110.1, read as the reverse complement.
ATAAGCATCATCCGCAGTGTTCTTGAAATTCTGCTTCTCCAGCCACTGCTTTTCCTCTTCACTCTCTGGAATGTCGATTCCTGTTCTATGACAAGTTCCGATGCATCATTCTTATATCCATAATGCAAAGCAATACTTTTGTAAAGGTCAAAACGTAGTCAGTTGAGTCTAACAAAAGAACACCCCGGCGGGCATTGGCTGCTCACCGGGGTGCTGTTTTTTTTGTTAAACCGCTCGGAACATGGACTGCTTCATTTTCTGCGCCCCTTCCGTCTTGTTGACCTCTTTTCTTGCCTGCTCCAGGGCTGAATTAACCCATTTTCCGAAGGATACAGGGCGCAACGGAAATCTTATAATTGATCATCGTACATGATATGAGGAATTTCCTTGCCCCAGTTGGTAGCCCCGGCACCGGTGACGATGCACCAGCAGCCGCCTCTGGCGCTCCACATGGCCTCGCCGCCGGTGAGAAGCTTGCCGGAGTGTCTGCCTATGGTTATCAAACCGCCGGATCCGGCACCATAGCATATACATTCCAGATAATCACCCGTGCCGCCGCCGCCGGCAAAGCAGCCGCAGCCGCCGCCACCGGAAACGGCTTCCAACTCATCTTCGGACATTTCGTGAGAGGGAACCTTAAGGTCTTCCTCTGTCAGTTCAACGCCCTGGGCTTTCCAGAAGTCGATGATCTTGGCGCTGGTTGCCTCGCCATCGTTGTTAAGGGCTTTCATTTTTTCCTGAACTTCGGGAGAAGAAATAAGCTCCTGGATTTTTTCCTGTTTTTCTTTATTCATAAGGGCCTCCTTTCCAAAATGAAATACAAAACTGATTTAACTGAGAGGTTCTTATTGCTGAAATCAAAAGAATTTTCACCTCTGGCATCATTAAATATCAGATCCCCCGTCTTCGCAAGCTGTTTTTCTTTAAAATAAAATTGTCGCAGTAGAATCGTCAGTTGATGCGTTTATTGTACATCGGTTTATACAGGGTTTCTATTGCTCAGCATGACACTCTTGCAAATTCTCAAGAAGCCAGAAATGACATCAAGGATATTTATTTCTACATTGCTTTTGAACTATTGGTTCCAGGCATTGCTGCCTTCCTCGATAGCCGCAACGGTAGTGTCATTTGGCACATCCAGTTTCAAATCAAAATTCCTTCTGCGTAGCGATTTCCCTATCCATGTACACTTACCAATCAAAGCCATCATTGTTTTCCTTCGATGGGAGGGTTATCATAATTTTAAGGATTGCAGAAGGGTAAGGCGCATCGCAATCCGGTATCCATTGCTATGGGGATGATCCCGAAAGGAGAAATCATGGATAAAGCGAAGGTGGAAAAGATTGAAGAACTGTTAACACGTCCTGAAGTTCAGGAGAAGCTTGCAGAAATTGAGAAGAACAAAGAGCTTACATCCGCAGTTATTCTGGATTTCTGGAAGGAACATGGCGTTGAACTCACGGAAGAGGATCTGAAAGACATTGCCGGGGAAATATCGGATGATGATCTGGATGCAGTTGTCGGCGGACTGAATGCAGTCCAGAAGAAGGTGAGAAAGGCCGGCGCGAAGGAATTGCTGAATACGGATGCAGCCGTGAACCTTGCTATTTTGCACAAACAGGTTAACAAAAATGTTTCTTTTAGGAGGTGATTATTCATACGACTGCAGGAATTGAGCCGTCGTATCCCGGGCCCCATCAGGAGGCCACGCTGATTTCCGGAACATTTGTTTTCCACTCATAAGAACGCGCGGCAGACGGTTGCAGCGCGTTCTTTTTTCCGAACCGGACAGCTCCGCCAGAACCGGAAAAAGGTGTCAAAAAAAGCACCCGGATTGCTCCGGGTGCTTTTTTCACTATACAGCCGCTGTCTGAGCGGGTTCGGGCCGATTACAGTCCGAAGTATCTCTCTGCGTTGTAGCAGCTGATTCCCTGTACGATCTTCTTCAGGGATGCCTCATTGTTCGGATACTCGCCGTTCTCTACCCAGTCACCGATCAGGTTGCACATGATTCTGCGGAAATAATCATGTCTTGTATAAGACAGGAAGGAGCGGGAATCGGTCAGCATGCCGACAAAATTCCCCAGAACGCCGAGGTTGCCAAGCGCCTTCATCTGTGCCTCCATGCCGTCTCTGGTATCCAGGAACCACCAAGCTGCACCGAGCTGCATCTTGCCCGGAACCTCATCCGACTGGAAGCAGCCAAGGCAGGTTGCGATCTGGTTCAGATCTGCCTGATCCAGAGAGAATACAATGCACTTGGGAAGCTCGCCGCTGACCTCCAGCGCAGAGAAGAACTCTGCCAGCTCGTTGTAGCAGGTCGACTTAGCAATCATGTCATAGCCGGTATCCGGTCCCATCAGTGCAAAGGTACGCTTGTTGTTGTCTCTCGTGCAGGAGAAATGGATCTCCATAACGATATTTTCCTTATGATACTTGCGGGCAAGTGCCAGGAGTACGAACGTCTGGTAGGAATCAATCTCCTCCTTCGTCAGCTTCTCGCCGGCCAGTGCCTTCGCATACACGCGGTCCGCCTCAGCCTCATCACACGCTGCAAACGGTACATAATCCAGACCATGATCGGTAGCGCGGCATCCGTGCGCCTTGAAGAAATCTACGCGCTCCTCCAGTGCAGCAACGACATCGCCTACATGCGGGAGCGGGCGGCCTACAACCGCTGCAAGCTTCTCCATGTACTCCTTGAACCCTGCCTTCTGGATGTTGACAGCCTTGTCCGGGCGGAAGGAAGGGCAAACCTTAAAGCCAAGATCCGGAATCTGCGCCAGCTTCTCATGCCACTCCAGGGAATCAATCGGATCATCCGTGGTGCCGACGAACTCAACGTTGGACTGACGAATGATGCCGCGTACGCTCAGGTTGGGATCGTTCTGCAGAAGGTCATTGCACTTGTCCCAGATTTCCTTCGCATTCTCCGTTGTCAGAGGCTCGGTAACGCCAAAGTACTTCTGCAGTTCCAGATTGCTCCAGTGATACATCGGATTGCCGATTGCCATCTCAAGAGCTGCCGCAAAGGCCTTAAACTTCTCAAACGGCTCTGCGTCTCCTGTTACGAGCTCCTCGGGCGTCCCGTTGCAGCGCATCATTCTCCACTTATAATGGTCGCCAAAATAGGTGCCGTCGGCACCTTTTCCGCCCAGCCATACCTCGGCGATGTTGTTGTAGCGGCGATCCTCGTAGATTTCCTTCGGCGGAATGTGGCAGTGATAGTCCACAATCGGAAGGTCCTCACAGTAATCATGAAACAGATGCTTCGCCGTTTCATTCCGGAGCATAAAATCCTTGTCCATAAAAGCTTTCATTTGCATTTCCCTTTCCTGCAGCAGCGCCCGGCCGCGCATTTTCATAAATGTAAACGCTTACATCCAACTATAGCAAGGCGGCCGTGATTGTCAAGAGTCTGGCGGGTTTGTTACACTTGCGAGTGGAAAAATCGTAACAGTACAGACGCCTGCCACGACGGGTCCTGGCGGAGTTGTCCGGTCCTGGGACGCTCTCGCTCCATCC
>CAVJLL010000109.1:0-3881 GCA_963650385.1 Clostridium sp. CAG:508 | reverse complement strand
CTGTTGATTTTCGCCAGATCGCAGCTGCCGAGGAACGGGGCATATTCCCCGTCTACCTCCCGGTATGCCGCAATTCTCCCCGAATCCGGATCGATTTCAATGGACGCACAGGTCACATCCTTATGCATTAACCAGTATTCGTGCATCATTTTCTCCGCCGGTAATACCTTCCTACTCCAGCACCTTCCGCATTGCCTTTCCGATCAGTGTGATGATCGGTCCGAGTGCCACAGCCATGATCAGATTGGAGACCGTCGGTGTGCCGCCTGCCAGCATGCCGACCAGGATCGCTCCGTAGTCCCAGATGATTCGAATGATGAAATACGGCACCTTTCCTGCATGCTCGTGCAGAATGCAGGGCGGCGCATCATAGGGAGACAGGCCCATTCCCGCGTTCATGTACACTGCGGCTGAAACCAGAAATCCGACCAGTGTGACTGCGAATATCGGAATTCTGGTTGATGCCTGTGTAAAAGCGGAAGCCGGCAGCAGCCGGTTCCAAAGGAAGCATCCAAAATCCGCCGTATAGCCGATGAGCACCATGTTGGCCAGCGTTCCGAAGCCCAGATACCGCAGCCGCGACGTCAGCAGCACGAAAACCAGCAGCAGCGCATTGATGGCCAGCTGCCAGTTTCCGAAGGTCCAGCCGATGCGCTCGGCAATGGATACATTCATAAAGGTATACGGATCCGTCCCGAGATTCACCTTAATCAGAAAGGACAGGAAAAAGCCCTGCAGCAGCACTCCCGTGATGCAGAATTTCACCCGCTTCTGCCAGCCTTCCCCCATGCCCGCCAGCGGCAGCCGGCCGATTCTGTCTGCAGCAGAGACATGCTCCGTCTGTTCATTCGTCTGCATTCGTATTTTCCCCTCTTCACGTTTTTTTTGCGGATTCCGCATTTTTTTCAGAAACAGCATAGCATACTATCACAGGCAAGCTGTCCCCAATTCAAACAGCTTACTGATTTTTTTGCGGATTCCGCACTTTTTTCGCCTACCCTCTGCACCTTCTGTAGGTCAGCTCCAGCAGGGAAATCGTCATCGAGACATATCCCGCATACGACGATGAAACGCCAAAATCCACCTGCATTCTGGGCCAGCCCGATCCCAGAAGCGAATCCGGGAGCCCCAGACTGATGAAAATCAGATAAATCACGAGCAGCAATAATGCAGCCATATATTCCTCACAAAATGATGTTGGAGGCAAAAACACCTGCCTCCAACCAATACCGGACTGCCGGTCGCTTTTGTGTCCTCAGCAATCCTTAGAATATCTGAATTCATTCAGAAAATCATCTGCACGCAATCGAAACCGTCACGCTCTCGCATCCTTCCGCCTCGAAGTGCACACGGATCTCACCAGGCTCTCCTATGCTGCGGATCGCCGCCATCACCTGTCCGTCATAGGTCTCCCATTCGCTGTCATCGTAGCTTCTTGTCGGCTGCGGCTCTGCACTGCCGAATGCCTGCAGGATTCCGGCGCCTTCCACCGTAGCCCGCACCTTTTTCTTGGCAAACAGGTTATCCGTTCCCTTCCGATCCGTCAAGGTCAGCGTCACAAAGGCAATTTCATCCTTGTCCGCTGCAATTTCCGTTCGGTCTGCCTTTGCCTGCAGCACAACCTCTTCACCGGCTGTTGTCAGGCTGTAATGTCCGGTTTCCTTTCCATTCTGATACCCGACTGCGACCAGCTCTCCGGGCGCATAGGTCACGGTCCATGACGCCGTATAGCCATGGTCTCTGCCGCACGGCTTTTTGCCAAGCGATGCTCCGTTGAGCAGCAGCTCCACCTCTTCATCCGGCGAATAAACGTCCACCTCGGTTTCCTTCCCCTCATAGCCGGGCCATGTCCAGGAGGAAACATTGTCCTTGAACATCCAGGCTGTCTGGCTGTGCTGCATGCCGTACCGGTTCATGCGGACAACACCGATGTACGGTGCCTTGCGCAGGCCGAATACAATTTCGCGCAGATAGCTGATCGGACGCCGATAGCCCAGGATGTTGATATCTCCGATGTACGCAATCCGGTCCGGATAATTAGAGGAGAAATTCTGTTTTCCGTCGTAATAGAAAATACCGCAGCCGGCCTCGCCCAGATAGTCATAGCCGGTCCATGTGTAATCGCCCAGTACGTTTCCGTTTTCCTCCACCAGCTTCCACAGACGGATAATGTCCGCCGGATACGTTTCCGTTCCCAGAACCGGCTTGTTCGGATGCAGCAGCGCCTCCATCGCATGGCGTCCGGTCAGATAGTTGTAGCCGGCAATGTCTGCTGCCTGCGCCGCCTCCTCCAGACACTCCGTCATCAGTGGATGCTGGCAGAATCCGTCCTCGTTCGTCATCTGCATCATCATGTTCGCTGCGCCGATTCCGCTCTCTGCAGAGTCTCCGCCGCCGGCAAGACTGGCAGGATCGATTCCCTTTTCTGTCAGCATGGAGACAATGATCTGCTGTATTTTGCCGCTGACGGCTGCGGTAATCAGGCCGTTGACGGCGGTCGTGGTATAGCGCGTGGCATCCAGTTCATGGAACCGGTTGCAGATTTTCCGATTCCAGTGGCCGCCGCTCTCGCGTCCAAGGTCCAGAATTTCGTTGCCGGAGGAATACAGGATCACGCAGGGATGGTTGTAATCCTTCGCGACGATTTTCTCCGTTTCCTCTTCCCAGCACCGGTCAAAATAGTTGGAGAAGTCGTTCTGATTTTTTTCCTCGTTCCACATATCGGCCAACTCATCCATCACCAGAAGGCCGTATTCGTCGCAGGCCGCCAGCATCTCCGGGCTCATCGGATGGTGGGCACTGCGGATTGCATTGAAGCCGGCATCCTTGATTTCCTTTGCCCGCTTTCTTTCCGCCGCAGCAAAGGTTGCCGCTCCGAGAATTCCGTTGTCATGGTGAATGCAGGTTCCGCGCTGCTTGGTTTCCTGACCGTTGATCCGCAGTCCCGTCTTGCCGTCCAAGGACAGCATCCGCAGTCCCGTCCGGATTGTCTCGGTATCCAGCACCTCGCCGTCTTCTGACAGAATTACCTGTACGTCGTACAGATTCGGTTCCTCGCAGCTCCAGAGTCTTGCCTTCTCAATCCGGATGTTCTGGCGAAGCGTCTCCTCCCCCTGTGCAAAAACAGTAAATACGACGGTATCCTGCGCTGCACAGCTTCCGTCAGCCGCGTCCAGCCAGTTCACGTCCAGCTTCATGAAATGGCGGCCTCTCGTCAGGTTCTTTACCTTCGTCTCAACCTCCGCAACCGCGTAATCCGCTGCGATCTCCTTCGTCGTAATCCGAATGCCGTCCTTTTCAATGTGGACCTTATTGCCGATCAGAAGGTTCACGTTCCGATAAATGCCGCTGCCGGAATACCATCTGCTGTTGGGCGCCGGATTGTTCGCGATAACCTTGATCTCATTCTCCTGTCCGTATCGAAGATACGCGTCCAGCTCTGCCGTAAAGCCGCCGTATCCATACAGACTGGATGCGACAAAATTCCCGTTCAGATACACCTTTGCTGTCTCATAAACGCCTTCAAATTCCAGCAGCACGGTCTGATCTGCCCATTCTGCCGGTGCCTGGAATTTTCTGGTATATACGTATTCGCCTCCCGGGTAAAAGCCGGTCTGTGCGCCGCTCTTTGCATCCGCAGCCGGCTTCTCGTGGATCATTGCATCGTGCGGCAGATCCACCGGCTGTGCCTTGGCACTTCCCGGCATGAACATTTCCATCAGGCCGCTGCCCCCTGCAGATACCATCCATCCCTCGTTAAAACTCTTCCTTTTCATGTAATCCCTCCTGTCAAATCGTTTCTGTCACAGTGAACATCTCTCCCCCGGCGCATTGCCGGAAGGCAGCGATCCGGAGCTGTGCCCCCAAGCGTCACAGCTCCG
>CAVJLL010000108.1:0-4174 GCA_963650385.1 Clostridium sp. CAG:508 | reverse complement strand
TTTGACGTTTAGGAGATATCAGATCTTCAAGCTGCTCTCTGTAGGAACGGATATCTTTATCCGCGTTGCGCTTGATATTTTCTACCTGATTCAGATTTACCGTGACGGTTTCTCTGTTGTTCCAGTAAAACCGGTAATTCTCCATGTAATTCGACAGAATATCATAATCCGCGAGGAGCTGTGATCGCTTATCACGTTCAAGAATATCGATAATTTCCTGCTGGCTCTGCTTGATATCATTAATCTGTTTTGCAATCCCAAAAATGGCGACTGACATCAAAACAGTTGTTGGATTGATAGCAACGGCAGACTGTCCAACCTCAACCCATCTTGCCTGTGCAAGGCCTCCTTCAGATTTTAGAATTGTACCGAGAGCGCCGGTTCCGTCCTTAGCCTGTGCTAAAGCGCCTGTCACACCCTGAGGGAAAACGCATCGATACAGCTTCTCCGAAGAGGTTGCCTGAAACACCTGACTGAGCGAAGAAAATGCGGTTCCTAAAGCTGAGACCTCTGCAAGAGGAATTTTCGCGACAATGCCTCCGCTGTATTGATCCTTTATTTCGCTCAAATATGCTCTGATATCTGAACCTAATGCCGACATATCTCTCGGCTTATCTAAATTCTCCGAGTTGATATCTTCAGTAATTATTTCATTCATTGTTGTATCCCCCTACAGCCTTATTTCTTGTGAGCTTCCGACATATGAATCACTCAATAAACTCCACATCAACCACGAGAGTTTCAATTTGAGGATTAAGCTGCTTTACCAAATTCGAGAGTATGTTTATGGCACTTTTTTTCGCGGACTGGTAATACTCCTGATTTGAATTTGCATTTTGACGCATTGTTAATTCTGCACTTTGCAGCTGCTTTCTTGCTAAGTCTTCACCGACTTTTGCCGAGTTGAACATACCTGAATCCTCGAAATTAAGGATTTCCACATTCTTATAATCGATAGTGAATTCCGAAAGTTCAGGAGAGGGAAGCCGGATTAAAACATGTCCCCGTTCATTATCAATGATAAACTCCGCGGATTGTAGATCTACAGTAAATACACCATATCCCGGAACTTCAAGCCATGACACGACATTGCCCTTGAAGAATGTCGATATGGAAGAAAGGATATTCTCAATAACATCGCCTTCGTCCTCCTCTTGAGTTTCATATTCTACTGTGCTTATTTTTAAAACCTCCATCTTGGCCTGCTCCTTGAGTGAGCCCAGAGTAATGGAAACTTGATTGCTTACATGATGTTTTTCCTCCGAAATATCATAGGCCTTTTGATAGAACTCATCATAGGTACTATCAGAAACTTCCTGCTTTACGTTTTGATACCTGGAAATTGCGGAGCTAGTTCCCACAGCCAGTGTATCAATATAGCAATAAGCGATAACAATAATACAAACGATAGCAACGATAACAGCCAATCCTATACCTATATCCTTTTTATTAAGGATATTCTTCTTGTTTTTCTTCGATTTTGATTTTTTAGAATTTCCCCGATTTTCAGGAGGCAATTCCTTACTATTTCCATCAAACATATTCTTTTGCCCCCTTATTTAAACTCAACGTGGACAATTTGGGATTCTCCACACAGCGTGGCTGTTAATTGCTCTACTTGCGTTTTTGCCGATTCTCTTGCAATCTTCTCTAAGGATTCATAATTTGACATTGTTTCCTCCACGTTTTCTACCGTTTGAGTCATGGAATTTAAATACGCTTTCAGCCCATCCTCGGCACTGACGGATAGATTGAATTTTTGTATTTCTGCCAACTTCTGCGTACTGTTTTGATCCAGATACAATTCCATTTCCGGAGATGGTATCCATATATAAACATCCGATCCTTCTTTACTGTAACTAATCTCTGCATTATTCAGGTCCACAGTAAAAATTGCATCGCCATTTATTAGATATAAACCTTTATAAGCATCTCCTATTTTATTTATATTTTTCAATGTCACGTCAGCTGCAAGAACTTCGAGCTTTCCAATAGACTCCATAGTTCCCTTTACATCAGCAGTCGTATCTTCAGCACTCAATCCTGCATTCTCGCCATCCGTAGAGCCCTTTTCAATTCCCTCGGATATTCCTCGAACAGACCCTATTGCTGTACCAACTATTTTTCCATTAATTTCGCCGACACCAGCGCCAATCGCTGCGGCACGCCCATGAATGTAAAGAGCAAAGACGGAAATCAAGATGAGAAGTGCTAATGTTCCTGCCATAATGGCATACTTTTTTACTTTGCCGCTCATCGTTATTCTCCCTTCTTAGAAATACTGAAAAATGCATCGGGATCGATAGTGGTATTATTCATGCTCGAATCCACAGCTATAGTTTCAGTCTTTTCCATATTTCCAACTATACCTTGCATCCAATTCCAAACATTGGCATTTTCGAATTCATAATCTGAATCTGTGATTGCGTAGGTCACAGTTAGCTTCTGGCTTTCCTGAAGCTGAACCGTTCCGGATACAGACTTCCCATCTAATTTATATTTGCAGGTTCCGTGTGCAGCTGTTTCGGGAAGTGTAATTGTTACATACTCATCAATATCAATATCATCGGATATGGTGTCCGTTGTTTCTGCCACAATTTGCAATGTATATCTATACCCGTGAGTAATAGGATCCTTGCTGACTTTTATGTGCTTGTAGTCACCTGCAGATATCTTGCACTCGCCTGCACTTTCCACAACAAGAACATCCCCATATTTCAACTTTTCGCAAGTCCAGCTTTTATTCTTTTTTATTGTCTCTGCAATGTTATCATCAAGGGAGATTGTTCCGTTTTCACTTAGTGAAATGGTAAGAGTCAGATATGGGTGCAACTCAACGGAATATTCCATGTCTTCATCTGTCGGGTTAGCTTCCAGAAATTCTACAATACCTTTCTGATCCGGTTGCTCTGTAAAGCACTTTGGAGAAGCTGCGACAAAGAAATAGTTGTCTTTATCGAATTTGTATTTTAGAACATAGGAAACAATTGGACTGATGCTCGCTGAGTTGCCGGTGCACTCTTCGTCATTTATTGTCCACGTGCCAGCATTAGCCAATTCTTTCTCTTGTTGACTGTCATCAATGTAAAATGCCTTCATTGTCAGCTTGCGATCTGGATATTCCCCAATGGGTACAATGGAAATCTCCGATCCTGTAAAAGTAGACGGTATCTGATAAACCAGATTGTCTTTATCTTCAATTGGGTACGTAGTTTCATTTTTTACGGTATTTTCGCTATCGTATTCATAGATGCGATAGGTTGAAAGCGCGTAAAGATTGCTGTTTGGATTTTTACTTTCAACCGAAGCATAAATTGTATCACCGGGGTTAAGATAGCATTGGGTGGTATCTATTCTTTGCGTCATATCGCTATCCAAATAGTATTGGATGTCTAAATAACGATTCTCCGCAAAGGTTACATGAACAGATCCATCAGCAACATCCGTAACTGTCGTTTCTGTGAAAACATCTGTATCATTAAAAGTTCCGTCTTCTCCCAGTTGATTATTTTGCTTCATTTCAGAATATTGTTGATATTCCTGGTCCTCAAGTATTCCAGATTTCTCCAGAAATCTGTTTTGAAGATATTCATCTACTTGTCCGCAGCCAGAGAGCATGGTGACAACAACTCCAGCGGATAGAATCAGTGCTAATCGTTTCATTTTATTCGTCCCTTTCACTATTTTATATTTAGCCGAAGTGGGTGTTCATAATAGCTCCTGGTTTTTTCGCGAATCACGCCAATTCCTATAATTGCCAGATCGTATCCGTTTGTCTACCGGCTTTTCTGCATTTGCCGGAATCGCCCAGGTTCGTCCTAAACGCGCAGCACCGGTAATGCGTCCCTCCGTGCACAACACCTGGACTCTTCTTGTAGAGACGTTCCATTTTTCAGCTGCTTCTTTTATGCTCATATATCCATTGATCATGGTTTACCTTTCAAAATGAAATAGTGCAGAAAATGTTGTCAAAATTACACGATAATTATATTCTTTTGAACGAATGATGTCAATTTATATTGTGCCGAGAACTGCCATAGCGGTGCTATATCTTGTATACCTCGCTATGTATCAGGCGATCCGCAGACCGCCCGGGCTTTAGCCCATTTTCTTATTCTTCCTCGTTGGAATCATCGGGGACTTCAGCCTGATCATCCTCCGGATATTCCTCCTC
>CAVJLL010000107.1:2211-4294 GCA_963650385.1 Clostridium sp. CAG:508 | reverse complement strand
GAACGTCCAGTGCTTCCTTCTCCTCCGTCAGCTTCCGGAGCTTCTCATAATCGGTTGCCGCCAAGGGAATCTGCTCCGCCAGCGCATCCGACGCCGCCTGCAGCCGATCGATTTCCGCCTCAATGGTGTCATATTCCCGCTGATCCTTGTACGAGAGCTTGGCCTTGTGAGTGGCCGCGGCTGCCGTAGCCGGCTTCCCATCGCCGCGCAGGTCCTTGGTCCTCGCCGCCTCTTTTCCGGCAGCCAGAAGATGTTCCTGGTACTCCGCATAGCCGCCGTCGCTCTGCCACAGCGTCCCGTTCTCTTCAAAAGCAAAGATTCTCGTCACCACCCGGTCCAGAAAATACCGGTCGTGCGATACCACGATCAGAATGCCGGCGAAGCGGTCCAGGTAGTCCTCCAAAACCTGCAGGGTTGAGATATCCAGGTCATTCGTCGGCTCATCCAGAATCAGGACGTTGGGATTCTCCATCAAAACCCGCAGCAGGTAAAGGCGCCGCTTTTCTCCGCCCGAGAGCTTCCCGATCGGTGCGTATTGAAGCTTCGGATCAAAGAGGAACCGGTCGCACATTTCCGAGGCAGATACCAGCCCGTCTGCCGTCCGGATGTACTCCGCCGTATTGCGGATGTAATCAATCACCCTTGCCGACTCATCCAGCTGCTCATTCTCCTGCGAAAAGTAACCCGGCTGCAGCGTCTGTCCGATCGTTACGCTCCCCTCATCCGGCGGCACAATTCCCAGAATGGTCTTGATCAATGTGGATTTGCCGCACCCGTTCGGTCCGATGATGCCGATGCGGTCGGTCTTGCGGAAATGATAGGTGAAATCATGGAATAAAATCCGGTCACCGTAGTGTTTCCCGATCTGTTCCAGCTCAATGGTTTTCCCGCCGATCCTGGACGGGAGCGATTCGATTTCGACCTGACGCTCCTCCTGAATTCTCTCCCGGTCCCGCAGCGCCTCGAATCTGGCAATGTGTGCCTTCTGCTTGGTCGAGCGCGCTCTTGCTCCCCGCATCATCCAGGCAAGGTCCTTGCGGTAGAGGGTCGCCATCTTGCGCTCTGCTGCAACCGCATAATCCAGCCGCTGCTGCCGAAGCTCCAGATACCCCTCATAGTCCTCCTCGTAGCGGTAGAGCTTCCCCCGGTCGATTTCCAGAATGACATCGGTGACCTCGTCCAGAAAATACCGGTCGTGTGTCACCATGAGAAGCGTCCCCTTATACGCCTCCAGGAATTTCTGCAGCTCCTCGATCATCTGCAGATCCAGATGGTTGGTCGGCTCATCCAGAATCAGAACATCCGAGGGCGTCAGCATGGCCGCCACAAGCGCAGCACGCTTTTTCTGTCCGCCGGAAAGGTGCGCGGGACTGACCTCCGGATCGGGGATGCCGAATTTGAGCAGGTTCGAGCGCACCTCCCCACGGGTGTCCCAGTGCTGCTCCTTCCCGTTTATCATTTCCGTCACATTTTCCAGCAGCGTCTTGTCCGGATCAAATGACGGATTCTGCGGCAGAGCCGCAATCCGCAGGCCTCTCTGGCGGATGATCTCGCCCTCGTCCGGCTCCATGCTGCCTGCGATCAACGACAGAAGCGTCGATTTGCCCGTGCCGTTGATGCCGATGATGCCGACCTTTTCTCCGGCCTCAATACCGACAGAGGCCCCGTCCAGAATGACGCGGCCTCCGAGATTTTTGCTGATATGCTCCAGATTCAGAATACTCATACGTTCCCTGCTGCCCTTTTATCCCTGCACATGACGCCGTCACGCCCGGCCGTCTGCGAGCTCCGCCGCATAATGTGCCAGCTCCTCAAAGGCCATCGCACGGCTCGCCTTGAACAGCCATGCCGTGTCCGGACCGGAGAGCTTCTCGATCTCCGCCTTTGCCTCATCCTTGCCGCGGCAGCACCGGACATCAGCAAGCCCCTTTTTCCTGGCCTCTTCCGCCAGATACGCCGCCGCATCTCCCACCGTGATCAGCGTGTCCACGGACAGCTCTGCCGCATACGTGCCCACCTCCCGGTGAAGCGTCTCCTCCGCGGCTCCGAGCTCCTTCATGTCTCCCAGGACTGCGATGTGCCG
>CAVJLL010000107.1:0-1766 GCA_963650385.1 Clostridium sp. CAG:508 | reverse complement strand
CCCTCGAAGATCTCACTCTTTGCCTTGAAAATATTCTCCTTGCTGCCAAGGTTGCCGATGTGTGCATCTCCCACGTTGGTGATGGTCACCGTCTCCGGAGCTGCAATCCTTGTCAGATACTCGATCTCCTTCAAATGGTTCATGCCCATCTCGATCACCGCGATCTGCGTTTCATCCGTCAGGTTCAGCAGCGTCTTGGGAAGGCCGATGTTGTTGTTGAAGTTTCCCTGCGTCTTGAGTGTTTCGTATTTTTCCGAGAGGACAGCGGCAATCATATCCTTGGTGGTCGTCTTGCCGACGGACCCGGTAATTCCTACGACCGGAACGGCAAACTGCTGCCGGTACCAGCCGGCCAGCGCGCCAAGCGCCAGAATCGTGTCCTCCACCAGCACATAGAATTTGCCGGGAACCGGCTCCTCCGGCGTCCTGGAAACCACCGCGCCCGCAGCGCCGGCCTCCAGCGCCGCCTTTACAAAGCGGTGACCGTCCGTGTTCTCTCCGACAAAGGCGAGGAAGACATCGCCCTCCTTCACCACACGGTTATCCGATTCCACACCGGTAATCACGGTCTCCGGATCGTACCCTTCGCCCAGAAGCGTTCCCTTTGTCGCCTGCACCAGCTGCGCCAGCGTTATTTTCTGCATATTCTTCCCTTCCCGGTTTTAAAACTGCCCTGCGTAATAACCTACAGCGTCCTGCACGATCTGATCGCACAGATCCGCATAGGAGATGCCGACCGCCGCGGCCTCCTGCGGCACGAGGCTCGTCGGCGTCATTCCCGGAAGCGTATTGACCTCCAGGAAATATATGGTTCCGTCTGCGGTCACCATAAAGTCGCTGCGGGAATAGGTGCGAAGGCCCAGAATGCGGTGTACCTCTTTTGCCATATTTCCCATTTCCTCGGCCTGCTCCGTTGTCAGACGTCCGGGGCAGATCTCTTCCGTAGCGCCGGCCTTATACTTGTTGGAATAATCGTAGCCTCCGTCTTTGGGATTGATTTCCACGCAGGGAAGCGCCCGATCCTTCAAAACAGCGTTGGTAAATTCCTTGCCTTCAATGAACTGCTCCACCAAAATGCTGCTGCTGTAGCGCAGTGCCTCGCGCAACGCCGGCTCCAGCTCATCCGATTTCTTTACGATGTACACACCCACCGATGAGCCGCCGGTCGGTGTCTTCACCACACAGGGAACCGGATTCTCTGCGGCAATCTCTGGAATCTGCTCCTCCGTGACGTTCGCATATTCCTTCCAGTCCGGTGTGCGGATGCCGAGGGGCCGAACCAGCTTTTTGGTGATGATCTTGTCCATGGCCACCGCGGCTCCCAGATATCCGGAGCCCGTATACCGCACGCCCGTCAGATCAAAGGCCGCCTGTACCCGGCCGTCTTCTCCGTTCAGTCCGTGGAGTGCCATGAAGACCATGTCTGCCTTTCTGCAGATGTCTAGCACTCCCTTTCCGAAAACAGAAGGGTCCTTCCATTTTCTGGATTCCCGCACAGCATCCAGATCCGGTGCAATGCCGTCGAACTCCGCCGGCTGAATCTCCGGCAGATTTTCAAAGAGACACCCGGGACTCTGCAGCACCTCTTCTCCCATATCCTCCAGTCCCAGGAACAAATCCACCAGAACCGCCTGATGTCCCTTCTGACGCAGGGCTCTGCAGATCTTTGTTCCCGAGAGAATTGAAATTTTACGTTCCGTGGAAAGTCCGCCGCACAATACTACGATCTTCATAGTCTCCCTTTCTCTTTCAAGCTTCTCCTTGAT
>CAVJLL010000106.1:0-4339 GCA_963650385.1 Clostridium sp. CAG:508 | reverse complement strand
GGGATGACTATTACACGGACCGGGCACTGGACGGCACCGCCTGGATCATGCAGACACTGGAGCTCTACCCGAAGGAGACGGGATACGGACGTTACGGCGTTCTTTCGGAGCGGTGGTGCCCCTCGGATGGCCTGGTGATCCAGAAGGATTCCGAAGGGAACAGCTACAGCTCTTGGTATTCCTACAACCTCTGGGCCGGAGCGGCAGCATTTGAGGAAGCCTGCGAGCGGTGTCTGGACGGTGAATGAATTTTTGATAGATGAAAGAAAATGAAGAGCCTGGGAATGGTGTATTTGCGCTGTTCCTGGGCTTTTTTGGGAATTTTAAAATGTTGTACAGAAGCCACAGGTTCTTGAATCGGCCTCTTACTCGTGTTATTATTCGTGTATAAAAAGGTGCTACCGATAGACGGCTAGCCCCTTAACATCAGTTAAAAACGATCGCCTTTAATCTTTGTCAGGGATTCTTAGGGCGGTCGTTTTTGTGTGCATCTCTATGTTCTTCGTCTTCCAGCTTCCGAATCAATCTTTCGATCTTATCAACAAGCCTTCCGACTGCAACTCCGGTAACAAACACTGAGAGGACAAACCCTGCCAGTGAAATATAATCCGTCATCATATCCGCATCCCTCCTTTCATTCACAGCTTTCACTGTTTATTTTCCAGGAGGGCCATATTCATAATCCCTCCTTTTCAAAAGAAGGGCCAGCCGCCTACCGTTTTCAAGATTATCCACAATTCCGCTAAGCGATATTATCAATATCACGGATGCCGTTCAAAGCATCTTCGATTACATATAAGAAATCAGCCGTATACCTTTTCCCACGCCTCGTATGCGTCATCCTCATCTTCATAAAACTCTTGGTTCTCGTCGTAGAAGGATTCGAAGTCATCCTCGTAGAAGGAATCATATCCGGATGGCTTCTTTGAAGACGTTGTTCCGGATGAGCTGCTGTGACCATGCTTGTAGCATTTTCCTTTTCCGGTTGCGTAAGCGTGACAACCGCTCACACTACATTCGTGGAGACTGCAGTACTTGCTGCCGGAGAGCGGCTTTCGCTGGCAGGAATATACCTCGCACAGTCCGGAAGCCTTCTTTGGCAGGTGATCAAGGCAATACTCATACGATCCTGCCTTTTCGTTGTAGCAGCCGTCCTGCTTGCAGGTATGCTTCCCGCAATACAGCCCGCTGTACAGACGTGCATTGCCGCACGATGAGTGTCGGCAGCAGTGGGAAAAGCAGTACGAATAACTGTTGTAGCATTCTCTGCGGCATGTCTCATACGGATAATGGCAGGTTCGCTTGTATTTTGCTTCTGCAGAAATCCCGAAAATACAAAAGCCGGCAACAAGCGCCAGAGCTAGCAGTGTTCCACGAATGGTCCGTTTCATGGTAGTATCCCCCTCTTCCATATAATACCAGGATTTGGAAGAGCCGGATCAATGATTCTGGACATTCGGATCATCAAAGAGGATGGCAATGTAATCCTTCTTTGACGTAATGATCCGGATCACATCGATGTACCTGTCATTTATTCGATAGAATGCTTTGTACTTCTTATAATTGACCGAATAAAATCCGGTGAACAAACCTCTGTAAACAAGAGGGATACCTGAAAGCGGAAACTGTTTCTTCTCTGCTATTGCGTCAATGAATTCACGCACGTAGTTATCCGCAATATCGAAACTTTTCGAAGCTTCGTATACCTCGTCCCATACGCGATCCATATCACGTACGGCTTCCGGCGTGTAGCGTAAAAGATATGTCATTTGCTTTCATTCCTTTTGCTGCGAAAATGACTGCGAAATTCATCTTCTGAAATCCAACCCTCATCCTCTGCAGAACGAATTCCGGCGTTAAGTTCACACATCAGTTGTATCATTGCCTCTGCTTTCTGGAAGTTTTCCTCGTCTTTCATATCACGTATAGAGTAAGCGCCGTGGCCGTTTCTGGTTAAATATACCGGAGATCCTGTATGGACCTTTTCGAGAACATTCCCGTAATTTCTTAAATCTGATACCGGAGCAATCGTAGGCATAAATCCATCTCCTTTCGATAAATTTGTAGAAACAGCATAACATGCCTGATTCTGCTTTTCAAACGGTTGTTGAACGGTCTGCAACATTTAGATTGCTGCGTCGCCTACCGTCTGCTACACTGTAGGCAGTTGCATAGCCAGTTCCTTTCTGTGGATGCCGCTGCGTGATCTGCGGCGGTCAAGTCTTTATCCTGTCTGATTCACATCGAACGAAGCATATGCAGAGAATACCTTTTAACCTGCAGGAGCTTCGGAAGAAAGCCGACAGGATTGGACCCAGTTACGGGATATGTCTGTTGTCACGCGGACGGTAGATTGTATTGGTCAGAATCCGGCGGAACCTGGAGTTATTATCCGCAGAGCTCCTGCGCATCATTTATTTTGCAGGAGGAAACATGGAATACAACAGATTGGCAGCAGATGTTCCCGGTCCCGGAGCTGGAGCTGGGCGACGGCACGACGAAGGTATTCATCAACACGCATGGCAGCAGGGATGATATTTTGCCGGAGCTGAAGAATTTCCTGGATTTAATCAATGGTGAGGCACCCGCAGATGAGTTCTGCGAAGAGGTGTACCAGCAGGTACAGCAGACGAAGCTCAGTGCCGAGGCAAGGAGGGATTTTATGGAATTCGAATATATGCAGATGCTGGCCAGGAAGGACGCCAGGCGAGACGGTCTCCGAGAGGGCCGGGAGGAAGGACTTAAAGAAGGCAGACAAGAGGGGCTATTGGAGGGCCGCCTGGAAAGCTATGCAATGCTCATTCAAAAGGGCGTGCTCTCGATTGCAGATGCAGTGAAGTGGTCCGGATTGAGCGAGGCTGAACTGGAGGGATGGATTCAGCAGCATCAGCTTCAGGGCGTCTGAATCGTTTGATGAAGGGCTTCAGCCGGTCCAAAGTTTATATGTATTTTTGGGGGATTATCCCGGCGTTTGAGAATGCATGACCTGATTTTCAACAATTGAACGTAAACAAGGACTCAGAAACGGTGTGTTTATACCGCTTCTGAGTCCTTTTGGCTTTCATGGAGTGTTGTATGGACGCAGTTCATTCCGCATGTCCGCCCCAGATTTCGGCCCATGTATCCGGAATTGCCTCCTGACTGCTCTTTCGGAAGAGAAGAAAGGCATTGATGTAGTAAAGCGCAGCGAATAACAGCAGTACGATGAGCCCGCCGGCGTCAGGTGCATCCGTCAGCACACCGCCGCTGGACTGGAGACTGGGCGAGAGAAAATCCATGGCATCGTTGAATGTATGCAGCAGAATGGTGATCCACATATTGCCGGTCCGCATATAGATTGCAGCGAACAGGAAGCCGACACCGACTGCATAGATCACCTGAATCAGTGTGAGGATAGGATTCGCCCCGGCGAAAATATTCATGCTGTGAACCAGTCCGAAGCAAAGGCCGGTGAACAGAAAGGCAGGGAGGACGAGCTGCCGGCGTTTGCTGCTCTTCATAGCAATGGAGATCGGGACAATGCGGAACATAATCTCCTCGGTGATTCCCGGCTGCAAGCCCATAAGGAGAGCGGCTCCCGGGTTTCCGATGGGCTCGTGGTTGATTCGGTTCAGCGAAAACGTGATGCACGTCGTCACCAGAACGCTCCAGCCAAGGAGAATTCCCCAGCCGGTCTTGCTGACGCGGAAAAACCGGTGGAGCTGCGTGCGGCGCCGGAACCAGTATACGAGTACGAAGAGCAGGTAGGCTGCAATCGTCGATATCGTAGTGAGAAGCTCCGTGGAGGCATGGGAAGAATCGCCAATTCCGTCATTGCGTATTACGTATATCACGGCGGCAGTGAGGTTGCATACAAGGATGACGAACAGCGTGAAAACTGCGGTCAGCAGCATGTAGAAGGCCATCAGAATGATGGCGTGCAGTACCGGATGAGAATCGGCCAGCCGGTTGAATTTGCTGCCGATTTTGCTTC
Source organism: Clostridium sp. CAG:508 (assembly GCA_963650385.1). Classification (GTDB taxonomy): domain Bacteria; phylum Bacillota; class Clostridia; order Lachnospirales; family Lachnospiraceae; genus CAG-791. The sequence continues at coordinate 366 of CAVJLL010000106.1, read as the reverse complement.
TTAGCGATTCTTTTTTCATATCAATTCCCTTCGTTGAATTCCAAACTGATAGGATACGATGCGTTACTGAATTCAGTGTAGCAGTAAGAGGGGAATCTTCCAAGCCTTGGATGTTGGACGGTTTGAAAGCACTTCGTACGAATCATCTGTATAATGGAATACAGCAGACCAAGCTCAGTGCCGAGGCAAGGAGGAATTTTATGAAATTCGAATATATGCAGATGCTGTGAAGTGGTCCGGATGCCGCTTCTGAGTCCTTTTGGCCTTCAGGAAGTTGTTGTATGGATGCAGTTCATTCCGCATGTCCGCCCCAGATTCTTTGCAAATACGGATGTTCGGATCCATGACGATTCTGATAGAATAGAA
>CAVJLL010000105.1:0-4619 GCA_963650385.1 Clostridium sp. CAG:508 | reverse complement strand
TGGACCTGGACATTCTCCGCCACCCTGTCGCTTGGCTGGCGAGTGTACTGTAACGGCGTCTGTACAGTGGCGGAGAATTTACGTATAGTGCACCGCGGTGACGTACTGGCCCACACGAATTTCCTTCACGCATCCGTGCAGCGTCAGGTGCGTGAGCTCCTTCATCAGCTCGCGGAAGGGAACGTCCCTTCGGACGATATGCGACACCTCCGGTGCAATCGCATCCAGACTTCGGGGCTCCGCAAAATCCAGGCATTCCAGGATTGCCCGGCCGACGCCCGACTCTGTTCCTGCCAGCGCCTCAAAGTCAAAGGTCATCTGCGCATACGCAGTTTCTGTGCCTTCTGCCGGTTCCTTCGCCTCCCGAAGGCCCAATGCCTCCAGGAGGAGCTCCGGCGAAAGTGCAATGCCGGCACCCTGCCGGATCAGGCGGTTGCAGCCGGCGCTGTTGCGGTCGCTTCTCCTGCCGGGAAGGGCCCACACATCCTTTCCCTGCTCCAGTGCGCGGTCCACCGTAATGAGCGTTCCCGACTGCTCTCTTGCCTCGATCACCAGTATGATGTCGGACAGACCGCTGATAATCCGGTTTCTGGCCGGGAAGAAATTACTCTGCGGTGCCATCCCCGGCCGGTACTCCGACAGAATTCCGCCCCGTTCCGTCAAGGCCTCGTACAGATCCCTGTTTTCCCTGGGATAGCAGATATCAACGCCGCCGCCGAGGACAGCATAGGAATCATCCGATGCATCCAGTGCTCCCCTCCCGGCGACGCCGTCCACGCCCCTTGCCATACCGGAAATAATCTGCACGCCTTCGCATGCAAGCTCCGATGCGAAAATCCTCGCCTGCTCTCTTCCATAGGGAGACGCCATCCTGGTTCCGACAATTCCGACTGCGGCGCGCTCCTGCCTCGGAAGGCGTCCCTTTACGTACAGGCCAAAGGGCGGATCCTCAATCTGCATAAGCCGCTCCGGATAGTCCGCTTCTCCCATCCGGACATAGCGAATCCCGCGGTTTTCCAGGTCCTGTGCCCGTTCCTCCGGGCTCCTGCCTCTTCCTGCTGCAAGGCTTCTGGCCTCGGTCACCAGGGCTGCCTTGCGCTGCGTCATTCCCGGGATTTTCATCAAGTACGCTTCGCGCTCCTTCTCCCGCATCCGGTACAGCTCCTCTGCAAAATCCATCCGCCTCCCGGACATCTCCCAAAGGTCCCGGAGTACTGCACTCCCGATGCCGTCGATTCCCGCCAGCCACACATCGTACCCTGTCATGTATTCCTCCTTGATTCCTCCGTTACGGCAGCATGCCTTCCTTCCCGGGCTGCCCTCTGTCTGCGCACCGGTAGCCGACCGCCTCTGCCAGATGATCCTCACTGACCTTCTCGCGGCCATCCAGATCCGCAATGGTCCTTGCTGTTTTGAGAATCCGGTGATAGGCCCTCGCAGACAGATTCATGCTCTGAAAGATCTCCTTTACAAAGAGCTTCTCCCTGCGCCCGAGCCCGCAGTACGCTTCCGTCTGGGCTGCATTCATCTCTGCATTGAAGCAGATGCTCTCTTTTGCAAACCGCTCCTTCTGCCGCTCATGGGCCGCCATGACCCGCCTGCGGATGGCAGCGCTCGGCTCGGACTCCTTTCTCTGCAAGAGCGCTTCCACCGGAACCCGCGGCGCATCCACAGTCAGATCGATCCGGTCCAGAATCGGTCCGGGCATGCGGCCTTGATAGCGCAGGATTTCTGCTCTTGTGCAATGGCATCTGCTGTCGGGATAATAGCCGCAGGGACAGGGATTTGCGGCTGCAACGAACATGAAACGGGCCGGGAAATCATAGTTCCCGGTGCTGCGCGAAATGACAATGTGCTGGTCCTCCAGCGGCTGCCGCAGAAGATTCAGGCTGTCTCTTCCGAATTCCGGCAGCTCATCCATGAACAGGACGCCCCGATGTGCCAGCGAGATCACCCCGGGCCGGGGCGTTGTGCCTCCGCCCACCAGTGCCTGCTGCGTGATGGAATGGTGCGGCGCCATGAACGGACGCATATGGATGAGCGGCTTTTCCGGCGGAAGCTCCCCGGCAATGCTGTAAATCGCTGAAACCTCCAGACACTCCTCTTTGGTCAGCGGCGGAAGGATCCCGGGAAGGCACTTGGCCATCATGGATTTCCCGGAACCCGGCGGTCCGATCATGAGCACATTGTGAAAGCCAGCCGCCGCGATCTCCAGCGCCCGTTTCACGCCGTCCTGCCCGCTTATGCTGCTGTAATCCGCTCCGCCGGCAGATGCGGTCTCCGCCGACTCCTGCAGGAAATCCTCCGGCGGCAGCGGCGGATAGATCACATTCCTCTCTTCCTCGGAAAGACGAAAATAGGAGATCACCTCCTCCAGATTCCGCAGGCCGATCGCCTTCGCCGTTCCAAGCGCCGCAGCCTCCCGCGCATTCTCCGCCGGCAGGAGGACCGTATCAATGCCTTCCGCCAGCGCGCCGCGCACAATCGGCAGCACGCCGCGCACGGGCGTCAGCTCCGCATCCAGAGACAATCCGCCCAGGACCAGAATTCCCTCCGCCGCATCCGGCTCGATCTCTCCCATCGCCTCCAGAAGCCCGACCGCCACCGGAAGATCCGCAATCAGATCCCTTTTCGGAATCTCTGCCGGTGAGAAATTCACCGTGATCCGCCGGGGCGGCAGATGAATTCCCGTATTCTTCATGGCCACGCGGACGCGCTCCTGCGCCTCCCGCACCTGTGCCGAGACAAAGCCGACCATAGAAAACGTAGGGAGTCCGTCCGATATATCCGTTTCAATGCGCAGAAGATAACTCTGCACGCCGTGCACAGCTCCTGATAACACACTGCTAAACATAGTTTCCGTTCCTCTTATGCTGTTGTATGCCGCTCTTAGGCGCAATCTGTGGTGAAAGGGCTTCCCTGAACAGGGATAGAAAAAGCCCGGCAGCAGAACGCTGCCGGGCTCTATTGTACCGGAAAGATTCCGATTCGGACAAATAGAAAATGAAGGTCTGTTCTTGTATATATTGGACAATTCCGCCGCGTGTTAATCCGGAATCACTACCAGGAGCTGTGCAGCATCGCTGGCTGCCTTTGCCGTCGCTGCCGCCTGGGTCTGTGCCGTTGTCTGCGCCGCTGCCGCCTGTGCCGCAGTCTGAAGCGCTGCTGCAGTCTTCTGCGCATCCGCAGCCGACGTCTGTGCCTGCTGCAGCTGCAGTGCTGTTACTGCCTGCAGGTTCAGGTTCTCCTGGGTCGGAAGCGCTGCCGCATTGGCTGCCGCCGCCTGTGCGGTCGCTGCCGCCTGCTCGAACTGAGTCTGCAGTGCCTGATACTGTGCGGCGGCCGTCTGTGCCTGCTGCTCGGCGGCTGCCTGCTCATTCTGGCACTGCACGAGAAGCGCGGCCTGCTGATCCGAAACCGCCTTGAGCTGTGCGGCCTGCGTCTGCTGCTCGGCCGTGATCACAACCACATGGCCGTCCTTGCACATGCGGATGATATTGTTCTGGGCATCGGTGATCGTCTGGTTTTTGACCATCGCTCCCGTTCCGTCAAAGAAGTACTGCAGTCCGCCGATGGTCTGCATGCCGAACTGCTTGCGGTAATTGACGAAATAGTAGGTGGCTCCGTTCTGCGTGGAAAGTCCGTTGGCAGGAATGGCTGTGAAATAATCCTTCAGGACATAGTCCATATCGCAGTTTCCCGCAATGCCGGCTACGCTTCCGCTGGAGGAATACTGCCACATCGTGCCGGGGAAGCCCATCGCACTGCTGTAGTTCGCCACCCAATGATCCCAGGCAGTTGCTCCCATCCGCTCGGAAAACCAGTTCTTGTAGCTGTAAACCATCGGATGGTAGCCGGCCGCATAAACCACCGAGCAGAATGTATTGGCTATCGACTGGAGCTGTGCCGGCGTCAGGCTCTTCTGAGAGGAATCCTCCAGATCAATGGCAACCGGGAAGGAAATCGGCACCGATGCCATCGCCGATACCGCCAGCTGCGCATCCGCCGCTGCCTCTGTCTCATTCAGCGCATACGAATACACATATGCACCGACGCGAATTCCCGCCGCATTCGCCGCGACGACATTCTGCGTAAATTTCGAATCCAGTCCGTACTTGGTATTGCCGATCCGAATCATGGCGAACTTCACGCCGCTGGCTGCCACGGCATTCCAGTCGATATCCCCCTGATACGAGCTGACATCAATGCCCGAAACAGCGGCTGCCTCCGCCTTTACGGCACCTGCCGGGGTTACAGCCAGAAGGCAGGCCGCTGCTGCCGCTGCCAGGCACACCTTAATCAATGCTCCGAAATGCTTCATGTATCCCTCCGTCCATAGCTGTTAAAAAACAATCCTTTTTATTGTAGCAGGACTCCCCCGTTCCTGGCAATGCTCTGCCGCTTGCCAGCGACGGGTCCTGGCGGAGTTGTCCGGTCCTGGGACGCTACGCTGACTTCGTCAGCTACGAGATGGCCCGTTGGGCCACTCGGCAAAAGCGTGCTCCATCCTCGGACCTAGCGGTGCTAAGCTCGCAGAAAACGCTCGCAAGCACCGAGGCCTCGCAAGGCCCTGGACCTGGACATTCTCCGCCACCCTGTCGCTTGGCTGGCGAGTGTAC
>CAVJLL010000104.1:0-4677 GCA_963650385.1 Clostridium sp. CAG:508 | reverse complement strand
TATTGTAGTTCAGATGATGAAGCAATCATTGAGCAGGGCGTTCAGAATGTGAAACATATTCTGGCAGACAATTTTGTCCGCCCGGATGAAGCTCAGAAAATTCTTTCTCAGCTGCGCAAGAACGGGAGCCATACCATTATTGATATGGTGACAGTGCATCTGGACATCAAAAAAGATTGCTTTTTTGCGGAGTTCTCTAACCTCGGCCTCACCAATGTGCCGATTACAGATGATTATCCGGAAAAATATGACCGGCTGCTTTGCGGCGGTATCTGGTGCATCGTGCAGCTGGAATATGAGACCGAAGGCGACAGTGATTTTGGACTGACGGATATCAACGGCAATCCGATTGCCTCCAAGCAGAAAAAGCAAAAGGATATCTCCCCTATCAGCATCCATAAGCTGACTCCGATTCAGATGCCCCATATCGACATTGAAGAAGTTCGAGAGGGACGCAAGGCATTCACACAGGAAGAGTGGATGGATGTTATGCTGCGTTCCTGCGGATATGAGCCGGATCAGCTGAACAATCGGGAAAAGTGGCTGCTTCTCGCGCGTATGCTCCCGTTGGTGGAGAACAACTTCAATCTCTGTGAGCTGGGGCCGCGCAGCACCGGTAAGTCCCATATCTACAAGGAAATCAGCCCGAACAGTATCCTTGTGTCCGGCGGTCAGACGACAGTTGCAAATCTGTTTTATAACATGGGGCGTAAGACCGTGGGATTGGTTGGTCTGTGGGACTGCGTTGCCTTCGATGAGGTTGCCGGAATCAAGTTTAAGGACAAAGACGGCATTCAGATCATGAAGGATTATATGGCGTCCGGCTCCTTTGCCCGTGGCAAAGAGGAAAAGGCAGCATCGGCTTCCATGGTCTTTGTAGGAAACATCAATCAGAGTGTGGATGTGCTGCTCAAAACATCCTCCCTTTTTGACCCGTTCCCGCCGGAGATGGGAACGGACACGGCCTTTCTTGACCGCCTGCATTGCTATATTCCGGGCTGGGAGATTCCGAAGTTTCGTCCGGAGCATTTCACCAACGACTACGGCTTTATCACGGATTACCTGGCTGAGTTTATCCGAGAACTGCGAAAAGAACAGTATGGGGATGCACTGGATAAGTATTTCCGCCTTGGAAAGAACCTGAACCAGCGCGATACGATTGCTGTCCGCAAGATTGTAGGCGGCTATGTGAAATTGCTGTATCCGGATGGAGAATTCACGAAGGAACAGATTGAAGAAATTCTTGTATTTGCGCTGGAAATGCGTCGCCGCGTCAAGGAACAGCTGAAAAAGCTGGGTGGAATGGAATTCTATGATGTGAACTTCAGCTATATCGACCTTGATACCTTTGAAGAAAAATTTGTCTCTGTGCCGGAGCAGGGCGGCGGCAAGCTGATCCCGGAGGGGATCTGCAATCCTGGTCAGGTTTATACCGTGTCCCGAGGCAAATCAGGCATGATTGGTGTATTCCGTCTGGAGAGCCAGATGCTTCCCGGCAATGGAAAATTCGAGCGTACCGGTCTCGGCTCTGAGGGCAAGAGTAAGGAAGCTGCTAATACCGCATTTAATTATCTGAAAGCAAATGGAAATCGCATCAGTGGCTCCATCAGCACGACAACCAGAGACTATATCGTAAATTATCAGGACTTGCAGGGCATTGGCATGACCGAGAAGCTGGCCTTGCCGACTCTGATCGCGTTAGCATCTATTGCCCTCAGCAGACCGGTGCTGTCCACTCTGGCGATTCTTGGCGAAATCAGCATCGCTGGAACCATGCTCAAGGTGGATGAGCTGGCGAACTCCTTGCAGGTATGCCTCGATAGCGGTGCGAAAAAGGTTCTGCTGCCAATTACATCCGCCGCTGACCTTGGAAGCGTACCGGCAGAGTTGGTCGGAAGTTTTAATCTGATTTTCTATAGCAGTGCGGAAGATGCCGTGTTTAAGGCGCTGGGGGTAGAGTGAATATGTTTGAAAATGGTTTGACGTGGGTAAAGGCGGATTTTCACCTTCACACTCATAAAGACAAAGAGTTCAAGTACTTAGGTGAAGATAACAGTTTTGTTAAGGATTATATAGCTCGATTAAAATCTGAGCATATCTCTGTCGGAGTGATTACTAATCATAATAAATTTGATGAAGGCGAATATAAAGCTTTGAAAAAAAGTGGGCGTAAGGAAGGTATTCTGATTCTGCCAGGTGTTGAATTGTCTGTGAAGGAAGCTAATGGAATACACACTCTTATTGTTTTTAATCCTGAAGAATGGATTGCTAATGGAGAGAACTTTATTGCTCATTTTTTGACAGAAGCATTTGCCGGAATAGCGAATGCAGAGAATAGAAACACAAGATGTAAATTTGATTTGCGAGATGTTATTGAGTCCTTGGATTCTTATGGGAAAGATTATTTCATTGTATTTGCTCATGTTGATCAAGGCAGCGGTTTGATGCAGGAATGTTCTGGAGGTTTACTAGAGTCATTATCTCAAATAAATAAATTTAGAGATAGAGTTTTGGCTCTTCAAAAAGTGCGAAAAGCGGAAACAATGGATACCTTCAAAAGATGCTTAGGCTATTCCTGCGCTCAGGTAGAAGGTTCCGATCCTAAATCAATAACCGATGTAGGACATTGTGAAAGAGCAACATATCTAAAAATTGGAAATTTGTCGTACGGTTCAGTGAAATTTGCGCTGATTGATTCTCAGAATAGAGTTTCAGGAGTTGTGCCACAACTCAAACATGGGATTATTGAGTCGATTTCCTTTGCAGGAGGGAAACTGGATGGTGAAACTATCTATATTTCTCCAGAATTAAACACGCTTATAGGAATCCGTGGAAGCGGAAAATCCTCAATCTTAGAAGTTTTGCGCTATGCATTTAATATTCAACCGGAAAGCGACAAAGAATACAAAGATGAGTTAGTCAAGTCAGTGCTTGGTTCTGGTGGACAAATAACGGTCAGAGTTTGTGATAAATTTGGAAAGAAATATGAAATTCGTCGTATTTATGGAGAACGTCCAAACATTCTTGATGAAGGTGGGAATGACCTTGGAATATCTATCGACCAGATATTAAAGAATGTTCTTTATTTTGGTCAGAAGGATTTGTCGCAGAGTTCTTCGTATGAGTTGCAGTTACTAGATCATTTGGTGGGAAATAGGGTTGGTAATATTAGGCAGGAACTGGAAGGTTATCATGCTGAAATTGAAACCGCAATCAAGCATCTACTTGATATTGGATCGATTCCAACAGAAATCGAAGAGCTTAACACGCAGAAAAGCAATTGCGAACATAGCCTTCAAATATTTGAGGAACGAGGAGTAGCGGATAAACTAAAAAAACAGACGGAGTATGGCCTCGATAGGCAGAAAATGAACGATGTCAAAAAGGATATTGATAATGACATTGTGGCTATCGAAACTTTGATCGCAAGAATTGTTACAAGAAAAGATTCATTGGATGGGTATAAGAGCGAATACAATGCAGAGTTAATTGAGGCGGCAACGTCTGTACTTGAGTCAATTAGCACAGAGTTTGATAGTGTAAAGAGTTCGCTAGTTAGGATTAAGGGTCTTCGAGACGAATTTTCATCTATACAGACAAAATTGGATGAAAAAATGGAGCTACTTAAAGGCGAATTCGCAGAAATTAAGCGTCAAATTGGTGATACAGAATTAGATGTAGATGTTTATCCGCAACTAAAGGCAAATCTGGAGTCAGTCAAAGCAAAGATAAGTGATTTAGTCAAGAAAATGGGATCACAAGACACCCTGAAAAAAGATCTCCGGACATCCATGCGCAAGCGGAATGAATTGCTGGCACGTGAATTTGCTGCCTATGAAGCCGAAGTAAAGGCAATAAACGAAAGCCAACCTGAATTGTCAGTGGAGTTAACATTCAAAGGTGATAAGGATAACCTTAGAGAATTGCTTAAAAATGCATTCAGAGGATCTAATCTGAAGGATTCTAAGCGTCAGATGCTTTCTGAGGCTTTTTCAGATTTCTTGGCATTGATTGACGATATTATTCTTGATAATGGACAAAAGTGTAAAGAGATTCTTTCCGAAAATGAGTTTGTCAAGGTTAAGGAGAAGGTTTTATCGCAATATGCCGAGCTTATTCGTAAGACCACTCCGAACAAAGTAGAAATTAAATACCATGGCAAACTTCTTAAGCATCATTCGCTAGGACAACGAGCATCGGCACTTGTTCTGTTTATTCTTACGCAAAACGAAAATGATGTTATCATCATTGATCAGCCGGAAGATGATCTTGATAATAAGGTGATTTACGATGAGGTGATTAAGGCCATTCGAGGGAAAAAAACGGATATTCAATTTTTATTTGCAACGCATAACGCCAATATTCCGGTGTTAGGAGATGCAGAAAAAATAGTGGCAGCTGATTACAATGACGGCAAAATAACACCCATACAAGGAAATATAGACAGCCCAGAAACACACAAGTTGATAGTCGATATTATGGAGGGTGGCCAGGAAGCTTTTGCGCGTAGACAAATGATTTACACAGCATGGAAATAATTGTGCATATTAAGGAGGCGTTCCATGAGTGAGATTATTGAATTTAAAAATAAAGCTGTTGTTCCGGCTGAGAAGCAAAATGAACTGCGTCAGGTGACGGATGCCTTGCTCATGGATACCAGTACTGAGCTGGCAAAAC
>CAVJLL010000103.1:0-4932 GCA_963650385.1 Clostridium sp. CAG:508 | reverse complement strand
GTATCTGCCGCTGGGCCGGCATTTTCTATCATGAAGATGCAGATGCGGCCATGATTCAATGTAAAAAATGCGATCACAGATAAGCGGAGAAGAAGAAAAGAGAAATGGGGGAAAATATGATTAAGATACTTTTTATCTGCCACGGCAACATTTGCCGCAGTCCGATGGCGGAATTTGTCATGAAGGAGCTTGTTGCGAAGGCCGGACTGTCTGCGCAGTTCGAGATCGCATCTGCTGCGACCAGCACGGAGGAGATCGGAAACGCTGTTTACCCGCCTGCACGGCGTAAGCTGGCGGAGCACGGCATCTCCTGCGAAGGCAAGACAGCGCGGCAGGTCACGCGTCAGGATTATGAGCATTATGATCTGCTGATCGTGATGGATCACAACAATCTGCGGAATCTTAGGCGCATGATGGGAGAGGACACGGAAAACAAAGTCCATCTGCTGATGGAGTACACGGACCGACCCGGCGAGGTGGCGGATCCGTGGTATACCGGAGACTTTGAAGAGACCTGGCGGGATGTGCTGGATGGCTGCAGCGGTCTGCTGCAGTATATATGCGGGGAGGCGCCGGATGGAGAAATATGACAAGCTGGAATTGCTTGGACGGGCATTTGCTTATGGCGAGGCAGATGCCATCGCAGATTGTTTAAATGAAAATTGCAAGTATAACTCTGATTATGCGAAAAAACATTTGAGCTCTGCGGATCGTATATTGGCACACATGCGTGAAGTGAATGAGAATATGCAGCCGGATGCAGAGAAAAAGAGTCATTACGATTATAAGATTGTCAGACTTGCCGATATTTTCAAAGAGGGAATCGATATTGATGATTTACACGGGCAATCGCTTTGGGATGTTTTTGAATATGGTTTACTGCTGTATCAATCTGAAGATCCGGCACCGGCAGCAGTTGTATTTGTTAAATTCAATCTGGCCGGGATGATTACGGAAATAAATCTGTCTCGGAGTCATAAGTGGTTTGACATGAAATTTTATGGTGAGGAGGATGCGGCTGACGAGGAAAAGGATATTCCTTATACGGTGATGCCGATGACTTCCTATGATCGAGAGGTTCAGGAAATACAGGAAGCTTTTACGAAGCAGCCGCATGAGTCTGCAGAACCTGATGATTCCGGGGTATATATCTGGAAAGAGGCTGACAGATTTTTCAAGGCCTGGTTGGAATATAAGGGATATTATGTTTTGGAAAGCGAGGTGTTTGACGACAACATTGGTTATCAATGCACCTACAATAATCATGCATATACAGTTTACATGTTTGCACTCGGTCAAGAGGAAAGAATGCGCGTTGACAGAACTTACTGGGCCACACTTGCAGACAGAGAATTTTCCAAAGGCTTTGTATTGATGGCATACATTAGGGTAGAGCGGGAGTTTACAGGCGATAAGATAAGCTATAAGGTGGGGGTTCGCACTGACGATGAAAATTACGGGATTGAGCTTTGGCATCCGTGCAGAATTGATGAAAAAGATGCCATTTTGTACTTTCCCGGAGAATACACGTTTGAAATGATGGACAAGCTGATTTATGCGTTTAATAAGGAAAGTCTGGATGCTTTCAGCTGCATCATCTCTGAAAATGCTTCTTATACCGGATATGATGATAATGAAGCTTCTTCGGATGAAGAATTTTATGCTTCGATGCTTCGCGTTCATCAGACAAAAGGAGAAATGCAGCGCGGATATTATACGGACAATGGGATCTTATACAGCATGCTGCCGTATATTGACGGCTACGGCTGGTTCGATTTTGACGTAGATGCGAAACGAAAAGTATGTCGTATTGCATCACATCCTTTTGAGGAAGAGGGCATAAGATTTGTAAAAAGCGGGGAATCCATCGCTGAGGATACGTTTGCAGACATTCCGGCGCTTATGGCTGTGGATGCATTGCCAAGGGTTCTGACGGAGAGATTTGCCGTTAAAGCAACATTTGAAAATGGAATTGTGAAAAAATTTGTGCTTCCTGTTGCCAGGGAGGATGAAGAAGCAGAGACTGTGAATTTCAGAGGATATGATTTTTCGGATGAAATATGGCAGTCTGCGTATGTCGATGAATGTCCGAAACCCTGGTATAAAGGATTCCGAAACTGCTTGCCGGGAGTGGTGTTTCAGAATGGATTCGTCCTATCAGGAATGCAGATCTATGAAGAGGGCACGATTTATTCTGAGCCTGCTGTTGAAAAGAAAATAATCTATGAAGATGAGACCTTGAAACTTGAGCAATTATGGATCTGGGATGCGAACAGCATTCATGAGGATGCAGAAACCGGCGCTTTGCATGTGCTGCTGCGGGGAGAGACATTTAATGCAGGCGGGATATCGACAATTGCGTCTATCGATGGGAAACGGAGCAGCTCCCTGGATCTGGTATATTTAACAGGTGCAAAGGAAGGATTGACACTGGCTGGTGTTGCAGGCAGAGGCTATGGCTTTCTTGATAAAGATGGCAATTTTGTTATTCCACCCATTTACACAAGGGCTGAGAATTTCGAGCAAGGCTACGCACATGCTTTACGAAACGGAAAAAGCGTTTTTGTTAACAGGGATGGAAAAGAAATTAAAATTGAGTCAAAATATCAGGACATAGGAAAGTTTTCCGATGGATTATGCAAGGTGTCTACACTCGGACTATCCTTTATGGATGTGGCGCATTCTTCCGATACATATGAAGCTGCCGGTATCTGGGGCTTCGTAGATGAAAGCGGCAGAGAAGTGATAGCGCCTCAGTATATCTATGCCTATGACTTTTATAACGGAATTTCCATTGTCTGCAAAGGCGAATGGAGGAAGGATTCCAAATGGGATAAATATAACCAGGGACGATATTGGACGGAAAAAGAGCTGTGGGGAGGAATTAACAGGAAAGGTGAGGAGGTCATTCCGTGCATTTTTGATGAGATTAAATGGATGGATGATGACAGCAATGTTTTTAGGGCGCATTATGGCGGATGGGAAAACGGCCATTGGGGTGTGATAGACAGAAACGGAAATTGGCTGGCGGAGCCGGTCTTTGAAGACGTTGACATTGTATATTTTCATGACATGTTTGCCTTCTATAATTCTGATATGGATGAAGATGATGCACTGCTTGGAATTTACGATACAAAACAGAAGAAAGTGATATTTGAACCACAGTTTTTGGATGTGAACTATGTAGATGACAATTACATCCGTGTGGAAATTTTTGATGAAAAGCACGGGCGAACGATAGAGAAAATTATAGACCGAGAGGGAAAAGAAAAGTTTCCGTCCGATTACTCGAAGATATATCCATATGAGGACAGAGATGTCTGGGAAGTTTGCAGAGAGATAAATGAAGAGCGCAGAGGCGGACTTATTGATCGGGATGGTAATGTTGTGCTCCCTTGCGTATATGATATCGTTATGGATGGGGTATATGAGAAATATAAAAGAGTAATCGTGAAATCTGATGATGGCAAGGTCACGATGCTGGATTTTGACGGAAATACAATCATTCCGGCTAAATATGACAGCATTACCGGCTTGAATCAGCCCCTGTACCGGGTAGGGGTAAAGGTCGGAGAGAATCGGGAACTTGAGGGGCTGGTTACACATACCGGCAGGGAGATTCTCGTGCCGGTATATAGATTTGTGCATTTCTGCAGAGATAACCATATTATCTGTGGTGACGAGGCCGGCTGCAGGATGATGAAATTGACAATGAAGTAAAAATACGTTCTGATTTATCGTTCCTCCCCCCTTGACTTTTTCAGGCAAAAGCGTGAGAATATAGCTCTGTGCGCGTCGGCGAGGGTCGGCGCTGCGCGAGGATATCAAGGGAGCATCAGCTTGGTGTTTGATCGATTGAACGCCAGGCTGATTTGGAGGAATAGATGGCAGAAAAGTATAATGCAGACAGTATAACGGTGCTGGAGGGTCTGGAGGCGGTGCGCCGCCGGCCGGGAATGTATATCGGCTCCATCAGTCAGAAGGGTCTGAATCACCTGATCTATGAGATCGTGGACAATTCCGTAGATGAGCACATGGCAGGCTACTGTACGGAGATCTGGGTGACACTGGATGCAGACGGCTCCTGCACGGTGCGGGACAATGGCCGCGGCATTCCGGTGGGTATGCACAAGAAGGGCATGTCGGCGGAGCGTGTGGTTATGACGACGTTGCACGCAGGCGGCAAGTTCGACAGCAATTCCTATAAAACCTCCGGCGGTCTGCACGGTGTGGGCTCATCCGTGGTAAATGCTTTGTCCAGCTATCTCCGGATCCGGGTCTACCAGGGCGGAAAAATCTATGAGGATGAGTATACCCGCGGTGTGCCGACGAAGGAGCTGCAGGACGGTCTGCTTCCGGTGATCGGCAAAACGAAGGAGACCGGAACGGAAACCACCTTCATTCCGGACGGCGAGATCTTTGAGAAGACCCGCTTCAAGGCGGAGTGGCTGCAGTCCCGTCTTCATGAGACGGCTTATCTCAATCCCCAGCTCGTGATCCATTACCGGGACAACAGGGAGGCGGAGCCGGTGATCGAGGACTATCATGAGCCGGACGGCCTCATTGCCTTTGTGCGGGACCTCAATAAGGAAGCCGGTGAGCCGGTGACGCCGGAGATCTATCTGAAGGGCAGCTCCGACAACACCGAGGTGGAGTGCTGTATCCAGTTTACGGATTCCTTCGAGGAGAACATCCTGGGCTTTTGCAACGACATTTACACCATCGAGGGCGGTACACATATCGTGGGCTTCAAGACCAAGTTCACGCAGCTTGTGAACAGCTATGCCCGGCAGCTCGGCATCTTGAAGGAGAAGGACTCCAACTTCACCGGTGCCGACAGCCGGAACGGCATGACTGCGGTGGTGGCTATCAAGTACCCGGAGCCGATCTTCGAGGGACAGACGAAGACCAAGCTGGCGAGTCTGGATGCGG
>CAVJLL010000102.1:0-4938 GCA_963650385.1 Clostridium sp. CAG:508 | reverse complement strand
CGAACACACTGCCCAGCTCCTTGCCGTTCTGGCTGTGGTCCTTGATCAGCGTCTTCCCTATGACCATAAACAGGGCCGCGGGAACTCCCTTCCCGGATACGTCCGCAACAACAATGGCAAGATGCCGCTCATCGATCATAAAGAAATCGTAGAAGTCCCCGCCGACCTCCTTGGCCGGTGTCATGGCAGCAAATATGCTGAATTCCTTCCGGTCCGGAAATGCAGGGAAAATACAGGGAAGAATGGATGCCTGAATTCTGGTCGCGATGTCCAGCTCCGCCCCGATCCGTTCCTTCTCCGCAGTTACTCTGGAGAGATTCTCGATGTAGTCCTCCAGCTTTTCCAGCATGTAGTTTACAGAGTTGCCGAGCATCTCAATCTCATCGCCCGTCTTGAGCTCGATGTGCTGATTCTTAAAAACGCCCGTATCCGTAATGCCCTGCGTGAACCTTGCGAGCTTCATGATCGGAGTTGTCAGCGTTCTTCTGACAAAGGAGAAGTATACCGCAACCCCGACTGCAATGATCACGAAGGATATCCCCAGCATTCTCAGCAGAATTGAACGGAGATATGCCTTTACGGACGCCATATCCAGGATGTACTGGACCTCGGCAATGGCATTTCCGTCTGCATCCAGAACCACAGCAATCCCCGTGTAATTGTAGCCGTAATCGTTGTCCGTCAGGGTCGGTGTTTCAAGTCCCTTATTCCGGGAAAAGTCATCATAAATCTCATAATACTTCTGCAGATCCAGTTCCGTCTGCTTCTGACTTTTTCCCTCCACATATACCGCGTCTGTGTAAAGGATGTCTGCGCCGTACGACATCTGGTTGGCAGTGTCATCGCCCATTTCCGGCACACAGGCATCGATATAAAAATGAACGCTGTCCTCATCCGGAACCGTAAGCGATAAATAGGTTACCTGCCCCTCTTCCTTCAGCTTGTTGAACAGCGCGGACATCTCCGCATATGCTTCGGTTTCATTCCCGCCTTCCGAAATAACCGTCTTTACATCCTCTGCGGAAAGCATCGTCGCAATGGCGTTGCAGTTCGTTGTAACCCGCTCCGCATACAGCTCCTCCAGATAAGACTTCGTGGTCCGGTAGGCAAACAGCGAGACCACAATTGTAAGTGCGATACCCATAACGCACAGCGATAAGATCAGTTTATTGAGCAGGCAATATCTGGCCTCTGCTTTTTTATTTTCCTTTTGCTTCACAGGCAATCCACCCTCTTATAATAGATCTCTGCGCTGCACCTGCAGCGGCCCCCGCAGTAGGGGCAGAAAAGTTCCTCTTTATCAAACCACACATTTTCGGTTTCTGCCAGAAAATGAAATCCGCAGGACTGCACGGTTGCACGAAGCGGAACCTTGTCTCCCTTTTTCCAGCATGCAGTGAACACGCATCCTGCCCCTTCCGCCGACAGCGCATCGAATGCGAACTGCACCAGCTTCTTGGAAAAACCATTTTCACGAAATGCATGCCTGATTGCCACCGACTGAATTCGGCCGACAGGTTTTGCTGCATCTGTGCATACCGTTTGCAGCAGACGCTCGTCCGCCTTCATCTCTGCTGCGGTACTCTTACGATCCGTCAGGAAAAAATAAATATAGCCGACAATTTCTCCGTCCTTTGTCTCGAGGACATAGATGCATTTCGAGTCTGTATCCGCCGCCTCTTCCATCTCCTGCGGTGAATACAGTCCCTTTCCCACGCATTCATCGGCAATTGCCGCGACCTTATTTGCCTCTTCTCGCTTCATCGGGCGCAATATACAGTTATAACCGATATCAATGATATGAATCGCACTCACTTTTTTCTGCCGCATGCCAGGATGGCTGTTCCCATAAACACGTCCGATTCCCTACTCAGGATCTGCTGCTTCAGCTTCGGATAAAAGGTGTCTGTCCATGTTTTCCAGGACCGATACGTTGGATTGTCCGGCTCCTCCCGCAGAAGAATTGCCAGATCCTCCGGAAAGAAGGAAAAATACGTGGTGAAGATGTTCTCCTTCTTCACGAGGTCATCTCCCATCCCGCGAACACCCTCGCTCCAGACCGCAATATCATCATATCCACAGCTCTTCAGCATAGAAAGCAGCTCTTTGCCTTCCCGGCAGCGGCCGGCATATTTATCCTCCCGAAGCATGAAAAGGAACCGGTCAAGAAGGCCCTCCTCATCCGGCTTTAAATAAGATATCTCATCTCTGCGCTCTATCACAACCAGTTTTCCGTCCGTCTTCAGGTACGGACGGAGCCTTTTCAGAAGCACTTCCGGGCTGTGCAGATGCATCAGGACAAAGGACATATAGATGATATCAAAACTGCTGATGCCCTTCTCCTCCATTCTGCCGCGCAGCATCGCTTCAAAGCCAGCTGCCTCAATGTCCGCAGAAAAAAAAGAAAACCGTTCATCCCCGTATTGCGCCTGCGCAGCGTCTGCGATCTCTCTATTGTATTCCACGCCGATCACATGATCTACTGCGTCGGATGAAAAGCGCGCCGCCGTTTTGGTTCCGTTATTGCACCCGATATCCAGAACTGCCAGGTGCTTCTTCGCCGCAAAAATCTTCTCAAAGCCCGGCACCTCATACTCCGAAAGCAGCCCGTTCTGAACCCGCAGCCGCGCTATTTCCTTCTCATCCTGAAAAATAATCTGACCCTGCACTCCTGTTCCCCCGTTCCCAAAAGTTTGGCCCCCGTTTCCCTAGATCGATACGTAAAGGTAGTTAAATATCAGCTTACGCTGATACTCGTATTTTTTCGATTTCTTCTTAATCAGGTTTAAAACGCCGTTGTCGATCGCATCGCCGTTGGATTCAAATGGGTTATAAAGCCTTACATTGTCTTTGATGCAGACGATATAGTCTTCGTCCTTCGCAATGATTTTAACAGATATGTAATAATGTTTCTTTGTTTTTTTGCTGTCGATCGCGAATTTTATGATATTAAGCATCACTTCCTCGCACACAAAGTTGATGAGGAAGGACTGCCCGGCGCCGATTCCCCACTGTGTGCAGACCGATTCAATATCTGCGGAAATGCGCTCCATGCTCGCCTTTTCCATGCGGTAATCGGCCTCAAATTTCTTATCATAGCTGGTACAGTTTTTCCGAACGTATGCATCCGACGGCGAAGCCATCCGAACCGCCAGCACAAAGAAAAGGCACAGCAGCTCGCTCACGCAATAGGCCAGTGCAACACCCTTGATGTTAAAGATCGGAATCAGTACAAGGCCTGATGCCAGTATAAATGCGCAGTTTCTGAGAACCGATAAGGCATTTGCCAGCCGCGTCCTGCCGATTGCCTGCCAGAAGGACGTCGTAACCGTATTGATTCCCATCGGAATCATGCACAGAGCAAACAGCTGCAGCGTATGAGCGGCATCCGCATCCGCAATTCCAAAAAACCCCATAATGACACCGGGAAATCCAATGCACAGCAGCGCGATCGTTCCGCCGGCCGCAGCCGCCACCGTCAGTGCTCTTTTCCGGATTCGACTCGTCCCATCCGCATCGGCCTCCCCGATCAGAAACGGCGTTACCGTTGACAGTGAGACCGAAGCACCTTCAAATATTCCGCACGGAATGGTCTGTATGGTATATAAAACGCCGTAGACTGCAACATAAAAAGTTCCGGCATCGCCCTTGAACCGGAACAGCAGCGTGTTGAAGGCCAGCATTACCACCGCCGAGAATATGAAGGCAGAGCCCGAGCTGAAGCCGTCCCAGATGAAATGCCGCACATCCGCAAACGTCGGAACGGAGAGCCTCAGCCTCAGCATTCTGTGTTTCTTGAGGAAATGGGACAGCAGCACCAGAAGCCCCAGCGTTTCCGCAATGCAAAGGGACAGGGAGGCTCCGCGAACGCCCATCTGCAGTCCCTTCATGAACGTAAAGTCCAATACGATGTTCGTGACAATAACAACCGCGGAGGCAGCTGCTGCAGTCCGCGGGTCACTGTCTGTTTTCACGGAAGCGCTCAGAATGTGATACATAATGAAGACCGGAGCTGCCCACAATACAATATGAAGATACCGGTCTGCCAGCTCATACAGCTGCGGCGTAACTCCGATAAAGGAATAGTAGGCCTTTCGGAACAGAAGCGGTGACAGGAACAGCAGCGCTGCGGCAAGTCCAACGGTCAGCTGTGCGGAAAACACGCGGTTTGCTTCCTCCTCTCCGGACTCCCCCAGGAGCCGGCCGATCCGGACATTCGCTCCAATCCCGATCGTAACTCCGCACAGCGCGTAAAACAGATACACCGGCGTCGCAACATTTACAATTGCCAGGCCGTCGCTCCCGGCAAGATTTCCCACCAGCAGGGAGTCCACAATCGTGCAGATCGTTGTAGACAGCGACGAGCAGATTCCCCAGATCAGAAAATTACTGTATGCACTTCCCGCAAAATCTATTCCGTTATCTTTCATCCCCATTTCCCGCCGTTGCCTTCACACTGTATCCACCCTGCGGAAATTTCGCATTTCCAGCCGGAAAAATCCGCCGTTTCTTATTGTAGCATACGGCAGTTTGAATTCACAAAAAGCCCTTAGCTATGAGTTTTCACACACAGCTAAGGGCTTCGTTTATAATATGGATTTATTTGTTGCACAACCACCTGTCAATCATTCTCTGCCCGAAAACCACTGGATTTTTCAAGCCATTGAAATTATTCCAGTTCGCTCATGCAAAGAAAATCTTAAACAGTTTTGTATAGCGCATTTCGTTTGAATTATCTCAGTTATTTTCATTACCCGGATAATTTTGGCTATCCGATTTTTTGTTGCCATTCTGTTGCCGGCTCAGTCTCTGAGTCTATCCAGCAATATTTGATAATGCCGCGGCCTCCTTCTTTTTCAGTTCTCTGAAGGTATTTAATTCCATGTCCAGATCATCCATCGTCATATCCAGGTAAGAATAGCCAAGCTTATCATACAG
>CAVJLL010000101.1:0-5085 GCA_963650385.1 Clostridium sp. CAG:508 | reverse complement strand
TCTCCTGAACGCCGAGGATCGGATGCTCCTGAATTCTCCCTGACATAATCAATGCACCTCCTGTTAATAACAAAAAAACGTCCGGCAGATTCTCTCTGCCAGACGCCTTTGTCTCCCGCGATATGCACTGAATTATAGTCCTCTTTTTTGATAAAAATTGTAAAAATCGGAACTAGTTCCATTAAACTGTCCCCAATATTCCGTATAACAATCCATAGAGAGAGGCCTTTTATTCCAATAATGCCAGCAATTGAAGTGTCGCAATTGAAGTGCCAGGTACAAATGAACAGATTGTGAACATCATTCCTGAAAAGGACGTTGTAGCGCGGCCGCTCTCCTTAAAGCATGAAATCCCGTATCTCATAACAGCTTTGCCAGGATTCCCAGCAGCTGCCCGGTGAGCTTGGTCAGATCATTGCAGCCCACCAGATTGGGATAGATCTCCGACAGGCGGTCATAGCTGTCAAATTCACCCGGATCATCCAATGAGATTCCGATGATGTCGGTCCCCCTCTTTGTGATCTTCCTGACCGCATTCGCTGTATCCTTCGTTGATACCGGCGGATAGTAATCGTCCGCATCATGGGCCGGAACGCCATCGGAAAGTACAATGATCAGCCGATATTCCGTCTGCGTGTTCCGCGCCATGTACCGCTCCGCCCAGAAGAGTGCCAGTCCGTCCCGGTTATCTCCATAGGCATCGATCTGCATCAGGTTCAGCTTCTCTTCCTCCCGTCCATTGAAACCGACCAGGATATTGACATCGATCTCCGGATCTTCAAATCTTGCCCGGTGTTCTACGACAGCATGCGTAATATCCTGCGCCTTCAGTACTTCATGCAGGATCACTGCAGAGTGCATCGCCGCCTTTTGCCTGGCTCCGTGCATCGACCCGGATCCGTCTATCAAGAACAGGACGGAGAGATCCGGTACATCTTCGCCCCGGGCGCTGCGATACCAGTAACGTTTCTTTACATCTCCCAGTCTCCTGGAATTAATTCCGCTGCCGTATTGGAACTTCTCCTCCCGTTCGCTGACCTGCGCTTTTACGATCTGCGCGAACCGGCTGTTATAGGACCGGATCTGGACCTTATACCGGTTGTAAATGTTCTGATATGCCATCCTCATGTTCAGATCGATTTTCGGCCTGCTCTCGTTGATCCTGATATCCTTATGGATCACAGCGCAGTCATAGTCATTTCCCTGGAATATCTGAAAGCTGCCTTCATAGGAAAGGATTTCATTTGCGGCGCTTTTGTCTTTTGCGAAGAGCTGTACCGCCTGCATCAGTTCGCTTATATTGGGAGTATTTTCCCGTTCATTTCCATACATATCGGTAAAGAGCCTTGTCGTGACCTCCTGGGATCTTCCCTCGTTCGGCTCCTCGCCGATTGTGTTGCCTCCGCCGCCGTGCGTCTTTGTGCCGCCCAGCCTGCGCGCAATCGGCTCCGCAGGCAGCTCCTCCGTATCCGGGGGAATCAGATGCGCGATCAGGTCAAATGCTTTCGACGAATACGCATAACGCTCCTTGGGAGATGCGGCTGTACTTCCCGCAAGGAAAAACGGCTTTGCCGCTTCCACATATCCCGCAATATCCTCCTCTGGGGCTTCCTCTCGAACCATGGGATAAAGAAGGAACGTCACCATGTGATTCAGGAAATCCATCAACTGCTCACCTGCAGTGCGTGCCGGCGCCTCTTCTCCCTTCTCCCTAGCCTTCGCAGCCGCTTCCTCTTTCTCTGCTGCAACCATCTTTCCGAACTTTCGGTTGACGGTCCCTTCAGACGGGTGACTTGCGAAAAGGCGTGAGACCCGTCCGAATTTAAGGTAGAATTCCATGTTGTCGAAACAGCTGCAGCCCACAGCTTCGATGTAGGAATCCTCGATAATGTCGGAGATCATCCCCATGACGATCTTCCTGTTGCGGGTGTCGCACTTCGGATCCGTTTCCTGCCGTCCCGGAAAATCCGTATAGAGCAGATGTAGGCATTCATGGATCGTCTGCGCCCTTGTGAGAATTCGCAGGGCATTCCAGGGATCTGCGAGCACCACCTTCGGCCACCCGAGAAACTCGCCTGTATGATCGAGGGCTTCCCTGTCTGTAAAGAGTTCATCTTCGGCAGGATCTACTACGATATTCCTCCCGTCCGTAAATGCCTGGTTCTCATTAATGAAAAACAGACGCACCCTCTCATTCTCCGTCAGAGTCTGGGCAAAGTTTTCTTCCGCTGTCCGGTTGTAATCACACTGGAACTTCTTCAACAGCTCCTGATCTTTCCTCTCCATAAATTCTCCGGCATCTTTCTTCAGGATCCTGCTTCCGCCATGATGGACTGCCATTCCTTCAGTGCTTTCGGATACAGGTATCCGCCATACATATCGCCGCTGTCCAGACGTTTCCCGGCCTCCTCCTTCGCAATCCGGGCGAAATGCTTTGCCTTTTCCAGGTTAATCTCCGTTCCGATCCCGTAGTGACAGCATTCTGCAAGCCGGAAACACACATCGGAGTAACTGTCGTTTATAATGAAGTGCTCGCCTTCCAGCTCTTCACAGATTTCATATGCTCTGCTATACAAATCAAACGCTTTCTTACTGTCCTGCGGGACAATAATGCCCTTGCGGTAATAATCTCCCAGCTCATAGATACAGTTTTCCTCTCCGCGTTCTGTTCCGGTCTGGTACCATTTCAACGCCTTCCGGAGCCTTACAGGATCCGCTGTAGGAACCGGCGTTCCATCGTCCAGAACGTCATACCGGTAATAATTTCCGATGCATCTGCATGCCCGCGGCCCGTTATGCTCTGCGGCTTTCTCATACCACAGGAGAGCTTCCTTTTCGTCCTTCCGGACTCCTCTTCCCTCAAGATACATTGCTCCAAGGTCCAGCATCGAATCCGTTCCGCCGTTTTCCGCATTTGCCTTGAAGTATTTGACGGCAAGAGCTGCCGCTTCCGGCTCCACCGGGGATGCCGGATCTCCCCAGACAATATAGAAGGCAACATTAAACATGGCGTCCAGATCGCCTTGCTCGGCATGCTTCATTTCCTCATAATAATTCAGATCGTACATCGCCATCATCCACCTCTCATCACACCTTCCATTTGTACAGCATCATGATCCCGCGAATCGTATCCTCCAGGGTCCGGTCACACTTCGCGACAGGAATCAGCGTCTTCTCCGCGGCTTTAACATATCCCTCATATTTGGCAAGCCTTGCCCAGTTCTCCAGGTTTCTGGGAGAGATGACAACATCCAGTTCTTCCGCCTCAACCTTCTTCTTGATCTTGTGATAGACGCCGAGGATTTTTTCAACCATGGGTGCACACTCAGGAACTCTGGTCGTCAGCATACGGGTGATCGCCTCATCGGAAAGGGCCGCAACTTCAATGATCGCGCTGAATCGGTTATACAGGGCCTGGTTCAGCTCCTTCGTTCCGAAGTATCCCATGTTCATCGTTGCAAAGAAACGGAAATTCGAATGCCTCCTCACGACCTCCCCGTTATCCAGCCTTACAAAGCCGTTGTCATCCAGCAGCGAATTCAGAAACGCAAGATACTGAGGCTTTGCGAAATTGATTTCCTCAAATACAACTGCACCGCCCTCGCGGATTGCTTTTGTCACGTAGCTTTCCCTGAAGATGATTCTGTCGTCCTCAGGGATGAATTTGCCGAGAACGAATTCATCCAGGTTTTCGGTACAGTTGATCGTCTCCATGATGGGCAGGCCGATCGACCCGGCAACCAGCTTACAGGAAATGGTCTTGCCTGTTCCCGCCGGTCCGTGGAACAGGACCGCCAGAAGATCGCCGCCGGAAACCGCATTGCAGACGCTGACAAGGTCTTCAGAAAGTACAAATTCTGATGACAGGGAAGGAATCCACGCCTTCTGTTCCGCTGTGAAGGCATCCTCCGGGAATCTGCGGATCGGATCCTCCGTCTTTTTCTCTGCAGCCGCCTTGTTTTCCCGAAGGACTGCATAGCTCTCACCCCAGGAATTCCAGCCGGTCGTGTCAACGCCGGAAAGATCCGTATATTCCAGTTCAAATTCGTCCATCTTATGATTCTGATAAAAGTCCTCATGAAGATTGACAAACACATCCGCCACCGGGTTCTCCATGAAGTTTTCCATCACGGAGCGATATTCGTTTTCACTGTACATTTCCCGCCCCAGCAGAACCATAAATGCCGGCAGAAGCTTATATAACGGATGCAGCTCCTCCGGATTCCCGGGAATCAGTGTATCGGCGTCATCATAGGCCGCCAGCTGGATCTTCCTCTCCGCCAAAGAGAGGGCACGGTACCTGTTGATTCTCCGATCAACTACACCGCAGCTTCTGTAGTCCTCCGGAACGACAAAATCAAGGAAAACCGATTCCCTATCATCGCTGATAAGGAAATCGCCGAAGTTCTTCCCTTTGGCTGTCGCCCGAAGCATCGCAGCAAACAGGATGACCGCCTCTCCGATCGGCTGACAAAGCGTGGTCGTGCCTTTACGGGACTGATTGTCCGGATGCACATAATACTGGGTGGCATCGGACAGATGCTTGAACCCGAATCCTTTATAAATCGCTGAAGAATTCTCCCTGGCAACCTTGTAGGCAATCCTGAATATTTTCACCATGACTCTCCTCTAAAAACATCAATCCCATCTGCGTTTTTTCTTTCCTGGTATTCAGCACCCATCTCGAATTTGCTTCGCAAATCCTCGATCCGGCAAGTGCTGAACAGATACGCATTCTTATAGAAGTCCTTTGCTGAAAGCGTTGTTTCCACCCCCGTCAAATGCAGAAAGTGATCCACCGGAAATGAAACCTCGAAGTATTCCTTTCCATATACGTTCCCGGCCAGCTGTCACCTTATGCCACTTCTGAATACAGCCCCGGCAGCAAGTTGCGGTCGCGTGCTGCGCGATAAAAACCGGATGTCCACGCATGGGCGTCTGCTTTCCGTCGTTAGGAATCACTGCCGGTGCTTCCCGCTTCGCAATAAAGTCTCTGGCGTGTTCCCGTATGGTGTCCAGGCCTTTCTCATTGATGTAGTCAATGTCCTTTTGCTTCAAGTGAAAGCTGCTCCGAAACTTGGAATT
>CAVJLL010000100.1:0-5181 GCA_963650385.1 Clostridium sp. CAG:508 | reverse complement strand
TAATGCGTCACATTATATTGTTTTCCGTCAGCGGCAGTTGTTCGGAATTTCCGGACAACTGAATCCTCGTCCAGTTCTCCCTCTTCAAATATATGCTTGATATGCTCACTTACGTTTGATTTGCTTGTCTGGTACAGCTCGCACAGCTGCGCCTGTGTCAGCCATACTGTCTCATCCACAAAGCGGACATCAATTTTGGTATCTCCGCTCTCTGCCTGGTAAATGACAATTTCGCCTTGTTTTTCCTCTGTTGCAGAAACCTTATCCTCTGCCATAGCTACACCTCCGATTCTTCTCCGGCATCACTGAGGGTTTCATCTATTTCTTCATCTTCTTCATCCGTTTCCGGCACATACTCCGGCACAGTAACTCCCCGAACATCCATCTGCCCCGTGACCACATCGGAAATCAGGCGGGTGCGGTATTCTTGCATGAGTAAAACTTGTTTCTGAATCCGTGCTTTAGCCATCTGTATTTTTTCGTCAGATTGTATCAAGTATTCTACAATTCTCTGCTGCTCATCTACAGGTGGCAGTGGAATTGGAAAAGCCAAAACTTTAGAAGAATTTGTACTGGCTAAATTGGTGGTTTTTGTCGCAGTCAAATCAAAATATTCTCTTGCGACATTTGAAACAGTCAGATATTCCAAAAATCGATTGTTTAACTTCTTCTCATTGGTTTTAACGGCATAAACATGATTCTGATGAATACATGGCGATATTGAGCCATTCCAAACGCTCCCTCGACCAAGCTTATCGCGATCTCCACCCTCAGTCATAAGCACTTCACCAGCGGATAATCTATATTTCTCGGCTTCCTCCTGTGTAACCAATAGCGTTGCTACATCGGATATATCTATATACCCATTTTGAACATTTGCGACCCTTAAATATGGTACCTCAATTAGTTCAACATTTCTGGGATACTTCTTTCCAAGTGTAATTCCAGAACGTAAAGTGGCACATCTTTTTAACGATACAACATGCCAATGCACAGGAATCTCCCCAATCCACCGGATTCCGCTGTCTTTGAAAGATGTGCCATTATCAATACCTTTAGTAACTGCTTCATTAATAACAAAGAGCCTCCGCTCCTCCAGCAGCTTAATCTGCCGCTGATAGCCGTGGATGAGCTTATTGATGCAGGACACCTTCCAGTCCAGATAGCGCACAATCTGATCCTGCTCCTCACGGGGTGGAACAGGTGACTTTAATGCTTTGAATACATCGTAGTTTATTGTATATCTAACCGATTTTGCAAAAATCTTATAGTAGCGACCAGCAAATACAGCTTTGAAATAGTAGTCCAAATATTTCGGATTGACTATTTTGCTCTTAGGTGTCATCACATCGTAGGCAGAGGTGATCATGCCGTTAAAATTTGACAATCCCGAAAACACAGCGGAGCAGTCCAAATCGAATAAGCAAAAAATCATATCTCCATTGGCTACCTTCTGATAACCTTCGTATGACGCTGGAACCTTTCCAGAATTATCGAATATATTCTTTATTCTGACTCCCTGCACAGACAAAGAAAGCAGTTGGTATTTTCCGAAGTCAACACCAACTTTATCTTGGTGATAATCAAAAGTCCGCCATTTCGAATTTGAGACCAATGTGCAGGGATTGTATTTATCCAAGGCATTTCTGCCGTTTTATATTCCTCGTACCTCATCCTCAGCCTCCCATGATCTCATCCAGCAGGCCGTCGGTTTCTGCCTCGATCGCGCGGATGTCGGCTGTAATCTCCTCCAGCGTGCGCAGCTGCACCGGCTGATAGAAATACTTGGTGAAAGAAAGCTCATATCCAATCTTCTCCGTACCCGGCTTCGTGTACGCCAGCGGATTGTAGGGTTTCACCTCATTTTCGATAAAGGCCTCGATGCCGCCCTCATAGCTGAAGGGCACCTGCTCCTTGTCAGCGGTGGGCTTTACGGGCTTGCCCTTCTTATCCACGATGGGCTGTCCGTTTTCATCCAGCTGCGGCGTATAGACCGGCACCTCCCAGTAACCGAACTCAGAATTGTCGAACACCTTGCTGTACTGCGGATCCGCCTCATCAAAGGCCATATACAGATCAAGAATCTGCTCACGAATTTCCTTAGTGATTTCGCAGTTCTTCTCGCCCAGGTTCTTGCGCAGCGGCTGTTTGAAGGAGGTGGCATCAATCAGCTGAACCTTTCCGCGGCGGCGCTCCTCCTTCTTGTTGGAGAGCACCCACAGATAGGTCCCGATGCCGGTGTTGTAAAACATCTTCTCCGGGACTGCCACGATACATTCCAGCAAATCCTGCTCAATGATATACTGCCGCAGGTTGGACGGACCCTGACCGGCCTTGCCGGTGAACAGCGAGGAGCCGTTATGTACCTCTACAATGCGCGTCCCCAGCGCCGTGTCCTTCTTCATCTTGCTGATGTTGTTGGCAAGGAACAGCATCTGCGGATCACCGATATCCGGAATCAGTGAGAAATTCTTGCCCTGATAGCTGACAACAAAGCGGCTGTCGGCAATGTCATCCTTCTTGATATCACCCCACGCCTTCAGATCCGTTTTCCACGGTGTCCCAAAGGGCGGATTTGACAGGCAGAAGTCAAAGGTCTGACCGCTGAAGCCGTCATTGGAGATCGTAGAACCGAAGTAAATATTGTTGGATTGCTCGCCTTCACCTTTTACAAGCATATCGCTTTTCGCGATAGCGTAGGTCTCGTCCGCAACCTCCTGCCCGTAGAGGTGAATGGAAACCTTCTTGCCGTATTCAGCTGCAAGCTCCCGGATTCTCTGGTCAGCCACCGTGAGCATCCCGCCTGTTCCGCAGGCTCCGTCATAGATGCGGTAGGTATTGTCCTGAATCTTGTCCTTCACGGGAACAAAGGCAAGGTCTGCAATCAGCTCCACGATGTCACGGGGTGTGAAATGACGTCCTGCATCGGTGATGTTGGTTTCCTCGTTGAACTTGCGGATAACCTCCTCAAAAACAGTTCCCATCGTGTGATTGTCCAGTGCCGGAAGCGTGACGCCTGCGGCATTGACGACAGGTCTGGATGAGAGGTTGATGGACTGGTCGGTAAATTTACTGATCAGCAGGCCGAGAATGTCATGATCGGAGAGCTTGTCAATCTGGTTGCGGAATTCGAACTTTTTGATGATGTCCTGCACATTTTTAGAGAAGCCGTCCAGATACAGAATGAAGTCCGCGCGGAGCTGCTGCTGATTGGTACGTGATTTCAGATCAGACAGCGTATAGGGAGAGCTGTTGCAGAAGGCTTCACCGGCCACAGCGCACAGGGCTTCGTCCTGCTCCGTGATGCCGGCTGCATCCAGATTCTTCTTCATCTCAAGAACCTTTTTCTTGGTCGGCTCCAGAACCGCATCAAAACGGCGGATCACCATCATCGGCAGGATGATTTTCCGGTAATCGCCCACATCATATACATCAACAAGGCAGTCATTGGCAATGCCAAAGAGAAAGGACACCAGCTGCCCGAAATTTGCTTTTTCCATTACTGTACACCGCCTTTTTCTGTAAGTTCCATGATATCGGAAATATCACAGTGAAGCGTGCTGCATATCTTCACGAGAATCTCCGTATTCACATTTTCATTCTTGCCAAGCTTCGCAAGCGCACCGGTGCTGATACCGGCATCCTTTCTGAGCTGGGTCTTGGTCATATCCCGGTCGATCAAAATCTTCCAGAGCTTTTTATACGAAACAGCCATTGCCTATCCTCCCAAAGCAAAATCTTATATTTAAAAATCAAATCATTTGTTTCATTATAGCACTCTGCCAGAGTCTGTTCAAGGCAGTGTTAGAAATTTGCGAACATTTTACATTCCAATCTCTTGACAACAGATGGGCGCATCCCTATAATGGTGTTAGGAATTAGCGAACAGGTGAACGGAGGAACAGATATGAACGGCAATTTTGGGAAATTCATCGAGCAGAAGCGCAAAGCTCTTGGCATGACGCTTCGGGGGCTCGCCGCCGAGCTTGAAATTGCTCCTGCATTTATGAGTGATATCGAAAAGGGACACCGTTATCCGCCCAACAGAGATAAGCTTTATGATATGGCAAGAATCCTGCATTTAAGCGAAGATGACACCAATGTGATGTTTGACCTTGCGGCAGGCGAGCGTGACAACACGGTTTCGCCCGACCTGCCGGAGTACATCATGGGAAATGAAAAAGCCCGCACAGCCCTGCGCATGGCGCGCGACAGCAATGCTTCTGAAGCGACATGGCAAAAGGTGATTGAGATGCTTGAGCAGGAGGAGAAGGAGAACAAACAGGATTGATTCATTACAACTACTCTCCGGCACAATTGGAAGACAAGGCAAACGACCTTCTTCGCCGATTCGATGCTGAACGGCTGACGATTGCAAAGCCTATTGATGTCTATGCGGTCATTGAGAAATGCCTCGATGTGTCTTACGACTGGAAATATATCACGCCGGATCAGTCCATTTGGGGAATGACATTCTTCAAACCCGGATATCAATGGGTATGGCCGGAACCGCGCTATAAGGCCGGTATGCTTCCTGAAAAGCTGTTTGTTGATCAGGGAACCATCTTGATCGACAGCTTCCTGACGGAGCTTCAAGATCGCGGTCCTGAGAACTTTACAGTCATGCACGAGGTCTTCCATCAGATACTTCACAAAAGATGCTTTGCCCACGCAAGCGGTGATTACAAGCATCAGACAAAGAAAGAAAATCTGAATCTGCGAACAGGAAGGAAATCTATGTCTTCTCTTGAAATATGCGAATACCAGGCTAACTTTTGCGCTGCCTGCTTCCTGATGCCGCGAGTGCCCGTAACAGCCATGTTCCGTCGCTTAGTATCACCCGGGCGAAACAGTTTCGTAGATGAATCTGTTATAGCTGAAATGGCTGCCACCTTCAGTGTTTCCAAGAGTGCAATGCGAATCCGTCTGCAATCGCTCGGTCTATCAAAGTAGCAATCAGGGAATGTGTCGCATTCCCTTTTCTTTAAACACGGTGTTGGGAATTAGCGAACATATTAACAGCAGAAAGTGAGGTTTACAAATGCCTGAAGTCATATACCGATGCCAAATGAAATGCCCCTTAAAGAAGCGATGCTTTGTCCTGAAATCATTGGGACATATCAGGGAACCTATTCGAGTGCTGCAAAAGTGCCCGGCAGAGCATGGAAAAGACATCCTGCT
>CAVJLL010000099.1:0-5184 GCA_963650385.1 Clostridium sp. CAG:508 | reverse complement strand
GAGCGTGAGGATCGATGAATGCAAAATACAAAAGACTTCTGATCCTGAATCTGCCGTATGTTCTGATTGGATTGCTTGCCACCAATGTTTTTGAAGCCTGGCGAATTGCCGAGGGTGCAGACCTTTCAGAAAAGCTCCTGGGCTTTATTTCTGCTCTGGGAATAGCCTTCCGTAATCCCCTGCCGAGCATTTACCCGACGGATCTGCTGCTGGGGCTCTGCTGCGGTGCGGCGCTGCGCCTGGCGGTCTGGCTCAAGGGCCGGAATGCCAAAAAGTACCGGCATGGCGCGGAGTACGGCTCTGCCCGCTGGGGCAGGCCGGAGGACATCCGCCCTTTTGTGGACGAGGATCCGAAAAACAACGTGATTCTCACCAGGACAGAAAGCCTCACCATGAATAACCGGCCCAGGGATCCGAAAACAGCGAGAAATAAGAACGTGCTCATTGTCGGCGGCTCCGGCAGCGGCAAGACTCGCTTCTGGTTGAAGCCCAATCTTCTCCAGTGCGACTCGAAATCTTATCCGGTATCCTTCGTCGTCACGGATCCGAAAGGCGATATCGTGGTCGATTGCGGCCATGCGCTGCTGAAGAATGGCTACGAGGTGCGGATCTTCAATGTCCAGAACTTCCGAAAATCGATGCATTATAACCCCTTCGAGTATGTCCACAGCGAGAAGGATATCCTGAAGCTGACCACTACCCTGATTGCCAACACCAAGGGCGACGGCAAGTCCGGTGATGAATTCTGGACGAAGGCGGAGACGCTGCTCTACTGTGCGCTGATCGGATATATCCACTATGAGGCGCCAAAGGAGGAGCAGAACTTCGCCACGCTGATCGAATTCCTGAATGCCATGGAGGTCCGCGAGGACGATGAAACCTTCCAGAATCCCGTGGATCTGATGTTTGAGGCCCTGAAGAAAAAGAAGCCGAATCACTTCGCCGTCCGGCAATTCGCCAAATTTAAGCTTGCTGCGGGCAAAACGGCAAAGTCGGTGCTCATTAGCTGCGGAGCCAGGCTCGCCCCGTTTGATATTCAGGAGGTCAGAGACATTACCATGTACGATGAGCTCTCACTGGATACCATCGGAGATAAGAAAACGGCACTGTTCCTCATCATGAGCGACACGGATCCGACCTTTAACTTTCTCATAAGCATGATCTACACGCAGCTCTTTAACCTGCTGTGTGAGAAGGCAGATGACGTATACGGTGGAAGGCTTCCGGTGCATGTGCGGTGCCTGATTGATGAGTGCGCCAACATTGGCCAGATCCCGAATCTGGAGAAGCTGGTGGCAACGATTCGAAGCCGTGAAATCTCAGCATGCCTGGTGCTGCAGGCCCAGTCGCAGCTGAAGGCCATCTACAAGGACAATGCCGATACCATCATCGGCAATATGGACTCCCGCATCTTCCTGGGCGGCGCGGAGCCCACCACCCTGAAGGAGCTCAATGCAGCCCTCGGCAAAGAAACCATTGACACCTACAACACCTCGGACACCCGCGGCAACAGCCCGTCCTACGGCACAAATTTCTCAAAGCTCGGTAAGGATCTTGCTACAGTCGATGAGCTTGCTGTGCTGGACGGCGGCAAATGCATCCTGCAGCTGCGCGGTGTCCGTCCCTTTATGTCAGAGAAATATGATCTGACAAAGCATCCCAATTACAGGCTGACGGCAGGTTATGACAAGCGGAACACCTTCGATATCGAAAAGTTCCTGAGTCACAGACTGAAGCTGCGGCCGAATGATGAATATACCGTGATCGATGCAGATCAGGAGCCTGATTGATGATCTGACGATCGGAAAGGAGCAGAAAAATGGGCTTTGATAATAATTTCGGCTACGATGTGCCCGACTTCGTTCGCGAGGCCGAGGAAGCAATGGCCCGCGGCGAGACCTTCGGGGCAGGCGCCACAGAGGTGACCATCAAATTCGGAAAGGGCCTTGTGGGCGAGCCGTTTACCTCCAAAAGCGGCAAGGAGCTGGTGGAGGTCCTCATTCCGAATCCGGATAAGGCGGATGACCGTCCCTGGGAATCCTTCGTGATTTCTCCAAAGATGATTCATGACAATAAGTTCGGAAAAGGCGTCTGGATGAAGCTGCCGGAGAATGAAACCACCCGTCTCTCCCGCTCGGTGAGAACCGGTGTGGATGGCAACGGCAAAACTATCTGGAAACGGGAAACCAGAGAGGTTACGAACACCGAGCTCAAGGCACTGATGGAGTCCTATAAGGAGAAATCCAGAGGCTCCGTTCTCTCGGAGCTGTCCGACAGAAAAGCAGATGCCTCCGCGCATATCTCCGTGAAAATCTCCGGGATGCATGAGCCGGAAAGATAAAACCGAATAACCGAATATCCTGCAGGCGGTGAAGGCCGCCTGTTACATAGCCTGATTTTCAGTTTCACGCTGAAGGTCAGGCTATACTTCTGCCCTTTCGCAGGTGCACATGCGAAGAGGCCTTACCATCAACCGGTCCACAAAGGGCCAATCATTCAACAGCCCGAAACGGGCGCAAGTACTAGGAGGTACATTCACTATGGCATTTTTCAACAGCGCAGTAACCGTTCTTCAGACCCTCGTAATCGCACTTGGCGCAGGCCTTGGTATCTGGGGCGCCATCAACCTTCTGGAGGGGTATGGCAACGATAACCCCGGGGCGAAGTCGCAGGGCATGAAGCAGCTGATGGCGGGCGGCGGTGTCGCTCTCATCGGCACGACTCTTGTCCCGCTTCTCTCCGGACTCTTTGGTTAAGCCCCTCGAAAAAGGAGGTTTAGCCCATGCAAAGCATACTCGAACAGATCACGGAATGGCTGAAGGGAATGCTCGTCAGCGGCATTATGGGAAATCTGTCGGGGATGTTTGACTCCGTCAACCAACAGGTTGGCGAGATTGCGGGCGATGTGGGAACGACCCCGGCGAGCTTTTCGCCGGAGGTCTTTTCCCTGATCCGGAACATCTCCGAATCGGTGATTGTCCCGATAGCAGGCCTGATCCTGACCTTCATTGCCTGCTACGAGCTGATTCAGATGATTATCGAACACAATAACCTTGCAAACTTTGAGACCTGGATATTTTTCAAATGGATCTTTAAGACCTTTGCAGCCGTAATGCTGATTACCAACTGCTTTAACATCACGATGGCTGTCTTTGATGTGGCGCAGCATGTCATTTCGCAGAGCGGCGGCATTATTCAGAGCAGCACAGCTATCGATGATGCGGCACTGGCCTCGATGCAGGCCACGCTGGAGGAAATGGAGCTGGGACCGCTGTTGGGCATATATCTGCAGACCTTTATCGTGCAGGCCACCATGATGGCGCTGTCAGCCGTTATTTTCGTTATCGTATACGGCCGCATGATCGAGATCTACATGGTTACGAGTCTGGCGCCGATTCCCTTTGCAACCTTCGGCAACCGCGAGCAGAGCCATACCGGACAGAATTATCTCAGGTCCCTGTTTGCCCTGGGCTTCCAGGGCTTTCTCATCATGATCTGCGTCGGCATTTACGCGGTGCTGATCCGGAGCATTGCCTTCTCCGATGACATTGTCATGAGCATCTGGGGCGTGCTGGGATACACAGTGCTGCTGTGCTTTACGCTGTTCAAGACCGGCTCGCTGGCCAAGAGCGTGTTCGCCGCGCATTGAGCCCGTCAGGAATTATTCAGAATCGAGGTGATAACAATGGCCGCATATATTTCAGTACCAAGAGACCTGTCCAAGGTGAAAACCAAGGTCTTTATGAACCTGACCAAGAGGCAGCTGATCTGCTTTGGTGCGGGGGCGCTGGTCGGTGTCCCGCTGTTTTTCGTGCTGAAGCGCACCGGCAACATCAGTCTTGCCGCGATGGGCATGATCCTCGTCATGATGCCCATGTTCTTCCTTGCCATGTACGAAAAGGACGGACAGCCGCTGGAGGTGGTGGCGAGGAACTTCTACGAATCCAGATTCAAAAGGCCCAGGATCCGTCCCTACAGAACGGACAACTATTACGCCGCCCTGATGCGTCAGGCGCAGGCAGAAAAGGAGGTAGCACGCATTGTTGGCAATACTGGAAAAATTACTGTCAATCCTTCCGGGGCGAAAGAAGCCGAAGGCACCTGAGCTGCAGCTGCCGCAGGGACTGACCCGTGAGCAGCAAAGGCAGCTGCAGGAGCTTCAGGATCGCTACAAAAAGGATCCCGAGATCCCGCTGACGGCGCAGGACAGCATTCCCTTTCAGCGAATGTTCCCGGACGGCATCTGCCGCGTGACAGACAACTATTACACCAAAACCATACAGTTTCAGGACATCAATTATCAGCTGGCCCAGCAGGAGGATCAGACCGCGATCTTCGAGGAGTGGTGCAGCTTTCTGAACTTCTTTGACAGCTCGATCCGCTTTGAGCTGTCCTTTATGAATATGGCAACGGATGCTGCGGATTTTGAGAAGATGATCCGCATTCCCTTCAAAAGGGACCGGTTCAACCAGATCCGTCAGGAGTTCAGCTCCATGCTGCGGCGCCAGCTGGCGCAGGGCAACAACGGCCTGACCAAGACTAAATATCTCACCTTCGGCATCGAGGCTGATTCCATGAAGCAGGCAAAGCCAAGGCTGCAGCACGTGGAGATCGACCTTCTCAACAACTTCCGCAGGCTGGGCGTCCGTGCGAAGAGTCTGACCGGCAAGGAGCGCCTGCACCTGATGCACGCCATGTTTCACATGGGCGACGGTGACAATGACAGGTTTTATTTTGACTGGAAATGGCTGGTGGAGAGCGGCATGTCGGTGAAGGATTTCATCGCACCGACCTGCTTTGCCTTCCCGACGAGCCGGATCTTCCAGATGGGCGGGCTGTACGGCTCCATGTCCTATCTGCAGATCACGGCCTCCGACCTCAGCGACCAGATGCTGAAGGAGTTCCTGGAGATGGAATCCAGCCAGATTGTCACCATGCACATTCAGTCGGTGGACCAGACGGCGGCCATCAAGCAGATCAAGCACAAGATCACGGAGCTGGACCGCTCCAAGATTGAGGAGCAGAAAAAGGCCGTGCGCTCCGGATATGATATGGACATCATACCTTCGGATCTTGCCACCTACGGCAAGGACGCAAAGGCACTTCTAAAAGAATTGCAGAGTCAGAACGAGCGCATGTTCCTGCTGACCTTCCTTGTGATGAACACCGGAAAGACCGAGCAGG
>CAVJLL010000098.1:0-5189 GCA_963650385.1 Clostridium sp. CAG:508 | reverse complement strand
CAAGCACCGAGGCCTCGCAAGGCCCTGGACCCGGACATTCTCCGCCACCCTGTCGTTTGACTGGCGAATGAACTGTAACCTCATCCCATGATGACCTGAACCTCGCATTCGCTCTTATCGATGCCAAGCGGAATCACATTGCCCTCTACCGGCACACCATCCACCAGCATCTGCTTCACGCCCTTTTCCACGTGGTCCGGATTGGAAACGTGAATGTGGTAGGTCACGCCGCGGAATTTGCGGGTCAGATCATAGTCGCCGAAGTTCTTCGGAACGCAGGGATCGATCGACAGCCCCTTGTGGGTAGGCATAACGCCGAGGATGTACTGGGAGATATTGGCAAAGGTCCACGCCGCCGTTCCGGTCAGCCAGCTGTTCTTGCCCTCGCCGAAGTATTTAGCCTCCTTGCCGGCAACCATCTGGCAGTACACATACGGCTCCGTCCGGTGAATCTCTGAGATATCCTCTGTATAGGCAGGGCACGTCTTGCGGTAAATATCAAACGCCCGATCGCCATGTCCGCACACCGTCTCCGCGATCGATACCCACGGATTGTTGTGGCAGAAGATGCCTCCGTTCTCCTTATATCCCGGCGGATACGAGCTGATCTCTCCCAGCTCCAGGTGATAGCGCTTGTAGGCCGGCCACAGGATGCAGATGCCGTACTGCGTATCCAGAAGCTTCTCCACGGATTCCAGTGCCTTATCTGCCAGGCCCTCCTTTACACCGCACCCTGCCAGAACACAGAAGCCCTGCGGCTCAATGTAGATCTGTCCGTCCTCGCACTCCTTCGAGCCGACCTTGTTGCCGTTCGCGTCGTACGCGCGGACAAACCACTCGCCGTCCCAGCCGGCTGTTGTAACCGCCTTATATACGCGCTTTACAGCCTCCCGTGCGCGTTCCGCCTCTGCAGCATCGCCTTTGAGCTCTGCCAGCTGTGCGTATTCCTCTCCGTACTTCACAAACATGCCGCCGATAAACACCGATTCAGCAACCGGTCCCTCCGAAGGTCCAAACGTCTGGAAGGATTCCCCGGGATGCTCCGAGAAGCAGTTTAGATTCAGGCAGTCATTCCAGTCCGCGCGGCCGATCAGCGGCAGATCATGCGGTCCCAGATGCTCGATTGTGAAATTCAGTGACCGCTGCAGATGTCCCATCAGCGTCGTTGCTGCCGACATGTCATTGTCATAAGGAACAATCTCGTCCAGGATGGAGTAATCTCCCGTCTCCCGTGTGTAGGCACTGACTGCTGCAATCAGCCACAGCGGATCGTCATTGAAGCCGGATCCGATACCCGCGTTTCCTTTTTTGGTCAGCGGCTGATACTGATGATACGCCGAACCGTTCTGGAACTGTGTGGAGGCAATATCAATAATCCTCTCTCTTGCTCTCTCCGGGATCAGGTGTACAAAGCCGAACAGATCCTGGCAGGAATCTCTGAAGCCCATGCCGCGGCCGATTCCGGACTCGTAATAGGAGGCCGAGCGGCTCATGTTGAAGGTGATCATGCACTGGTACTGATTCCAGATGTTCACCATGCGGTTCACTTTATCATTGGCCGTTTTTACCGTATAATGAGTCAGCAGATCCTTCCAGTATTCGCGCAGCTTCGTATAGGCAAGATCTACTGCCTCATCGGTTTTATATTTATCAAGGAGCCGGAACGCGCGGGTTTTATTGATGATCCCGTCACGGGCAGTGGTGCCCTCTTCCCACTTCTCGTCCTCCGGGTTCTCGATGTATGCCAGAACGAATACAAACGATCTGCTCTCACCGGGTGCCAACGTTACATTCAGCTGGTGCGACGCGATCGGTGACCAGCCGCTGGCCATAGAGCCATGGCACCTGCCCTCCAGCACAGCCTGCGGGCGGTCAGGGCCGTTGTAGAAGCCCATGAATTCACTGCGGATGGTGTCAAAGCCGTCCACCTCCTGGTTTACCGAATAGACCGCATAGTGATTGCGGCGCTCACGGTATTCCGTCTTGTGAAAAATAGCAGAGCCGACCACCTCCACCTCGCCGGTGGACAGATTTCTCTGGAAGTTCTCGCAGTCATCCGAGGCATTCCAAAGACACCACTCTACATAGGAGAAAAGCTGCAGACTTCTGGTCTCATCGCTGTGATTCGTCAGGCGGAGCTGCTCAATCTCGCAGGTATCCTCCAGCGGAACGAAGCACAGGAGATTGGCTTCGATGTCATTTTTAGAAGATATAAAGCGGGAATATCCCAGTCCATGGCGGCACTCATAGGAATCCAGTTCTGTCTTGGTGGGCTGCCAGGCAGGATTCCAGACTTCATCACCGTCTTTGATATAAAAATATTTGCCGTTGCTGTCATACGGCACGTTATTGTAGCGATACCGTGTCAGACGAAGGAGCTTGGCATCCTTATAGAAGGAATAACCTCCGTCCGTATTGGAGATCAGACTGAAAAAGTCCTTATTCCCAAGATAATTGATCCACGGAAGCGGCGTCTTTGGTGTTGTAATGACGTACTCCATGGCAGCATCATCGAAATGACCGAATTTCATGCTCCCTCCTTTGCTTTGAAAGCTTTTCACGCTTGTAATTATTCAGAGCACATTTGCAAAATCGCTGCTGCGCAGCTTTCTTTTGGGAAGCTAGCACGCAGAAAACGATTAAGTAATGTATTACATAAACCGTGTACATTATAAGCTTTTTATCATCGCGTGTGCAACATGAAGGCGTGTTTTTGCTCAGCTTTTCTTCATTTTGCCCAATAAATTAGTATTTTTATTGAGATTTACGTTATTTTGTACTATTCTGTTTTCGAAAACGTTTTAGGATTTGCCTGTTGACCGGATTTTTAAATCTTCACCTGTTCAGAGCACGTATTTTTCATGCAAATCCGTATCGCTCAGAATAAACACCAGGAAAGAGGTTAAATCGGATGGTTTCATTAAAAGATATCTCCGCCGCCTGCGGCGTCTCCGTCGCCACTGTCAGCAAAGTAATGAATAATCATAAGGATATCGGAGAAGAAACTCGAGAGCGCGTCCGCAAGGCTGCTGCTGAAATGGGTTATATGCCGAATTCTGCCGCAAAAGCGCTGAAAACAAACCGCACCTATAACCTGGGCATTCTCTTTGTGGACGAAGCGCAGAGCGGACTGACGCACGATTACTACGCTTCGCTCCTGGACAGTTTTAAGCGCTGTGCCGAATCCATGGGCTATGATCTCACCTTTATCAACAGCAATAATTCCAGCGGAATGTCTTACCTGGAGCACGCAAGATACCGCGGTTTTGACGGTGTCTGCATCGCCTGTGTTGATTTCTACGATCCCAGTGTCACCGAGCTGATCCGCAGCAGCATCCCCATTGTCACCATTGACCACATTTTCGACAATCGCATGGTCATTCAATCCGACAACGTGTCCGGAATGCGCGATCTCGTCCGCTACGTCTACCGGAAAGGACATCGGCGCATCGCCTACATTCACGGCATGGATTCCGCTGTTACGCAGGCAAGACTGTCCAGCTTCTACAAAACCACACTCGAGCTGGGGTTAACCATTCCAGAGGAGTACATTCTGGAAGCCCCCTATCGAGACACTGACGGCACCTATCAGAAGACAATGGAGCTGATGCGTCTCCCGGAAAGGCCGTCCTGCATTCTGTATCCCGATGATTTTTCTGCCTTAGGCGGTATGAACGCACTCCGTGCGCTCGGACTTTCCATCCCTCATGACGTCTCGATCGCCGGATACGACGGCATTCGTCTCGGTCGTCATCTGGAGCCAAAGCTCACAACCATCCGTCAGGATACGGACGCCATCGGCCGGCAGGCTGCGGAAAAGCTGATCAGCCTGATCGAACGTCCGAAATCAACCCTCATTGAACACGTTATGATCGAAGGCAGTCTCTTCGAGGGAGAAACCGTTGCAGAAAGGTAGCTATGAACATCACGTTAATCCACGGCCAGAGTAAATGCCGGAAGTAAAAAGAAGGAGCCTTGTCTGAAGACAAGGCTCCTGTTTCCCGTAATGTCTATGATCGTAAAGAAAAGACCGGACAGCGCAGATTACGATTACTGGAAGAGCAACGGCTGGCTGGACGGCAATCGCCCCTGGACAGCTGTTTAACAGCAGTTCGCTGTTTTTCGAAAATGCGGTCGATGGGACTTGAACCCACACGCCTTGCGGCACAGGAACCTAAATCCTGCATGTCTGCCAATTTCATCACGACCGCTTATAACACAACACGAAAACGCACACATCACAGCCGTTCTGCTGCACGATGCAGTCGCCGGTTTCATGCGTCTTCGACAAAAAATAAACGCCGCGGATCCTTCCCCGCAGCGTCTAACATTTTCTGAGCGATGCGGGACTCGAACCCGCGACAACTTGATTAAAAGTCAAGTGCTCTACCACCTGAGCTAATCGCCCGGACTGGGCTAGCCAGATTCGAACTGGCGCATGCAGCAGTCAAAGTGCTGTGCCTTACCGCTTGGCGATAGCCCATTGGGTTCTCCCGCCTCTCGGGATCATGATTGCACGCCCGCATGTGCTGCAGCCAATCATCAGGGTGGGTAGAGGGACTCGAACCCTCGATCTCCAGAACCACAATCTGGCGCGTTAACCAACTACGCCATACCCACCATATAAGGTTGATTACGTCTCTGTAATCAATGTGCCCGTGGGGATTCGAACCCCAGACCCTCGGCTTAGAAGGCCGATGCTCTATCCAGCTGAGCTACGGACACATAAAAGCGGGTGATGGGAATCGAACCCACATATCCAGCTTGGAAGGCTGGTGTTCTACCACTGAACTACACCCGCAAATAGCTTAACTGCTTCAGTTGTTCGTTCCGGAAGGCCTGACTCTCCGTAACGCAAGTGCTATTATATGGCACTCCCCGCCCCGCTGTCAACACCCTTTTTCAAAAAACTTACAAGATAGACCAGGCACTGTTACTGTACAGACGCCAGCCAGTTTGTGATGAGATGCGAAGGATGGGCCTCCTCCGGCAGGCCCCGGTCAGAAATGGATGGTGCTCATGTGTTCCTCGCAGACGGCCTTTTAAATTCGGCCGCTTTTTCCTCCGTTCTCTCTCACTTCACAGCATAATTCATAACCAAAAATCCTTTGTTTCAGCAGCTGCCAAAAAGCCCAAAAAGTCCCATATTTCCGTACTTTTTTGAGAAAAATGCTTGCATTCTATGTGGT
>CAVJLL010000097.1:0-5190 GCA_963650385.1 Clostridium sp. CAG:508 | reverse complement strand
CCAGTGTCGCTCTTATCACGGACGGCAGATTTTCCGGTGCCAGCAGAGGACCCGTTATCGGTCATGTGAGTCCCGAGGCTGCGGCAGGCGGTCCCATCGCTCTGGTGGAGGAGGGTGATCTCATAAGAATTGATATTCCGAAGCGAATTCTGGCGATCGTCGGTGTAAACGGAGAAGAAAAGACCGCTGAGGAGATGGCAGCCATTCTGTCCGAGCGCCGGTTAAAGTGGAGCCCCAGACCGCCCAAATACACGAATGGACTTTTAAAGCTGTATTCACAGCATGCGGTATCGCCTATGCACGGTGCATACATGGAGTAGACGAGAATATTCACCGGATCAGCAGCGCTTTGATGGTCTCAATCGTACTGAGAAGCTGGTACTTAATCGCAAAAACAGCATCGCGGTATTCCATGTACTCGCGCTTAATGTGATCCAGCGGCCTTATTATTCCGCACTTTATCTGCATCTGTTTCGTCGAAATTCCTGCAAATTAAATGAGAACACGGGGAAAAATAATCCGGCACATTACTCGTCAGATTGTTTTGCCCCGTGTTCTCTGTTAGAATCCCTCTGGCTGGCAACAAAAAAACAGACAAGAACAGCCCCTACCACAGTTCGTTCCTGCCTGCCGCATTCGTACATACATGCTGGTCATTCCACCTTCCACACGTACATACAGCACTCCCATATGATAACGAATACCTTCTGCTCTGACAACCTCATTACACAGGAATCTTACGACCGGATGATCCATGATCTCCCCATCCATCAGCTGACCTGCCCCTGCTGTCACCTTTCCGGGTCCATGATCCGCTACGGCACGTATTCTCGCCAGATTAAATCAGCTGCCCAAAAAATTCGTCTCCGGATACAGCGCGTCCGCTGTTCCTGCGGGCACACCCATGCCATTCTTTCCCAGCAGCTGATTCCGTATTCTCAGCACTTGCTTTCTGATGTATTCGCCATTCTTCTCGAAAGCCGGAAAAAGCATCCCCGTTACGATTCCATTCTTGACCATTCGCCCTGTATCGATCGGCGCAACATTCTCGCTATCCTTCATCTTTTCTGTCGTTTCTGGAAGGAACGGCTTCTTTCCGAGCGGCTGAACCTAACCTCGCCTTTCGACCTCTCTTCCTCCTGTTTTGAACACTGGCAGTACCAGTTTATGCAGATTCGATCCACACCGAACATACTTTTTCCGTCGCCAACATAGCTTTCCTTCTCGGGTGTGGTATTCGTCCGTATACTCACCTCATCAGATGAAGGAGGCCACTG
This sequence comes from Clostridium sp. CAG:508, assembly GCA_963650385.1. Classification (GTDB taxonomy): domain Bacteria; phylum Bacillota; class Clostridia; order Lachnospirales; family Lachnospiraceae; genus CAG-791. The sequence goes on along the minus strand of CAVJLL010000097.1, from coordinate 3,913 downwards.
CCTATGATGACTGCAGATGAAAAACACGCCATTGCTCTTGTACGTTACAGTGCGATTTCCGGTCTTGTTGCCGGCACTGTCGACCCCGGTACATCCCAAAACGACTTTTACAGAGAAGCTGCGTCCAAATCCTATCAAATGCCGAACGGTTCTCTTCTTAAAGTCACCCCCGCCACCATCAAACGATGGTACCGTCTATACCGCCGTTCCGGATTTGATGCTCTTATGCCCGCTTCCCGTTCCGATGTCGGCAGGAGCCGAACTCTTGATGAGGCCAGTCAGGAATACATTCGATATATGAAAGATCTCTATCCTCGTATGCCGGCTGCCGCCATCTGGAGACAGATGATTTCAGAAGGAATCCTTTCTGAGCATGACGTTTCCGAATCCACTGTAAATCGTTTTATCAATCAGCTTATGAAGGAGAAAAAGCTGACAAACAACCGGGATATGCGTCGTTATGAACGCCCGCACATCAATGAAGTCTGGTGTGGTGACAGCAGCGTCGGACCAAGACTGTCAACTCCTTCAGGAAAGAAAAAGGTTTACATCATCGCCCTGATTGATGACGCCAGCCGGTTTATTGTCGGCATTGATGTCTTTTTCAAGGACAACTTCGTTGGCGTCATGAGCGTCATGCGGTCTGCTGTCTCCAAGTACGGGAAGCCCAGGATCTTCAACTTCGACAACGGCTCTCCCTACCGCAACAAGCAGATGGAGCTGCTGGCCGCCAGAATCGGTTCCTCCATCCATTACTGCGAACCGTATACTCCAACCTCAAAGTCGAAGATCGAACGATGGTTCCGCACTCTCAAGGATCACTGGATGGCTCAGCTGGATATGCGCAGCATCCCGAATCTCGATGCCCTCCGCAAAAGCCTGCAGGATTATGTGAATGCCTACAACCGAGCTGCCCACTCGTCCCTTTCCGGAAGTTCTCCCATGGATCGTTTCTTCTCAGAGCCTGACCAGATCCGCAGGCTCACGGAGGAGGAGATCCAAAAGGACTTTCTTCTGGAAATCGAACGAACTGTGTCTGCGGATTCCGTCCTTGTCATTGATCGGACAGAATATGAGGTTAGCTCCAGATTTGCCAGATGCCATGTCCGGCTTCGCTATTCTCCGGATCTATCCGAAATCTTCATCGTCGAGGACAACGGTGAGCTTACCAAAATCCAGCTTCTCAACAAGCACACAAATGCCTCTGTGAAGCGGGAAAAGGTGCAGCTCTCACGGGTCGTGCCCGACAACAAATCGGGCGCCGGACAAACCGATCGCTCCTTTGAAAAACGCTCAGACTGATCCCTTATTCACAACGACAGAAAGGACATTCCATGGACGACTACGTTGCCCGCTACGGGCTTGAATTCAATCCGTTTCTGAAAAACTCAAGAGACATCATTGTAGAATCTTCTGAATTCCAGGAGGCACAGTTCCGACTGAATTACCTTGTGGAAACCAAAGGCTTCGGTCTGTGCACCGGAGCTCCGGGCCTTGGCAAAACCACTGCTGTACGGCGCTTTGCCGCTTCTTTGAACCCTTCCCGCTACAAGGTCATTTATATCAGTCTCTCAACAGTAACGGTCAATGACTTTTATCGGCTTCTGGCCTCTTCCCTGGGTCAGGATCCATCCTACCGCAAGCCGGATAACTTCAGGCTCATCCAGGCGGCCATCACAACACTGGCCATTGAAAAAAGGATCACTCCGGTCATCATTCTCGACGAAGCCAACCACATCAACTCCGCGGTGCTCAACGATCTTAAGATTCTCTTCAACTTCGAAATGGATTCCAGGGACCGGGCAGTAATCCTTCTGGTGGGGCAGCCGCAGCTCAACAGCACACTGAACATGAACGCTCATGAAGCCCTTCGACAGCGCATTGTAATGAACTACTCCTTTGAGGGGCTTTCAAAAGAGGAGGGCCGTATCTATATCGAGCAAAAGCTCAAAGGTGCCGGCTGCACAGACAAGGTATTCGATGAAAACGCGCAGGAGGCTATCCTCAACTCAGCTGCAGGAGTACCGCGGATTATCAACCACCTCTGCAACGAGGCCCTTCTCATTGCCAATGGGGCAAAGCATCCTGTTGTCACCGCAGAAGACGCCATGATGGCCATCAATGATTCTCAGCTTTGATGGACCATGAACGGAAGTTTTACTAACGCATTCTATGCGCACGATGTGCGCCGATTGGAGAGCCCGTATGAAACAACGAGTAAATATTTCCCTTACAGAAGATACCGCTGAACGCCTTCGCATGTATGCCTGGGAGAACCATAAGACCTTAAGCCAGGCTGTAACAGACTGGACCTGGGCTGCGAAAGTAAAGAATTCTCAGATCCGTGGACAGACATCTCTTTCCGGCCTCATGAGCAAACGTGGCTCGTCCTCGGTTCACTAAATATCTCTTTTGCGAACTGTATTGGATTTCCGGACAATTCCATTTTTTCTCCCGGTATAAGCCCCAGGACACCTCGCCTGCTGGGCTGCCGGGAGAATTGTCGTATGTACGGAAACAATTTCGCTCAAGGCTGCCTTTCCAGAGCCGCTTTTATTATCAGACGATTTCCGATCAGCATTACAATCCCTCGTGTCCGTTCACAGGAAAAGGTACATCACTGGGGATTACGTTGAGAAGAATCAGACACTTGAAGACGGTACACAGAATGTGACGATGTGGGAGTAGGGAATGTGGCGCAAGAAGCTGCGCTGTGCAGAAACCAGGTGAATTTAATTTGACAAAGGCAAGGGCATAGAATCTGCTGATCAATACCGTCAGGCCGCCGAACAAGGCGTAAATATTGTTCCGCTTGATTTCCAGCTGATTCAGAATGAACTTCCGTACGAAATCGTCCTCCGGCGTCTGAATGATGTCTGCCGGGCGTCCGTACTGTGCAATGCTGCCCTGATGGATGATCAGCACCTTGTCCGAAAGCGTCAGCGCTTCCTCCGGATCGTGCGTAACGATGATCGTGGTCAAATGATATTCCCTGGCGATGGTCTTGATCCGATCCTTGATGGACTCTTTGATGACGCCGTCCAGCGCGGAAAGCGGCTCATCCAGCAGCAGGAGCCTGGGCTTCATCACCATGGTTCTGGCCAGTGCTACGCGCTGCTTCTGTCCGCCCGAGAGCTGATCCACACGCTTGTCCAGATGTTCATCCAGCTCCAGGAGGGCAATCAGCTCCCTGACCTCCTCCTGCGTGGAGATGCCCGGCCTATTCTTCAGCCCGTAGGTGATGTTCTGACGGACATTCAGATTCGGGAACAGCGCATAATCCTGAAATACAATATTGAATCCCCGCTTTTCCATGGGCGTCCTTGTCAGGTCCTCTCCGTTATAGAGAATGGATCCGCTGTCTGCCGGTATAATGCCCAGAATGAGATTCAGCAGCGTGGTCTTCCCGCAGCCGGACGGACCCAGAATGGAAACGATCTCCCCGTCCTCCACCTTGATGGATATATCCTTCAGTACCGACGTCCCGTCGAACGCCTTTCGGATGTGATTGAGTTCTAACATATCCTGCCTGCTCCCTTTCGTGTCCATCTGCAGAGTTCCTGCCTGCACCGGCACATTCTGCCGGTTCCCCTGTTTCATTCCGGCTCAGTCTAGCAGGACTTTCCGGACGCTTCTGCCACAATTCTGCAAAGCCTTCGTAAAGTCTGCGTAAATGGACCGGAACGCAGCAGGATGGTTCCCTGTGAATCCTGCCGCCGCGGTTTCTCCGCACCGGGAAGAGGGACAGCCGCAGGCATAAACCTGCGGCTGTCCCTCTTCCTTCTTTTCTGCTGCCGGGAGTCCCGGCTCTCTGTCTTCTGTCCCTTGCGATCTGCTCGGTTCTATTCCCGTTCTATTCCCGTTCTGTTGCAGCCCTCAGCCGCAGATGGCATCGATTCTCTGCAGCTCCTCC
>CAVJLL010000096.1:0-5208 GCA_963650385.1 Clostridium sp. CAG:508 | reverse complement strand
AGCTGGCAGAGGTGCAGAGTTTTCCATGGGATAGCTGCGCCCATTTCCCCGAAAAGAGGGATAGAAAAGTGTAATAAGGAGCCAGATTAAAGGCCATACCCCAGGAATCATCATGATTTTTGGTCACTATAGAAACTGGATGCTTCAAAATAGCTTCGAAATTCAATGGTGAAAGACGTATGGTCAATTAATCAGCGTTTCCCTAGCTTATGTTAAATTTAAAATAGAATAAAAGTTTGTGTTAATTAAAAGAAAGGTGGTGATCGGATGGCAGAAAAAGATATCGTGGAGAGGTCATTGGAAGGCTACAATGATGTATTTGCAGACATCGTAAATGTACTGCTTTTCGATGGAAAGCAGGTGATTTCACAGCAGGATCTGGAGGACCGAATGCCGATCTCGTCCTATAAGGCAGATGAAAAGCTGCACGGACAGGAGCGCGATGTTGCAAAGGTCTGGAGGAACGGAACCATTCGTATGGCCTGTATAGGTGTGGAAAACCAGACGAGAATTGACAGCTTAATGCCGCTTAGGATGATAGGATATGACGGCGCTGAGTATCGTACACAGTACGCTTCGGAAGCACCGAAATACCCGGTTGTTTCGTTTGTCCTGTATTTCGGAACGAAGCCTAGGTGGAAGGATGAAATTTTTCTGAAGGACTGCCTGGATATTCCGGAAGAACTGGAGGATTATGTCAATGACTACAGAGTCAAGGTATTCTCGATCGCATATCTTCCGAAGGAAAAGGTAGAACAGTTTACAAGTGATTTTCGCATTGTTGCAGACTATTTCGTGCAGCAAAGGATGACCGAAAGCTATGTGCCCGGCGTGCAGGAGCTGAAGCACGTGAAAGAGACACTGGAGCTTTTGAGCGTAATGGGCCATGACAGCAGATTTATTGAGGCGTATAATGAAAGTAAGGCAGAGCATACGGAAGGAGGTATCCACAATATGAGTACTGCACTTGACAATATTATTCGAAGAGAAACTAAAATGATTGAAGAAAAGGCTCTCCAGGAAGGCCTCAAAGAAGGCCGTGGTGAAGGTAAGATTCTGACGCTGATCGATTTGGTGCAGGATGGATCACTTGACATTGAGATCGCAGCGGCCAAGGCTGAAATGACAGTGGATGAGTTTAAGAAGACGATGGATCAGATGTCATTGCAGGCGGTGTAAAGGGTAACAGTTCAGCCGGGGCTATCGTGCAAATGTAACTTTGGTTGGTTTTATCTGAGGATGGCGGCCTTCATGGCTTCCCGCTCTCGAAGTCCTGACCTCGAAGGACAGTTCTTCGGGGTGCCCCGGCTGAACTGTTACGTGTAAAGGAGAAGTTTCGCATATCACGATGTTTTCTATGGTGCAGGAGTGAGAATGCTGATATAATGAAAGTCTAAGCGCGAAAAGCGCCGTATTGTAACTATTCATTTACGAAGGAAATACATGAAACGGACAAAAACACTGATCGTGGCCGCAGCGATATCTCTGACATCACTTATCCCGCGGACGCCGTTCATCCCATTTACATCTATTTCGGTCACGGACGCCGGCAAGGTGAAGAACCTCGGCGGTGAGATCGGAAGCAATGCAGGACCGAAGGGGAATAAGCTTTGAGAAGGAATAAAGGATTTACACTGGCGGAGCTTCTGGTGGTGGTAGCGATCATCGGTATACTGGTGGCCGTGAGCATCCCGATCTTCTCCGGACAGCTCGAGAAAAGCCGCCGGGCCGTCGACATGGCGAATGCCCGGAATATCAAGTCCGTACTGTGCACTGCGCTGAATGACGGAACACTGGAGATGGGAGACGGGGCGAAGCTCGTGGTGCAGATCAGGAAGAGTGACAATCCGATTCTGTATCTTCAAGGAAATATCAAACTGAACGGACAGATGCTTTGGGATAAGTCGAATGCCGGTTATTATACTTTGAAGAATCAAACAGGCCCTGTTGGAGATATGATTAAGCTTTTAGATCAGTCTGTAGGGAATATTCGCAGTCTCCGTGTGAAAGCTAGCACATTCATCACCAATACAGGTAGAGAATCAAGCATCGAATGGTATGCGGTTCGACTTAGCAGTAATGGAGAGTGCCGATACGGAAAAGGCGGTGGAACTATAGATGCCAATGGAATTTTAAATACAAGTTGGAGTCCCGAAGAGTTCTGATGCATTTTCATTCAGAGAAACGGCTTTTTTGAAAATGGATGGCATTATACAGCATCGTCTTTGATGCGGTGTGCAAGAATAGGTTATGAACAAAATTCAGGAAATGAAACCCATGAAAAACAGAATAAAAGATGGCTTCACCCTGGGGGAGCTTCTGATCGTGGTGGCGATCATCGGCGTCCTGGTTGCAATTTCCATCCCGGTGTTTTCGGGGCAGCTGGAGAAGGCGAGAGAGGCTACGGATCTGGCCAATGTCCGCTCGGCCTATGCAGAGGTGATGGCGGATGCAATTACGGAGAACAAGGCAGAGGGCTCTACATTCGATGATACGACAGACCGTTATACTAAGACTGTACAGCTGAAGCAGAAAGTGCTCGGATGGACAACTTCCAACCCAACCGTTGCCGGTATTACGCCATCTGATACCCTGCACTGGCAGGGACAGGTGTTTCCTGAGGGGGAGTGCACTGTATTTTATGACACGGACACGAATGCGGTTACGCTTCTCTGGAGCGGTCTTACGGTGAAAAATGATTATCAGTGGAACGCTGGCAGCGACAAAATTACATTATCAAAATCAAGTTTGATAAATGGATGGACTGCAAGCTCGATTCCGAATGCAATTGATAAAAAGATCAATAGTGGAGAATCCTTTACAGTAGAGGGCCTTTCGACAACACTGCAGACAGCCACAGAAAATGGAACATATCAGTTTGAAATCGGCTATTTTATAACCAAAGCGGATGGGACGATCATTGTGGATTCCGGATATATTGTTCTGGGCGATCAAAAACAGACATTATATATTACAACGAATGGAACCACTTTGAGCAGCCAAGGCAGTCATGACTATACAGTGAAAGACAACGTAACTGTTACGAATGGTGAGGACTGCAAAGTTTGTGTTCAGCTGTTCAAAGTCAGAAATGGCCGCAATGGTTCTGTACAGATTACTGATGAAGAAGCCGCTGAACTTTCAAAGCTGATTTCTTTTGACACAGGAACCGGTAACTGACGGCTGCACATTAACCATTCCTCCTTGCCTATGCATACAGAGCTGCAAGCGCCGTTTGAAAGGACCCTTTTATGAGCATGATAGATGGCTTTTTAATACTGCTGCAGAACAGGTGGATCTGGATGGTCATTGCACTTCTGATTCTGGGAGAGCTGATCCGGCGTTTGAAGCCTAAACTGAAAGGCGCATCCGGAGAGGCCATGGTCAGTGCGATCTTATCGCGTCTTCCCGGGGATCAATATACGGTGCTTCATAATGTGATGCTTCGAACGGAGAGGGGAACCTCGCAGATGGATCACATTGTGGTGTCTGTTTACGGAATATTTGTCATTGAAGTCAAGAACTATGCCGGATGGATCAGTGGATCTGAGAACAGCAGTCAGTGGACGCAGACGCTGTATAAGACGAAAAACCGCTTTATGAACCCGATCCATCAGAACTATGGCCATGTCAAGGCAATTGAAGCCCTGCTGCAGGATCCGTCGGTTCCGATTTATCCGATTGTTGCATTTGCAGGCGATGTTACGCTGAAGATATCTGTCTGGAAGGCGAATGTTGTGAAGTTCGGTGCGCTGAACGATACGATTCGGAGGCTTTCGGTAGAGAAAGTCATGGATGAAAATCGGATGCAGGAGATCGTGACCGCACTCCGGGAAGGCAACATTGACAGCATAAAAAACCGAAGTACCCATGTCGCGGAGATCCGGCAAAAGAAGAATGCGGTTCAATCTGGAATCTGTCCCCGCTGCGGCGGACAGCTCACAGAGCGAAAAGGAAAATACGGACGATTCATTGGCTGCAGCAATTATCCAAAGTGCCGGTATACGCAGAAGCAGTGAAAGCGTTTAAACGGGTGGTATAAAAAGGGCAGATCATCCTGTAGACATTGTTCCATCATGCCTCCCATCGTTGGGAGGCATTTTTGAACCACCTGCACGAATACTGCTTGATAAAACCATCGCTTTGTGTTAATTTAAAAACAACAGTTTACACAAATGGATGGAGGTGGTGCCGTTGGAAAGACAGACAGATCTCGCAGAGACGATTGATACGGTTGCGGACAAAGCCAGATACGATGAGTGTGCAAAAAAGCTGCTTGCGTTCAAGGCGATTGACGCATGGATTCTGAAGTATTGCACCAAGGAGTTCTCGTTTTACAGCATTGACTATATCATGAACCACTGTATGGTCGGCCATGTGGAAGTATCGGAGCATGCCGTTCACCAGGATCAGCAGAACAAGAAAATCAACGGCGATGAGCAGATTACGAAATTGAATTCCGAATCGAGCTCCATCAACGAAGGTACGGTGTACTTTGATGTACGTTTTAACGCCAAGATGCCGGGAGAGAAAGAACCCGTCACGTTGATTATCAACCTCGAGATGCAGACCGAAGATCGGCCGGGATATGCATTGGTGACACGCGGCATATATTACTGCGCAAGAATGATTTCGGAGCAATACGGCACTACATTCACAAAAGAGCATTATGAAAAGATCCAGAAGGTGTATTCGATCTGGATATGTCCGACACCGGCAAAATGCCGTCGGAATGGAATTTCACGTTACCACCTGATGGAGGATTCGCTCCTGGGGAATCAGCACATAGATCCGAACAAGTATGACCTGATGGAAGTGGTGGTTGTCAATCTGGGAGATGCAGAACGAAACGCCGAATTTGGCATTCTGGATTTGCTGAACACATTGTTCTCGCCGAAGGTCACAGCAGATGAAAAGAAGAGGGCACTCAGCGAGAAATACAGCATCGCGATGACGGAAGAATTGGAAAGTGAGGTGCAGCGCATGTGTAATTTAAGTACAGCTATTGCAAATGAGGCTCGGGATGAAGGACGTAAAGAAGGTCGTAAAGAAGGTCGTAAAGAAGGCATCAACACCGGCGTCGATCTGATGGCGAAGCTGATGAAGATCCTTCTTGAGGAAAAGCGATTTGATGATGCAGACAAGGCTGCAGAAGATGCGGAGTATCGCACAAAGCTGATGAAAGAGTTTAAACTGGTGGTATAAAAA
>CAVJLL010000095.1:0-5550 GCA_963650385.1 Clostridium sp. CAG:508 | reverse complement strand
CAGGACCGGACAACTCCGCCAGGACCCGTCGTGGCTGGCGTCTGTACAGTAACGGGATGAGCGATAAAAAGTATAGATTTGAAAAAGAGGTGTTGACAAATCGGACCGAATCAACTACACTAACATCTGTTGTGGCGGATATGCGCTGCTGCATCAAATGTATGTGTAGCTCAGCTGGATAGAGCGTCTGGCTACGGACCAGAAGGTCGCGAGTTCGAATCTTGTCACATACAGAATGAACGCCTCACACAGGAAACTGTGTGAGGCGTTTTTTTGGTGATTGTCAGGAGTAATTATGCAGCCAGGGGCTGCTGATGGGAATGCCACATCACAGATACCGGATCTCCGTTTTGGCGAGGTCGCCCTGCGCATTGGTTTCAATCACGGCATAGGAGGGACGGTACCCGGCCTGGCGGGGATATCCCAGGCTCCCGGGGTTTAATAGAAGGATGCCGTTCTCAGAGGTTTCCAGCAGGGGGACGTGCGTGTGGCCGAAAATGGCAATCTGACAGTGCCGCATGCGGGCTTCTCTCTCGACTGTGTCGGTGGAAAGATAAACCTGATACAGATGCCCGTGGGTGAGAAAGGCTCTTCGGCTGCCGATCGGGACCAGGAGCGTTCGGGGTGAAAGCGAGCCGTAGTCGTTGTTGCCGGCAACACACAGAATGTGCATGCCGGCGATTCGGGAGAATTCATCCTCGGAGCCTTCCGCATCGCCGGCGTGGAGAATCATATCAACCGGCGCTTCCTGTTCCATTACGCGGGTGAACATTTCATCCCGCCGATGTGTATCGCTGATGACGAGAATTTTCATGAGTCAAGCTTGCTCCTGAGGACTTCCAACATGGCACGAAGCGCTTTTCCACGGTGGGAAATGGCATTTTTCTCTTCATCCGTGAGCTCGGCACTGGTTTTCCCGAGCTCCGGGAGATAGAAGAAGGGATCGTACCCAAAGCCGTGCAGGCCGCGGATGGAGTCTGCAATCTCTCCCTCCATGGCAGCGGTTACTACGCACTCCTCCAGCGCTCCTTCCGCATTCTCGCCGGAGCACCCGGCAGATAAGGAACGCGGCGGATAGACTGCGGCGCAGGCACAGACGAAGCGTGCGCTGCGTTCTTTTCCGGAGAGGCCCTCCAGCTGCTGCAATATTGCACCCATTTTCTCGGGGTAGGAGGTATCACGGCCAAGATACCGCGCGGATAAGATGCCGGGAGCGCCGTCCAGTGCATCCACGACGAGCCCCGAGTCATCCGACAGGACAAAGGTTGGGACATTCGGATCGAGAGGGGGTGCCAGAGGAGCAGCGAAAAGAATCTGGGCGGCTGCTCTTGCCTTGATGAGCGCATTTTCCTCGAAGCTGGTCCCGTTTTCCTCCGGATCCGAGGAAATGCCGACCTCGCGCATGCTGAAAACGGCAAGCTCCGGGTCATTCAGAATCTCCCGGATTTCCCGCACCTTATCTGCATTTCCTGTTGCAAATACAAGCTGCATCTTCATAGAACGAAACCTTTCAAATTCTTTCTGCCGGACAACTCGTGCGATTGTTTCCGGCAGCCTATGCCTTCTGCGAACTGCATTCCCCTAATGGTGATTGACGCCCTTTGGCTTGGGGCCCGGGAACATGTAAAAATAGGTTTTAATCATGCCATTGTAGATTTTCCGGTTCTTCTGTGCCTTCAGGTTCAGCGCCTTTTCTGCGTCTGCATAGGAGGTGATCACGTACATGGACCAGGAAGGGAGCGCCTTGAACCGCTCGCCCAGCGTGCGGTACAGGTCGATCAGCTCCTGCGCCTGCTCCTTTTCGCCCTCCAGCCGTTCGCCGTAGGGCGGATTGGTGATGATAAAGCCATAGGAGCGCGGGTGGGAGAGCTCACTGACCGGCCGCACCTGGAAGTGGATCAGGTGATCCACACCGGCCAGCTTCGCATTTTCTCTGGCAGCATAGACGGCATCCCGATCGATGTCATATCCCTGCAGATCACAGGAAACATTCGTGTCAATTTCCTCGCGCAGCTCCTCTCGAACGTCCGCCCAGGAGGATGCGGGGATCAGATTCGTCCAACTCTCCGCGGTAAAGCTGCGCGAAAGGCCCGGTGCAATGTGGGCACTGAGCATGGCAGCCTCGATCAGGAAGGTTCCGGATCCGCAGAACGGATCAACGAGAGTCCTTCCCGGCTTCCACGGCGTCAGCTGAATCAGTCCGGCGGCCAGGTTCTCGGCAATGGGGGCAGCCACCTTATATTTGCGGTAGCCGCGCTTGTGCAGCGATTCGCCGGTGGTGTCGATGGCTACGGTCACCAGATCCTTTTTGAGGAATACACGGACAGGAAAGGAATTCCCGGTTTCCGGGAACTGCGTCAGGCCGTAGTGCTCGGACATACGGGATACCATGGCCTTCTTCATGACGGACTGAATGTCCGAGGGAGAGAAGAGCCTGGATTTCACGCTGGACGCCTTGGTTACCCAGAATTTCGCATCGGAGGGAAGATATTCCTCCCAGGGGATCGCCCTGGTCCCCTGAAAAAGGTCCTCAAAGGATTCAGCATGGAAGGAGCCGACCTTCAGGAGAACGCGCTCCGCCACGCGAAGTGAGAGATTGGCGCGGACAATGGCATCCGCGTCACCCTCAAAGCTGACGCGGCCGTCATCCACCTCGGTAATCTCGTAGCCAAGGTCATAGATTTCATTTTTTACTACGCTCTCCAGACCGAAATGGCAGGGAGCAATCAATTCGTATGTTTTCATGTGGGTATTATAGCTTTGAATATAAAAGAAGGGAATCCTCCGGCGGAGGATTCCCTTCCAACAGTTATGTTTTACAGGCTCAGATCTCAGACGTTGCCCTGCGCGAGCATTGCATCTGCAACCTTCTCGAAGCCGGCAATGTTGGCACCGGTTACGAAGTCGCCCTCGTGGCCGTATCTGGCGGCAGCGGATGCAACCTTGTTGTAGATGCCGGTCATGATGTCCTTCAGCTTGGAATCAACCTCCTCAAAGGTCCAGGAGAGACGCTCGGAGTTCTGGCTCATCTCAAGAGCAGAAACAGCTACGCCGCCGGCATTGGCTGCCTTTGCAGGCATGTAGAGGAAGCCGCTCTCCTCGCGTGCCTTCTCGTAAAGGTCGATGGCATCTGCGTCAGAAGGCATGTTGGCACCTTCGCAGACACACCAGCAGCCGTTGGCAATGAGAGTCTTAGCCTCTTCACCGTTGATCTCATTCTGGGTAGCGCAGGGAAGAGCGATGTCGCACTTGACGCCCCAGGGCTTCTGACCCTCGAAGTACTGAGCGGATGCAACCTTCTCAGCGTACTCCTTGATTCTTCCGCGGTGACCGTTCTTGATGTCCATAACAACATCCAGCTTGATGCCTTCCGGATCATATACATAGCCGTTGGAATCGGAGCAGGTAACCGGCTTTGCACCGAGCTGCTGCAGCTTCTGGATAGCGTACTGTGCAACATTTCCGGAACCGGAAACAACGACCGTCTTGCCCTCCAGAGACTTTCCGGCACCCTTTACTACTTCATCGGTAATGTAAACAAGGCCGTATCCGGTTGCCTCGGGTCTTGCCAGAGATCCGCCGAAGCTAAGGCCCTTGCCGGTCAGAACGCCCTCATAGAGGCCGGTGATTCTCTTGTACTGTCCGTAAAGATAACCGATCTCACGTCCGCCGACACCGATGTCACCGGCGGGAACGTCGATGTTGGCACCAATGTACTTGCAGAGCTCTGTCATGAAGCTCTGGCAGAAGCGCATAACCTCTGCATCGGACTTGCCCTTCGGATCAAAATCAGAGCCGCCCTTGCCGCCGCCGATCGGAAGACCGGTCAGAGAGTTCTTGAAAATCTGCTCGAAGCCAAGGAACTTCAGAATGGACTGGTTTACAGACGGATGGAAGCGAAGGCCTCCCTTGTACGGTCCGATTGCAGAGCTGAACTGTACGCGGTAGCCAAGGTTTACCTGCTGCTTGCCGGCATCATCAACCCACGGTACGCGGAAAGTGATGATGCGCTCCGGCTCAACCAGACGCTCCAGAAGAGAATTCTTGCGGTAAAGCTCTTCATTTGCCTCGGCAATGGGAGCAATGGTCTCCAGAATTCTCTTTGCTGCCTCAAGAAATTCGGGCTCATATGCATGCTTCTTCTCAAGCTGTGCATATACCTCTTCAACGTATGACATAGTTCCTTCCTCCTATTTCATTCGTGATGTGAAATGAATAACATTAATGCGCCGTTATATTTATGCATACATTCGTACCGGATCCGCATAAAGCGAGCAAATCTGTATAAATGTATACAAAATACCTATGTATTATACGTAGTATAAACACCGGATACAAGGAAAATGCGGGGGTAATCAGCATTTTCCGTGAAATTCACCGGATTACAGGAGCTGAATTCCGCTCGCCTTGCATGCATCAGCAATTTCATCGGGCCACAGAGAGCACTGCACCTCACCGATGTGGGCCTTGCGCAGGAAAAACATGCAGATGCGTGACTGTCCGATGCCGCCGCCGATGGTATAAGGAAGCTTGCCCTCGAGAACTGCCTTCTGGAAGGGGAGCTCGGCCCGCTCCGGGCAGCCGGCCTTTTCGAGCTGCTCGGCAAGGGAGACTTCATCGACACGAATTCCCATGGAGGACAGCTCCAGAGCAATGTCCAGCAGAGGGTAATAAACCAGAATATCCGCGTTGAGTGCCCAGTCATCGTAGTCCGGAGCCCGCCCGTCGTGCGGCTTTCCGTTTTCGAGCTTGTCACCGATCTGCATGATACAGACCGCTCCCTTCGCCTGGGTTATATAGTGCTCTCGCTCCTTCGGCGTATTGTCGGGGAACATTTCCTCCAGCTCGCGGGTAGTAATAAAGAAGATATCGTCCGGAAGAATTTCGGAGATGTAGTCATAGCGGATGGACATGTATTTTTCGGTTTTCCGCAGGACGTGATAGACAGAACGAACTACAGATTTCAGTGTCTCAAGGGTGCGGTCCTCTTTGCGGATGACCTTTTCCCAATCCCACTGATCGACATAGATGGAATGAATGTTGTCGGTGATTTCATCCCGGCGGATGGCGCTCATGTCGGTATAAAGACCCTCACCGACGGAAAAGCCGTATTTCTGCAATGCGTAGCGCTTCCACTTGGCAAGCGACTGCACGACCTCTGCGTTCCGGCCGTCCTGCTCGAGAATATCGAAGGCAACCGGGCGTTCTACACCGTTCAGGTTATCATTCAGGCCGGAGGCAGGATCCACGAACAGCGGTGCGGATACCCGCAGAAGGTTCAGACGTTCTGCCAGCATATTCTGGAAAAAGTCCTTTACGACCTTAATCGCGACCTGTGTTTCATGCAGGTTCAAAGCGGACTGATAGTCCTTGGGAATGGTTAAATGATCCATGTCTGCCTCTTTTCTTTGCTCTTTGATCGATCCGGCAGCCTGCATGTGATGCGATTCCTTCTATAATAACTGCGCCATTGCAGCGTTGCCAAATATATAACTTGCACCCGCTCAGCGTCCTTCTCGCATTGAAATGTGGCAGGTGCTGAACAGATAT
>CAVJLL010000094.1:0-5620 GCA_963650385.1 Clostridium sp. CAG:508 | reverse complement strand
TGCATGGAGAGGCTGTTTGCGATTACATCGCAGCAGCTTTCTTTTGGTGTGGAGCGGGATGTTCTGGTGGATGAGCTGACCTACTATTTTGATTCGCAGATGGCGGCGGAAATCGAAGAGGACACGGATACCGGCTCGATGTCCTCCAGAGATAAGGCTAATTTTATTCTGCGTCGGCTGGAGGGGTACGGCTGGATCTATACCGATGTTGACTACAGCTACGTGCAGCGGGTGAATTTCCGCGATTATGCAGTGGCGATGATGAAGTCGCTGCAGAGCATCTCCGGCGGACAGAAGGCGGAATACCAGGGGTACATTTATACCATTTACAACCTGACCAGGGCAAAGGAGAGCCCGGGAGTCGGCCTTCTTCAGATCGTGGAGAATACCGACGCGCTGATTACCGGCTTAAAGACGCTGAATGCCAATATCAAAAAATACATCGATGAGCTGACCAGACACCAGACCGTGCAGGAGATCATGGATGCGCTGCTGAACGACTATTACACCAACGTGGTGGACAAGGCGTATCACCGGCTTGTCACCTCGGACAATGTCTCCAAATTCCGGCCGGAGATTCTGGACCGCCTGGAATCGAATGCCAGAAGCGGGCGGTTCCTGGAGCGGGCAGCAAAGGAGATTGCGGAAATCAAGGAGTTGTCGGAGGAAGCCGCGAAGGAGCAGGTGATGACATACCTGCACGAGGTCATTTCTGCCTTCCGGGAAATGGACATTATCTTGGAGGAGATCAATCAGAAAAACACCAAATACCAGGGGGCGGCCATTGCCAGAGCCAAATTCCTTTTAACGAGCAGTGCAGATGTAAGGGGACAGCTGAAGATTATCGTCACGGCATTGGCCGAGAGGATGCAGGGGGAAAATCTGGATCCGGCCGGATTCTACGAGCTGGAGGAAACGGATCGGCTGCTCCGTATTTTTTCATGGAATTTTGTGGACATGGATTCGCTGTACGCTCCGGTGGAAGGGAGAAAGGAATTCTCTGCGCAGGAGCTGGAGAGAGTGGAAATCGACGAGGTGCAGCGTCTTACCAAGCGCCTGTCCATGGAAAAGAAGCTTGCCAATGTGCTGAGTCCTGCCAAGATCAGTGCCTATGTGGAGGCGTGCCTGAATGGGAGAGAGAGCATGATGGCGTCGGAAATCCTGCAGTACCGGGGACCGGACGAAGAGGATGCGGACACGGAAGACGAGCTGCTCTCCGAGACGGAACAGGCTGCCGAAGAAAGCGCTGCAGACGAGCAGACTGTGCTGTCGGAGTATTCCGATCTGGAGCGCTTCCTGCGTGTCATCTATATCCGTCTGTACGGACAGAGAAAGCGCATGTCCTACCGCGTGATTCCGCAGAATGAAATTGAAGTGAAGGGATACCGCTTTCGGAATTTTACCATTGTAAAGAGGTGAGACCGGATGCGGTAAGACATAAAACCGCCTGCAGGCACAGTGTGCGGTAAGAGGTATGACAGAGAGGAAGTGAACGTATGGAAATCCTGGAAGGGTTGTCGCAGAAGGACCAGGAGCAGTTCCGCAGAGTCTGCGGAAAGCTGCTGTCTTCGTGCTTTATCTGCAAGAGAAATGAAAACACCAAATCGGATTACTACTTCATCATGCGGTTTCGCGAGCAGATGGAGGAGTACCTGGGCGTTCTGGGACTCTCTCTGGAGATCAGCGAGCAATACGGTGTGGTTCAGCTGGTGAGCCGTGAGGGCCTCGGCCACGCGAACCTGAAGCTGGCCGACTCCATCATATTGCTGATTCTCCGTATCCTGTACGATGAGAAAAAGCGCGAGCTGTCTCTTACCGATGTTGTGGTGAATGTCGGCGATATTCAGGAAAAATATCTGTCGATGAAGGTGCGGGACAAGCAGATTGACAAAACGACGATGAACAATGCGCTGCGTACATTAAAGCGCTACAATCTGGTGAATCTCCTGGACCGCGATATGACGCAGGAGGACGGCCGGATTCTGATTTACGATTCCATCCCTATGGCAGTGCGGGTGGAGGATATTCAGAAGGTATCGGAGCTGATTGACAAGTATCGGAAGGGAGGAAGCAAAGCCGATGAAGCAGTTGAGGAAAATCCGGCTGATTAACTGGCACCGGTTTACGGATGAGACCATCGAGTTGGCGGATGCATGCCTGTTGTCCGGCGAAAACGGAGCCGGGAAATCCACCATTCTGGACGCCATTCAGCTGGTTGTTACTGCGAGTAAAAATAACTTCAACAAGGCCGCCCACGAAAAAGGAAAGCGGACATTGAATACCTATGTTCGCTGCAAAACCGGACAGGAGGGCAGACCCTACGAGCGTACGGGAGAGATCTCGGCACACATCGCACTGGAATTCTATGATGAGCAGAAGAAGATTCCGTTTATTCTCGGGTGCGTGATGGATTCGGCATCGGAGGAGAGGGAACCGAACATTGCCTGGTATCTGATGGAGCGCAGCCAGCTGCAGGACGGAATGTTCTTCAACGGGCGGCAGGTTCGCAGCATCTCCTCCTTCCGATCGGCAAACGGAAAGGCGATCCGCGTGTGGGCGAATACCCAGAAGAATGCACAGGCTATGATTCTGCAGCGCTTCGGCAGACTGGAGGACAAGTTTTTCACATTGATTCCGAAGGCGCTGGCGTTCAAACCGATTTCGGACATCAAGGACTTTGTCTACTCCTATGTGCTGGATGAGAAGGAGGTCAACATTGATGCGCTTCGGGAAAATGTCCGGAGCTATCAGGACCTCTCGCGGACGCTGGAGGATGTGAAGCGCCGCATCCGTGAGCTGGAGCAGATTACGGCAGTTCACGAGCAGATCGACAACTGCATCCGCATTGACCAGTACCAGGAGTACTATCTGGCACGCTGCGAGCAGGATATGCTGGAGGAGGCCATTCACGGACTGGAGGATCAGATCCGTTCCGAACAGATCCGGCGGAAGGATTTTGAGCGCCAGAAGGAGGAGCTTGCCGGAAGACTGCAGTCTCTGGAGGAGATGATTACCAATCTGTCGGTGGAACTTAGCTCGAATACAGAGTACCAGGCATATCTGGAGCTGGAGCGCCGCAAAGAGACCCTGGAGGCAGAGCTGAAAAAAGCGGAAAAGGACGTGCGCGAGCTGATGCAGCGGGCGAAAACGGCACTGAAGGACACGCAGGACCTTTGTGGCAAAGAGGACGTTACCGGCACACAGGATCCGTGCCTGCAGCGCTATACAGAGTGCCTTTCTGCGCTGAAGGAGCAGGAAAGCCTGGTGGAGCTGCGGGAGCTGCTGGAGAAGGTCATCGAGTACAAAAAGAAGCTGTATGATCTTCTGCAGGAACGGGCTGCCGGTCAGAAAGTGAAGCTGCATGAAATGGAAATGCAGGGGCAGGAGCTGGATGCACAGATCCGCGAGCTGGAGCAGAAAAAGCTCAGGTACCGCCCGGAGGTTCTGCGCCTGAAGGAGGCAGTGGAGCTGCAGCTGCGGCAGAACGGGAAAAACGGTGAGGTGCGGATCCTCTGCGAGCAGCTGGAGATCACCGATCCTGCCTGGCAGGATGCAGTGGAGGGCTATCTGAATACGCAGCGCTTTTACCTTCTGGTTTCGCCGGAGGATTTTGACCTGAGCGTCAATGCCTATGACCGACTCCGGAAGGAGAAAAAGGCGTACGGTGCCGGACTGGTCAATACAGGGAAACTGGAGCAGTACGATGAGACGCCGACAGGCTCCCTTGCCGAAAAGGTTTCCTCCGGCAATCTCTATGCCCGCCGTTACATCAATATGGTGCTGGGAAAGGTGCACTGCTGCGACAAGGCAGAGGAGCTCAAAACGCACGAGATCTCCATCACCAGGACCTGTATGCGCTATCAGAACCATGTGGTCAGCGCGATAAAGCCGGAGATCTTCAAGACACCGTATATCGGTGCAAAGGCATATGAAATTCAGCTGGCCGCCAGGAAAAAGGAACGCGAAGAGCTGACCGCAAGGATACAGGAAACCCGTTCCGAGGAGCAGAGTCTTCGCGAGGCATTGAAGACTTTGGACACCACGGCAGACATGGATGTCAAGTATCAGCTCCGCACATTGGAGGAAGAACGCCGGCTGGAACAGGAAAAGCGCCGGATTAAGGAGGACCTGAAGGCCATTGGTGCCAACAAGTCCTTCCTGGAGAAGCAGCTTCGCCTGCAGGAGCTGCAGGGGGAGAAGAAGACACTGGACGGCAGACGCGATGATCTTTCACAGAAAATCGGCGGCTGCAGCCAGAGCATGGAAACTGCGGAGCAGAGAGTACTGCAGCTGCAGGAGCAGAAGGCAGGGAAAACAGAACGTGTGGCACAGCTTCTCCAGCGTCTGGCGCAGGATGGCCAGAACGTAGAGGATAATTATCAGAAGGAAAAGAGCAGGAGAGCCTCTCTGGAAATCTTCCACAGCGGCTTTGAGGGTGCCAGAAAATCCAACGCAACGCGCAGGGAGCAGTTTACAAGAGACATGGAGGAGCAGATGCATGCCTACAAGGTTGCCCATGATTTCGGCGGGGCAGCCTCTTATGAGGGCTATGACGCCTTCCATGATGAATACGTCCGGCTGAAGGATTCCAGACTCCTGGACTATGAGGAAAAGGTACAGAAAGCCAGGGAAGCGGCGGAGGAGGAGTTCCGGGAGCAGTTCCTCTCCAAGCTGCAGGAGAACATCAAGCAGGCCCAGTCCGAATTCCGGGAGCTCAACCGTGCGCTGCAGGAAATTCATTTTGCACATGAAAAATACGAATTTCTCCACACGCCAAAGGCATCGGAGCAGAAGTATTACAGCATGATCATGGATGATTTCAATGTGATGGGAGGGGAATCCATATTTTCCGGAATGTTCCATGCCAATCACAAGGAGGTCATCGAGGAGCTCTTCGAGAAGCTCTCGCTGGACGACGAGAACAGCCAGGAGACGCTGCAGCAGTACACGGACTATCGCTTCTACATGGACTACGACATCAAGATCACCGGTGATGACGGCAGCTACATGTATTATTCCAAGGTGGCCAGAGAAAAGTCCGGCGGAGAGACGCAGACGCCGTTCTATATCACAGTGGCAGCCAGCTTCATGCAGCTGTACCGGGGCAGCATCGGAGGCGATGCGGTGGGCCTTGTCATGATGGATGAAGCATTCAACAACATGGATGACGAGAGAATTCAGGGTGTATTGTCCTTTATGCGCAGCGCACAGCTCCAGCTGATCATTTCCGCGCCACCGGAGAAAATTCAGTACATCGGGCCGTCCATGGATAAGGTGCTGCTGGTGCTGGCCGACGGCAGCCAGAGCTACGTGGAAGATTTCACACATGAAACGATATGATGAGAGAATGCTGGGACTCCTCCTGGATCGGTATGAGAAGAGTCTTCTTTCGGAGGGACGCAACAGCAGAACCATTCACATTGCACAGCGGATGACAAAGACGGACTTTCCGGAGTATTACGATTCCGCCTCTATTGAATATGAGGAGATCCATAGGCAGCTGGGTGAGCTGGCTGCCAGGGGATTTATTGCACTGGTCTGGAAGGGGAAAAAGGAAGGGCACATACTGGAAAAGTGCATTCTGCGGGAGGAGAGCGTGGAGGAGGCCTATGCCATGCTC
>CAVJLL010000093.1:0-6181 GCA_963650385.1 Clostridium sp. CAG:508 | reverse complement strand
TCACCAGTGCGGTTTTGCGGTCTTTTGATGTGCTGCGTGCGGTATCTGTATTCATATAAAGGACCTTTCTTAATGACAACTCAGCCTGCAAGCAGTCAACTCACGTTGAAATGTGGCAGGTGCTAACCAGATACAATTACGGTATAATTCAGACAAACTACAGTTATCTATTCAAAGAGGTTTTCGGATTGAGCAAAATGCGCGGTGAGCGCAGAACCGACACCGGCAACGGCGTGGTGCGGATGGTGTTCGTGGTTCTGGCTTCGGTTATTCAGATTTTTGCCATATACCTTGTGGTGCGGTGGCTGACGGCCTATTCCGTGTGGATTCACATCGGGGTACAGATTGCGGCAGTCATGGTCGCTCTGGCTATATACGGCTATCATACAACGACATCGATGAAGCTGCCATGGATTGTGCTGATTTCGGCGGCACCGTTCCTGGGAATTGTCCTGTGGCTTCTCATGGCCAGCAAGCTGGCGACGCATCCGATGAAGGTGCGCTTTGCGAGGATCGAGGGACTTTTGTCGGGGTTTCTGCTGCAGGAGGACCGTGTGCAGGAGGAGCTGCGGAGCGAGAATACGGCCGCCGGCGGTATGGCACAGTATCTGTGGCGCAAGGGACATTTTCCGTTGTGCAGGAATGAGGGCTGCCTTTATTACAAGGATGCAGCGGAGGCACTGGAGGCCCAGCTGGCCGACCTTCGAAAGGCAAAGTCCTTTATTTTCATGGAATATTTTGCCATTGAGAATAAACAGTCCTTCGGCAGAATCCATCAGGTGCTGAAGGAAAAGGCCGCCGAGGGCGTGGAGGTCCGCCTGTTCTATGACGATGTCGGGAGCATCGGCTTTGTCAACGGACGGTTCTGCAAAAGGATGGAGGCGGACGGCATCAAGGCCCGGATTTTCAACCCGGTGCTGCCGAGCCTTCGTGTGTTCATGAACAACAGAGACCACCGGAAGATCACGGTGATCGACGGCAAGGTGGCCTACACGGGCGGCTACAATCTGGCGGATGAGTACTTTGGCGTCACAAAGCCCTACGGCGAGTGGAAGGATGCGGGGATCCGCGTGACGGGGCCTGCCGTTCGTACATTTACGACGATATTTCTGGAAATGTGGAATGCCATCCACGCAACGGATGAGGATGACAAGGAATTCGACCGGTTTTTTCCGGGGCTTACGATTGGAGAAAGGGGACGGGAGAAGCAAAGCGTCCGGGAAATTGCCGAAGAGGCGGAAGGCTCCGGAACCCATCCGCGGAAGTTTCTGGAGGAGCTCGCGCAGAAGAACATTACGAGAAATGAGGATGCGGAGCGGCATCTGTATGAGACGCTGCCGGATGCGGCGGGCTTTGTGCAGCCTTATGCGGATTCACCGCTGGACGAGGAGCAGATCGGCGAGAACGTTTATCTGTCCATTGCTAACGGAGCGGCGGACTATCTGTACTTTGTGACGCCCTACCTCATTCTGACGGATGAAATGAGCCGGGCGATTACGCTTGCTGCAGAGCGCGGCGTGGATGTCCGTATCATTACGCCGGGGGTTCCGGACAAGAAAATAACGTATCAGCTCACCAGATCCTATTACGCACAGCTGGTCCGCAAGGGAGTACGGATTTACGAGTTTACGCCGGGCTTTTGTCACGCCAAGTGCTGCGTCAGTGATGACCGCATCGCTACGTGCGGCACCATCAATCTGGACTACCGCAGTCTCTACCATCACTTCGAGGACGGATGCGTGATGTACGGCACCCATTCGGTTATGGATGTCAAAGAGGATCTGGAGGATGTGATTTCCAGAAGCCGTGAGGTAACCGAGGAATACAGCCCGGGACACCGGAGTGCGACGCTCCGCACATTCCAGTGCGTCCTGCGACTCATTGCTCCACTCATGTGAAGACACTACAAGGACAGCGCATATACGCAGCTGCCTCTGGGCATGCGTGCATGCACCAGAGAGCAGAAGCGGATATGCATTGGACGCCAGTCCACATCTCGTGTTTCCGCAGGAAATACGAGATGGCTGTCCGGAGGAAAGATATTACAGCGCATATACGCAGCTGCCTCTGGGCATGCGTGCATGCACCAGAGAGCAGAAGCGGATATGCATTGGACGCCAGTCCACATCTCGTGTTTCCGCAGGAAATACGAGATGGCTGTCCGNNNGAAAGATATTACAGCGCATATACGCGGCTGCCTCTGGGCATGCGTGCATGCACCAGAGAGCAGAAGCGGATAGGAGGGGAATATGGCATTTTCTTCAAATGATTATCAGCAGCTCGGTCTGGGTGACCGGGTCATGGCACTCAGTGAGCGTCAGAAGCGCCGCGTCGAGAATTCCTGGGCAGGGGCCTTTGCGTCCGACGTCTTTCCCAGCATCGATGACCGGCTCTTTCAGCCGCTTTATTCCAGCGCGTCGGCCAAGCCGAGCAGCCCTGTGAATGTGCTCGTCGGCGGCATGATTCTGGAGGCCATGTTCGGCCTTTCGGATGAAAAGCTCGTGGAGAACTGCATCTGCGATGTCCGGTATCAGATGGCACTTCATACGACCAGCGATCTGGAGCAGCCGATTTCGGTTACCACGCTTCAGCGGTTCCGCAGAAGGGTGGCGGATTACGAGAAGGAGAACGGCGTGAATCTCCTGCGCAGCTGCATAGAGGGCATCGCAGCGCCTCTGGATGCGCTGATTCAGACGCATCTTCCGGGACTGGAAACGGACAGCCAGAGTATCGAACGCAGCATCCTGCGCAACCGCGGCGGCGAGTTTGACGAGAGCATTCTCTCGGATCCGGAGGTATTTAAGATCAACGTCCTCCCGGCACATTCGGACCATACGGCATATGCATCGCTCCGGGAGCTGGCCGCGGAGCGGACATCGCTTCGCTATTCTCTGAACGGCCTGTGGAAGTTCTCCTATGCCAAAAATCCCGCCTCTGCCGTCCGGGGCTTCGAGAAGCGCTCCTACGACTGCAGGAGCTGGGATGAAATCCGCGTGCCTGCCCACATCCAGATGGAGGGCTATGACACGCCGGCCTATGTGAATCTTCAATATCCCTGGGACGGCCGGGAAGAAGTAAAGCCCGGCATGATCCCGACCGAGTTCAACCCGGTCGGCAGCTATGTGAAATACTTTACAGTCCCGCAGAACATGCAGGGACGGCCTCTTTATATCTCGTTTCAGGGCGTGGAGAGCGGCTATGCACTGTGGCTGAACGGCTGCTTTGTCGGCTACAGCGAGGATACCTTCACGCCGTCTGACTTTGACCTCACGCCGTTTATCACGGAAGGCGAGAACAAGCTGGCGGTGCGCGTCTACAAGTGGACGAGCTCGAGCTGGCTGGAGGATCAGGATTTTTACCGCTTCAGCGGTATTTTCCGTGACGTCTATCTGTATACGAAGCCTGCCGTTCATCTGGAGGATCTGAAGATCCGCACGCATCTCTCGGAGGATTTTGCAAGTGCAGAGCTCCTGCTGGATTTAACGCTCTCGTCTGAGGCTGCGGCGGAGCAGGAGGTCCGGCACGGCTATGGCTATACGGAATACCGGTTGGAGAAGGACGGACGGGTGATTCTGTCCGGAGAGGCGGACAATGAGGCCCATACCGCGCTGAAGGAGACGGTGGCGGCACCGGCTCTGTGGTCAGCGGAGGATCCGCAGCTCTACGATCTGTATCTGACGCTGCACGACAAGTCAGCAAAGGCGGTGGAGTTTGTCCATGAGAAGGTTGGCTTCCGCCGCTTTGAAATGAAGGACGGCCTCATGTGTCTGAACGGGAAGCGGATTGTGTTCAAGGGTGTGAACCGCCATGAGTTCACCTGCGACACCGGCCGGGCCGGCATGAGCATGGAGCAGATGCGGCAGGATCTGACCATCATGAAGCAGAGCAACATCAATGCCATCCGCACGAGCCACTATCCGGATGATTCGAAGCTGTACCGGCTCTGCGACGAGTACGGTCTGTATCTGATTGCCGAGAACAACATGGAAACCCACGGCTCCTGGGCGGCCAGACAGATTTCCGGGGAGGAAAATATCGTTCCGGGCGACCATCGTGAATGGAAGGATGTGCTCCTCGACCGCGTGAATTCCTGCTACCAGAGGGACAAGAACCATCCGTCGATTCTGATCTGGTCCTGCGGAAACGAATCCTACGGCGGAAGCGTTATTTATGAAATGTCGCAGAAGCTGCGGGAGCTGGATCCGGACCGGCTGGTGCATTACGAGGGTATTTTCCACGACCGCCGCTATGAGGGGACCTCGGACATGGAAAGCCAGATGTATCCGCCCGTGGAGAGCATTCAGAAATTCCTGGAGGAGCATCCGGATAAGCCGTTTATCTGCTGCGAGTATACGCACTCCATGGGCAACTCCAACGGCGGCATGTTCCTTTATACGCAGCTGACCGAGAAGGAGCCGCGGTACCAGGGCGGCTTTATCTGGGATTTCGTGGATCAGTCCATCCGCAGAAGGGACCGCTTCGGGAAGGAATTTCAGGCGTACGGCGGAGACTGCGGCGAGCGGCCGACGGATTACAGCTTCTCCGGAAACGGCATTGTTGCAGGTGACCGCATGCCGTATCCCAAGCTCCAGGAAGTGAAATTCCTGTACCAGAATCTATCGATCGATGTGGAGCGGGATCGTTTCCGCGTAACCAACCGGAATCTGTTCGTATCGACCGATCGCTATGCGTGCGTTGCTTTGCTGGAGAAGGAGGGAGTTCTGCTTGATGAGAAGACCGTGGACACCGCGGCTGCCCCGCTGACGCAGGCGGAGTATCCGCTGCCCTTTGCACTTCCCGATGAGTCCGGCGAGTATGCTGTGACCGTGTCCTTCCGCCTGAAGGAGAATACGCTCTGGGCAGAAAAGGGACACGAGGTCGCCTTCGGACAGGGCGTTTTCTGCATTGCAGAGCCTGAGGCGACAACCTCCCTGGATGCAGACGCTGCAGAGACGGCGTTAGCACTGGAGACCGGTACAGAAACAGCGGCGTCTTCGAGAACCGATGCTGCAGAGACGGAAGCGGCAAGGGCCGGGAAGAAGCCGGCACACGCTGCAGAAACGCTTCAGGTGATTCGCGGCACCTTCAACGTCGGAGCAAAGGGAGAGCATTTTGATGCGCTCTACTCATTCCTTAACAAAACAGGATTGAAGTCCTACCGCTACGGCGGGAAGGAGCTGATTGACCTTCCGCCGCGGCCGAATTTCTGGCGGGCGCCCACGGACAATGACAAGGGCAACAACATGCCGGGAAGGTACGGCGTCTGGAAGCTGGCGAGCCTGTATGCTTCGGATGCGCCGGCAGAGGGAATGGGAGTACTCACGCCGGAGGAGGCTGCAGCCTATCCGAAGATGGCGTATGATCCGGAGCAGGGGACCTTTACAGTCACGCAGCGCCTGTTCCTGCCGACATCTCCCGAGTCGCAGATGGAGGTCACAACGCGCTTCCATGCAGACGGCCGCGTGGATTATATTCTGGATTACGATGCACCGGAAGGTGTGTCGCCGATGCCGGAATTCGGAATGCTCTTTACGATAGATGCGGATTATGATCAGGTTTCCTGGTATGGAAACGGACCGGAGGAAACCTACTGCGACAGAGACAAGGGTGCGAAGCTAGGCGTCTACCACGGCACAGTCCGCGAGCAGATGACGAGATACCTCGTGCCGCAGGAGTGCGGCAACAAGACCGGCGTCCGCCGGGCAAGCGTTATGGACCGAAGAGGCCGCGGGCTGGAATTTTCTGTGCCGAAGGGGCAGACCATGAACTTCTCGGCACTGCCCTGGACACCCGAGGAAATCGAAAATGCCGCCCACCACACCGAGCTCCCGCCGGTGCATCACACCATTGTCCGCTGCTCACTCATGCAGATGGGCGTTGCCGGCGATGACAGCTGGGGCGCCAGAACCCGGGATGAGTTCCTTCTGAATCCGGCCGGACACCTGCACTTCGAAGTCACCATGCGCGGAGTCTGACAGTACACTCGCCAGGAACCGTCGTAACAGTACATTCGCCAGCCAGACGACAGGGTGGCGGAGAATGTCCGGGTCCAGGGCCTTGCGAGGCCTCGGTGCTTGCGAGCGTCTTCTGCGAGCTTAGCACCGCTAGGTCCGAGGATGGAGCGAGAGCGTCCCAGGACCGGACAACTCCGCCAGGACCCGTCGTGGCTGGCGTCTGTACA
>CAVJLL010000092.1:0-6343 GCA_963650385.1 Clostridium sp. CAG:508 | reverse complement strand
GGAATCGACTCGGACCCATAAAAAAGTCCCGCATTCAGCGACAAATACCGACACAGAGCGACAAGTGACGACAGCAAAGCGCCTTGCTCCTAAATAATTCGACAAATACCGACAATCAGCGACAAATATCGACAGCAAACTCAAATCCTTTTTTAGCAAAGCGAGTGTAAAACCAAGTTAGAAACGGAAACAGCCAATATTCAGCAAATGCCTTTTCAAACAGGAATCGGACGTTCGCTCTTTTGTTTTCCTTAGATTTAGCAATTTGCTTAGAAGAACATCTGCATTGATTTTTGGGAGATGTAGGAGTATATTGATTTTAGTAAACTATACAAAAACTGATATTAAATTGTATCCTTTAATAACGGAGGAATATTCGTGAAAGAAACGATAGAAGAAACCTTTGCAAAGTATGGAGGAGTAATGCGTACATCGCAGCTAAATCAGGAAGGTTTTTATTATAAAAAAATAAAGGAGCTGCTTGCGAATCATCAGATTGAGCAGATTCGCAGAGGCTATTACCAGTATGTTGGAGACAGTTCATTTTCTGATATTCCAACGATTGCGGCGCTGTTTCCGGATGGTGTTCTTTGTATGGACAGTGCCCTGGATTATTACGGTTATACGGATCGAACGCCTTCGGCGTGGCACATAGCTGTGGATAACACAAGCACAAGGACACGTTTTTATATTGATTATCCGATAGTTAAGCCGCATTTCATACAGAAAGACCGATACCTTATCGGAATAACAGAAGTAGAGGTGGATGGACAATCTATAAAAATCTACGACAGAGATCGTACAATGTGCGATATGCTCCTTCACCGCAATAAGATTGACGGAGAAGTGTTCAATACAGCGGTACAGCGGTATGTAAAGGATCCGGAAAAATCAATCGCAAGACTGATGCAGTATGCAAAAGCTTTGCATGTAGAAAAGAAAGTACAGGAGGTTCTCGGAATATGGCTGTAAAGAATATGGCTGCGTCTGTACTGAGCAGACTTAAAAATCAGGCAAAAGAAGAAAAAATATCATTCCAGATGGTTCTCCAGCTTTTTGCACAGGAGGAATTTTTGCGTAAGCTGTCAGCATCTGATTTCGCCGACAATCTCATCCTGAAAGGCGGCATGTTCATTTATACGTTGACGGAATTTGATTCCAGACCGACACGGGATATTGATTTTTTGTTGAGAAATTTGCATGGGAGTCTGGAAAATACAGAGAACACTATGAAAATGATCTGCGAGGTAAATACCGGGAATGATTTTATTACACTGGAAGTTGTTGGGACTGAACAAATTTCTGTGGAAAAGAAATATCCCGGAATCAAGACTCATTTTCTTGGGCACATTAACAATGTGCGTATTCCATTTTCTATCGATGTTGGAATTGATGATATTATCGTCCCGAATCCGGTGAAACGGGAAATTCTGACAAGACTCCCTGATTTCGAGACACCAAAGGTATATACCTATTCTCTGGAAAGCACCATTGCGGAGAAATTTGATGCAATTTTACAAAGAATGGCCGGAACAAGCCGCATGAAGGACTTTTATGATATCTACTATCTATCCGGGATCTTCAATTTTGACGGTACCGTATTGCGAGAAGCAGTAGAGAAAACGCTGAAGCATAGAAGCCGAGAACTGAATCCGGTAATCTTTGACGAAATCCGAGAATTTGACAGCAGCACATTCCTTAACACACAGTGGCGAGCTTTTGAACCGGCGCAAAATGCAGGGTTAGAATTTTCAGAGGCACTTCGGAGACTGGAAATATTTCTGAAGCCCGTGTATGAAAGTATTCTTGAAGACAGCAGCTGGAATGCTGACTGGCTCTGCACAGATAAAATGTGGATCAAATAATGTCAAGTGTCCGGATTTTGAAAACTCATAAAATCCACACGCTAAAAAATAATTGTCATAGATATTATTCTGTCATTAATCGGAGATAACCACAGACATCAATCCACAAAGAGGGTTGAAATTTTTGAAATGATGAAAGGGTATAGTCTATGAAAGAAAATCAGAATTCGGATGCTTATTCCGGCAGAATCGTGAAAAAGACGTATACAGTGGCTGAGGTACAGACCATGCTGAACTGCGGTCGGGAAACTGTCTATGAGTTGTTGCAGAAACAAGAGTTCCGATGGATTCGAATAGGAATCGGAAGAGGCACCTACCGAATTTCATGTGAGAGCTTTGATGCCTGGCTGAACAATCAGCATTGACACAACCACACTGACAAATAGCAAAAGCAAAGCATCGCATGTTGGCAGCTGTTTCCGCAGAGGAAACAACTGCCAATATTTTTATGGAGATTCTAAGAAAAGATCATGTGCGACATTGACCATTTTTCCGGTTTTAGAAATTTCTAAAAATCTGCTAATTAGACATTCCTGCATACATCGATGCGTATCGATAAGATCTGAATATATCGACTCGGCTGTTTGATAAAAACATGCAACTAAAGGCAAAAACAGGCAAAAGGCGACAAATATCCACATAAAAAATCCGCGCTCCTAAGCGAAAGGCCGGCAGTTCGAATCTGCCCAGGGACGCCAGATCATTCTCGGGGAAGATTTCACACGAAATCCTCCCCGTTTTTTGCAATTGTTTAGTAGCGCATCGTTCTGCGATGTAGCGATATGACGCTAAACAGCTGCAATGCAAGACGCAAAACAGAACCCGAAGGGAACTGCCAGAGGAGTCCTATGATAAATTTAGATGATGTACGATCAGGCCTTGAAACTGCTTACGTTGACGGATCGGTTGTTTCGAGCACCCTCTATCGGCCGCAATTTGTATCGAATAACCATAGAGAAGGCAAGAAGGTGCTCTCATCCATCGAGGATGAGCTTTTAGCCTGCGATCAATTTCAGATCAGCGTTGCATTCATCACAATGAGCGGACTTACCCCACTCCTTCAAACACTGAAGGAACTGGAAAAGAAAAATGTCCGAGGCGAAATTCTGACAACAAATTATTTGAATTTCAGTGAACCGAAGGCCCTGAAGAAGCTTCATGAATTATCAAATATTACGCTCAAAATGTATGACTCGGAAACTTCCGCGGATGGTTTTCATACGAAGGGCTATATTTTCAGGCAGGAAGAAATTTATCGGATCATTATCGGCAGTTCCAATATCACAAGTGCCGCTCTCACGAGCAACAAAGAATGGAATACCAGGCTGGTCTCAACCGAACACGGCGAGGTTGCAAAGGCAATTGTGACCGAGTTCAATGAATTATGGAACTCTGACGCCGCATTAAGTTTCGAGTCATTTTATGAAAACTACCGCACAAGATACGAGACAATCCGGCACCAGCGGGAAATCGCCAAGCTGAAAGAAATCACATCGATCGAGCAGTATAAACTGCAGCCAAACAGTATGCAGGTCGGCTTTATTACGAATCTGAAAAGGATTCTCGAAGCCGGGGAAGATCGCGCACTTTTGATTTCTGCAACTGTGCAGACGCTAAATCGCGATGAACATTTACTTCAGTATAAAAAGGATGCTTTTGACTGCATTGTGCTGGATGAAGCACATCATGTTCCGGCGGAAACCTATCAAAAAATCATGAGGCATTTCACCCCCCAAGCTTTGGCTCGGAATGACTGCCACACCGGATAAGCGTGATGATAATGCTGACGCTCGAAACGTCTATGAGCTGTTCCATTATCAGATTGCATATGAGATCCGACTGCAGCAGGCCATGGAGGAGAAACTCCTCTGCCCCTTTCATTACTTTGGAATTACGGATCTGTCCATCGTCGGTGATCACGAAGACGCCAATCGGGATTTTTCGGAACTTTCCAGTGATGAACGCGTAAGGCATATCATCCGGCAGGCGGATTATTATGGGTACAGCGGCGACAAGGTGAAAGGCCTCATTTTCTGCAGCAGCATCAAAGAGACCGAACGACAGGATGCATTTGAACGCCTCGCGATGAACGAGGAAGATGCCGCCTCAGGACGCAAACCGTTGGATTATATTTTCTCTGTTGAAATTCTGAATGAAGGCGTTGATATCGTCGAAGTCAATCAAGTGATCATGCTCCGACCAACACAATCTCCCATTGTATTTATTCAACAGCTGGGGCGCGGTCTCCGAAAGGCGCCCGAAAAAGAGTATGTGGTCATTCTGGATTTTATCGGAAATTATGCAAACTTCAACGACATTAAACTGATCAGAGAGAATTATACGAAGCTAAGGAAATGCTGATTAATTCAGCATTTCCTTAGCTGCCTCCGGCGGATCGCACGGATTTGCAAAGGAATTTGCTGCTTCGCAGCGCAAATCCGGCGAGGGAAACGCTTTAATCAGCGTTTCCCTAAAAAATAAGCTCGGCCGTATTCCGAGATTGAAGGACTTCGATAAATACGGAGAAATGGATGTCGCTCGTATTTTTGATAACAGCAGTCTGGGATCGTATTATAAATTTCTAAAAAATTACGAAAAAGAATACACGCTTCGTTTATCTGAGGATGAAGAAAATGTAATTGAATTCGTTTCCAAAAAACTGGCAAACGGAAAACGGGTTCAGGAGCTTCAGATGCTGCGGCGAATGCTGACCTATGCGCATGGCCTGTCCAGGCAGGGCATATTTGCAGGACTTTCCGCAGATATGAAGGCGTATGGAAAATCTGTGAGTCAGGTGCAGAAGGAAAACCTTGTGCGCGTTATGACCAAAAGATGTGCAGTATTTTCTGACGGCAAAGGAACGCGGCATACAGGTAGAGCTCTTCGTGAGAAAAAACAAGGATGATAAGATTTCCAAGGAATTTTATTATCTTGGTCACATGACAGCAAGTGGAAAAGCAACCGAATTCACGATGACCAATACCCAAAAAACAGCAGTAGAAATCGAGTGGATACTGAATGTCCCGGTTCGGGAGGACATTTACGAGTACATTGTAAACGGATAAGGAAAATTATGAAAACAATACGAGTAGTTGCCGCAGTTATTAAGGCACTTAACGAGGATGGTGAGCCGATCATTTTCGCTACACAGCGAGGATATGGTGAATTTAAGGACGGCTGGGAATTCCCGGGCGGAAAGATCGAAGCCGGCGAAACACCGGAGGAAGCCATAAAGCGCGAAATTATGGAAGAACTGGACACAGAGATCACGGTTGGGGATCTGATTGATACGATTGAATATGACTATCCGGATTTTCATCTTTCAATGAACTGCTTCTGGTGTGAAATTGCGAATGGTCATCCGGTGCTGAAAGAGCACGAAGCCGCAAGATGGCTGACACGAACACAGCTGGATGCTGTAGACTGGCTGCCGGCTGATCGAACCCTCATCAAGAAAATATGTCTATGCATCGAAAAAATGCGCTGACGACACTGGCGAATTCGCTGTGACAATGCAGCACTGAAGGTCTGCCGCTTTCAAAAAATGAAATTTTTTTCGTTTTCGAAAGCGGCATCCTGCATATACTATAGGCGGACAGTATAGGATAACACTTACTGATCAGGACAATTCAATATCATCAAATCATACATAGCGGACAGTTCCCCTAAACAGCTACCCATCCTTCAAAAAATTCCAGACAGCGCTCCTTATAATCAGCGGCTTCATCATAAACACCGTGACCGTAGCTGTCATCATAGAGATAGTTCTCGCAGTTAAGCACTGCAGCAATTTCCTCTGAACCTGCTGCAGTAACAACCCTGTCCCCATAAGAGCCCAGCACCAGCACCGGACATTTGATTTTCGGCAGCGCATCATAACAATTGAAGCCAAGGCAGGCTTTGGCAAGCTTTATGAAACGCACATATTCCTCTTCACTGATCCCGAGGTTGTCCTTGATAAGCATATCGCGCCAGGTCTTCAGTGTATTCTCTGAATATACATCATCAATAAAGCGCTCAATAAGTGCTCTCTCCGCTCTCTGCTCCGCCAGTCCGATCCATTTTTCTGCCGTCCGCAGGAAGGTATCGTTTGGTCTTGCCAGAGTAGATCCGAGTACCAGCTTTCTGACCAGCTCCGGATGATCAATGGCCATATACTGAGCAATCATGCCGCCCTGAGATGCGCCGAATATATAGGCATCTGCAATATCCAGCTTCTGCATGGCTGCTGCCGTCTCTGCTGCAAGCTCTCTGACCGTTATGCCCTCCTTAAGCTCCTCCGGCCGGTCAAACAGGTAGACGGTATACTCTTCAGCAAATGCCTTATATGCCTCCGCAACCATATCCTTAAGGCCCATGACACTGTGTATGGATAAGCCCGGGATTATCACAAATTTCCTCTGCCCTTTGCCGAATACAAAGTAGTCCATTTTACCCTTTCTCCTTCCCCCGCTGGATCAGGTAGCAGGGAATGCCCA
>CAVJLL010000091.1:0-6563 GCA_963650385.1 Clostridium sp. CAG:508 | reverse complement strand
TCTATGATCTGGTGATTCCGCATGTGGAAAATCACGAGAGAACACTGAAGGCGGCGCTTACCTGTGACCGCGAGCTGGTGACGAAGGCCTTCCTTCACGACCCGAATTACAAGGCAAAATGCAGTGACGTACAGACAACGCGCGAGCTTGTAAACGATATGATCGGGAATACTGTTTCCTACCTTCCGGAGGGATGGAAATAGTAATGCTCACAGCAGCAATTGAGCGATTGCATGGGAAGAGCCGGTACAGTACGGCTTTATAGTAAGGGCCGACGCAGTACGGAGTGTATTGACAAAGGACAGCAACGTGCTCATACTGACTGAATAGTTGATCTGCTGCATGGGCAGCAGCATAAGAGAGTGGCAAGGGCGCCGCAGACGGGAGAGTCTGCGGCGCCTTTTTTAACAGAAGCCGGAGGAAGGCGGAAGAGGAGATCGGGAATGGCAGAATATATTTTAAAACGGCTGGTTGCCGGTTTTTTATCATTGTTTGCATTGATTACGATCACGTTCTTCCTCATGCATTCCATTCCGGGAGGCCCTTTCAGCAAAGGGGAAAACCGGAAGACGCCGGAGGCGGTGCTGGAGCAGATCCGAGACACCTATGGTCTGAATGATCCGCTGCCGGTTCAGTACGGAAGATATCTGGTAAATGTGGCCCACGGTAATCTGGGCGTTTCCTTTACGAAACTGAATTATTCGGTGAATCGCCTGATTGCGGACGGCGCACCGGCCTCAGCGAAAATCGGCATCATCGCGATCATCGTGACCGTGGTGTTCGGACTGCCGCTGGGAGTAGTTGCAGCGGTGAAAAGGGGAAAGCTCCCGGATATGATTGCAATGGTCATAGCAACAGCAGGTGTGTCAATTCCGAGCTTTGTACTGTGTGTGCTGACCATGTTCTTCCTGTGCGGCAAGCTGAAGCTGTTCCCAACTTTTGGACTTTCAAGCTGGAAATGCTATGTCCTGCCGGTATTCTGTCTGGCTCTCGGACACATTGCCTACATCACCCGCCTGATGCGCTCCAGCATGCTGGAGACCATGCGTCAGGATTACATCCGGACGGAACGCAGCAAGGGGACACCGGAAATACGTGTCATCATGCGGTATGCGCTTAAGAATTCCATTCTGCCGGTTGTAACCTATCTGGGACCTATGACAGCCTCCCTGATTACCGGAACGTTTGTTGTAGAAAAAACCTTCAGCATCCCTGGACTGGGACAGTATTTTGTCAATGCCATCGGTGACCGCGATTATGCGGTGACGCTGGGCCTTACGATCTTTGTCGGTGCCATGATTATCATCTGCAACCTGATTGTGGATATCGTGTATGCAATCCTGGATCCGAGAATTCGAATCACAGCCTGAAGAGAATTTCGGATATGCGGAGCGGAGCTTTTATGAAAAGACAGAAGCGAATGAAGGCAGAGACCTTCGATATGGAGAAAAAGACGATGGACTGCAGCTATGACGAATCGGTGGAGCTGCCGGAGGAGCTGATAGAGCCGGTGGATACCGTCAGCAGCTGGGAGAACGGAGAGGCAGAAGCAATTCACCGGCCGCTGATCCCATACCATAAGATGGTCTGGATGCGGTTGAAAAAGGATAAGCTGGCGATGTTCGGCATAGTTGTCATCATAGTGATGCTGGCAGCAGCAATCATCGGGCCGATCTTCAGCCCATATTCTTATGAGGATACGGATTTCACGGCTATGCTGCAGGGACCGAGCGCGGAGCATTGGTTCGGGACAGATAATCTGGGACGTGATGTATTTGTCCGCACGCTGTACGGAGCGAGAATTTCTCTGTCGATCGGTTTTACAGCAGCGGCGATCAACATGGTGATCGGCGTCTTCTATGGGGGGATTGCAGGATATTTTGGCGGAAAGGTCGACATGATCATGATGCGGATTGTGGATATTCTGAGCGGAATTCCAAGCCTTCTGTATCTGATCCTGCTCATGATGTTCATGGGAGCCAGTGTAAAGAGCATCCTGATTGCAATGTGCCTGACGTACTGGATTACGACAGCGCGGATGGTGCGCGGATCCATCCTGACGCTTCGTGAGCAGGAATATGCGCTGGCGGCAAAGGTGTGCGGCCAGAGCGACTGGAATATTCTGATTCATCATCTGATCCCGAACAGCATCGGATCCATCATTGTGACGGTGACATTTCTGATTCCCTCTGCGATTTTCGAGGAGGCGTTCCTGAGCTTTCTGGGGATCGGTATTTCAGTGCCGATGGCGAGCTGGGGGACCATGTGCAACGATGCCATTCAATATCTGTTTGACAAGCCGTATCTTATGATCTTTCCGGCGGCAGCGATCAGCCTGACCATCTTTTCCCTGAATTTCCTGGGGGATGGGCTGCGGGATGCACTGGATCCGCGATTGATTCGATGAAAATGCGATGGTGTGCGGAATGCTATTGCCCAGGCAGGAATGGCAGTGCAGCAGTGTTTTTTGCTTACGTGTACGGAAATGCTGCAAATGCGGTAAAGATTGAAAAGGAAATTGGAGAAGATGGAAAACGAAAAAAAACGTTTGCTGGATGTCCGGCATCTGAAAACAGATTTCCATACGCAGGCAGGAACCGTTCAGGCGGTGCGGGACGTGACCTTTCACGTAAATGAGGAGGAATGCGTCGGGATTGTCGGGGAAAGCGGCTGCGGCAAGAGCGTAACCATGCTCTCCGTGATGCATCTTCTGGATGAAAATGCAGAGTCCTCCGCACAGTCCATCCGGTTTGACGGACAGGAGATTTCCGGATTTTCGGACGCACAGATGCGCAAGCTGAACGGCTCTCGCATGAGTATGATTTTCCAGGACCCGATGACGAGCCTGAACCCGGTGTTTACCATTGCGCAGCAGTTTGCAGAGCCGCTTGCAAGGCATCTGAATCTGCGTGGAAAGGATGCCAGGGATAAAGCACGCGAAATGCTGGAGATCGTAGGCATTCCCATGCCGCAGGAGCGGCTGTCCCAGTATCCGCATGAACTGTCAGGAGGGCTCCGGCAGCGTGTGATGATCGCGGTGGCAATGTGCTGCAATCCGCGGCTTCTGATTGCAGACGAGCCGACGACAGCCCTGGATGTGACGGTGCAGGCACAGATTCTCGAGCTCATGCAGAAAATGAAGGAAACCTATCATTCTTCAGTGATTCTGATCAGCCATGATCTGGGAGTTATTTCTACTCTGGCGTCCAGAGTGATTGTCATGTACGGCGGGAAAATCGTAGAGGAGAGCTCGGTGGATGAGCTCTTTTATGAGCCGATGCATCCGTATACAAAGGGGCTGCTGTCCTCTATTCCGTCGCAGGAGGGCGGGAAGCTTGTTCCGATTTACGGAACACCTCCGGATCTTCTGGATCCGCCGAAGGGATGTCCCTTCGCGGCACGCTGCCGCTTCTGCATGAAGATTTGTCAGCAGGCGATGCCGGGAGTACACAGAGGCAGTGATTCGCATACTTGCCGCTGCTGGCTGTACCATCCGTCTGTTATGAAGGCCAGGGAGGAGTTGTCATGCAGGAAGTGAAAAACTGCTGTGTCGAAGCAAAGAATGTTACGGTTGCATTTCCGTTGAAGACCCCATTCCGGTTTCGCCGCCCGAAGGAGAAAGCAGAAAAGCGCGTGCTGACGGCCGTAAATCATGTGAGCCTTGCAATCGAAAGCGGAACCACCACGGGACTCGTGGGAGAGAGCGGCTGCGGGAAAACAACCTTCGGAAGATCACTCCTTCGGTTGAATCAGATTGAAAAGGACGGACAGATTTTCTTTCACGGAGAAGAGATCAGCAGACTTGATGATGCGCAGCTGCTGCCGTATCGGCGGAAGATGCAGATGATCTTCCAGGATCCGATGACCAGCCTGGATCCGCGCAAAAGCGTGGGAGATATCATCGCAGAGCCGCTTGTGGCAATGCACATTGCGAAAGGTCGGGAGGCAGAGGATCGGGTCCGGGCCATCATGGAACGCGTCGGACTTAAGAGTGACCATTACTACCGGTATCCGCACGAATTCTCCGGCGGACAGCGGCAGAGAGTCGGTATTGCAAGAGCGTTGGTCGCCGGACCGGAGTTTGTTGTCTGTGATGAACCGATTTCCGCGCTGGATGTGTCGATTCAGGCACAGGTTATAAACATTCTGGAGGAGTTTCAGGAAACAAACGGCTTCACCTATTTGTTTATCAGTCACGATCTGTCCATGGTGCGGCACATCAGCGACAACGTGGGCGTGATGTATCTGGGAAACCTTGTGGAATACGCGCCGGCAGAGGAGCTCTACAGCAATATGCTGCATCCGTATACGAAGAGCCTTATGAGTGCCGTGCCGGCGGCAGATCCGAAAATCAATCGCAGCAGCAAGCGCATTGTCCTTACGGGTGAGGTTCCGTCGCCGGTGAATCCGCCGAAGGGCTGTCCGTTCTGGACGCGGTGCCGGGAATGCATGAAGCAGTGCGCAGAGTGCAAGCCGGAGCTGAAGGATGTGGGCGGCGGACATCTGGTTGCGTGCCATCGGTATGATTCCTGAGATGCGAGGCGGCAGTTGTCATTGTCCGCCTGCCGGCTGCCGGCATGTGAACGACAGACGGCAAAGGTCTATGCAGACAACCGGATGCATGAAGCAGTGCATTCGTCTGTCATAAGGTGATGCTCGTCAGAAGGGACATCACAGCTATTGTCGGAGATTCGCCTGTGCGAATTCTCCATGCGCGCCGCAGGCAGACTGCGGAAGAAGGGAGAGAACATGAAAAAGAATCATCTGCTGGTTTGTATGGCGGCTGCAGTTGCAGCGGCATCCATGGCAGGATGCGGCGGCACCTCAGATACGGCCGGGACATCGGCATCAGAAGGCTCCTCTGCTGCAGAAACAGCAGCCACAGAAGCGGCTGCATCGGAGGAAACCGGAAGTGACGATACGTTTATTTATGCGATTTCTGCGGAGTGCAAGACACTGGATCCGGGGGTCAGCAACTACCTTTCCTCCAGCTCGATATTGACGAATCTGTTCATGGGCCTGGAGATGGTCGGCGAGGACGGCTCCTCCATTGTCCCCGGCTGTGCGGAGAGCTATGAGGTCAGCGATGACGGCCTGACGTATACATTCCACCTGTATGATGACTTAAAGTGGAGCGACGGCAGCGCACTGACGGCAAAGGATTTCGTGTGGAGCTGGATTCGGGAGCTCAAGCCGGAAACCGCATCTGGCTGCGCGAGCAACCTGTATGTCATTAAGAATGCAGAGAAGTTTGCAAACGGAGAATGCACCGAGGATGAGGTGGGGGTAACCGCCGTGGATGATACAACGCTGGAGGTTGTGCTGGAGAATCCGACCAGCTACTTCCCGGATATGCTGTGCCAGGCTTGCTTTATGCCGGTTCAGCAGGCAGCGGTCGAGGGCTCGGATACATGGAGCCAGGAGGCAGAGACGTTTATCTGCAACGGCGCGTATACCATGCAGGCCATTGATCATGACGCCGACTACGTTCTGAAGAAAAATCCTTACTACAAGTATGCGGATGATGTATCCGTTGAGAACATCAAGGTTGTCTTTATTGCGGATTCCACCACAGCGCTGACGGCATTCAAAAACGGAGAGATCGATGCAACCAACAATCTGTCCGCACAGGCAATCAGCGAGTTCACCGGAACAGATACGCTGAAGAGCTTCAACACGATTGGCACAACGTACTTTGTATTCAACTGTGACACCATTACGGACAAGAGGGTTCGTGAAGCGATGGGCATGGCTCTGGACAAGGATACCATCTGCCAGAACCTTGTTGCCAGCAAGCCGCAGGCGGCAACCGGCTTTGTTCCGTATGGAATCAGCTACTATGACAGCGAGGATGATTTCCGCACGGTGGTAGGTGATCTGCAGACCTATGATCCGGAAGGCGCAAGAGCACTTCTGGAGGAAGCAGTCGCAGACGGCTATGAGATTCCAGATTCCCTGGAGCTGATCGTAACCAACAACGATGAGATCAAGACCATTGCACAGGCAATGCAGTCCATGTGGAAGGAAAATCTGGGACTGAATGTCGAGATTACAACATACGAGTCGAACACCTACTGGGATATCTACGATCAGTATCAGTTTGACATTGCATACGATGGCTGGACCGGTGATTACGATGATCCGTCCACGATGCTGGAGTGCTTTACACAGGCCAGACAGAACAGCAACTGGACGGATGATAAGGCTCTGGAATATGAAGACCTGATGAATACAGCAGCTGCGGAGACGGATCAGACCGTTCGTTTCGAGGATTTTGCAGAGGCAGAGAAGCTCCTGTTCGACGAAAGCCCGATGTTCCCGCTGTATTTCAAGGTGTCACAGATTCTGGTTTCCGATCGTGTGGAGTACTTCACCAACGATCAGCTGAACCATCAGCTGTTGAAATACACGAAGCTGAAATAATGGCATCACGATGAGCTCCGGGTACGGAAAACCGAAAAAATTGAGTTGAAGCACGGTGGATGGATTTCACCACTGCGGCAGCAGCCTTGCTTTGCATATGCGGAGCAGGGCTGCTGCCTTTTTGATAACCATTCAGAGCC
>CAVJLL010000090.1:0-6607 GCA_963650385.1 Clostridium sp. CAG:508 | reverse complement strand
TCGTCCCCAATGCCGATGCCTGGGGCGGAGACCGCAACTGCTATTTTGTCGTAGACCAGGCACATACAGGACTTGTGGATTTGTTCGTCACCCACTTTCGTAAGGAGCTTGAAAAAGCACCGAAAGAAAAGAAGCCGTCCGTACTGGATAAGCTCGCAAAGCCCTTGCCGGAGGCTACGGCAAAGCCGACCAAGAGCAAAGAGCAGGAGCTTTGATTATGGCAGATACCAAGGACATCAGTATGCATTTCTGGGCTTCGCAGGAGGAATATGATCTGATTCTGAAAAATATGGAGCTGTCTGGCAATACGAACCTCAGCGCCTTTCTCCGCAAGATGGCGATTGACGGAATGGTCATAAAGCTTGATATGCCGGAGATTAAGGAGCTTCTAAAACTCCTTCGACGTGCCAATGCCAATATCAATCAGATCGCTAGGCATTTGCACGAGACAGGCCGCATCTATGACACGGATTTAGAGGAGATACTCGGATATCAGAAAGAGATTTACAAGGGGCAGAATGAAATCCTGACGAGATTATCGAAGCTTCATTGATAGGATAATGTATGTGGGAGGCAGCGTCAGATGTTCTGCCTCCCGCATGCTTTTATTTTTGAATTACCATGTCAAAGACATTTCAACAAGCTCCGGCTTTTCAGGATTGCCGATCATGGGTGTTGCTTTATCAAGAGAATGTAGAGCAGCCATTTCCTCGGAAGTCAGTACAAAATCAAAGACATTGATGTTTTCAACAATCCGCTCCATATGCACGGATTTAGGAATAACCGTCACTCCGTCCTGGATGCTGCGGCGCAGGAGAATCTGAGCAGGCGTTTTGCTGTATTTTTCTGCAAGTTTTACAACGTCTGCCTCGGAATACATGGTATTAGCCTTCCCCTGACCAAGCGGAGCATAGGCCATGTGAGCAACACCGTATTTTTTCTCCCAGGAATGTTCCGACTGACGCTGACAATATAGATGCGTTTCAATCTGATTCACGGCAGGCTTTACATCCGTATAAGCAATCAGGTCAATGAGCCTGTCCGGTTCAAAGTTGGACACGCCGATGGCTCGTATTTTACCTTCTTTGCTCAGCTTCTCCAACTCTCGCCATGCGGTATAGTAATCCGCAAACGGCCAATGAAGCAGAACAAGATCAAGGTAGTCTGTTCCAAGCAGACGCAGGGAGTTTTCCACCGTCTCGCGCGTATGGTTGTAAGATTTGTAATTCACTTTTGTGGCAAGAAACAGTTCCCGACGGTCAATGCCGCTTTGACGGATTCCGTTGCCGACCTGCTCTTCATTTCCGTAAGCTTCCGCTGTGTCAATCAGCCTGTAGCCGGTATGGATTGCCTCTGCAACAGATCGCTCGCAATCCGCCCCCACATTAAGAAACGTGCCGAAGCCCAGCATTGGCATATCGACACCATCTGCTATTTTTTGATAGATCATTATGAAGTCCTCCGTTTTCTGTTGATTTGCATTCCGATGGAATGCTATAATCATTCTAATAAGTTTGTGTAACACGAAGTCAAGAGGGGGGAACAAAAATGTACTATACGATTAAGCAGATGGCGCAGATGTTTGATGTGACAGAGCATACCCTGCGTTATTACACAGATCAGGGGCTGCTCCCCTGTGAGCGTGACGGCGGAAACCGGCGTGTGTTCAATGAAGAATCAATCAACTGGATGCAGGGCATCAAATGCCTGAAGGGATGCGGTGCTTCCATAGAGGATATCCGCGAATACTGCCGCTTGTGCCTGTTTCCGGAATCAGAAGAAAATCTGCGCGCGAGATATGCGATCATCTTGAAGCAGAGAGAAGAAGCTTATAAGAAGGTAGAAGAAGCAAAACGCACTGCGGAATATATGGATAATAAGGTTTCGCATTATGAGGCTGTCCTTGCGGGACTTGCGCCTGATGATACCAATCCGAAAAACTGGACAGCTGAAAGCCGTCCAAAACATTAAGCGGATGGATAACTGCAACACGACAATAATGAACTTACGGCCAGGTCTTGCCTTCGGACAAGGCCTGTTTTGACATCCTTGAGCAGTTTTCAAAATCTTACTACAATGAAATCAGAAAGAAACAAGGAGGTCTCGCTCATGAAGATATTACTCAGAATCCTGCTTGCACCAGTCTTTGCACTGCTGACCATTCTCATCTGGATTGCTACGAAAATAGTGGAGATATCCGCTGTTGTACTGAATTTCATTGCTATCGGAACCGCATTGGGAGCGATCTGTATCATCATCGACGGTAGAACCGCCAGTGGCATTGCCGGTCTGATTGCCGCATTCTTCCTGACGCCGTTTGGCTTACCGCTCCTTGCAATGCTGATTCTGGAAGGCGTGAAAAGCATTAAGCGTCGGATTCAGGAATGCGTGTACGGATAAAATTGTGACCAACCTGGGTACAATTAACTTCTGAC
Source organism: Clostridium sp. CAG:508 (assembly GCA_963650385.1). Taxonomy (GTDB): domain Bacteria; phylum Bacillota; class Clostridia; order Lachnospirales; family Lachnospiraceae; genus CAG-791. The sequence continues at coordinate 4,172 of CAVJLL010000090.1, read as the reverse complement.
CAAGTTGAACAGAAGTGACTTCGCCGCAACTTGCGGCAGAACAACTTCTCGCCATGTTGGCGGGAAGTTAATATCTCTCAAGCTCTTGCTGATAAAAACAGCAGGGGCTTTTATTTTGCGTTGAAGGAGGCGAACCTCAGTGGCAACAACCCGCATCATCCCCATGCACCTAAACAAAGGAAAATCCATCAAGCAGTGCCTGTCGGAGCGCATTGACTACGGCAAGAATCCAGATAAGACGGAAAACGGCACATTTATCAGTTCCTATGCCTGTGAGCCGGAAACTGCCGACGCAGATTTCGCTCTTTCCAAGAGGGAGTATTTTCAGCTGACCGGACGAAAGCAGGACAGCGATGTTATAGCTTACCAGGTGCGTCAGTCCTTCAAGCCGGGAGAAATCACTCCGGAGGAGGCTAACCGCATCGGCTATGAATTTGCCGAGCGTTTTCTAAAAGGCAATCATGCTTTTATTGTCTGCACCCACACGGACAAGCATCACATTCATAATCACATCTATTGGAATTCCACCACGTTGGACTGTACCCGCAAATTTCGGAATTTCTGGGGCAGCACATTAGCAGTTCGCAGGCTCAGCGACCTGATCTGTGTTCAGCACAGAATGTCGGTGATTGAAAATCCCAGTCCGCATGGTATGAGCTATAACCGCTGGCAGGGCGATATCGAAAAGCTCTCCAACCGCGATAGGCTCTGCTTTGATATTGATGAAGCTCTGGCGAAAAAGCCGCATGACTTCAACGGCTTTCTTTCCCTCATGGAGCAGGCCGGATATACCATCATCCATGGTAAAAATATTACTTTCAGCCATCCGCGACAGAAGCGTAATATCCGTATGCGTTCCCTGCCGGAGGAGTATCAGAAAGATGCGATCATAGCAGTTCTGTCCGGCAAGAAGATTCACAATCCGCGTAAACGCCGCAGTCCGCTGGCAGAGCAGAAGGCGCAGCTTGTCAGCAATCTGGAGACAAAGAAAAATCAGGGGCGCGGGCATTACTACGATTTGTCAATTCAGAACCAGATCACAAAACAGCAGGCCAAGGCACTTCTGTATTATCAGCAGCACGGCTTTTCCAGTATCGACGACTTTGACGTATTTTCCGCTTCGGTGGCAGAGGCCAAGAAACACAGAGATGAGCTTTCTGCCAAAATCACCTCTGCCGAAAAACGCATGAAGGAGATTGCTGTGCTCCAGACGCATATCACCAATTACCTGAAAACCAAGGATGTCTATGCAGGCTACCGGAAGTCCGGCTACTCCAGGAAATATTACGAGGAGCACGAAGAAGAGATCAAGCTGTGCAAGGCATCAAAGCGCGCTTTTGATGAACTTCTGCCATCAGACACTTCAGCGAAAACAGCGGACAGCCACAAGAAGAAACTTCCGTCCATCAAGGAGCTGCGGTCAGAGTATGCAAAGCTTCTTTCCGAGAAAAAGGCGGCATACGCGGAATACTACAAAGTCAAAGACGAGTGCCGCGAGCTGCTGGCCTATCAGGCCAATCTGTCAGGTCTGTTCGGCATTGAAAATGCGAAAACTGAGCCGCAGAAGGAGCACCAGCAGGAAGAAAAATAAGCGCCGACAGGCGCGCCGCCGAAGATGAAATCTTCGATCAATGGGGTTTGGGGAAATCTCCCCAACAAGCAGAAACAGAAAATCCGCCTACGGGCGGCATTTTTTGTTTTGAGCCTTTCCTGATCAGGAAGGCATTGCTTGCAAAAGACAGCGGTTTCGCTTAAACGCATTGATTTTTCGCTTTAACGATGCTATAATTTAGCTTAACATAGGGAAATTGTACCCAAATGGTCACTCTGCACGGAGGTTGAAGAAATTGGAAGGATACATGACTACAAAAGAAGCTGCTGAAAAATGGAACCTGTCAGTTCGCCAAGTTCAGAATCACTGTAAATTGGAAAGAATAAAGGGTGTCGAGAGAGTTGGGAAAACATATTTAATTCCCATAACAGCACAAAAGCCGGTATACACATTTGTATGTGAGGGCGACCTTCCGGATGACAAGAAGGAATGACCTTTCAGGGCATGGTGCTGCCCGGTGATTGCAGATGTAAGGCCGCAGCAATGAGTCCGGTTTTTAGGACACCATATAGGCTATAAAGAAAATAGAAGAGCAAAATGGAGAGAATGCCTGATGATAACAGAAATGCAATACAGCGCAGGTCTCATGTCACAGTCCTTCTGGTTTTTGGAATTTAAGAAGGTGGTCAAGTTAAGACAAAGTGGCATGGACTACGACGATATCAAGAAAAAATGTATAGAGGATAACTTATTCGGTGCAGCCAAGGAATATCGCGCGCTTCGTATGGCAGGTTACGTTATCAATCGTGTGAAGACGATGGATAAGAAGCTGATCGACCTCTTCCTGTCTTCAGAGCTGTCCACACAGAAGGTCATGAACCTTGCGGCTATTTTGAAAACAGATCGTCTGTATTTTGAATTTGCCTATGAGGTTTACAGAGAAAAAGCCATCCTGGGTGTCGGTATTATAGAGGATACGGATGTCAATGTCTTCTTCACGCAAAAGGAAGCCCAGAGCGAGCTGATTGCAGGCTGGAAAGACAGCACAAAGAGACATTTGCGTTCATGCTATCTGAACTTCATGACGGATGCAAATCTCCTTACCGTGGTCGATAAAAAGAAGACCATTACGCCGCCGATTCTGGATATCGCATATGAGCGTTATCTTGTGGCGAATGGTGAGGATGCATTGCTTAAGGCGCTGACGGGGGTGAACTGAGGTGACATTAGAAGAGAGACTGGACAAAGCGGAGGCTATGATGTGCAAGCCTTCCTTTCGACAGAATAAAGGGCTTGGAAATGAAGTCGGATACTACATCTTTGATTATCCGGCAGAGCAGGAGCTTCTCGTTCGGGAGCGCATCCAATATATAAAAAAGAAGAATGAACAGTCTTCCGATGATTATCGAATTGTTGAGTTTGATCTTTACGATATCATCATCGGAATTTTGAAATCAAAGGGATACTTGGAAAAGTGCTTTGAATTTGAAAAAAGCAAGGGTTTTGACCGCATCACAAAGTCTGTCGGCAATATGCTCAGGATTACTGCTAAGGACAGTCTGATTGTACGCCACATCCAGGAAAACACGCCGGAAAAGGCAATCGTTCTTTTGACCGGTATCGGAAAGTGTTATCCAATTCTTCGTTCCCATACGGTGCTCAATAACCTGCATCAGGTAATTGACTATGTACCTGTGGTGATGTTCTATCCGGGAAAATACAGCGGTCAGGATTTGCTGCTGTTCTCGGAAATCAAAGATGATAATTATTACCGGGCATTCAAGCTCGTAGATTAAAGGAGCCGCAAGATGAAGATAGGAAATATGTTTGCCAAGCCAATCAACCGCGACATGAAAGGCGTTATCAAGGTTGGTCAGGACGATAATATCAATATTCAGCAGGAACTGGAGGAATACGTTGTTACGCGCGAACTCCAGAAGCACTTTCGTGATTTCTTTGACAGTTATAAGCGTGGCATCAATGGTCATACGGACAAGATGGGAGTATGGATTTCCGGCTTCTTTGGAAGTGGTAAATCTCACTTCCTGAAAATCCTTTCCTATCTTCTTGAGAACAAGGTTATCAACGGAAAGTCGGCTCTTGCATATTTTGAAGATGACGAAAAGATCAAAGATCCCATGGTGCTTGCAGATATGAAGCTGGCCGCTTCCGTGCCGACAGATGTTGTGCTCTTTAACATTGATTCTAAGGGCGAACAGAGCGGTAAGCAGGACAAGGATGCCATTGTCTCTGTATTTCTGAAAGTCTTTAATGAGATGCAGGGCTTCTGCGGAGCAATTCCGTTTTTGGCCGACTTGGAACGCAAACTTTCCGAAGAAGGCCGTTATACGGAATTCAACCTGAATCCGTGAAGTTCGGCTTTATTTAAAGGTCAGAACTATGCTAGACTCTGACCTTCGTTGAAATCGACTGATTTTATTATTCACGGGAATCAATGTCTTGAATTTTTAGGTTTATAGTGCGCTTCATTCTTTGCGTTTCAGCAAAAATGGGTCAGCAAACAAAGCCCTTGGGCTGACGATGCTGTTTTATACAGTTGCAAGGATATTGTTTTCACAGTAATCGGCAAATATATGCCTCCAGACATTGCTCTTTCCCA
>CAVJLL010000089.1:0-6809 GCA_963650385.1 Clostridium sp. CAG:508 | reverse complement strand
CAAGCTCCTCATAATCTTCCGGAGCCTTCTTTGACTTGGTGCCGCCGCAATTAGTGTTATTAACCCCATGAGCTGTCACGACTCTACTCTGTAACGCTGTCACAATCCGGTTCTTTTTGCTGTCACAGGAGAATCCGCTTGCCGGCCGCCCGGGGCAGCGCCCCACAGCAGCCGGTTCCTACTTCTTCATCATATCTGCCAGCGATGTCTGACCACGAACCTGTGCATTTTTCACCTTCGCTGTCCAGATCCAGTCTGTTATCGCCTGACTTACCGTCTTATGATTCTCCCAGGCATACATTTTCAGCCGTTCGGCGGTATCCTCGCTTATCGAAATGTTGATTCTCTGTTTCATCCGTTTCCGCCTTCTCTATCCGTGCACATCGTGTGTATGATTTACACACTCCCTTCCTCCTGCAGCATTTCGTGATCCGCCACGTACCGGACCATGTGTCCGTCCAACAACCGCTTTTGCTGCTGATAGGCATACATCAGGGATTTCGTACATATCCCGTTGATCATTCTCGGAATTCCGGTCGATATTTTATAAACTTCGTCCTCCGCGTCGCTTGTGAACAGCTCAGCTGTGCACCCGGCATAGGCAAGATGTGCCCGCATGTACTTCGCAGTTTCCGCCCTGTCCAGCCTTTCGAGAATCACATGCATATCGATTCGCTGACGGATCGCGGTGTAGCTCTGCAAGCGAAGTTTTTGCTCCCACAGCTCCTTTTGTCCAACCAGGATCAGACCCATGGGACTCACTGAATCATAGTTCTGGTTCAGAAGAAAGCGAAACTCCTCCAGTGTCTCTCGTCCCAAGAGATGTGCTTCATCCAGAATGCAAACCACCTTCTTGTTCTGCGCATTTCGAATGTTTTCAATCTCTTTCTGCAGGATTCTCTTAGAATCTCCCCGGTAAAACTTCGACTCGACGCCCATCTGATCCAGAAGGCCTGCATACAGCCATCTTGGCGTCAGCTTCGAATCTGAAAGATACAGCGGCAAATATCGGTCCTTGGGAAGACTTGATGCAAACATCCTTGCCAGGGTTGATTTCCCGCATCCCGGTTCTGCCATGACAACAGCGAACTGCTCATGATCCGATACGTATCTAAGACGACCTATCGCATCTTCTATTGCTGCCGACGTATACAGACGATCTGTCGGGATATTTCGCGTAAACGGCGTGTGCTCCATGGAGAAGAACTGCTCATACATTGGCGTCCTCCTTCCAATACTCCCCGAAGGAAAGGGCGTTTGCCTGCAGACTGTGATCTTCCTTATACTTTTTGCTTAGAGCATCCAGAAATCTTGAGGTCTCCGGTAGTTGGTCCGTCATTCCAACAGGGCGCTGCGGCTTCGGATCTGCATGGGAGCCAATCTTAAGCGGATGTGCCTCTATTGGTGTCATTTTTCCATAAATCACCCGGACCGTATCCAGACTCATCGGGTCATAGATTACCGTAACTTCGAGATTGGCAAGTGCCGCACTGGCCTCATACCGTCTTCCTTCCAAGCTAAAGCATCCGGCCTCATCAATCTTCCGGGTCTCCCGATGCTCAAAGGCTTCTGCTACCGTGGAAACATCCAGAAATTTCAGCATCCTTTCATCCCGGTTCCATTCCACCAACGGGGAGATCCCTTCCGGCGGAATCTCTGCATCCAGGCTGCGGTAATACTCCGCGATTCCAGCATGCGGCTTCTTCTGGTAATCCGTTTCCAGAAATACCTTCCATCTCTCATTCAGTTCAGCAACGCTGTGTACATGATCCACGCGGATTTCGGCAATAAACCGGTCCACCGTCTTATGAAAAACTTCGATTTTCCCCTTTGACTGGCACGCATACGGCTTTGCATGCAGCACGCGGATCCCAAGCCTGGCACAGTTTTCATGGAGTCTTTGGGTCACGTACTGGCTTCCGTTGTCAAGATATACGCTGTCCCAGGTTCCAATCTTCAGAACAGCCTTGTGGAACGTATCCTCCACCACCTCTGCACGCTGATTATCATAGAACTGTGACTGAACGATATATCTGCTATGGTCATCAATCAGAGAAGAAAGGTACGTCTTTATCAGTTTGCCTTCCTTTGTCCGGATATCCGGTCCGTACTTGATATCTCCCTGCAGCAGTTCCAAACGATGCGGTCTGCAAAAACGCCGGGATGACGTCGCGTTCTTTTCTGCACTTCGCTTTATCTGTTTCACGCCCAACCCGGCATTATACAGATGTCTTTGAAGCGTTGACGGTCGGATTCTTCCGGGGGCAGCCATTCCTTCGCTTTCCAGAATGGTGATGATCTGCCTTACGCTTCGCCTCGGAACCTCTCGCTTCAAGAGGATTGCTTCTCCCAGGATCTCATCAAAGTTTTCCGGCAGCTTCTGGGATCTGCGTTTGCTCCGGTTCAGTGGCTTTAAGCCTTCAAACCGCCCCCTCCGGTAGCCCTCTTCATATCGGTAAACCGTTCGCTTTGATATTCCTTCCCTTTCTGCGATCTCTTCCCGCAGCTGCCTCCGTTTACCTTCGTCAATCCTCGGGTCCAGGAGCGGCGCAATCATTTCATACCGTTTTAAGGCCTGATCATTTCTCCAGTCTCTTACCTCTTTGTTCTCCATTACGGGTCCTCCCTTCTTATAGGAGGATCTTAGCCTGCATGGACTGTGTCATCAAAACAAAGTAGGGGGACATTTATGGGTCCGGCGGCCGCATACCGCCTCCGGCATTGCACATCACCCGGATTGCGATTGGAAGCCACCCGTACGGATTTCTTTTCTTTAACTCATCGAGCAGTGATACCGGACTTTTCAGAAACGCATCGGACAATCCCAGCACTCTATGTCCTGCAGATCTCAGCCACCCTTCTGCATTTCGAAGAACCTTTTCCGCCCAGGACCGCCATCTGGCCATAGTGACTTCGCACGGATAATCCTCGACAGCCAGATCCTTTTCGCTGATTTCTCCGTCTATGACGTTCTCTATCAGTTCCGCTTCATAGTGCTTAAAAGGCAACCATATATCCGGCAGTATACGGTGCGCCTTCCCACAGGCATCGGCGGTACATTTTCTTCTCTCGATTCGGTATTCTTCCCGAATCCCACCGGCTTTCTTTCGAATTCTTCTGACCCAGTCCTTATTCACCATCCGGCTTCCGCACACCGGACAGCACGTTTTCTCACTGCTCGTTACAAAAAACACCATCCTTGTCCTCGATGGTAAATTTTGATACGATAACCATGGTTTTATTACCATGGATCCCCGGAACAGACCGTCGCCAAATGGGAGAGTCCGGGGATCTTCCTTTCTCTTTTTGCGACATTATATCGAGCAGTTCTGTGACAAACAACAAGGTCTAAGACAAGTCAAACTAAGCAAGCATCAGCACCAATGCCCCCGCTGCCGCCAATGACTACAGCCACCTTATCCTTCAGTAATTCATCTTTATCAACAACATGTTCTACGGGAATCAACTGTTTTTCCTGCGTCATCCTAATCAAATTCTTAATTTTAGATTTTAATCCCATGTCCTGTCCTCATTACAGAACGACATCACCGCCTTTCAATCTTTCTCAGGTCTAATCATCGAATTTCCGTGATTCCCCGTCCGCCAGACATATATAAAGTCTGGCCAACAACAGTATTACCCAAATCACTGACCATAAGAACCGCATATTGTGCAACCTCTTCCGGCATAGTGAATCTAGAAATTGGATTTAAAGGTGTGTAAATATTGTCGCCCTTGTATTCTTTCTGCATTTTCGTTGCAGTCGGTCCAGGCCCAATAGCATTTACTATGATTCCATGTTTCAATAATCTTTGTGCCATCCCCCGTGTAATTCCTTCGATGCCCAACTTTGACAACCTGTATGGTGACCATGATGGCTCCAACGCAGACTGAGAGGAGATGATCAGAATATGTCCTTTAACCTGATTTGCAATCATATATTTCGCGATTGCCTGGCACATAAAGTACGTGCCTCGCAGATTAATACCCATTATTTTGTCGTATTCTTCAACCGTCGTATTGATAAAGTCCAGTCCCTCACGATCCACGTGGATTCCTGAAGAGCTGACGAAAATATCAATCTTTCCCAAAACACGAGCAGATTCTGCAACTTTTGCATCAAAGGTCTCGGGGGCGTTGTAATCTAGTACAATAGCTTTTAGATTATCGTCATTTATCTTATTGATAATGCCATCAAGCTTGTCCTGGCTTGTTCCTGCAATAATTACTTTAGCTCCTGCTTTCAAGAAAGCTTTAGCTATTGCAAGTCCTACCCCCCCCCGATCCGCCGGAGATCAGAGCAGTTTTTCCTTCTAATTCTGTTCCACTCGTCGGCATCACCATAATCGGTGTGTTTATTGGTTTTGGAAACAGTTTCCTAATTCTTGATCTAATTCCCATTTATATTTATCCCTCTTCCATTCAAATATCCGAGTATGAGCCAAGTTAATGTTACCGGTACAATCGTTCACGTCTTTTTCAAAATGAAGCATTTTGAAGTCTCTGTCATTTCATTTATTCCATCTTATCTTTCGCCAATGCTGCTTTGTTTCTTCTTAAATCTCTCTTTGAATACCAAACGGGGAACAGTCCCTGCACAAGCATATGGGCCTTTGTTTTCGGTCCTAATTCAGAATGGAGCAGAACTCCTAAGAGCCTGCTTCTTAAGTTTTTTTTGCATTCATTATAGAGAGTCTGATTTTCTTTAATGGAATCTGTCGCGATAATCAGAAACAGTACATATCCATAATTTTTCCAGATATGCCAGTTAACCGCATTCTCCGTTCTCTTGGTCTTCACAATTCTTGTTTCACCGATATAACGGATATTCTCCATCGCATTGGTACCCATCATAAGGTTGTAATGAGTAAGGCCGCTATTCTCATTATTGAGACGATAATTGTAGATTTTTCTATGTCCAACCGCAACCTTGTTCGCACACTGTGCTGCCATCGAAGAAAAATACAGTCCTTCTCCGGACCACGGCCGGTTAAAATCAATATGATGTTCTTTGAGAAGCGACGTCTTATAAATCTTGTTCCATGGTCCAATCGGAAATCTAGGATAAATAATTCCGCAGAATGCTTCTTCTGGTGTCCATACTTCTACAGCATCCTTCTTAATCTGCTCTCGGTCACGCGTTGTGAAGATCTTATCCGTCATAGCCATTTCAGCTCCGGTCTGATGAATCAAATTCATCAGGTACTCCACATAATCTAGTTCCAGCCAGTCATCGCCGTCTATAATAAGAATGTATTCTCCCGTTGCCTCTGCAAGACCAACATTTCTCGCTTCGCATGCACCACCGTTCTTCTTATGAATAACACGGATGCGGTCATCCTTTGCCGCATATTCATCGCAGATAGCTCCACTGTTATCCGGTGATCCATCATCTACCAGTAAAATTTCAAGGTTCTGCCACGTCTGATTTATGATCGAATCAATCAGTTTCGGCAAAAATCTTTCTGATTTGTAAATAGCAACAATTGCAGATACTTTTTCCATAAAATCTCCTTTTCGCCGGAGCATGAATTAAGCATCTGCAATCTCAAGCAATTTAAATATGCAATATCTTCTTTATGGTATTCTTTATCGTTCTTTTGAAACGATCGTAGTCAGTTTCATACAGATTGATTACATTTTTAAATGAGGATTGGCTGTCCTTCAGCATTTCCAGCGATTTCCTGTAATATTTTGGGTATTCGTAATCTGTGTGCTGCTGACCAAATCGATCTGTTATATCCTGTCTGGTAATCGTAATCTCATCACAAGTGGCTTCAAGTATCTCCTGACCACGTGAACTATTCACGATAACCATGGAAACGCCTTCCTCATTATCTTTAAAGCGATTACCCCAATAATCTCCAAGTCGAATGTCTGCGGAGGATTTATTTCTGAACGGACAGGTAAAGCAAGACTCCTGATTAACAACACCCATCGAAAACAACTTTAAAAAAGGGTCCTTGCCCCTATGTTCTACATAGGCTGTACCCCCCCCGACTATATGCATATAATACTCATGCCATGAGTAAGTTTTATCTCTAAATGTGATATTCTTAATATCACCGATTGATTTCAATTTCATTTTTTTTACAATCCAGTTCTTATATTTTTTCCACAAATGGTCTGTTGGAACACCATGGCAAAATATATCAATCAAAACAACTCTATTTAAAAGATGTTTATGTTCCAGCACGTTTCTAAGCCCTGCTATCTGACAAGGTGTGCCAAAAACAAAAAATTTCTTTTCAGGTGAGTTATTAAGAGCTCTGAGCATATCATGAAAAGCATCCATCACGTTACTTTGCAGATACTTGGAACCTCGTAATGCCTCTAACCCTTCTTCATTATTAACAATTATATGATTTACACGAAGCGTATCATAGTCAAGTGCTGCTCCGCATACCTCATATCCACGTGACATTGCATAACATGCAAGTTTAGCGGCTGTGCCACCAGATGAAGATTTCTTCCGATCCTCTATATCTCCCCATGCGGAATACAACACACTATCATCCAACGAGACATCATTTGAGTGTTCCATTGGGCATACCTTTTCGCAAAGTCCGCAATGAATGCAAAATTTTTCGTCCGTGAATGGTCTCAGGAAGCCATTTTCGTTGTATTCGATTTTAATACATTCTTTTGGACACACGGAGGCACATGCGCTACATCCGCTACAATTCTTCCTTGCATTCACCTCGAACACTCTCCTGTAAAAATTCCTTGCTTCTATTAATCTCCCGCTGAAGCATTGTCATGTGGAAATCAAAATCGATTCCCGGTAGCTCCTTTATTCTCTTAGTACC
>CAVJLL010000088.1:0-7206 GCA_963650385.1 Clostridium sp. CAG:508 | reverse complement strand
CGCATGCAGCCGAAACCAAATACCTTCTTCACCTCCGGAAATGTCTGTTCCATATAGATTCCCCTCCTTATTACGCACTCTATAGGCTGACCCTGCGGAATACAGTCATCCATTTATTTTGTCACAGGAATCCTGAGCACATCAAGTGGAATCAACCAATGGGCAGAATTAATAAAGGTTAAGAATGTGGACGCAAGACCACACATAAATATGTGGACAAAGTGCTGCGGGGGGGGGGTAAAATCGCGACATAAGTTACAAAATAAATGCACAAATCAAAACGACTGGACGGGAAACCATATATACAAAATGTGAAAAACGGTGAAAACAAAGGTTACAAGAAAAGAAGTCGCAGAGCAAGCGGGCGTATCGGTATCTGTTGTGTCCAGAGCGTTGAATAACAGTGGATATGTTGACAAGGAAAAAAGACGGCAGATTTTAGCTATCGCAGAGAAGCTTGGATATGTTCCCAATCCTATTGCTATGTCACTGCAGCAGAACAGAACGAGACAGATTATTTTTTACTGCAAGGATCTGACAAATGCGTTCAACATGGACATGTACTTCGGCATGTTGGAGACGGCACGAAACAAAGACTATGTTGTCCTAATTAACGGCGACATGGAGTTCAGCAATATAAAGGGGATGATTACAGACGGTATTATCTTCCAGAACGAGTATTTCGCAGCGGAGTATGTTTCACTTTATGGGAAAAATTATTTTTTGCCGGTTGTAAGTGCAAGCTTTGGAAGCGCACAGAGAATGTCAGTTACGGTTCCGATGGTGGAGTGGGATTTATACGAAGGTATGGAACTTGCACTCTCTTACCTGAGAGAACAGGGACATAAGAAAATAGCATACGCTTCCCCGTATCCATTCAATCATTGTGATGGGCGGACGAATGCGTGGAAATCGGAAATGGAATCGGTTCTCGGAGATGAGATGCGGGAATTTTTCATATGCGGGCAGGAAGATAAAGAACAGGAAAGTCTTTCGGACGCTGAGAGAACGATTCGACGGGTTATACAGAACGAGCGGTTTCTTGAAAAAGGGACGGAGGCAGGAGGGGATTTCCTCGAGAGAAATTTGGATGCAAGCGCAGTGATTTGCTTCAATGATGAATTTGCAATTGGCTTTGCATCGCGGTTAGAAGCCGAAGGAAAGAGAATTCCGAAGGATATTTCAATACTAAGCTTCGATGGGACCGTACGTCGTAAAACAATGACTCCGGAAATTACCAGTATTACACCGAATGCAAAGGATATGGGGAGAAATCTGGCAAACTTGCTGATAGACCGCATTGAGGGAAAGAAGATTCGTTATTGCTTGAAACAAAACATACAGATTGCAGAAGGCGCCTCTGTAAGGCCTGTATGAGTTGGTATCGTGCCGAATTGATTCGGTATAACAAAGGAGGGTGAATTAATATGAAAGCAAAAAGGGTATTGGCTTTAGCAGCAGCATCAGCAATGTCAGTATCTCTGCTTGCAGGATGCGGCGGAGATTCAGGCTCTTCTGATACAACGGCATCTGCATCTGAGAGCAGCAGTACAGAAGCGGCAGGAACGTCGCAGGCATCATCGGAGCTTGTGGAGGTGGATTCCAGTATTTCCGCGGATATTGTTGTTGGCGGATGGCCGTCCGGTGATGATGCATTTGAAGCTGCAATGACAGGTTTCAATGAAAAATATCCGAACATTAACGTAGAACTCCAGTTCACAGATACGACAGCACACCACCAGAATTTGCAGACATCGTTGGCGGCGGGATCAGGCGCACCGGATGTTGCCATGGTAGAAGGTGCATATGTGGCACAGTATCGCAACTCTACGGCTCTTGCAGATCTGAATCAATATGGAGCACAGAATCTGGCCGGAGACTTCGTATCCTTCAAGTGGGACCAGTGCATTTCGGATGATGGAACGGCAATGCGCTTGATTCCGTGGGATGTTGGTCCGACAACTGTTTTCTACCGGACAGATATTTTTGAGCAGGCAGGTCTTCCGACGGATCCGGACGAAGTGGATGAGCTGCTGAGCACTTGGGATGGAGTGCTGAAGGCTGCAGAAGAAGTACATGCACTGGACGGTAACCACTGGTTTATCGCTGATGGCTCCTATCTGTATCAGCTGCTGTTCCAGAATAGAGATTACTACAATGAGAATCTGGAGCTTCAGGTGGAGAGAGACGGCGACATTGACTGCCTGAATACGATTATCAAGATGCGTGAAGAAGGTCTTGATATGAACGTAGATATGTGGTCCACGGAGGCATATGCAGCATATGCCGATGGGTCTATCGCTTGCGTACCGAATGGATGCTGGTTTGGTGGATTCCTGAAAAAGGACATTGATCCGGATGGAGCTGGACATTGGGCAGTTGCAAATCTTCCGGCAGGAATTGGAGCAAAGAACTGGGGCGGATCCTTCCTTGTTATTCCGGAGCAGAGCCAGAACAAGGATGCGGCATGGGCATTTGTCTCTTATATGCTGGCAACAGTAGAAGGGCAGAATGCAATGTTCGAAGCGGTAGATTACTTCCCGGCATATACACCTGCATACGATGATGAATCCCTCTATTCTTATGAGGATCCGTATTTTGGCGGACAGAAGACCAGAGAGCTTTGGGCGAACCTTGCGAAGGAACTTAAGCCGGTTTACACAACACAGATGGATGTAACGGCAGAAGGCCAGATTTTTACATCCGTTAATCAGGGACTTCAGGAAGGAAAGAGTGCAGAAGAGATTCGTGATCTGTTCGCACAGAATGTAGAGACTGCAACAAAGGAATTGAAAGAGCAGCAGATTCAGACCCTGAAGGATGCTGGCGTTTGGAATGGAAATTAATCGCAGATAGATTTGCTGAAAACAGCAAATGTAGTCCTCACGGAGGCTGGGCATACAGCCCGGTCTCCGTTTTTTAATTAGGAGGGAAGAACGGATGGGCATAAAAAGAATCTGGAAAGAATACAAGGTGGCGTACGTATATATCGCGCCGTTCTTTATCCTTTTTGCAATTTTTGGTTTATTCCCGATTGCATATGGCTTTTATCTTAGCTTTTTCCGATGGGACGGGCTCTCGTCCATGCACTTTATCGGACTGGAAAACTACGTAAATATTTTCAAGGATGTACTGTTCTGGAAGGCACTGAAAAACACACTCATAATCGGAATTATTGCGCACATACCGATCTTATTGGGCGGTTTGACGCTGGCTTTTATTCTGAATTCAAAGCTGGTAAAGGGTGAGAATATTTTTAAAACCATTTACTTTATGCCGATGGTTACAAGTTCGGTCGCTATTTCGATTGTATTCCAGATGATGTTCGGCAATAACTACGGCGTCATCAACTGGTTCGTAACGCTGCTTGGCGGCGAGAAAATAAACTGGTTGGGAGGAGACGGATCGCTTATAAAGGTGGCAGTAATTATCATGTTTGCCTGGAAGTGGATCGGATGGAACATGGTAATTTACCTGGCCGGAATGCAGGGCATCAGCAACGATATATATGAGGCGGCGGAAATCGACGGAGCAAACCAGACACAGATTCTGTTCCGGATCTGCATTCCTCTTTTGAAGCCGATTATCATTTTTACGGTTATTCAGTCAACAATCGGAATGTTCAATCTGTTTACAGAACCGTTTATTCTGACAGGACAAAACTGGCAGGGCGGTGTAAATAACGGCGGATTAACCCTTATGACATATTTGCTGTCGAAGGCACCGCAGGGCGGAAATCTGTACGGGTATGCATCGGCAGTTGCTTATATCATTACCATCATGATCGTTATAATTTCCACCTGCGTAAACAAGGCAACAGAGGACAAAAAGGATCCGGATCTTATCGCAGACAAAGCAGTTCAAAGACAGCGGAAGGAAATGCGTAAAGAATCCAGACTGGCTAAGAAAGGAGGAAGATAATCATGAGATTACTCCTGATAATAGCAGTAATTGCAGTTGCGCTTGTTTTAATAGCCAGATTTGTGCCGAAGGGAAAGACGATTGCACTGTACGCTGTGCTGATTATAGTAGCGGCTATAATGCTCTTCCCGTTTTATGACATGTTCGTGATGTCAACAAGAACGACGCAGGAAATCTATACATTTCCGCCATATTTAACCTTTGGCAGCAATTTGAAAACGAACTTTATTAACATGAATGACGCCATTGATTTCCTACGGGCATTCAAAAACAGCTGCATTATATCGTTCTCATATGTTGCTTTGGTTTTATTTTTCTGCTCCATTGCGGGCTATGCCTTTGCGGTATACAACTTCCCGGGACGTACAGTGCTATTCGCTATCCTATTGGGAACGATGATGATTCCCTCTACGGCAGGAATCATTCCCTGGTATATCATGATGAGTAAGTTCCATTGGGTAGATACCATGCGCGCACTGATCATTCCAAACTGTGCGAATGCATTCGGAATTTACTGGATGCGTCAGTATTGTAAAAATAACGTTCCTGCCTCCCTGGTAGAGGCGGCGAGAATTGATGGCTGCTCAGAGTGGACTGTGTTTTTCAGAATTGTTGCACCAATCCTCCTGCCGGCTTACGCATCTCTCGGTATTATGAACTTTGTAAATGTCTGGAATGACTTTATGCAGCCGATGATGATTTTGAAGAGCCCGAAGCTGCAGACGCTGCCGCTGATGCTGCGTTCTATGGTCAGTGACAGAGGAACCGATTACGGCGCAATGATGCTGGCAAGTACCTGTGCGGTATTGCCGCTGCTGGTGGCTTTCCTGTGTGCATCCAAGTACTTTATGTCCGGACTGACGGCGGGAGCGGTAAAGGAATAAGAGACGTCTGGTCAGCTACTTTAAGATGAAGTTTAAGGATCGACTCGAGGTGTATTTCAATATTTATCACGAAGGGAAGAAGAGGAAGCAAACGATGAGCTATCTGTTGAATGGTGATCGTATCATAATGGGGACGGATTATTATCCCGAGCATTGGGACAGCAGCATGTGGGCTGAAGATCTCGACCGCATGCTGAAAACAGGTATCGAAGTGATTCGCATTGCGGAGTTTTCCTGGAATAAGTTTGAGCCAAAGGAAGGTGAGTACACATGGGAATTCTTTGATACATTCCTGGACCTTTGTGCGGAGAAGGGAATGAAAGTAATTTTCTGCACACCTACTGCGACGCCGCCGGCCTGGATGACGGATAAATATCCGGAAGTTTTGAATGCAAGGCAGGACGGCGTGCTTTATCGGCACGGCGCCAGAAGACACTACAATTACAATTCGAACATTTATCAGCGGTTTACGAAAAATCTGGTAGAACGTCTTGGCGAGCATTACGCAGGACATCAGGCGATTATTGGCTGGCAGTTGGATAATGAGATCAACTGTGAAATGAATGAATTCTATTCTGAAAGCGACACGCTTGCATTCCGTGAATTTCTAAAGGAAAAATACGGGAGTATTGAGAATCTGAATTCTGCATGGGGAACCGCGTTTTGGAATCAGACATACACGGCTTGGGGAGAAGTGTATGTCCCGCGGACTACATTGAGCAACAACACGAATCCGCACGAGGTTCTGGACTATAAACGTTTTGTTTCGGACAGTGCATGCCGATGGGCCAAGCTTCAGAGCGATATTCTGCGCAAATATTTGAAGCCTGGAGATTTTATTACAACGAATGGACTGTTTGGCGATCTGGACAATCATCGTATGACCGAAGAAAGTCTGGATTTTATGACATATGACTCTTATCCGAACATGGCATATGGCGTGAATTCGCACTTCATTGAGAAAAATGAGCTGAAGGACCGCATGTGGAGTATGAATCTGGATGAGGTTCGATCTTTGCGTGGAATTTATGGCATCATGGAACAGCAGTCTGGAGCAAACGGATGGAATAATGCGATGGAAGCACCGACACCAAGGCCCGGACAGATTACGCTGTGGACGATGCAGAGCATTGCGCATGGTGCGGATTATATCAGCTATTTCCGTTGGAGAACCTGCACGATGGGAACGGAAATATACTGGCACGGAATTCTGGATTACAGCAGCCGTGAAAATCGGAGAATCCGGGAGATCACAGATATTCACGAGAAGTTTAAACAAATTTCGGATGCTGCAGGATCCCAGTATGAAGCCAAAGTTGGCATCCTGGAAACGTACGATAATAAATTCGATGCGGAATTGGATGTGTGGCACGGAGCAGTAGAAAATGCGAGCAGGATGGGATTGTACACAGCGTCTCAAATGACACATACCCCGGTGGATTACGTGTATTTGCGCGAAAATACGACGGTGAAGGAACTGGAAAAGTACTCTGTGCTGTTCTATCCGCATGCAGTGATTCTGGACACCAGGCAGGTGGAGGTGCTTAAGCAGTATGTCGAACAGGGTGGAACACTGGTATTCGGCTGCCGTGCAGGACTGAAAAATGCCAGCGGAAGAATTGTTCAGAAGGAGCTTCCGGGAGTGGCGGCGGAATTGGCTGGCACGGAGGTTGCGGAGTTCACACTGGTTGCAAATGACGAGGCTCCGATTTATGTGGACTGGGATGGAGACCGGCTGGAAGCAGCTGTCTTTAACGACGAGTTAGCACCGTATGATGGGACGAAAGTACTTGGTACTTATTACAACAGCTATTATCAGGGAGTTCCGGCATTGACGGAGCATACAGTCGGAAAGGGATGCGTACTGTATTTCGGCGGAGCCTTTACGAGGAAGACGGCGGAGACATTTTTCCGGAAGTTAAATGTGATTTCTCCATATTCTGATCTGGTAGAGCTTCCGGAGGAATGTGAGCTGTCTGTACGCGTAAAGGATGGCGTACGATATATGTTTATTCTGAATTACAGCAAGGAAGCAAAAACTATCAGCCTTAAAAAGCCGGTACAAAATCTGTATACGGGGGAGACTGTGCAAGGAGAAATGACGCTTGCTGGATATGAGACGTTGGTGGTAAAAGCATAAACGAACCGCAGCATTGAATCGGCTGTTATCGGACATTCTGCAGTAATTAAAACAGATGACCTCTATACAATCGTTGTTTGAACGGATTGTATGGAGGTCATTTTTATTCCTTCGGTTCCTGTGGAAATTTTGGAAATTTCTACACACCCACATTGGGATTGAGCCGTATGCGGATCAGCTGGCCGTCCAGTACGTACTGGGCAAAATTCGTCTCATCGCCGTTTCGGCGGAAATCGCACACGAATTCGCCGTCTTCAAAGT
>CAVJLL010000087.1:0-7335 GCA_963650385.1 Clostridium sp. CAG:508 | reverse complement strand
GCCAGAAACAGTGCGGCGCGGCGGTCGGTGCGATATGTCTTATCTTTGGCCATTTTATTCATTCTCCTTATTCCGGATGCCGGATTACTTCGCTTTGGCAATCCCTAAGATCATTATAGTTTCCGCCATACCGGAAATCCATTTTGTTTGTATGAATTCTTTATGAACACACTTTCCTCACAGAATCCTCACAATTTCATGACGAAACGAACACATCTTTCCTGTAAAAGATAAAGATGTCTCTTCAGCACAGAAGAAATTACAGAAGAAATTCATGCAGTTATTCAGAGATTTCATCGGAGAACCGGCCTTTGCGAGGCACTCTCCGGCCGACATGGAAAGGAAAGCAATGATAGAAGTACAGCATCTGACGAAAAGGTACGGCGCACATACCGCCGTGGATGACCTGAGCTTTACGGCGGCTCCGGGGCAGATTTACGGGTTTCTGGGGCCCAACGGCGCAGGAAAGTCCACGACCATGAATATCATGACGGGGTATCTCGCGGCGACGTCCGGAACGGTCCTGATCGACGGAATGGACATCCAGAAGGAGCCGGAGGCGGCAAAACAGAAGATTGGCTACCTGCCGGAGGTTCCGCCGGTCTACACCGACATGACCGTAGCGGAGTACCTGCGCTTTGCAGCGGAGCTGAAGCGCATTCCTGCCGGGAAACGCGCGGACGCCGTGTCCTCGGTTCTGGATGCGGCGGACATTCTGGACGTGCAGGGACGGCTGATCCGCAACCTGTCCAAGGGCTACCGGCAGAGAGTCGGGCTGGCACAGGCATTGATCGGCGATCCGGAGATCTTGATTCTGGATGAGCCGACGGCAGGACTGGATCCGGAGCAGCAAAAGGACATGTTTGATTACATTCGCTCGCTGAAGGAAAATCATACGATCATCTTAAGCTCCCACATCCTCTCCGATGTCAGTGCCGTGGCGGATTATGTGTGGATTCTCAGCAGCGGCAAGCTGGCGGCCAGCGACACACCGGCCAATCTGCAGGCACACATGACCACCTCGCAGCAGGTTGTGCTGCGGGTCACCGGCGATAAAGAGGCATTGGAGAAGGCACTGCGCGCCATCCCGAAGGTGAAGGAGGTTTTGCTGCAGGAGGAGGGCGAGCTTCTGATATTTACGGTAACCTCGGAGGAAAAAGAGGATATCCGGCCGGCTGTATCCCGCGCGGCGGTCTATGCAGGCGGTGCGGTACTGGGAATGAATCTGCAGGAGAAGTCTCTGGAGGACGTATTCCTGTCACTTACAGGGGAACAGGCTTGAAAGAAATGCCGGATGCATAGGAGGATGAATGAAAGCAATATTCAAAAAAGACCTTGCGTCGTTGTTTCACGGCTTCACAGGATGGCTGTTCCTGGCCATCATGTGGGCCTTTATGTCGCTGTACATCGGAATGAGCAGCCTGATCGGACTGGAGCCGGACATTTCCAGTGTTCTGTCGGTGTCCTCCATTCTGATGCTGATCATGCTGCCGATTCTGTGCATGCGCAGCTTTTCGGAGGAGCGCAAATCCAGAACGGATCAGATGATTCTGACGGCACCAGTGAGCGTCGGCCAGGTGGTTCTGGGCAAATACCTTGCGCTGGCGGCGGTTCACACCATCGTTGTCCTGGGGCTGTGCCTGTATCCTGTGCTGCTGTCGCGTTTCGGCACGGTGCCCTATGCACAGAGCTACACAGGACTCCTGGGCATGTGGCTCTTCGGACTGGCAGAGATGGCGGTGTGCGTCTTTCTTTCGAGCCTCACAGAAAGCGTCATCATTGCGGCGGTGCTCTCGTTTGCCTGCCTGTTCCTGTCCATGGTGATGCCGAATCTGGAGAACATGATTTCGCAGGACGGGAATGTGCTGACGAAGATCCTGAGCGCGCTGGACATTCCGTCCCGGTTTGACACATTTTTGAACGGCAGTATCGATCTGACCTCGATCGTGTATCTGGCATCGGTGATGTTCCTGTTTTTGTTCCTGACGACACAGGTCATTCAGAAGAGGAGATACTCCGTTTCGCAGAAGACATTGAGCCTCGGCGCGTATTCGGGCGGCCTGATTGCACTCGTTCTGGCGATCACGCTGGTGGCGAACCTGGCAGTGAATCAGCTCCCCTCTGCGGCTGTAAAGTTCGATGTGACAACAAGCGGTCTGTATTCGCTGACGGACGACACGAAGACCTACCTGAAGGCGCTGGACAAGGACGTCACGATTTATGTTCTGGCCAGCAGCTCGGATATGGATTCGGTGGTGGACGGGACGCTGGGCGAAATGGAGGAGCTGTCCGATCACCTGACGGTGACCTACATTGATCCGGCAGCGAATCCCACCTTCCTGCAGGAGTACAGCGACGTCATGTCGAGCACCTGGAACTCGCTGATCGTGGAGTGCGGCAGCAGGTATAAGGTGGTGGATTATTCGGATCTGTATGAGTATTCCATTGATTACACCACCTATCAGCAGAAGGTGACCGGGTATGACGCCGAGGGACAGATCGATTCGGCGATTGCTTATGTTACGAGTGAGAGCCTGCCGAAGGTCTATGTGCTCTCCGGACACGGCGAGGAGAGCCTCGGCAGCAATTTTACCAACGTTCTGACGAAGCTGAACTGCGATTATGAGAGCCTGGATCTTCTGTCGCAGGATGCGGTTCCGGAGGACTGCAGCCTCTTGATCATCAACGGACCCAAGAGCGATCTATCCTCGGACGATGCGGATAAAATTCTGTACTACCTTGAGCATGGCGGAAAGCTCCTGGCCACGACCAACTTCCAGCAGGCAGACGACATGTCGAACTGGAACCGCGTGCTGAGCTATTACGGAGTATCGGTTTCAAGCGGTGTGGTTCTCGAGAACAACCAGGGGTTCTATTATCGCTCGGAATCCTATCTGCTGCCGGATGTGGCACAGACCGAGGAGACGTCGGCGGTAACGAGCGGAAACGGCTACGTGTTCATGGCGTATGCGCAGGCGCTGCAGGATGCAGACACCTCCTCCGATGTGACGAAGACAGAGCTTTTGACGACGTCGGATAAGGCATACATTCACACCGATGTCACCTCGGAGACTGCGGATCTGAGCAAAACAGCAGACGATTCGACCGGCCAGTATGTGCTGGGCGTGAAGGCTGTGGTTTACGAGGATGCGGATGCAGACACGGAGGATGCAGGAACGGCGGATACGGCAGCGGAATCCGAAGAGGATGCGGAGGAGACGACGGCAAAGGCCGAGTCCACGGCATACATTTTCGGTTCGGTGCTGACCTTCTCCGATGGAGCGGACCAGATGGTTTCCGGATCGAATGCGTCCCTGTTCTCAGGCATTGTCAAGGCCTGCACGCAGGAGGAGGGCGAGAGCTCCATTTCCGTGCCGGTCAAGAGCGTGAGCTCCACCAGCCTTACCGTGCCGACGATGACAGCCATTGTTGTAAATCTGGTGTGCATTATTTTCATCCCGGTGCTCCTGTTGATCGCGGGCTTTGTCACCTGGCTTGTCCGCAGGAGAAGATAACCGACAACAGTCCACTCAACAGCCAAGCGACAGGGGGGCGGAGAATGTCCGGCTCAAAAAAACGGACAATTCCGCCAGAACCCGTCGCGTGGCTGCCGTCTATACAGCAATGGAGAACGCTAAATGAAAAAACAGCGCATACAACTGATAATTCTGTCTGTGGTTCTGCTGGTCTGCTGCGCAGGCTTTTTTGCCGCCAGGTTCTATGCAGACAAAACGGAGCAGGAGGAGCAGGCGAAGGAGGAAGGCATCTATACGGCGCTTTCCTTTGAAAAGAACAGCCTGCGGCAGCTTTTGATCGCCGGAGAGAAGGGCGAGCTGGCCCTTTCCTATGACGGATCGGACTGGAGCTTTGTCAATGGCATTGATGCAGAAGAGGCAGCGCTTAACGGCACAGATGCTGATACGGAAGACACTGCAGCTGAAGCGGATTCAGAGACGGGCGATTCCGGAACATCCTACGAGGTAAATTCCTCCGTGGCTAACGAAATTCTGGAAAGACTTGCAAAGCTCACCAGCTCCAACGAGGTGAATCATGTCACAGACATGGAATCCTACGGACTGGATGCGCCGGTCCTGACGGTGACGATCACTCTGCAGAATGACACGCAGCACACGGTCGAGGTCGGCAGCCGAAACGAAATGATCTCCGCCTATTACATCCGTGTGGATGATGGAGACACGGTTTACACGCTGAGCGATTCGGATTACAGCCTCCTGAACAAGACCGACACGGATGCCGCGAAGGAAGCCGCGGAATAAAGCCCGGTATTCGAATGCTGTAATGATTCAAATTGAAGGTACAGAGGTCAGTCAGATGATTGGACCAGCAGTTATGCCGGGGCCGTCATTGGCTGGCCGCTGTGTTTTTTTACATACACGTAACAAAATCTGAACAGGAGCACAGCGCTTCTTTTTACATTCACTTCCTAGAATAAGCACAGCGATTCAGAGGCAGTCCGGTATGATCCGACGGATCTGCAGCACATTCTAAGGGAGGAATGAAGATGAAAAAGAAAATGGCAGCTGTGCTCATTTCATGTCTTGCACTGGCGGAGAGTCTCTCTCCGGTAGCGGTACAGGCATCCACCGTTCACTACAATGACGGAACCCAGGTGACGTCCGACAAGAGCTTTGCAGAGTGGAGCGAGGAGTGGAAAGAGGTGGCAGAGGATTACACCAAGGTTTCCATGACACCAGGCGAGAATGAGACCGAGCTCAACTTTGCATGGATGACGAAGAAGGATGCGAAGAACGCAGCAACACCGGTGGTCCTCTTCGGAACCAGCAAGAAGAACCTCAAGAAGTTCACAGGAACCACGGAGCAGACGGATTCCAAGCTGACCGGCGGGGTACAGTATGTTTCCAACAAGGTTACCGTAACCGGCTTAAAGCCGAATACCAAGTATTACTACACCGTTGTAAAGAACGGTAAGGAAGCACCGGTGCGCAGCTACACCACCCATGATTTCAGCGACATCAAGGTGCTGTATGTCGGCGATCCGCAGATCGGCGCCTCCAAGGGACAGCCCCAGGGCTCCGAGAAGCTGACAGCATCCGATGGCGCAGCCAACACGGCAGCCAGAAACGATTCCTATGAATGGGACCGCACGCTGAAGATCGCAGGCGGCCTGAATAAGGATCTGGATTTCATCATTTCTGCCGGTGACCAGGTCAACAAGACCGGCAAGGCCAAGGAAGAGGAATTCGCGGGATACCTCAACGCCAGCCTTCTGCAGTACGTGCCGGTAGCAACGACCATCGGAAACCACGACTCGCTGACCTCGGACTACAAGGCACACTTCAACGTTCCCAACGCAACGGACAACGGTGCAACGCAGGCCGGCGGCGACTACTATTACAGCTACGGCGAGGCCCTGTTCATTGTGCTGAACACCAACAACTACAATGTGGCCGAGCATGAGAAGACCATGCAGGAGGCAGTTGCTTCGGATCCGGATGCACGCTGGAAGATCGTCACGATTCACCAGGATATTTATGGCTCCGGCCTGGATCACTCCGACACCGACGGCATGATTCTCCGCACGCAGCTGACACCCATCTTTGATAAGTATGACATCGATGTGGTTCTCCAGGGACACGATCACACCTACAGCCGCTCGAAGCTCCTCTACAGCGACGGGAAGACGCACGACAGCTATGAGTTCCAGCTCAATGCCGCCGGCGATGATTATGACTGGGATCACGCACACGACACCACGACGGATGAGCAGATCGCACTGTATCCGGAGGACGGCGACAAGACGGCGCAGAAGGCACTGGATTCCTTCACAGAGGATAACCACTGCTACACGATCGAGGATGTGACGGGCAATACGGTGACGGATCCGGTCGGAACTCTGTATATGACGGCCAACTCGGCATCCGGCTCCAAATACTACGAGCTTGCGACCACGCAGCAGGATTACATCGCAGAGAGAAGCCAGAACTGGCTGCCCAGCTACTCCGTCATTGAGATCACCGACAGTAAGTTCGTCATTGATTCCTACCAGATCCTTGACAACGGAACCGTAGAGAAGCTTGACGACACCTTCACCATTCAGAAGACCAAATAAATGAAGACGATACAGTGGAAAACATGGTTTCTTCGCTGGGGAGTTCCGGCAGTGCTGATGGCACTGCTGGTTCTTTTTACCATTCAGATCAACCGGGTGGACAAGGTGGAGCTGATCAGCAGAAGCGGCCAGACCTTTGAAAAGGGTGTTGTAACAAAGATTCTGGAGAATAATATCCAGGAGGACGGAACGCGCGTGGGCGAGCAGCGCGTTATCGTTCGGATGACGACGGGAGTCCGCAAGGGGCAGGAGCTGGAAACAACGAGCTCCGCGGGATACCTGTTCGGTGCGGCCTGTGAAGAGGGTATGCACGTCATTGTGATGCAGAGCGTTGCCGGTGACTCCACCATCACCAGTATTTACGCGCAGGACCGGGAGCTTGCCATCTATGTGTTCGGCGGAGCGTATCTGCTGGCACTCGTTCTGATCGGCGGGAAAAAGGGTGTAAAAGGCGCGCTGGGACTGGCGTTTACGTTCCTTGCTTTTATTTTCATTGACCTTCCGCTGGCGTATCGGGGATATTCGCCGTTCCTGGTTGCCATCATTCTGTGTGCGGTCACCACGCTGGTGACGATGTACCTGATCGGCGGGCCGAGCCGGAAAACGGTGTGCGCCACCATCGGGACCACGGCGGGCGTTGTGCTCGCGGGAATATCGGCAAGGCTGTTCGGATCGGCAGCAGGGCTTTCCGGGTGGAACGTTTCCAACATCGAGAGCCTCCTGGATTTGTGGTACACCTGCGACATTCAGGTCGGAGAGCTCCTGTTCTCCGGGCTTCTCATCTCCAGCCTCGGCGCGGTGATGGACGTTGCCATGTCCGTCTCGTCGGCTATGGAGGAGGTGGTGCACCAGAACCCGGCCATCACGGCCGGAGAGCTGTTCCGCGCAGGACTGCGCGTCGGACGCGATATGATGGGAACAGACTCCAATACACTGATTCTGGCCTTCGTGGGCGGCAGCATGTCCTCACTCCTCTTGGATTATGCGTACGACCTGCCGTATCAGCAGATCATCAATTCCAACAACATCGGCATTGCGATCATGCAGGGCGTCGGCGGGAGCTTCGGCGTGGTGCTGTGCGTGCCGATTACGGTGCTCATCGCCAGCGTTTTACTGCGGGGGAAGTCATAGTTCATTCGCCAGCCACGCGACAGGGTGGCGGAGAACTCCGCCAGGACCCGTCGCTGGTTGGCGCATAAAGAGTGTTCGCGGCTATTTTTTTTCCTTGTGAAGAACTGGGCCGG
>CAVJLL010000086.1:0-7350 GCA_963650385.1 Clostridium sp. CAG:508 | reverse complement strand
AGCCGGCCGGTGACGGCAGCGACAGCTCCTCCGCGCCCTCCGGAGAAGCTCCTGAAAAACCGGACGGTGACGGCGGAAACGGCGGCGCCCCCGATGGGCAGATGCCCGGCGGCTCCACATTCGAGGCAGGCTCCGAAACCATCACCTTCACCGTCACCGACGATACGGTCATCACCATCGAATTCCAGCAGGGCTCGCAGGAAGGCACACTGGAGGACCTGGCCGCCAATCAGGTCATTGAAGTCACCCTGGATGATGCAAATCAGGCGCTCACTCTGACGGTGAAGAACCTGCAGTCCGGCAGCGGATTCGGCGGGAGCGGAGAGGTAACAAATGGCACCTCCGCGGCCTCTCTGGAGGACAATGCCTCCGTCTCCGACGAAAGCTATCTCTCCACCGGCGATGATGAGAACGCACTGCGTGCAGACGGCGTAACGGCAGTACTCAGCAATGTCACCATTGAGAAGACTGCCGGCGAATCCTCCAATACGGAGGACGGTGATTTCTACGGACAGAATGCCGGTTTTCTCGCTCTGAACGGAGCCAATGTAACCATCACGGACGCGGATGTTTCTACCTCTGTCACGAACGGCAACGGCATCTTCAGCTACGGAGAAGGCACGACGGTGACCATCTCTGATTCCACCATCCATACGACCGGCCGCAATTCCGGCGGCATTCAGACCACCGGCGGCGGCACCACCATCGCCAGCAATCTGACTGTCACGACGGAGGGCGATTCTGCTGCTGCCATCCGCAGTGACCGGGGCGGCGGCACCGTCGTTGTGGACGGCGGTACCTACACGACAAGCGGAGTCGGAAGCCCTGCCGTCTACAGTACGGCTGACATCACAGTAAAAAATGCAGTCCTTACTGCCAACAATTCCGAAGGCCTGGTCATCGAAGGCAAGAACTCCATCGCCCTGGAAAACTGCACGGTCTCCGGCAATATGACATCCTCCAACGGCGGCAGTGAAGAAGACAATCTGCATGCTGTCATGATTTATCAGAGCATGTCCGGCGACGCCGCACTCGGACAGTCGAGCTTCTCCTCGGTTGACGGCAGCATTACCTCTTTATCCGGCGATCTGTTCTATGTGACCAACACGAGCTGCACCATCTCGCTCACGAACACCAAGCTCGTCACTGCCAACGGTCAGCTCTTCACCATTGCCGGGAATAACAGCAGCCGCGGTTGGGGCACCAGCGGCTCCAATGGCGGAAACGTAACACTCACCA
The DNA here is from genome assembly GCA_963650385.1 of Clostridium sp. CAG:508. Taxonomy (GTDB): domain Bacteria; phylum Bacillota; class Clostridia; order Lachnospirales; family Lachnospiraceae; genus CAG-791. Next base: position 6,111 of record CAVJLL010000086.1, on the reverse strand, counting down.
CATCCAGGCAGACAATGGAAGGCAGCATTACTGTGGACAGCATTTCCTCTCTGGATATGACCTTATCCGACAGCAGCACATTCACCGGAGCTATTAATACCTCCGGTGCCGCCGGTGAGGTCAATGTCACTCTGGATGGCACCTCCACCTGGACACTTACCGGTGACAGCTACGTTACCTCCTTTACCGGTGATCTGTCGCAGATCACATCCAACGGCTATCAGCTGTATGTAAATGGTTCCGCAGTTTTGAAGTAATTGGTTACTTTCCTATTCGATGCCGACGATATAAAATGATCGTAACTGATCGAAAGACATTTTGAGCACTTTGACAGCCAGGAGGACATCGACATGAAATTATTCATCAGCTCTGATATTGAAGGAACCTGCGGCATAAACCATTGGGACGAAACTGAAATCGGAAGGCCGGGGTATGACCGTTTTGCACTGCAGATGTCGCGCGAAGTGGCCGCTGCCTGCAGCGGTGCACTGGAGACCGGCAAGGTAGAAGATGTTCTGGTTAAGGATTCTCATGATTCTGCGCGCAACATCATTGGAGATGAGCTCCCCGAGGGCGTTCACCTCATCCGCGGCTGGGTCACGATTCCCTGCAACATGATGGCCGGTGTACGCGACTGCGATGCTGCAGCTATGACCGGGTATCACTCCGGGGCCTATTCCGTCGGAAACAACCTGTCGCATACACAGAACCTTCGCAATCAGTACATTGAGGTCAACGGCAAATATGCCAGTGAGTTCATGCTGAATGCCATGTTCGCCGCCTATTACGGCATTCCGACAATATTTGTCAGCGGCGACAAGGCACTTTGTGACGAAGCCAAAGAGCTTATTCCGAATATTACCGCCGTTCCCGTCTTCGAGGGTTGGGGCACATCAACCATCTCCATCCATCCGAAGACCGCCATTCGCCGGATCCACGATGGGATGATGGAAGCGGTTGCGAAGGATCCCAAATCCTGCCTGATGACGCTTCCTGAGCATTTCCACGTGGAGATCGAATTCAAGGATGCAGAAAAGGCCCAGCACGGCTCCTATTATCCCGGTGTCACGAGGGTAGGAAGCAAGCGGATTGCGTTTGACTCCGACGATTACTACGAGATCATCCGTACGCTCTATTTCACACTTTAAAGAGCGGCTCTGCTGCATGATAAAAGCCCTCAGGAACGTCGATTTCCACATTCCCGAGGGCTCTTTATTGCTACATACAAAAACCCATCAGAGTGACGATGCGACGCCATCTGATGGGTTTATCTGTTGTCGAACTGAGTGGAGCATACGGGATTCGAACCCGTGACCTCCTCCATGCCATGGAGACGCGCTCCCAACTGCGCTAATGCCCCGCGTACTTCGAAAGTATACCATAGGAACAGAGAAAAAACTATGTTGATTTTGATTTTTGCGGTGACACAGTTCAGTGTGAATTGACTGCCTACAGGCAAATTCACGTTTACAGTTCATTCGTCAGCTAGGCGCCAGGACTCGCCGCGGGCTGGCATCTGTACAGCAGCGAAAAGAGTGTATTCTGCGGAGGTTTCTAAGAAATGAGGAAGGACCTATGATTGCAGTTAGGAAAATAACAGATCTGGAGCTGCCGGAGCTGGCTCCGTATACCCATCTGAACGAGACACAGCTTCGGCATTTCAGTGAGCCGGCGCCGGGGCTTTTTATCGGGGAAAGCCATACGGTCATAGAGCGGGCACTGCATGCCGGTTACGAGCCGGTATCGGTTCTGATCGAGACCGGATTGCTGCAGACGGCAGGTGCCGAGCTCCTGCGCTGCTGTGAGGAGAAGGCAGAGGTGATTCCGGTTTACACCGCGGACCTGGAGGTCCTGATCTGGCTTACCGGCTATCATCTGACGCACGGAGTTCTGTGCGCCTTCCGCAGAAAGGCACTTCCTGCCGCGGAGGATATCTGCCGGGATGCAGGACGGATTGCAGTCCTGGAAAATATCGAGAATCCGACCAATATCGGTGCGATTTTCCGCTCGGCGGCGGCATTGAATATGGACGCCGTGCTTCTGACGCAGGGGTGCGCGGATCCGTTGTACCGGAGAGCGATTCGAGTCAGTGTGGGAACGATTTTTCAGGTACCGTGGACGTATATCAGAGACTGGCCGGAGGGAGGAATGGAGAGCCTTCGCCGGTTGGGATTTCGGACAGCGGCACTTGCCCTGCAGCACGATACCGTGCAAATTGACGATCCCAGACTCCGGGCCGAGGAGAAACTGGCCATTGTCCTTGGCAATGAGGGCGACGGACTGACGCAGGAGACGATTGCAGCCTGCGACTATACAGTGAAGATCCCCATGTCCCACGGGGTGGATTCACTGAACGTGGCAGCGGCAAGCGCAGTAGCCTTCTGGGAGCTCGGGGCGAAGCACGGTACCTGACGCTCATTCATTGCCGATAGAGTGACTGGCGTCCGAGTGTCAGTCTTTCCCGCCCAGTGTTTCCTTGCCGAAGCTCATCGGCAGCAGCTCCTCCAGCGTCAGCTCCTTTCGGGAGCCGTCTCCCTTGCACAGAATAACCAGGAATTCCTGCGGATCCGCGAATTCCCGCAGAGCCTGGCGGCAGACACCGCAGGGAGTGCAGAAATCCGCTGGGGCCTCCTTACCCATTCCGCCGCAGACGGCAATGGCAGAAAAGGCCCGTTCTCCTTCCGAAACGGCCTTGAACAGCGCGGTTCGCTCGGCACAGTTGGTTGGAGTGTAGGCCGCATTTTCAATATTGCAGCCGGTATATATCGTTCCGCCTTCCGCCAGGATGGCAGCGCCCACGCAAAAGCCCGAGTATGGCGCATATGCAAAGTTTCTGGCCCGCAGCGCTTTATCCACCAACTCTTGTTTGACGGTTTCGGAGATTATCCGGCTCAAGTGTTTTCCCCCTTCCGGTCTTCGCGGATCAGAATCCGCATGGCTTCAATGGCCACCTGAACAGCTGCCTCAACATCATGCACAATGGGGTTCTCCATGCCGCGCTTGGCACGCTCCTGATTTCCCATAACCAGAAGGTCGGTTCCGGCGCGAACGCCCCGTGCGCTTGCTACGATGAACAGCGCCGCCGATTCCATCTCCGAAGCCTTGCAGCCCAGCTTCATCCATGCATCCCAGTTCTCCAGGAGCATACCGGAAACCGGCATGGTTTCAGGATCGTGCTGGCCGTAGAAGGAATCCTTGCTCTGTACCACGCCGGCATGGCAGGTTTTACCGAGATTTTTCGCTGCCTGCACCAGCGCATTTACAACGGAAAGATCTGCAACGGCCGGAAACGCGATCGGTGCGTATTCCCGCGACGTTCCCTCTGCACGAATGGCACCGGTTGCCACCACAATATCGCCGCCCTGCACATCCAGGGCCATGCCGCCGCACGTACCTATGCGGATAAAGGTATCCGCTCCGCACTTTACCAGCTCCTCCATTGCAATGGAGGCCGACGGCCCGCCGATGCCGGTGGATGTGACCGATACCTTCTCGCCGTCCAATGTGCCCGTATAGGTCATGAATTCGCGATTGTCGGCAACGAATACCACATCTTCCAGATAAGAAGCGATTTTCGCGCACCGATTGGGATCCCCCGGCAGAATAACATACCTGCCGACATCCCCTTTTCGAATCTGCAGATGGTACTGCAGCCCCTCTTCACCCGAATAATTCTGCATGAACGTTTCCCCCTTTTGCCTGTGCATTCATCATAAGATACCAGGGATAATCCCTTTTTTTACCAGCATCATTGCAATTGTACACCCAGCAGCTGCTCCGGATAAACCACCGTCTGCATCCATCCCATACATAGCTATGAAAGCTGCAGCAGCTCTTTTCCGACCACAATGTTTACATCGAGGATGCGTTCCGTCCCGTTGTCGAAGAGGATGGTGACACGTTTGCCGCCCAGCTGCCGGATTTGGCCGGAGCCATATATTTTGTGAAAGACAGGACTTCCGCAGGCTGCAGCATCGCGGAATTTCTGAATGCGTGCGGCCTCTGCCTTCGGATCGGGAGCGGCAGACCGTTTCCCGGACTGCACAGCACGCTTCCCGGCACTCGCTTTTGCCGGCTCGCTCTGCAGCTCCTTGACGAATCGGGAGCCGTTTGGCAGAACGAAGATGGCAAGATAATCCTTCGCCCGCGTCATGCCGACGTAGAAAATCCGGCGTTCCTCCTCATAGAGCGCAAGAGCCTCCTTGTCGCCTTTATCCGGCGGATCCATGGAAGGAAAAATACCGTCCCCGACGTCCAGCATATAAACCCTGTTGTATTCGAGCCCCTTGCTGGCATGGATGGTGGACAGGATCAGTCCGGCTTCGCCCGCAGACGCAGAGGAAGGACCCGAAGCAGAGGGAGGAGAAGAGTCTTCCTGTCCGCAGGACGATCCGCGCTGCACGCAGTCCTGCAGATAGTGAAGACGCTCGAACAGATGCTCCAGGGAAGGCTCCTGCCGGGCCAGCAGCTCCAGCGTATTCATTTTGCCCTGTCCGATCTGTGCGCGCTGCAGATAATCGCCGTATCCCAGGGCGTTTTTGATCGCAGAAAGCGCCTCGGAGGCGGTGCCGCTGAGAATAAGCTCGCGCTGATGGTTGAATTTTCTTGCTGCCTTCCGGACATAGAACTCAATCTCCGGATCTTTACCCAGAAGCGCCAAAACGGACTGCCTTCGCGTTCCCTGCCGGGCCTTGTCACACAGATACAGAGCGGTTTTCTTATTGAGGTACAGATTCAGCTTGTAGTAGATTTGCAGGAAGCTGTCGGTATCCTTGGGATCCTTCAGGAAGCGGTAGATATTGAGCAGATCATAGACCACACGGCTGGTAAAAAAGGACAGATCCTTGCTGCGTATCTGATAGGGCAGTCCGTTTCGCTCCAGAAGGTCAATGAGAGGCAGTGCGCTTTCATTGTTCCGGTACAGCACGGCCGTCTGGAGCCGGAGATTTTCTGCTGCCTTGAGAAGATAGCTGTACTGATTCTGCTGATTCTTAACCGGGAGAATCCGAACCTGCGTGCGTGCCTCCCGGACGGCGTGCATCGTCTTAGGATGCCGGCTTTTGTTGCGGGCGATGAGACGCCCGGCGGCTTCCACGATGGAGGCATCGGAACGGAAATTGTCCTCCATCAGGAGAACTCTGGCGCCGGCATGCTGTTTTTCAAAGTCGAGAAGTGCCTGCGGGAAGGCTGCCCGGAAGCCATAGATGCTCTGATCCTCATCCCCGACGAGGAAGAGATTATCCCCTGCCGGGCCGTTTGCGAGAATCTGCAGGATTTCATGCTGGATGAGAGAGGTATCCTGGGCCTCATCCACGCACACATACCGGTAGGTCTCCTGGAGCCGGGCAGTAAGCGCCGGGCTTTTCCGGAGAATGGCCTTGGCGTAGACCATCTGATCGTCGTAATCCATCTGACCCAGCTCCTTCATGCGGGCCGTATAGCGGCGGCAGATTTCAGACAGCGGAAGGCCGGACGATTCGTCGAGCTTCTTCTGTTCACTGGCGGGGAGCTCCATATTTTTGATGTAGCTGATGGCAGTGCGCACGTCGGAGAGGTCGGATTCGGTCGGATATTCCCGGACCAGCTCGAGATACAGCTCCCGTATCAGCCGGAGTATTTCGCCCTCATCCGTCTGCAGGGAAAACGGGGTTCTGCCGATCATACGGCCGTAGGCGGAGATGATTCTGGCACAGATGCCGTTGATGGTTCTGAATTCCAGCTGATCGGCCAGCTCCGCGCCGAAGCGCTGTGCAAAGCGCCGGCGCATGTCGTGCGTGGCGGCAACGGTATAGGTGACAGTGAGAATTTGACGCGGCGGAATGCCTCTGCACAGGAGCATATAGCCAAGACGTGTGATGAGAACCGTTGTTTTGCCGGCACCGGGCACGGCCAGGACCAGTACGGGGCCATCGACGGCCTGCACGGCCTCCTGCTGCTGAGGCGTCAGCTGCAGCTGATAGCGTGTCAGAAAATCATGAAAGCCAGGTGCCATGGATGTCCTTTCGGATGCAAACTTTTCGCAGATGAGTTTCTCCGGATATGCGGGCGGTCCCCCGCTCCGGACAATCAAAAGTTAAGCACACTTCGGCAAAGATTGCAAAAGACGATGCC
>CAVJLL010000085.1:0-7489 GCA_963650385.1 Clostridium sp. CAG:508 | reverse complement strand
TAAGTGAGAGGAGAATATCAGCATGACAGCAGTGTTACCATCCGCATATCGGAATATATTCCAAGAGCTTGGACACAGCGAGGAACAGATTAACGGCCGCCTGGAGCAGATCTGGCAGACCTTTTTCTATGGATCCGAAGAGGAGAGAATCTATCATCCGGTCGGCGAGGATATGGGTTATCTGGAGGACACCGGCAATCACGACGTACGGACAGAGGGCATGTCCTACGGCATGATGCTGTGCGTGCAGATGAACCGGAAGGAGGAGTTCGACCGAATCTGGAAGTGGGCCTGCACCTATATGTGGATGGAGGATGGCGAAAACGAAGGGTATTTTGCCTGGTCCTGCGGAACCGACGGGAGCCGGAATTCCAACGGACCGGCGCCGGACGGCGAGGAGTTCTTCGCAATGGCGCTTCTGTTCGCGTCTCACCGATGGGGAGACGGCGACGGAATTTATGATTACGCGGGCTGTGCCAGGAGGATCCTGAAGGCCTGCATCCGCAAGGGGCTAGGCGGCAGGCCGGGGACGACGATGTGGAATCTGGAAAACAAGCAGATCCTCTTCGTTCCGGGCAGTGATTTTACAGACCCCTCCTACCATCTGCCGCATTTCTATGAGCTGTTTGCCGAGTGGGCGGATGAGGAGGACCGGGCGTTTTTTGCCGAGGCGGCGAAGGCCAGCCGGGAGTATCTGGCGGTGAGCACGCATCCGGTGACCGGCATGAACGCCGAGTATGCGGAATTCGACGGAAGGCCAATGAGCCGGCCGCTTCCGGGACGGACGGACCGGCACGACTGGTTTTACAGCGATGCGTACCGCACGGCGGCAAACATCGGTCTGGATATGAGCTGGTTCGGCGTGAAAAAGGGACAGGAAAAAGCACCGGCAAGGCTGCAGGCCTTTCTGGATGCGCAGGAGGACCCGTATCAGATTTATCTGGTGGACGGAACCTGCCTGCAGGAGAAGGCGCTGCACCCGGTGGGAATGCTGGCAGCCACAGCGCAGGGCTCACTGGCGGTATTGTATGATGAAGAGGCCTCCGAGGCGAATCGGGAGCGGGCGAAGAGCTGGGCGGAGCGGCTCTGGCAGGAGCCGATGCGGCAGGGAGACCGCAGGTATTATGATAACTGCCTGTATTTCTTTGCGTTCCTGGCATTGAGCGGCAATTATCGAGTATATTGAGGATGTGAGAACGCCACATGAGCAAAAGGAAAGCTTTGCAGCAGCGATTTTGTGAATGGGCTCTGAATTACGATTTATTGAGAAAAGGAGGTTACCTATGGGAATCGGAGAAGTTCTGGGAGTGAAGAACATCAAGCTGGAGCTGAAGGGCAATTATGCCACGCTGGAGGAGCTCCTGGCGGCGATGAAGACCGTCACCTTTGAAGCCGGAGTACCTGAGCTCACAAGGCACGGCCTTGGATCGGTGATCGTATTTCCGCCGATTGACCGCAACAATCAGGTGTGGATTACCGGCGCAAAGGGGAAATTCACGGTCATGCGCAGCGCGGAGGTGGCCGGCCTCGGAAATCTGGTAAAGAACAGTGCACTGGATGCTCTCTCCGACGGATGGACCAGCATCAGCGGCGTTATCGGGAACAGCAAGAAGCGCTGCCTGGAGCTGGTGGATATTACAGCGAAGGAAATCAAAGAATCGGGGCTCTGAATAGTTACAATCTGACAGATACAGCCGGTGAATCATACAGGAGGAGCGATCCTATGACAAAAGCAACAAAAGGAACACACGGAAAAGAAAACACGATGAATCGGGCGCTTGCCGCAGCAGGCGCTGCGCTGCTGCTCGGACCGGTGTGTCTGACCGGCTGCTCGGACTCCGGAGAAACCGAGAAGGCCGTTTCGTCGGCGACAGAGAGCACTGCCGGCGAGACGGAAGCGGCGGTTTCGGTCTCCGCTGCCGATTTTGACAATTGTTATCTCGTCAGTCAGATGAACGCGGATATGCTGGACAACTTCCTGGCTATGTATGATGCGGTGAGCAATTTTAAGGAAGAGGTGGTCTTCCCTCATCCGATTGCGGACGAGGATGAAAAGGAAGTGTATACGCTTCTTCTGACAATGACGTACGAGTGCCCGGAGCTGTTCCAGTTGGACTGGAGCAACATCGATTTTTTCCGGTATGAAGGAAATGAGAACGAAATCGCCGGATGTGATTTCGCATACAGAATGGACCAGGATTCCTACAGCGCCTCCGTCAATCAGTGTCAGGGAATTCTGAGTACGCTTCAGAAGCAGACCGACGGAATGTCGGATTACGACAAGGAGCTGTATGTCTATGACTATCTGGCAGGCAATTCGGTTTACGACGATACGACCGATTTCTGCGATTCCATGTATGGGATGCTGGTGGAAGGAAGAGCCAAGTGCGACGGCATCAGTTCGGCATTCAAATACATATGTGATGGGCTGGATCTTCCGTGCGTGACGCTTTTTGGCTACGGGGATGAGGACGAGTTTGACGACGGCCACGCCTGGAACGCAGTGAGCATCGACGGCGAATGGTACGATGTGGATCTTACGGCGGAGGTCCCCAGAGAGGATTCGAAAGCGGACAGCTGCTGGTATTACGGTGCGCTGAATGTGCCGCGCACCTGGATTACGGATGCGAACAGTCCGGTTTCCACGTATTATACGGATTATTTCGATGTTCCGGAGAGCGTATCCCTTGATGCGGATTACCATGTGGTCAACGATGAGTTCGTGGCAGAGGGAGAGGATTTTGCTGCGGCATACCGCAATGGCATCAGCAGAGCCTTTGATGATGGCGATGCGTGCGTCTATCTGCAGTTTGAGAGCAGTGATGACTACAACGCCTTCCTGGAACAGGAGGATGCCATCTCCTCGGACTGGCTCAATAATGACAGCAGTGATGCGGTGACGGGACTGGGCGGCTCGCTTTACCGGCAGGAGGCATATCGAACCATCGCTTTTGTACCGGAATTCGACCAGTAACCGCAGCAAGCCGGTATCCGTTGAGGGAAAAAGATCTTTTGAACCCAACATCACAGGATGGGTTGACGCATTTGCGGAAAGGAATGGAGGAAGACGATGAGAAAGCAATTGGTTCTGGCATTGATGGCAGCCTGCATGGGCACAGCCTGCATGACCGGGTGCGGTTCGGCTTCGGACACTGCCGCAGGACAGGAGACATCCTCGGCAGAGGCATCCGCAGAAGCCGCGGATGAGACACAGGATGCGGCGAAGGATGCGGATGCGGCGCAGGAAACGACGGAGAGTGAGGGCGCCGGTGAGGACAGCACCGTGGAGATCGCAAATCCGTGGACAGAATCGGATGAAGAGGGCGTTGCAAAGGCTACAGGCTTTGTCATGACTCCTCCGGACGGCGCCGAGAACGTTTCGTACAGCTATATGGAAGAGGGCGGACTTGCCCAGATGAGCTATGAGCTGGACGGAAAGAAGTGGACGTACCGCATGCAGATGACGGATGGTCTGACCGATATTTCCGGAATTTATATGGACTGGGAAGGTGAGGAAGGAAACGTCTCCGGGCGGGAAGCCATGTATTACGGCAAGTGTGATCTGAATGACGAGAATGTGGAGGATGTGCAGCTCGTCAACTGGTACGATGCTGTGACCGGCGTGACCTATTCCCTTTCGGCCACCGCAACGGATTTAAACGGAATGGACATTCAGGCCTACGCGGAAGCGCTGTATGTGCCGCTGCAGCAGGATGCGACGGACGATCCGGCGGCAGACCGCGAGAATGAGCTGAAGGACTATTTCCTGGGAGAGCATAAACGGAGCGATGACGGCAGCAGTCTTGTGATCACAGGTAACGGGGACGATACCTTCCGGGTGGATCTGAGCATCACGAGGCTGTGCAGCCTGGAGAACGGAACCGGCAGCTTTGCCGAGCACAAGATGACCTTTACAGCAGAGGATCCGAACGGGAACGCAATTTCCGGAGTGATCTACCGGGACAGCGACAACAGCCTCGTGGTGAAAATCACGGACAGCACATGGGACTATCTGCCAAGCGGCGAGGTACTCGATGGTTTTGGAAAATAACGTTTCGGAGGCCGGGGAAGCTTCGGCGGATGCAGAGCCGGAGGAAAGGTGCGAGGCGGCAAGGCGCCTTAGGACGGAGCCGACAGGAGAGCACCTGTGGGAGGCGGTGCTGGTCTACGCCGGCGTGCCGTTCCAGACCTACTCCGGCCTGACGTTCACGTATGAGGTGCGAAAAGGCAGAAACGGCGAATACACGAAGGAGCTGTGGATCGACCGCAGGGAGAACAGCAAAAGCCTGGCGTGGAGCTCGGTGCTGCTGGCATTCGGCAATATTCCGAGCATCGGAGAAACCGTGGAACGGCCGAAGGCGCTGGGGGATATCCGCGGCGTAACGTACATTTACGGGATCTTCTGCCGGTTCGGGCTGATTAAGATGCCGGACCGGGCAGGGCGCAGGCACCGTCACTGATCCATCCGGTTCAGCTCCGGCATGACGGTGAGCAGCATGGTGATGAAGCAGGCCAGCCCGCCCGCCACATTGGAGATGGGCTCTGCGATGAAGACGCCGTCGGTGCCAAGACCCCACAGCCTGGGCAGCAGGCAGGTGAGCGGAACCACCAGAATGACCTTCCGCAGCAAAGAGAAGAAGATGGCCTTTCTCTTTTTGTTCAGGGATTTGAACACGGTCTGCCCGCTGAACTGCAGGGACTGGAAGACAAAGGCGTAAAAATACAGATGCAGCGCCCGGGATGCATCGCCCAGGAGCGATTCATCGCTGCTGAAAATCCGGACGAAGAATCCGGGCAGGCGGGACACGAGAAGCCATGTGGTGAGCGTGTAGGGCAGCACCAACAGCAGCATGACGCGAATGGCCTTTTTCACATTCTGCGAACGCTTTGCGCCGTAGTTGTAGCTGATCACCGGGGAGGCTCCCTCGGTGATGGACTGGGCCGGGACCTCCAGAATGGAACGCACGGAGGAGACAATGGTCATGATGGATACGTACAGCGTGCCGCCGTGCTGCATGAGCATGCTGTTGCAGGCAATCTGTACCATGGAATTGGTGAACTGCATGATGAACGGCGACATACCGAGGCTGATGATGCTGCCCGCGTGCGGGAAGCTCCAGGCAAATCGGATGCGGAATTCATTTTTCCTGCCGAACAGGAAGTACAGCACGAACGCAAAGGAAAGAAACTGAGAAATCAGCGTCGCGACGGCCGCTCCGACAACGTCCATTCCCAGAGCGAAAATAAAAACGGGGTCCAGAATCAGATTGGCAACAGCACCGAGCGTCACCGACAGCGTGCCGATGACGGGAAAGCCCTGCGCATTGATATAGAAATTCATCCCGGTGGACAGCATGATAAACGGTGTCCCGAGCATATAGATCCGAAGATACGGCAGAGAAAGCGGGAGATCCGCCTCCGATGCGCCGAATAGGGAAAGGAGCGGACCGCCGAATGCTTCGCCGATGAGCATGAGTGCAAGCGAGGACAAAAGGAGCAGGCGGAAGGCCGTGTTCTGAATCTCTGCCGCCTTCCGGCGATCCCCCGCTCCCAAGGCCATGGAGAACAGGGGGGATCCGCCGTTTCCGAACATATTGGTGAAGGCAGTTACCAGGATGATCAGCGGAAAACAAAGGCCTACGGCTCCCAGCGCCTCCGTCCCGATTCCCTGGATTCTCCCGATATAAATGCGGTCCACGATGCTGTACAGCAGATTCAAGACCTGCGCGATCAGCATGGGAAAGGCCGTCTGCAGAATGTTGCGGACAATGTGCCCGTTTGAAAAGTCAACTCGTTTCATTGATTTCCCCCTCAAGACACCCTCGGCACAGACACCACACGTGAACAAAGCAGCTCTCGCTTACAGCTGCAGTTCCTTAAGCTGTGCCGACAGCTTCCGGTTCTCCCGGTAATCCACCGGGCAGTCGATGACGGTCGGAACAGGCTGCGCAAATGCCTCCTCCAGCGTCGGCAGGAGCTCCTCTGTTTTGCGGATGCGGTAGCCCTTGCAGCCGAAGCTCTCTGCGAATTTTACAAAATCCGGATTGCCGAATGCAACGTCGTAGCTCTCCTGGTAGCGGTTTTCCTGTTTCCACTTGATGAGCCCGTAGTTGTCATCGTGGAAGATCAGCGTCACAAAGGGAGTGCCGATCCGCACGGCGGTTTCCAGCTCCTGGCAGTTCATGAGAAATCCGCCGTCTCCGGAAACAGCGAGCACCTTCTTCTCCGGATAGAGGAGCTTGGCTGCAATCGCACCGGGAACCGCGATGCCCATTGTGGCAAATCCATTTGAAATGATGCAGGTGCGCGGCTCATAGCAATGGTACTGCCGGGCGATCCACATTTTGTGTGCGCCCACGTCCGAGAGCAGGATATCCGATTTGCCCATGACCGTCCGGACATCCCGGAGGATCTTCTGCGGCTTCACCGGGAAGGAGAAGTCCTCTTCGTATTGCTGTTCATCGGCGATGCGCGCCTCCCGGATGTTCGTTGCCCAGTGCGAATCGTTCACGCGCCCGGTCCAGAGGAGGAGCTGCTCCAGAGAAACGGAGATGTCTCCCACAACCTCCACGTCGGTCTGATAGAGCTTGTTGATGTGCGGGGGTCTCGCGTCGATATGGATGATTCGGTGGCCGGCGTCTGCGTTCCATTTGCCGGGGGCATATTCCACGATGTCATAGCCGACGGCGATGACGAGGTCCGCCTTCTCCATGGCGATGTTGGCATAATCCCGCTCCGGAATGCCGATGGTGCCGATCTGAAGGGGGCTCTCGCAGGAGACAGCCCCCTTTGCCATCATGGTCGTGACGACCGGAATGTTCAGCTTCTCCGAGAAATGGCGGAGCGCCTCTGTCGCGTTGTTGCGGATCACCGAATGCCCCGCCAGAATCAAGGGCCGCTTTGCCTGGAAAATAAGACCGGCCGCCTTCTCGATGCTCGCAAGCTCTGCCGTTTCCGTTCCGCGGGCCTGGTGCCGGAGCGGCACCTCGCCGGGGCCGGGCTTGACCTCCATGGCCGCGATGTTGCAGGGCAGATCAATGTAGCTGGCTCCGGGCTTCTCCGATTCCGCATATTTGAAGGCAATGCGGACGATCTCATTCACGCTGTCCGGACGGACCACCTGCTTGCTCCGCTTGGTGATCGGCTCGAACATGGCAACCAGATCCAGATACTGGTGGCTGGTCAGATGCATTCTCTCCGTTCCGACCTGTCCTGTGATCGCAACGAGAGGAGCGCCGTCGCTGTTGGCATCGGCAACGCCGGTCACCAGATTTGTGGCGCCGGGGCCCAGCGTCGACAGACATACACCGGCCTTGCCGGTAAGGCGTCCCACCACATCGGCCATGAAGGCCGCGCCCTGCTCGTGTCTTGTTGTGATGAAGCGGATCTGCTCCGATTCACGCAGAGCCTTCATCAGCTCCAGATTCTCCTCACCCGGTATGCCGAATACGTATTGAACGCCTTCCTGCTCCAGGCATTTTACCAGCAC
>CAVJLL010000084.1:0-7698 GCA_963650385.1 Clostridium sp. CAG:508 | reverse complement strand
AAGGCTGCTGCCAGAAATACCGCTGCCGGAGTTACACCGCATTCCCTCGCATAGCGTTCTGCCGGTTCAAGCTTAACCGGCACAGAGACTCTTCCTTCCGTATGCGGCAGATCCTTTTCATATACATCCGGAATAAGCTGCGATGCCTCTTCCGTGCCGCTCATCATCTGATCAAAGAATTCCTCATTTGCCGGATCGGTCTTCTGCTTTGCGGCAAGATCAAAACAGGTGAATTTTTCTGCCGGGATTTCTGCTCCGTCTATCGCTCCTGCAAGCTCATCCAGCATGAGATCAACCGATGCGCCGTCTGCCGCAAGATGATGCACATCCATCAGCAGATACAGAGCATCTGCCTCGATAACTTCAAAACGTGCAAGGGGACCCTTCTGCAGATCAAAAGGCTGTACAAATTCCTTCTTATGCTGCTCAAGCTGAGCCGCATCCATTCTGAGCAGCTCGACCGCTGCAGAGGATTCGCTTAACTCCTCCTGAATAATGGACTGTGTTTCATCCGAGGTAAAATGACTTCGAAGCGACGGATGTGCAGCGATCAGCTGCTTAACGGCATGTTTAACGGCAGCCGCACTGGTTCCCTCCGGGAAGCGCAGGCAGTACGGTATGTTGTAGAAGGTGCTGTCTGGATTGGCAAGGCATTCGGAATAAACCCCCTGCTGCGCAAAGCCAAGGGGTGCTCTGCGTGCCGTTCTGCCGCTATCAGTCTCTTCTTTTACTTCATCAGGATCAGCCGGCTTCATCCACTGAGCAAGAACCGCATTTTCAATTGTCTGAAGCGTTGCTCCGTCCAGCAGATCAAAGGCATTCAGCGATATACCGTAGTTATTGTACAATGCTGCCGCGAGCCGGATGCTGCTGATGGATGTCAGGCCTATGGCAGTCAGCTCATCCGCAACGCCAAAGGCATCTGTTCCAAGTATTTCCGCGATCAGATCCTTCAGCTTCTGTTCCAGTATATTCAGAGGCGCCGCAGCTGCCGAAGCGGACCCTGCTCTTGTCTCCGGCTCCGGCAATGCCTTTTTGTCCACCTTCTGATTGACGTTATACGGAATTTTCTCCAGCTGCATGGTGAACTGCGGCACCATGTATGCCGGCTTCTGGCTGGCTATAAAGTTATTTAACGCATCGATATCAATGCTGTCATTTCCGCATACATAGGCTGCGATATATTTGCCTCCGTCAGGGGCATCAAAGGCCTGCACCGTAACATCTGTAATACCATCAAATTCACGGATTACAGACTCTATTTCCTTGAGCTCAATGCGATAGCCGTGAATCTTGACCTGATGGTCGCGCCGGCCCACAAATTCAATCTCACCGTTTTCGCGGTAGCGCACGATATCACCGGTACGATAGGCTCTGCAAAAGAGCTCGTTTCCGCTTTGCACAAAGGGATCGGTAATAAATGCCTCTGCGGTTTTGTCCGGACGGTTCAGATATCCGCGTCCGACCTGGGGACCTGCCGCGATCAGCTCTCCCGGAGCGCCAACCGGAAGCCTGTGCATAAATCGGTCAACAATATAGATCCTGTTGGTGTCATACGCTCTGCCGATCGGAACATTCGGTTCCTTCTCGAGTACCTTCTTTTGAGTAACTGAAATCGTGGTTTCGGTCGGGCCGTACAGATTAACCAGCGTGTAGTCCTCCGGCGGATTGATGGAGGCCAGCTTTTCCCCGCCGGTCAGCAGATACTTGAGGCTGCTCTTCTTTATATTCGTCACAAACTGAGAGGCAACAGCTGTGGTTATCAGCGTGCTGCGAATGTTGTTGTCCGTAAAATACCGGTTAAGCTTAATGAGGTCCAGACGTATCTCTTCCGGAATGATATGTACTGTCTTGGCGCCTGTCAGTGCCGGGTAAATATCCGTCATATGCGCATCAAAGCCAAAGGAGGCATAGCAGGCTATGTTGTCTCCCGGTTCCAGCTCAAGATAACGGCTGTACCAGCCACACCATACAGCGATATTGCGCTGCTCGAGGATAACCCCCTTCGGAACTCCGGTAGAACCAGAGGTGTAAAGGAGAACCATGATATCTTCCGGTGCAGCACCGGGCAGTTCGATTTCCGGCATATCCATCCGGAAAATCTCTGCAAAATCATCCGTGGACAGTCTTTCTCCCGTATATTCTGTCAGCAGTCCCCTGCAGGACGGCTCCTCGATAACCAGTGCGGCGGCAGCATCCTTTACCATAAAATTCAGCCTCTCCTGCGGATAAGCAGGATCCAGCGGCTGATAAGCACAGCCTGCCTTCATGGCAGCAAGCGGTGCGATCACCATATTCTCATTTCGTGTGATAAGGATCGAAACAACCGGCTGTGTGCTGCTGTCTGCCGCCTTGACCTTATCATAGATCACCGCTGCAAGCCGGTCTGTTATCTCATCAAGCTCCTTAAAGGTATAGCGGCGATCCTTATACACCACTGCAGGCATGTCCGGATATTTTCTGACATTTTCCCGGAAGAGTGCCGGTATGGTCTGCTGCCCCAGCTCCTCATTGAAGTTTTTTACATTGAAACCCTCAACCCTTGCCAGCTGCTGGGCGCTGCTGCTCTCTATATCAGAAAGCAGCTCCTTTGCAGGCAGCTGCCCCAGGATGGTCTCAAAGCTGTCAAAGAAGTTTTCGATCAGAGTAAGGCTGTACTTATCGGACGGATATACCGCAGAAAGCTCATAGCCTGCCTCCTTCCTGAATATCTGGGTGCAGAATGAGAGTCCCGGTGCCTTTTCCTCCATCACATCTGTCTCTGAGGTCACATCTCCGGTCTCAAACTCAAAATGATGGAACTCATCCTGATAGGCAAAAAGTATGTCGCTTTTCAGTCCGAGATCCCTGCAAAGATCTGTAAATGCATAGGCCTTGCTTTCTCTCGTTTTAAGATTCTGTGTTCGCAGCGCTGCAAGCAGCTCATCAACGGTGCCGATCTCCTTCAGATCTACCGCAGCAGGAAGCGTTTTTACCAGCATGCCGAAGGAATTCCTGAGCGCAGCATCGCTCCTGCCGTGATAGATGGTTGTAAAAAACACCTTATCATCAGCGCTGAATTTGGACAGGGTAAGTGCAAAGGCAGCCATAAAGACCGTGCTCTTTGCCGTACCGCTTTTCTTTATGAGCGAATCAAGAGCATCTGCATCTATGGAAAGCGGTTTTGTAAAGGTCTCAAATGCAGCAGACTTGTCCTGTCTGTCAGGAAGCGGCATGGAATCCGCCTCATCATATGCAGAAAACTGTTCAAGATACCAGCTTTTTTCTGATTCAAATACCTCTGAACAGCGCATTTTCTCCTCGCGCTCATGCAGCAGGAGGAGCTCATCGCCTTCCGGAGTGAGCTTTTCTCCGTTATAGGCCCTTGATACATCTCTTAAGAATATCTTGATGGACCAGCCGTCAAACAGAAGATGTGTAATATTGGTATAGAGATAATTTCCGTCCGGAGTGCGATAGATTTCTATACGGAACAGACGGTCGTTAAAAAAATCGTATGAATGATCCAGCTCCTTTATCAGAGCTTCCATATCATCCGTATCAAGTATCGGCGTTTCAAAATTCTCGTCCGCATGTGGCACAAGGCGGATATCCTGATCTGCCGTATGCTCGAGACGTGCTTTTATGTATGGATGTGCCTTGATTGTTTCATCCAGTGCCGTCTTCAGCCTGTCAAGCTCAACCTCCGGATGCAGTCTTGTCAGGGTTCCGATGTTATAGTTTGATCCATCCCTTGACAGCTGTTCAGCTCCAAAGATGCCTAACTGATTTTGCAGCAATGCATAACTACTCATAGTCTGTCCCGCTTTCTCTAATTAATCTTCATGACATGATCCATATGCACCATATTAAAAAGATTCTGAATCTCACTGCACACATTCACAGCACTTAAGCTGCCCTGATTCTTTTTCATTTCCTTTGCGATCATGAACAATATTCTGAAGCCGGCAGAGGAAATGTAATCAACCTTGGCAAAGTCCAGCACCAGTGTCTGCGGCTTCTCCTTCAGCACACCCTCCATTTTGGCAGCGAACTCGCCGGCTGTCGTTGAATCAATCATTCCTTCCAGAAAGACAACCACCTTTTCATCATTTTTCAGTACTTCTACCCCAAACATAGCATTCACCTCATTCGATTATTCTGCAGCATCCGCTGCAGTTGTATGCTCTTTGCCTGTTTCGTTCTTTTTGATAATCAGCTGGATATTAAGGCCTTCAATATTGGTATACCACCAGGCATCCGAAATGGATTCAACCACAAATCGTCCAAGACCTCCGACCTGCTGGAAGGGATCATATTCCTCAATATCCGTGATATCTTGGGTCGGGTCAAAGGGTACTCCGCTGTCGGTAAACTGAAGCAGGCAGCAGCCGTCATCTCTGATCTGTTTGCGGATCAGGACCTTTCCTTCCCCCTCCCCGTATGCATAAGAAGCAATATTGATAAATACCTCCTCTGCCATAAGCCGAATATCATTCTTTATCCTGTCAGGAATACATTCATCCTCCATAATCCAGCTGCGAAGGCTGCTGAAGGCTGTGACACTGGCCGGAAGAACCAGCTCGTTTGCCTTTGCAGTATAGGTCAGCATGGTTATATCATCATACCGCTCGCCGCCTCCCATAAATTCTGACAGCTCACTGCGGACCCTGCTGACTGCATCGATTCCGCTGCAGCTTCTCAGCACCTGTTCAAGCCGTTCCGTTCCGTAAAATATGCCCTGTTCATTCTTGGCCTCGCTGACACCGTCTGTGTAGAGAAACAGCGTCCCGCCCAGAGGCAGAAATTCCTCCGCCGTTTCATAGACCTCATCTGCCATAACTCCGAGCGGCAGACCTCCGGAGCCGGAGAGCTCTCTGATTTTCCCGTCTGCCATCAGATACGGCGGATTATGTCCGGCATTGCAGTATCGTATGACTCCGTTTTCCGGATCCGCATAGGCCAGGAAAACCGTTACAAACATCATATTCGGATTCGTATGCTCAAGCTCCCTGTTGACAGCCGTCAGCACATCATGCGGATCATTGAACATCTTTGCAAAGCCGCGTATCAGCGTAATGATGCTGGCCATGAATATGGCTCCGCTTAACCCCTTTCCTGATACGTCTGCAATAATCAGAACCGTCTGCCCGTGGCTCTCAAAGTAGTCAAAGAAATCACCGCCTATGTGTTTTGCCGGAACCATGCATCCATTTATCTCTGAAGTACTGTCCGCACTGTGTTCCTGCGGCAGAAAGCCCTGCTGGATGTTCTCTGCTACATTCAGTTCAGCCGACCGGCGGCTTTCCGTTTCCGCATATTTCTGTATTCTGTCGATATTTTCACGGATATTCGCCGCCATACTGTTGAAGGATTTCTCAATGATTTTAAATTCATTGTCTCTGCTCATATTAAGGTCAGGCATTGTATAATCGCCGTTCTGACCGAACTGCTTCATGGCAGTGCTGATCTTCTCCGTAGGCTCAACGACCTCTCTCTTCATGACATAATACAAAACTATGACGATGAGTACAGCTACGAAGAATGCGGAAAAGAGCTTTTTCGGCAGCACGCCTAAAATGGAATGCTCCAGTTTGGTAACACTTACATCTGCACCAATCACTGCAAGAACTACATCATCCTCATCATAGAGCGGCACATAGCATGAAATCACATGCCCGAATCGATTATCAATCATTATATCTTCCCGCTCACTCTGCCCATCCATAACATCCAGCATTGCCTGAGATATGCTCGATCTCTTCTGTATGGAATTGCTGCGAATATCATTGACAACCTGCTGTTCTTCCTCATTTCCGGAAATATACTTGTACTCAATCGTGCCGTTTTTCGCATCCGGTATGGCAATATAGAGGAATTCCAGGTCATCCTCCTTACACATTCTGTCCATTCTGGTGTAAATCTTTTTCCTGGCATCCTCATCGTGAAAAAGAATTTCTCCGTCTATCCAGGAGTAATAATAGGAAATTGTCTGTGCTCCCTTGAAGGCGATCAGCTGCGCATGCTCATAGGCATCCTCTCTGGCTGTTTTTACGGTAAAAAAGGTCATGATGCCTGTGAAGGACAGGGTAACGAACACAATGAGAATGGTCATTGATCTGGCAATAGAATGTTTCATTCGCAGGAAATCTCCGATATACTATGCAGCTTGCGGCACAATGTCGGCCATAGCATCAATGGAAAAGTTTCTTTCTCTGATTTTACACTGTATCAGCCTTGTTTTGCACCCTGTTACGTGCATAAAAAACACCCGAGTCAGCAACCAATGCCGCCTCGGGTGGAGAGTATTTCACTTCTGTCTCGTTAGGATGAACCAAACCTTACGCCAGTGCTCTTCCCAGCGCCTTGCACTCTTCCAGTGCGCCGTCATCCGGAGCATTCTGGCAGATTGCTGTGCTGACAACATTGGCGCCGTCGCCCTTGCAGCGGTCCTCCCAGTCGTTCATCCATGCGCCGTCGCCCCAGCCCCAGGAGCCGAACAGTGCGATCTTCTTGCCGGAGAGTGCCCCCTCAACATCGGAGAACATCGGCTCGAACTCCGCCTCCTCGAGAACCTCTGCGCCCATGGCCGGGCATCCGAAGGCAATGGCATCATACGCTGCCGCATCCGCTGCCGTGAACTGAGACGGTCCCAGAACGGTCACCTCTGCCCCTGCCGCCTTTGCGCCTTCCTCGACGGCATCTGCCATCATTCCTGTGTTGCCGGTTCCTGTCCAGTATACAATTGCTACCTTGCTCATTGTGTTTTCTCCTTTGCTAAACTCTATGCATTTATATCCGACATTACATTCCACCCGCCAGCCGGCGAAGCTGTCCGTCTCCCCATCGCCTTGCTGTCAAATGTACAGTAACGATCCAACCGGGCTTCCCCGGAAGAATTCCCTGCTCTGCCTGGGCTCCTGCCGTCCTTTTCTTCACGGGAACTCACTTAGCACCTTTCCTACGAAGCGGCCACCGTCAGCTGCTCCAGACTCCGGCCCAGCTCCCAGGAGCGAAGGTACGCATCCGTGCAGCGGCGATAATTCCGAAAGACCTCCATCGCTCTTTGCACGTCCCCGTACACCCTCCAGGCACCGATGCATTTGCAGCCGACATCCTTGTGCCGGATGAAGCCCTCCACATCCTCCAGAGGATATCCCAGAAACAAGCCGATCTCATGCGGAAAATCCTTGCTGCCTTTGCGCATCCGGATCCGCTCCCCAAGGCGGATTACGCAGCGGTCCGCATCACTGCAGTCATAGCCTGCCTGCTCCAGAAACGTCCGAATGCCCTCCTTCGCAAATTCCCGCTCCAGAAACTGCGGCCGGTAAATGTACAGCAGCACATGCTCCCTGCAATAGCTCAGCGGCACCGCCCGAAGCCCCTTCCCGACGAAAATGCGGTTCATCTCGCGAATGTCCGCCTTCGCCAGCTCCAGACTCTCATACGGCAGACTGATCAGATTCGCCGGCTTCATCCCGGCAAGCGTCGGTGAACAATTCTCGATCAGCGTTTTCTCCGGCATTCCAGGCAGTCTCCTTTTGTTAGCTCTATATTATTTGAATTAGTTCTTGCTAACTCCCGCAGATAAATATACCCCTGTGATATGTTTGTGTCAACTAACATCTCACAGGGGTACGCAATCATTTTATTCGTCAGCAAGGTGACAGGGTGGCGGAGAATGTCCGGGTCCAGGGCCTTGCGAGGCCTCGGTGCTTG
>CAVJLL010000083.1:0-8147 GCA_963650385.1 Clostridium sp. CAG:508 | reverse complement strand
TATGATCCTTTCGCAGAAAAACATAGAAGAAATCGCTGTTGCAGTGATAAGAGATTTTCAGAAGTCCTTTTTCGGCAGCGAAGCAGATGATCCGGCAAGATTCGCGCTTCCGACACCCATTGACCAGTTTGCATCCGATTATCTGAACCTGAAGGTGTCATTTCAAAAGCTGTCCTCGGACGGAAGCATTTATGGTCTGACCGCGTATGTGGATACAGAATATCAGATAGAAGTTGACGGAAGTCAGAGGAGCATTTTCCTGAAAACCAATGATGTGGTTCTGGACAAGAGCTTCATTGAACCGGAGAATATCCGGAAACTCTGCGGAAAACGTAGGTTTACGCTGGCACATGAGTGCGCTCACCAGATATTGTTTCAGCTGGATGCCGATGACCGAAAGATAGCCTGCCATAAGAGAACGGAAGTGAGGGGAAAAGGTTCCCGCGTTCTGAGAACGCAGGAAGATTGGAACGAGTGGCAGGCTAATTCGCTGGGAGCTGCTATCCTGATGCCCCAGTCAGAAGTGGATCGGGCGATGTGGTTCATTAACAGCAGAAAGCCTCTGACCTGTTATGGATGGCGTTTTTACGACAGTGACCAGGTGAAAATAGATACTTTCTGTGGTGTCTTTGGCGTTTCGAGATCGGCAGCTGCTATCCGCTTGGAACAACTGGGCTATCTGAACCGGAAAAAGGATTATGAATATCGTGATCCATTGGAGGTGTGGCCATGAGCAGGAATATCAGAGTATCGGAACCATCTGCGGAAATGCAGATTAAAATCATCCGGGCAAAGGATGCAATCGCTTCCCAAAAGCCCAGGACTGTCAGGTGTCCTTATTGCCGACATAATTCAATCATCGTCTTTGAGGATACCAGAGGACATGTGCAGACCAAATGCAAGGCCTGCGGACGTGAGACCGTCTTCAATGTTTTGGAGATGAGAAGATTACGGAGATTGCAGCTCTACTATTCGTCTCTGAATGGTTGAGATGACAATAAATAACCCTATTAACACAATTTTATAAGTCATAGCTGTGCTGTGGAGCCGCTGACAGGCGAAGTCTTCCGAATGCCGCATGAGACAGAATTATGGAATACCCATGTTCTGTTTTATCGGCACAGGATTTTTTCTTCACCGTCATGCGGCTCCTTTTTTGACCTTCCGTCGGTTCGGTTCTGTACCGGCTGTGCGGAAGGAGAAACGTATGTATTTTGACGCAAAAGAGTTTGGTAAGAGACTTCACGATGTTCGCACTTCCCGTGGCATTACGCAGGAGGAGCTGGCGGTTCGCCTGGGACTGGCAAGCAAGCAGCATGTCAGTCGCATGGAGAACGGAGAGCGCAGCTGCTCCATTGATTTGCTGATCGAATTGTCCTGCATCCTTCATGTCAGCACGGATTATCTTCTGATGGGCAGCGAGCCAAGCAAAGAGGAAGTCAAAAATGATCTTCTGAGCATTATTTCGGAGCTGTCTACGATTGCGAAGAAAATCTAATGTGAATGTCAATGAATATTTGAGCCATGTGACAGCCAATACTTGAGCCACTTTTGCTAACGAATACTTGAGCCATTTGTAGCGTTTGTGACATCGAATATTTGAGCCACTGCTCGTCTGTTAATATGAATGGTGCAAGAGCAATCAACGCGATTGAACTTCATAAGATTTCTGAATATCTTCAAGTGTCAATGGATTCTCTGATGAAGATGCCCGAAAAGCCGATGGACACGAGTGCGATCTATTCGTTTATGGGGCGAGTAAAAACAGAAGAAGCAAGAAAAGGAATCCAACTTGCTGATGAACTGTCCGACATGATTCTGTTCCATAATAGGGTATGCGAGAATGGGAAGAAGATGGAGCAACCCTGAGAGGATAAGTGATGAGCAATGTTCTGGAAAATAGCCCTTTTGATTGAGGACAAGGTGTACGGGCGATTTCTAAGAGAAGATCAAATCGGAAATGCAGGATTGGCCTGGAGCACAGAAGATTGTGCAGGAAATCTTGAAAGAGGACGAGCAGAAGAAAGAGAAGCTGCATGAGCAGTAAGTGCAGCAGGAAGAAGAAAATAGACAGAGCAGTTGATGATGGAATGTCCGGTGCAGTGTGGGTGTAATGCTCATGTTGCATCGGGCTTCTTTTTTTGTAAAAAAAATTTTTTTAATAATGTTGATTTTCAACTGCTCTTAACTCAAATATTGCATATTAACTCAAAAAGAGTTATAATGCAGAAAAGGAGTTAAGATTGCAGGTGATGACATGGAATATCTCGATAAAGTTCTGGGAGTCAAGGCTACCTATGAGGATGTAGAGTTTAAGCATTTGCCCAATTTTATAGCCACAAGGTATCGTTTACAGATGGTGTCTATGAATGAACAGAAAATGATTTTTATTTATCCTAAGACAGAACTGGAGCAGATTGAAGTGCTGAAAAAGCATATTGCTCGGATACAGAAAAATGAGAACTTGCCTATTGTGCTGGTGCTAAAAGAACTTAGCTATCGCCAAAAAGAATATTTGATTCGTGAGAAGATTCCTTTTATTGTAGAGGGAAAGCAAATTTACTTGCCCTTTATGGCAGTGTATTTGCAGGAACGGTGCAGCGCCGAAAAAAAGCCACGGGGAGAAATACTTCCATCGGCGCAGATGCTTCTACTGCATTTCATTTATAGAAGCGCACAAGAACTATCCACAAGTCAAGCTGCGAAGGACTTGGAACTGACACCTACTTCTATATCAAGGGCATCGAGACAACTTGAAGAAATGGGATTGCTGCATATCAGGAAAGTAGGTGTGCAGCGGATTCTGTACTCTGAGGATTCTCCGAAAATGCTGTTCCAAAAAGCAGGAGATACCTCGCTGAATCCAGTAAAACGAACGGTTTATATTCCGAAAGGATTGGTGGGAACAGACCTGTTGGAAAGTGGATATTCGGCATTGGCAGAGTATTCCATGCTGAATGCACCGAATGTCAGATGTTATGCAGCAGAAAGAATCTCTCAATGGAAAGATGTTATGACCAATAGCTTGCAAGATTCGCAGGTGCAAGTGGCCGTAGAAATGTGGAGATACAATCCCCGAAAATTGTCCACGCAAAATATTGTAGACGAACTTTCGCTGGCATTGGCATTGCGAGAAGATGCAGATGAACGGGTTGAAGAAGCAGTAGAAGAAATGCTGAATGAACTGTGGAGGAAGATAGATGGTTACAGGAATTGATAGCTTTAAGGAATGGTTCAAGGGCAGTGAAGAACAATATGCCATCATTGGAGGAACAGCGTGTGACATTCTGATGACGGAAGACGGTTTGGATTTCCGAGCAACAAAGGACATTGACCTTGTTCTGATTGTAGAAGCAGTTGACGCAAATTTCGGAAGGAAATTTTGGGAATATGTAAAACAGGCGGGATATGAGCATTGCAACAAAAGTTCGGGAGTACCGCAGTTTTATCGGTTTAGTCACCCAATTACAAATCAATATCCTGCGATGATTGAACTTTTCACTCGAAAACTGGACGCTATTCAGCTTCCAGAAGATGCAGTTTTAACGCCGTTGCCGATGGACGAAGATATTTCGAGTCTGTCTGCTATTCTTTTAGACAATGATTACTACGAATTTTTAAAGCAGGGGAAAGTTGTCGTTGATGGAGTGACTGTCTTGGATGCGGCATATTTGATTCCATTTAAGGCAAAAGCGTGGATGGATTTGACAGATCGTAAGGCCGCAGGAGAACATGTTGATAGCAAAAATATCAAGAAACATAAGAATGATGTTTTCCGCCTGACGGAGTTGATTGACCCCACCGCCAAGGTAGTGGCTCCCCAAGGAGTTTATGCCGATATTCAAGAGTTTGTCCAGCGTATGAAAAATGAAAACGTAGATATTAAACAGTTGGGGTTGGTTGGCAGAACAAAGGAGAAGATTCTGGAAGAATTAAAAGCAATGTATGAGACACTTTAATATAGATGTTTGAACAGACAAGGGGATGTCAGTAAGGATTCGATTGACTTGACCCAATAACGATCAGAAAATAAAAACGGAAAAACCGTTTTTAGATGATGGAAACCCATGAAAATACTCTGCATCACAGCACAAGGACTTTGATGCATTGACCGTGACTCAAATGGTCACCAGGAGATAAACGGGTACCAGTTTACAGAAAACAGAATAGAATCGTCTTCGATGCCTCGTTGGGAAACCAACGGGGTGTTTTTTTGCCTCAATCCGGCTGCACAGTGCACTGGAAAAGTCAAAACGAACCATAGGTAGTCCTGCAAGGACAACTAAAGTGCGCCTACGGGGCCAACGCGAAACCAGAGAATTCTTGTTAAACTTACTTTGTAAGGACGAAAGTCCGGATGTCCCTTGAAAACTGAATACTCATTCTTCAGGTACATTCCTGTTTGGTCGAGCCTTCGACTGCACGCCATGAAGCCCATCGGGGCGATAGCGGTTTCGCAGAAGCAAATGCCGGATTGCAACCGGCGGCGGTGTTAAAGCCAGACAGGGACAATGATACTTCCGTAATTCGCGGTCCGGCCATAAGGAAGGCGGGATGGTTAAATTCCAATGGAGCAGTGAAGCACACTGCCGCCTGTGAGAAATCCTACATCTCTGGGGTGATAAGAAAAAGTACAGAGAAACCATATTTTCAGAAAGCACTGCTGGGTGCTGTATCAGCATGATACCTGGCAGGCTTTATCCATATCAGTGTATGGAGATTGGAGACAACAGTAAATGAAAGAAAACTGGGTTTATCGGCGAGGTGATTTATATCTCGCCAATCTCGGTGTTCCGGTCGGATCAAAGCAGGGCGGTGTTCGTCCTGTTGTGGTTCTTCAGAATGATGTTGGCAATTATTATGCGCCGACGATCACGATTGCTCCGCTGACATCGAAAATTGAGAAGAAGCGAAAGCAGCCAACGCATTTCTTTCTCCGTAAAGCAAAGGGACTGGCAAAACCTTCTATGGTATTGGCAGAACAGCTCGACACCTGCGACAAGGTATGCGTGATTCGCTATCTTGGGCGGGTAAGTAAGGGGCAGATGCGTGGGATTGATGAAGCTGTAAGGATTCAGCTTGGATATTACATTCCGGAACAGGCAGAGAAAAAAAGACAGGGCAAATGCCGAAAGGATGGCGAAGAAGGCGATGGATAAACTGATTACAAGGAAAGAAGCAGCCAGTATACTGGGAATCAGCGTAAAGACACTGGATGCTGCAAGAACAGACGGTTTGATCTCCTATGTTCAGTATGTGGAAAACGGCTGCGTTTATTTCACAGAAGTGGGGATTCAGGAGTACATTGCAAAATGTACGCACCGTGCAAAACCGATGGAACGTGCTGCGACATATCGCAAACCTCGAAGCTTTCGGGGGTGAAAATCGACATCGTTGAGTATGGACGATGAATCCGCAATAATGAAAGCATCAACAGGATTGGAGGTAATGATATGGCGGCAAGAAGAATAATGCTTCCCGATTATGGTACGGTGAGTATGAAGGGAACGCAATATTATCGAACCCGTGTAACAGATCAGCAGGGACGGCGGGTTTCCTTATATGCAAGGACGAGAGAGGAACTGTACCAGAAGGAACAGGAAGCGATCCAGCAGATTGAGAACAAGACGTATCGCCGGAGTACACCCACGGTGGAAGAGTATTGCGAGAAATGGCTGCTGATGCAGTCGGCACAGATCAGGATGACAACGCTGATTGACTATACATCGAAGGTGAAGAACTACATTATCAAGCCCTTGGGCGATATGCATATGGGAGATGTAACAGCGGATGACATTCGCCTGGCACTGTTGGCGGCATCGAAAAAGTCGGCATCCGTATACAAATCGGTGAACGTTATCTATAAGTGTATTTTCACGGCAGCAATGGAGAGTAAGATCATTGATGAGAATCCGACCATCTATCTGAAGAAGAATGTGGGCGGGATTCCCCAGAAGGACCGCCTCCCGCTTACGGATGAGCAGGTGGATAAGCTGCTGGATGCCATTTACGGTTTGCCGCCGTATGTGTTTGTGATGCTGGGGCTGTACGCAGGATTGCGGAGAGAAGAAATCCTCGGACTTCAATGGGATTCGGTGTATCTGGATTGCGAGGCTCCGTACCTTACCGTTCGGAGAGCCTGGCATACGGAGCATAATCGTCCGGTGATTCTGACAGAGCTGAAAACAAAGGCAGCGCATCGGAATGTCCCTCTTCCGGACAATCTTCTGGAATGCCTGAAAGAGGCGAAGAAGACATCGACATCGGATTATGTGGTTGCAAACCGGGATGGAGAACCTTTGTCCTATACGCAGTTCAAGAGATTATGGCAGTATATCGTAACCCGTACCACCAAGGAACGCTGCTATTACCGCTATGAAGATGGCAAGAGGGTAAAGCATACGGTGAAGCCGGTTCTGGGGAAAAAGGCAGCACACAATGGAAATGTGGTTTACAGTCTGGACTTTGAGGTGACTCCGCATCAGCTGCGGCACACCTATATTACGAATCTGATTCATGCTTCGGTTGATCCGAAGACAGTTCAGTATCTTGCCGGTCATGAAAGCAGCAAGATCACCATGGATATTTACGCTAAGGTGAAATACAATCGCCCAGAGCAGCTCGCAGGAGTGCTGGAAGATGCTTTTGCATCGTGGGATTAAGAGTAAATTAGAAAAAACTTGGGGCAGGGATGGTCAAAAATCCCTGCCCTTTTTACATACATTCGACATCCTTGAAGGAAGTGGTGCACGCCATGATAATAAAAGTGACAACACGCAATGTATGAAGATAGACGAGGAGGAGAACGCATGGCTAAAGGGAAAAAGCGTCCGGTTGAACTTCCGGAATACGGAACAGTGATGATGAAAGGGGTACAGTATTACCGCACCCGGATTACAGATGCAGACGGAAAGCGAGTAGCGATTTATGGGCTGACACGCGAAGAATTATATGACCGGGTGGAAGATGCCCAGAAGAAAATTGCGGAAGTGGTTTTCCATAGAGAGAATCCGACCGTGGAGGAGTATTGCGAAAAATGGCTGCTGATGCGGTCAGGAACGGTAAGAACCAATACGTTGGAAGGATATGCGCGAATGGTGAATCGGTACATCGTGGGGCCGATTGGACAGATGTACATGGACGAGGTGACCACTGATGACCTGCGGCTGCTGATGGTTCCGCTATCAAAAGGTTCTTCCGGAATGTATGGTCAGCTCAATATGCTGATTAAGAACATTTTTAATTCGGCAGAAGAAAGCAAGGTGATCAAAGAGAATCCATCCAAAACGATATGCGCAAGAGGCGGAAAGCCTGCGAAACGGCGCGAGGCTTTGACGGATGATCAGACTGCCATTTTGCTGGATAGCATTCGTGAGCTTCCGCCGTATGTCTTCGTGATGATCGGCTTGTACGCGGGATTGCGTAGAGAAGAGATTCTTGGATTGAAATGGGACTGCGTATTCCTAGATGAAAAAACGCCGTACATTTCGATAAGGCGTGCATGGCATGTGGAAGGCGGTAAGCCGGTAGTCAACACGCTTTTGAAGACACCGGCAGCGAAACGAGATGTTCCGATTCCCAAATGCCTGGTAACCTGCCTCAGGGAAGAAAGGGAAAAATCAGAATCGGAATATGTGATCTCCAATTCAAAGGGAACTGTTTTGACGGAAAAACAGTTTGTGAGGGTCTGGAAGTACATAACAGTCCGTTCTACCGCAGAACGCTGTTATTACACCTATGTAAATGGACAGTCCATCAAGCATAGAATAAAGCCAAGGCTTGGTGAGCATCAGCCGAACAATCCCAAGCTGGTGTATACGATGGACTTCAAGGTGACTCCGCACATGCTGCGGCACACCTACATCACTAATCTGATTTACAAAGGTGTTGATCCTAAGACGGTGCAGTATCTGGCAGGCCATGAGAACAGCAAAACGACTATGGACATCTATGCGAAAGTCAAGTATAATAAACCTGAGGAATTAAGCAGCGTTGTGAATGCTGCATTCGGGCTGCGTTAAAATGCACCAAAAATTTCGCGATTTCGTGGGTTTACCTATGGGTTTACTGAGAGAGGGAAGCCCGAAAAACCGCATGAATACTGGACTTTTTGGATCAAGGATAGGTGAGTACGGCCTCAAAGCCGC
>CAVJLL010000082.1:3306-8381 GCA_963650385.1 Clostridium sp. CAG:508 | reverse complement strand
AGACTAGTACAGTTGACTGGCGCAGACTGCACAGGAAGGCAGCACACAGATGAAGGAGAAGAGAGAATGAGAAAAATAACAGGAATGCATCGGAGCAGCACATCGGCACGGCTCACGGCGATTCTGACAGCGGCGGCCCTTGCGGCCGGTATGACCGGCTGCGCGGGAGCCTCACAGGATGCGGCAGATACGGCGCAGACGCAGAGCGGCTGGTCCTCCGTGGAGGATACACAGGAGCAGGCCGCTTCCGGCAGCACCGAGGCGGCTGCACAGGCGGCAGAAAGCGCATCGGCGGGTGCTGCCTATACAGAGGATGCCAGTGATGCCTACACGGCATTGTATTCCGTCAATGAGCACACAGCGCTGCAGACGCAGATCAGCACCGAGGACTCAGACTATGACACCGGCTCGTCGGATTCGACCTGCAGCCTGAAGCTCCAGGGACTCCAGGTGACGGACGCCGGCTATGACGCTCTGAATGCGGCGCTGCAGGCAGATACGGAAGAGGCAGATGCCCTTCAGCAGGAGAGTGCTGCGGGCATGTTCATGGACATGGGAGATGACAGCGCCTCAGAGACATCCGAGGAATCGGAGGAAGCCGCAGCAGCGGAATATGCGCTGGAGACTACAGTAATTCTGAAGCGCGCGGATGCGAAGCTTGTGAGCTATCTTCGCTGCGATTATTCCCAGTTCGGCGGAGCACATCCCATGACCAGCTTCAGCGGCCGCAATTACGATGCACAGACGGGAGAGGCTCTTTCTCTGAATGACGTGACGACGGACTATGA
Organism: Clostridium sp. CAG:508; assembly: GCA_963650385.1. Classification (GTDB taxonomy): domain Bacteria; phylum Bacillota; class Clostridia; order Lachnospirales; family Lachnospiraceae; genus CAG-791. The sequence goes on along the minus strand of CAVJLL010000082.1, from coordinate 7,593 downwards.
CGGCCTCTATCAGTATGTACTGGCAGAGCTGCAGCAAAGGCAGCAGAACAGCGATGAAACCGGTGCCATGTATTTTGATGACTATGAGACAACGGTGGGCCAGTACTTCTACGGAGCAAACGGAGTGCCGTCGGCGGATTCGCAGGAGAGCGAGAGCTATTCGTCCGTAAACTGGTATCTGACGGACGACGCCCTGACGGTCATTTTCGACATTTATTCCATCGCACCGTACGCAGCCGGAGCATCGATTGTTTCGGTACCGGTTTCGTCCGGACTGCTGAATAACCAGTACTTCGGATGATCCATAACAGCACTTCCGGGCAGCGGCCCGGACCTGGGGGAACACGGATGGCATCTGTGTTCCCCTTATGCGTTGAAGGAGAGGAATCTCATGCGTATCTTTCATTTGTCTGATCTTCATATCGGGCTGAAGCTCTTAAACCGCGATCTTCGGCAGGATCAGGAGTACATCCTGCGGGAGATTGCGGAGCTTGCTGCGAAGAGGAAGCCGGATGCTGTCGTGATTGCGGGTGACATCTACGACAAGGCCGTGCCGTCGGCCGAGGCTGTGGAGGTCTTTGACCGCTTTGTGTCGGAGCTGGTGCGTGCCGTGCCGGAGGCGGAGCTGATGATGATCAGCGGCAACCATGACAGCGGCACCAGGGTCAATATGTTCCGCAGCGTGCTGCAGCGTCAGCATATTCATATGATCGGACTCCCTCCGCAAAGGGCCGGGGAACGGATTGAGAGAGTGACGCTCGAGGATTCCCACGGAAAGGTGCATTTCTACCTTCTGCCGTTTGTCAAGCCGTCCATGGTGCGGGAGCTCACTGGGGCCGATGAGAACGGAAATGCACTGTCCTACGATGAGGCACTGCATCGCCTTCTTGCCGGCGAGCATGTGGGGGAAGGGGAGGATGCCGGAGACCGCAATGTCCTGGTGAGCCACCAGTTCTATTTGCCGAAGGGACAGGATCCGGCACAGGCAGAGCGCATGGATTCCGAGGTGCGCACGATCGGCAACATCGATGTGGTATACGCAGACGCACTGGCGCCCTTTGACTACGCGGCACTGGGGCATATCCACAAGCCGATGAAGGTGGGCTGCCCGCAGTACCGCTACTGCGGCACACCCATTGCTGCGTCGGTCAGCGAAGCCGGTCAGCAGAAGGCGGTCCTGGAGGTGGAGCTCGGCGCTAAAGGAGAGCTTACGGTGACACCGCTCCCGCTGCGTCCGCTTCACAAGGTGCAGGTGCTGGAGGGAACGCTGGAGGAGGTTCTGCAGCAGGCCTCGGAGAACTATGTGACGGTCATTCTGACGGACCGCGTGGATCTGGACGTGCTGGATATGCAGGACCGGCTGCGCAGCGCCTTTCCGAACCTGTTGGAGATCCGCAGGAAAACAACGCGCGGCGCGGATTATCAGTCACTGCCGCCGCTGCAGAATGAGCTGGGAACCTATGAGCTGTGCCTGGAATTTTTAAAGGACCTGGATGACGGAGAGCGGGAGCTGCTGCAGGATGTCATTCACAGCGTACAGGAGAACGATGGACGGGAGAATGTGCGATGAGACCGATACGACTGACCATGCAGGCCTTTGGATCCTACGGGAAACGGACAGAAATCGATTTCACGGTGCCGGTCCAGAATCTGTTCCTGATTACCGGAGATACCGGTGCAGGCAAAACAACGATTTTCGATGCCATAGTGTTTGCCCTCTACGGGGAAGCCAGCTCCGGGATGAACAAAAAGGACGGAGCGGAGCTGCAAAGCCAGTTCTGCAGCCTGGAGACGGAGCCATGGGTGGAGCTTACCTTCTCGGAGGAGCGGCAGGGGCAGAAAGAGGAATACACGGTGCGAAGATCTCCGAGGCACCTGCGCCCATTAAAGCGCGGCAGCGGTACCAAGGAGGAGGGAGAACGCGTGTCCCTGTTCATGCCGGACGGGCGGGAGTTTTCCTCCAATCAGAAGGAAACCGATGAGAAAATCGAAGGGATTGTCGGGCTCTCCAAAACGCAGTTTATGCAGGTGGCTATGATCGCCCAGGGCGAGTTCATGGAACTCTTGCGGGCAGATTCCAACCGCAAGAAGGAAATCTTCCGGAAGCTCTTTGGGACGGAGCGCTTTCAGCGGGTGGTGGACGAACTGGCGGCGCGCCGCAAGGAGAAGCTCGCGGAGATCGGGCGGATACGGACGGTGTGCCAGACGGAGGCGGCACACATTGTCGTGCCGTGCCGGCAGAACGGCGAGAAGGCAGGAGAAAGCGAGCAGGAGCTTCTGCAGATCAGAGACCGGATTCTGGCATCCGAAACGCTGAGCGTTACGGACATGGAGCGGCTTCTCGTTCTTTTGCAGGAGGTGTGCGGAAGCCTGCAGGAGGAAGAGACAGGAGCAGCAGCTGTGTATCAGGATGCTGCGGCAAAGCGAGATGCGAAGCGGGATGCCCTTACGGCGGCAAAAGCGCTGCTGGCCAGCTATGAACAGCTGGAGAAGGCGCAAAGGGAGCTGGCGGCGTGCGAAGAGAGCCGGAAGGAAATGGAGACGCTTACCGGAATTCTCCTGCGCCTGCAGGCAGCAGGAGAGGTGCAGTCCCGGTATCTGCGGCTGCAGGATGTGCGTGCGCAGCTGGAGAAGGGAAGAGAAAACCGGAAGAAGCTGCAGGCGCTTCTTCCTGAAATCGAGGAGAGAACCGGGAAGGGCCAGCTCTTGGAGGAGAAGGCGGCGCACCAAAGAGAGCTTCTGCTCACCCTGCGTACGCAGGCGGATGCGGCTGCTCTTCAGGAGAAGGACTGCGCGGAGAAGGAGCGGGAGGCAAAGCGCCTCCAGAAGGAATATACGGAAGCCGGCAGCCGGTATCGGAAGGCGCGTGCGGAATCGGAGGAGCTCCGGCAGGCGTTTCTGGACGGACAGGCCGGCATTCTGGCAAAGATGTTAAAGCCTGGGGAGCCGTGCCCGGTGTGCGGCTCTTTGGAGCACCCCTCGCCCTGCCGGACCCTGGCAGAGCATGCGGACCTGACGCGGGAAAAGGTGGAGGCGGCGGCCCAGACCGCACAGTCCTGGAATCAGAAGCAGGAAAAGGCGGCAGCTGCTGCCGCTGCGGCCCTGCAGACGGCAAAGGAGCTGACCGAGTCGCTGGAGAAAACCAGGAAAACGCTGCAGGAGAAGCTTGCCGAGGAGGGCCTTCTGGAGGAAGGCGAAGGGCAGACGCTGCCGACGGCAAAGGAGCTGGGACGGCTTGTTGCCGGAAAAGAGGAGGAGGCGGAGCGCCGGCTTCAGGAAATCAAAAGCGGCCTTCTCACACTGCAGAAGAAGGCAAGTGAATATAAGGCACAGCTGGAGAATCTGGAGGAGGCCATCCCGCAGCTGGAGGAAAGCCGGCAGGCAAGACTTGAAGAGTATGAGCAGGCGCAGCGCGAATCCGGAATTACGGAGGAGGAACGGGAGCACCTGGTCCAGACCTATTCAAAGGCAGACGCCGAACGCCTGCAGAAAACGCTGGATGCCTGGAGAAAGCGCCTGGCCCGGGCGGAGGGCGCCAGGGAGAGTGCGCAGAAGGCCATCGGAAATCATGCAAGACCGGACCTGACAACCCTGGAAGAGGAAGCAGCAAAGGCTGAGAAGGGCATGCAGCTGGAAAAGGAGCGATGGGAGGATCTTCAGCAGGCACGGAAGGCCGACCAGAGCGTCTGGGACGCATTGGCACCGAAGATGGAAGAGCGGGCACAAAGGGTGCAGGAATACGGACGGCTGGACAGCCTGTGCAGTCGCCTCGGCGGCAAGGTGAAGGGAGCACGCATGGACATCGAAACCTTTGTCCAGCGCTATTACCTGGAGCGGATTCTGTGTGCGGCCAACCGGCGTTTTCAGGAAATGTCAGCCGGACAGTTCGCACTTCGCATGGTGGGAGCAGAGCAGGCGGGGGAAGGCAAAAACCGCGGCCTGGATCTCATGGTGTATTCCGAGGTGACCGGCAAGGAGCGGGAAATCCGGACGCTCTCCGGCGGAGAATCCTTCATGGCGGCATTGTCTCTGGCACTGGGAATGGCGGATCAGATTCAGGAGGCATCCGCCTCCATTCATCTGGAGATGATGTTCATTGATGAGGGCTTCGGCTCCCTGGATGATCATGCCCGGAGCCAGGCGGTGCGCGTCCTGGAGCAGATGGCGGGGGGCTCCCGCCTGGTGGGCATCATTTCTCACGTGACCGAGCTCAAGCAGGAGCTGGAGGATCAGCTGATTGTTACCAGGGACGAGGAAGGAAGCCATGTCCGCTGGCAGATCAGCTGA
>CAVJLL010000082.1:0-3249 GCA_963650385.1 Clostridium sp. CAG:508 | reverse complement strand
CGCCCGGGCGGCATGAAAGTCGCCTCTCGCAGCCAGACCGAACTGGAGCAGCGCCCAGCCGATGCCTGCGGCGCCGTCGTACATGCCGATATTGGCAGTTACCTGGTTCTGTGCGACATAGGCAAAGGCCTGGTTCCACCGGATGCCGATCTGCCCGTCCTCTGTCAAAAAGCGCTGCCCCTGCCCGAGGAGGACGCGTGCGCTGCGGCGGGCCCAGTCGTAGTACTGCGCATCGCCCTCCGCGGCCCATTTCCCGAGGAAGGTGTTCACCATGCCTGCAGTTCCGCAGCACAGGCACAGAATGTACCAGTAGCCGTTGGAGTGGAGCTCCGGAGCACCGGTCTGAATGATGCCGTTTAAGAGCTTTTCCTCCCAGAGCCTGGCCTCGGGATCCTTTGTGACGGCGTAGAGCTCATGATAAAAGCGCGCCGTTCCGACCGGACCGTGGCAGTAGCTGAGATAATATACGTCCGGCCGCGTGGGAAGACCGTGCGGCAGAAGCGCTGCAGTGTGTTCGTCGTTTTCGAGGGCGACGGCCTTTACAAAGTCATGAATGCCGTCAACCGCATCCAGAAAAACTTTGTCCCCGCTTTCCTCGTACAGGCGCAGCAGGAGGAACCCGATGCCGCAGGTCCCCATGGGAAAATTGGGGTCAATGTACTCCTCACCGGCACCGAAATAGCTCGGATCGACACCGAGATAATAACGTCCGCCGCCGGCGTAGGCACGCGCCTTGTTCAGATAGCGGCGGCCGGCCCGGAGCGCGAAATCAATCCATTCCGGGTGCTGAAATTCCCTGCCGAGCCGCAGGAGAAGGAGCAGCACACTCCCGTCGCCGACAACGCCCGGATAGGAGCTCCAGAAAAAGCCCTCTCCGTCCGGAGAAGGAATTGCATCCTGTATGGCAGCCTCCGCAATTTCGCAGATCACCCGCTTGTATTCCTCATCGCCCGTCAGCTCGAACAGCTCATCCAGAAAAACAGCGACGCCGCCGTAGCCGGTCGTAAAGGCGTATGCGGAGAAGCACTTTGCCAGCGCACGCTGGTTGTCCCAGCGCCAGATGATGTACCTTGCGGCCTCCTTCGCATCTGCAAGGTATGTCTCCTTTCCGGTGGACCGGTACAGCTCCAGAAGGTAGTGCGCGATGCCGGCACTGCCGGCGTACATGCAGATCTCGTCATAATAGTTTGTCAGATACGTCTTCGCATCCTCCAGAGACCACACAAGTCCGTGCTCGGTTTCCCGCCGGCGTGTGTTGATGTAGACAACCGCCTTCTCGGCTTCATCAATGTAGTCTTCAGCGGTGGGGGTGCGGAACACATCCCGGAAAATGGATTCTTTCATTTTGGTCATGGCACATATTCTCCTGATGGATTAAGTCTTTACAATGGTTCATATGATACCAGATAAAAGGTCAGACCTCCTCCTGCAGACAAGCGTGCATCGGAGATGCCGACTTTTACCCTGGTATCATATTGATTTACTAGGGATTCGGTGCTATAGTAAGCCATCGCAGTGAATTTTGCAATCCGGAGGAAGGGATAATGACAAACAAACAGACAGTACATGCGCAGGCGTCATCGGGCGATGTGCAGCAGGAGCAGTATGCACAGACCTATCTGGGACGGTTCGGGGCCGTTCTGCCGCTGATCGTAATGATCGGCAGCATGGTCGTTATGGTGGCCTTTGGCTACCGCTCTACCAGAAATTTCTGGGCAGCAGGTTTTTTTGCCCTGGTGGCAGGGTTTCTGGTCTATAAGGACAAAAAGGAATTTACCAATGCAGTGACGGCGGGCCTGCAGGATCACATCATGGCCTTCATGGTGGCCTGCTTCCTGATGGCCGGTGTGATGTCCAAAATACTGGCGGCCTCCCATCTTGTGGACGCACTTTTGTATTTGCTCTCGCGGGCAAGTCTCCCGATCGGTCTGGTGCCGGCGGTGTGCTTCCTGATCGCCACTGTGCTCTCAACCTCTACGGGAAGCGCGGCCACGGCAATCAACGCAACGGGACCGATTCTGCTCCCGCTGGCCGTAGGAATGGGATGCGATGTGAATCTGATCTGCGGCGCCATTCTGGCCGGAGGATGCTTTGGAGACAATCTGGCTCCGATTTCCGATACGACGATTGCATCCTCGCTGACGCAGGAGGTGGACACCATGAAGGTGGTCCGCTCCCGGCTGAAGTATTCCCTGATCGCCGGTGCGATTGCGGTTGTATGCTATGGAATTGTCGGGATGGCATCGAGCTCCGGCGCAGTCACAAGTGCTGCGGATGTGAACGGAGACTATCTGCCGAGTCTCGCCTTTTTGCTGGTTCCTGCGTTGGCCATCTTTCTGATGCTGCGCAAGGAGAGTGTATTTACGGCACTTCTTACCAGTGAGCTGGTGGGAATTATCATGCTGTTCCTGTATGGATACACGGATCTGGAAGGCCTGATCAATGCGGACGACGGACTCTTGCCGACTGCCTTTAACGGAATGGTGGGCTCCATTATTTTCCTGTTCTTTATCTTCATTATGGTCAGCCTGATCAGTCATGCGGGCGTTTTGGAGATGATCCTGAACGTGATGAAGCGGCACGCCGGCTCCGACCGCAGCGCGGAGATTGCTGCCGGTGCGATGGTGAGCATTGTCTCTGTTGCCATCAGCAGCGGAACCTCTGCCATTACCTTCTGCGGCCCCATCATCCGCAAATTCCTGCGGCCGTTCCGGATTGACAGAGCCCGTTGCGCCAACATTCTGGACGGACTTGGATGCGGAGTCGGCTATCTCGTGCCGACGAATCCTGCCTGCCTGAACCTGGTTGCCATTGCACTGGCGGCCGGCGTGGTCGGCGATAACTACAGCTCGGTATCCTTTGTGGCTTATAATTTCCACTCCATTGCATTGGCAGTGGTCTTCTGGGCAGCCATTCTGACCGGATGGGGACGCAGACACGAGACAGAAGAAGAGCTTCTGGCCGACGGCGTGAGCCTGGAGTAGTGCGGGCGGAAAAATAGTCTGTTTGAAATGTGGCAGGTACTGAGCAGATACGAAAAGTAAAAGAGAGGCGGACGGCAATGTCAGCAGAAAAGGCAAGAGAATATCTGAAGAAAAAGGGACTGGAGGATCACATCACGGTTCACCAGGAAACCATTGATACGGTGGAGCATGCGGCTCTTCAAATCGGCTGCACTGAGGCGGAGATCGCCAAGACGCTGTCCTTTCTGGTGGAGGACAAGCCGGTTCTGATCGTGATGGCAGGCGA
>CAVJLL010000081.1:0-9157 GCA_963650385.1 Clostridium sp. CAG:508 | reverse complement strand
CTTCTGGAGAAAACCTCCCATCCCATGCAGATGGAGTTCGAGGTTCAGCGCATGGAGCCTCTGTTCGCCGATCAGGCGGAATACGACGCCTTTACCGCCCGCCACGGCAGCCACTGCGTGCAGAAAAAAGACCTCTCCGCCTACCAGGGCAAGGCCTTCCTCGGGATTGACGCCGGCTCCACTACGACCAAGCTCGCACTCATCGGAGAAAACGGCGAGCTGCTCTGGTCCTTCTATTCCTCCAACAACGGCTCTCCCATTAAGACCGCCATCCGCGGCATCACCGATCTGGATCAGCACCTTCCCGCCGGCGTCACGATTGCCGGCGGCTGCTCCACCGGATACGGCGAAGCCCTGATGAAGGCCGCGTTCCGGCTGGACTGGGGTGAGGTCGAAACCATCGCGCACTACTACGGCGCATCGTATTTTGACCCGCAGGTGGACTGCATTCTCGACATCGGCGGACAGGATATGAAGTGCATCCGCATCCGCAACGGCGCCGTGGATTCCGTCACGCTCAACGAGGCCTGTTCCTCCGGGTGCGGATCCTTTATCGAGACCTTTGCAAAATCCCTGGACTATTCGGTGGTGGACTTTGCGAAGGCGGCTCTTTTTGCAGAGAATCCCATCGACCTCGGCACGCGGTGCACGGTTTTCATGAACTCCCGCGTCAAGCAGGCACAGAAGGAGGGCGCGAGCGTCGCCGACATTTCGGCAGGCCTTGCCTATTCGGTCATCAAGAACGCGCTGTTCAAGGTAATGAAGGTGTCCTCCGCTTCGGAGCTTGGCAAAAATATCGTCGTGCAGGGCGGCACCTTCTACAACGACGCCGTGCTGCGCGCGCTCGAGAAGATTTCCGGCAGCGATGTGATCCGTCCGGACATCTCCGGCATCATGGGTGCGTTCGGCGCCGCTCTGATCGCAAGGGAGCGGTTCGATGCCTCCCAGCCCACCTCCATGCTCAGTCTGGAGGAGATGGAGGCGCTGACCTTTAAGACAACGCTCCGCAGCTGCGGAAAGTGCAGCAACAACTGCCGTCTGACCGTCAACCACTTCAATGACGGTCGGCAGTTCATTTCCGGCAACCGGTGCGAGCGGGGCCTTGGCCTTGAGAAGACCGACAACGGCGTTCCGGACATGTACCAGTACAAACTCAAGCGCCTCTTCGGCTACAAGCCACTGACAGCCAAGGAGGCCGTGCGCGGCACCGTCGGCATCCCGCGCGTTCTGAACATGTACGAGGATTACCCCTTCTGGGCAACGTTCTTTGCCCGGCTCGGCTACCGCGTAATCCTCTCGCCGCTGTCGACACACGCGATTTACGAGATGGGCATCGAGTCCATCCCCTCCGAATCGGAATGCTACCCCGCCAAGATCACCCACGGCCACGTGCAGTGGCTGATTGAAAAGGCGCATCCCGACTTCATCTTCTATCCCTCTCTTTTCTATGAGCGGGAGGAAAATAAGGATGCGGACAACCACTACAACTGCCCGATTGTCTCCTCCTACCCGGAGAATATCAAGAACAACGTTGAGGAGATCATGAACGGGCAGGTGACCTTCCGTCATCCCTTCATGGCCTTCACCAGCCTCAAGACCGTATCCGAGGCGCTGACGCGGGAATTCTCTGAGCTCCCCGAGGGTGAGGTTCTGGCGGCGGCTGAGGCCGGATGGAATGAGCTCCTGCAGTACCGGAAGGACATCCAGGCCGAGGGCGAGCGCGTTCTGAAGTTCATGGAGGACACCGGAACAAAGGGCATCGTTCTGGCAGGACGCCCGTATCACCTGGATCCGGAGATCAACCACGGCATCCCGGAAATGATTCATTCCTACGGCTTTGCCGTCCTCTCCGAGGACTCCATCGCGCACCTGGGAACCCCCGAGCGGCCGCTCGTCGTGCTCGATCAGTGGATGTATCACTCCCGCCTCTATGCGGCTGCCGCCTACGTCCGTACCAGAGATGATCTGGATCTGATCCAGCTCAACTCCTTCGGATGCGGCGTGGATGCAGTAACCACCGATCAGGTGTGCGACATCCTCTCCGGCTCCGACAAGATCTATACCTGCCTCAAGATTGATGAGGTGAACAACCTGGGCGCTGCCAGAATCCGCGTCCGCTCTTTGATTGCGGCCATCAATATCCGGGAAAAGAACGCGCTCAAGCGCACCGTTCACTCCACCGGCATCAAAAAGGTTCCGTTTACGCAGAAGATGTTCGACGAGAAGTACACCATCCTCTGCCCACAGATGTCGCCCATTCATTTTGATCTCATTGAGCCGGCAGCCAGATCCTGCGGCTACAATGTGGTCCTGATGCGCAACGACAACCACACGGCGGTGGATTACGGACTCAAATACGTAAACAACGATGCCTGCTACCCGTCCCTCTTCGTCGTCGGGCAGGTCATGGAGGCGCTCTCCTCGGGCAAGTACGATCTCGATCACACAGCCGTGATCATGTCGCAGACGGGCGGCGGATGCCGTGCCTCCAACTACATCGGCTTTATCCGCCGTGCGCTGAAAAAGGCCGGTATGGAGCAGGTTCCTGTTATCTCGGCAAACCTCTCCGGGCTCGAGGGGAACCCCGGCTTTAAGATCACGTTCCCCTTTATTACCCGGCTGGCCTTCGCCGTTATTTTCGGTGATGTGCTGATGAAATGCGTCTACCGCATGCGGCCCTACGAGCTGGAAAATGGCTCTGTGCAGGCCATGTACGAGAAGTGGACAAAGACCTGCTCCGAATTTCTGGTCGGCACGAAGGGCTTCCCTCTGCACAAGGTGCAGCGCATGTGCCGCGACATCATCCGCGATTTCGACGCGATTCCGATCGACGAGAGCCTCAAAAAGCCCCGGGTCGGCATCGTCGGCGAGATCCTGGTAAAATACTCCTACGCGGCCAACAATCACCTGGTCGACACGCTGGAGGCCGAGGGCGCGGAGGCCATTGTCCCGGATCTGATGGGCTTTATGCTGTACTGCTTCTACAATCAGGTGTACAAGGCCGACTATCTGGGCACCTCCAAAAAGGCGGCTTTCGGCATGCAGGCGGCGATCCACGCCATCGAGGACATCGCGCTGCGGCCCATTTACCGCGAGTACGAAAAGAGCCGGCACTTTGAGGCGCCGGCCAGCATCTACCAGATCGTCGAGTATGCAAAGCCCATCGTCGATATCGGCAACCAGACCGGCGAGGGGTGGTTCCTGACGGGCGAGATGGTGGAGCTGATCAAGAGCGGCGTTCCCAACATCATCTGCATTCAGCCCTTCGGATGCCTGCCGAATCACGTGGTCGGCAAGGGCGTCTCGAAGATGGTCCGAAAGCTGTATCCGCAGGCCAATCTGGCAGCCATTGACTACGATCCCGGTGCATCCGAGGTCAACCAGCTCAACCGCATCAAGCTCCTGCTGGCCGGCGCGCAGAAGGCCCTGCAGAAGGAAGCAGAAGTGTAAAGCTCTCATATACGCTTGTCTGCGACGGGTCCCGGCGGAGTTGTCCGGTTTTTGGTCCGGACATTCTCTGCCGCCCTGTCGTTTGGCTGGCGAATGTACTGTTACCACAAAAATAAACACCCTCTCGGGGCACATTCCATGATGTGTCTCGGGAGGGTGTTCACTTATATCACTTGCACTTGTGCTTCTTTAGAAAAATCTGATTAAGCCAGCATTTCTCAGCAGCTCAGCGGGTATTTGGCTGTCAGCTCTGCAACGATGGCCTTTGCCTTCTCGATGCCGGCCTCCTTCTCCTTGACGACAAGGGAGATGGCCTCTGCGATCCGGTCCATATCCTCTGTGTTCATGCCGCGTGTTGTGACGGCCGGTGTTCCCAGACGGATTCCGGATGTGACAAAGGGCGAGCGCTGCTCGTTCGGGATGGTGTTCTTATTGGCGGTAATGTGCGCCTCATCCAGCCACTTCTCCACCTCCTTGCCGGTCAGATCCTCCTTGGTCAGATCGATCAGCATCAGGTGATTGTCCGTGCCGCCGGAAACGATGTCCACGCCGCGCTTCATCAGGCCCTCTGCCAGAGCCTGCGCGTTATCAATGATGGCCTGTGCATATACCTTAAAGGACGGATCCAGTGCCTCCTTAAAGCATACGGCCTTTGCTGCGATGACATGCTCGAGCGGGCCGCCCTGGATGCCGGGGAAGATGGCCTTGTTGAGCTTATATTTATCCGCCGTCTCCTGGCTCGCCAGAATCAGGCCGCCGCGGGGTCCGCGCAGCGTCTTGTGCGTTGTCGTGGTAACAATGTCGCACCACGGGAACGGTGACGGATGAAGGCCTGCTGCCACCAGTCCTGCGATGTGTGCGATGTCTGCCATCAGCACGGCGCCGCAGGCGTCAGCCACCTCGCGGAATTTCTTAAAATCAATGGTGCGCGCATAGGCAGAGGCACCGGCAATGATCATCTTCGGCTTGTGCTCTACCGCCAGCTTCATCAGCTCCTCATAATCGATAAAGCCGTTCTCGTCCACGCCGTAAGGAACGATGTTGAAGTATGCGCCGGAAATATTCGCCGGTGAGCCATGCGTTAAATGTCCGCCCTGGTTCAGATTCATTCCCATCAGCGTATCACCGGGCTTGAGCACTGCATACTCTACTGCCAGATTCGCCTGGGCGCCGGAGTGAGGCTGTACATTCGCATAGGTGCATCCGAAGAGCTTCTTCGCGCGCTCAATGGCCAGCGTCTCTACCACGTCCACGCACTGGCAGCCGCCGTAGTAGCGTTTTCCCGGATAGCCCTCTGCGTACTTGTTCGTCAACGGGCTTCCCATGGCTGCCATAACGGCCTTGCTGACCCAGTTCTCCGATGCGATCAGCTCGATGTGATCGTTCTGTCTGGCCATCTCCTGTTCAATGGCCTCTGCGATTTCCGGATCCTCTCTTCTGACTTCTTCCAGTGAATACATGTACAGTACCTCCTGCGTCTGATGTCATATGGATTGCTTATGAAGTTACATGAATTTCGAATAACTATAACACAACTATAGCCAAATGGTAACTGTTCAGGTGCACATTTCGCGGACGAAACCCACGGACCTTTACTGTATATTTGCCAGCCAAGCGACAGGGCGGCGAAGTTGTATTTTTCAATTGAAATGGAAAAAATGATTGATCAGGCGGTACGCCTCCACGGAAATAAACCGCGTTCCTCTCCGGTCACTTCCGACAAACGTTCCGAACACGCCGTGGCGCATCTTGGCATACAGCCAGAAGTCTCTTTTTTTCAGGTAATCCCAGAGCTCATCCTTCATGGCAATGTGCTCCTTGGTATTGGACAGCAGTGCCAGAATGGAGGAGATGGTCACAATGATCTCCAGATAGTTATACATGTATGCATGAAGCCCGCGGTACTGCCGGATCTTCTCTGCGATCGCCGGCGTTGTGTAATAGGCGATCATAATCTTGGACACACGAACCTGCTGATCCAGGCGCGAAATCATGATCTTCTCGTTGACGGACTGATCCTGCCGGCCGATGTAGTAGCGGTACAGGTTCACATTCATGTAGTACATCTTCTTCACATACGGGAGTGGTGTGAACACGTAGATGTTGTCCACGTAGAAGCAGTGCTCCGGGAGCCGCAGTCCGCACTCCTTTAAGAGGTTGGTGCGGTAGATCACCGAATGCATCAGGATATAGCTTCCCTTATGGAAATGTCCCACCTGATCCCAGCCGAAGACCTTCCCGACCGGCAGCGCCGATTCGTAATGGATGACCTTGTTCTTCGCCGCGCCCTCCTTGGCATAGGTGTAGTTGCACAGCATCATATCGATCTGCTGTTCTTCCTCCGTGAACTGCTCCAGCTGATCCAGCACCTTCAGAAAAGCATCCTTGTCCAGCCAATCGTCGCTGTCCACGACCTTGTAATACAGGCCGCCTGCAAGGTCGATTCCGACATTGACGCCGGAGCCGTGTCCGCCGTTGGGCTTATGCACGGCGCGGCAGATGCCCGGATACTCCTTCTCATAGCGGTCTGCAATGGCAGCGGTGTTGTCCTTGGAGCCGTCGTCCACGATCAGGATTTCCACGCGGTCGCCTCCCACTAGAAGAGACTCCAGGCAGTGCTCCATATAATCCTGCGAGTTATAGCACGGTACACAAATGGTTAAAAGCTTCATACATATCCTCTCTCTTGCTCTGAATGGTTACCGTAAATCATCCGCGCAGGCGGCTTCGCTCCAGCTCGTAGCGCTGGATGGTTAACAGGCAGTCGTGGAGATCCTCATACCGCAGCTGCAGCGGTCCGGGCTTCACCTCCACATCCGAGGCCAGTGCCATGGTATCGATCATCGCATCCGTCACTCTCCCGCGCATTTCGTCCAGAACCGTCAGGCGGTCCTGCGTGGTCCTGGCATCCAGAAACCGCTCCAGCATGGGATCCAGCGAAGGCTCCGCTTCGGAATCCGATGCTGAATCCGTTTTTTCATCCGATACGGTCTTTTGCGGTTCATCCGGCGCCGCATCCTCCCGCAGGCTTTCCGATGCCTCCTGCGTCCTCTCCTGCACATGACTGCCTGCGCCGTCCTGTGAGGTCAGATCCTGCGCATCGCTGCCTGCGCCGTCCTGTGAGGTCAGATCCTGACCGGATGCCTCCTCGCTTCGGTCTTCTTCTATTTTCTGGAATCGGAATCTTTGGACCGCATCCGGATACTGTGCGGGGCTGAGCTCCTCCACGAAGCTCGCAAGGCTCCGCGCGTAGATTTTATTATCCCCGTACAGCGCCTGATAGACGACCAGCTGCTCGCCGGTATCCTCCTTCTCAGCCAGTGTAAGGACCTGATACCGTCCGCCCCGAAAATGCTGGTAGCGCTCCAGCGGCTTTGGCATCCGTTCCTGCAGATCCGCAGTATCTGTTTTCATTCCGTTCCTACCTCTCTTTCCGGCAGACGCTCAGCGCCCGTCCGATCCGCGGACAAGGCCCCGCGCAGCCGCTTCTTTACCCGCTGCACAGTACAATCAGCTTTTCCACCGCCAGCTCCGGCGTGATCTTGCCGTTTTTATAATCAAAATCCGCCTGCATGCAGGCCTCCAGCGACTGCTCCAGCCGCTCGACGGTGTACCCCTTCGCTAGCGGGCGCAGCTTATTGCCCAGCGCCCACGGGTTCAGTCCCAGCTCAGCAGCCAGCTCCCGATCTCCCATCGAGAACAGCTCCAGAATCTGCAGGAGCTGGTTGTACTGGCGCGTCATCAATGCCAGGATCACCTGCGGCGGTGTCTGGAGCTTGACAAGGTCCATGTAGATGGCAAGTGCCTCCGGCCGTTTCCGTGCAGCAATTGCCTGAATCATATCAAAAATACGGTCCTTCACGACCGGGGTTCCGATTTCCCGGATATCCTCCGCCGTCACCGTTTCCCGGCCCATGCAATAGGCGGCGAGCTTCGCTTCCTCCGACTGAATGTTCAGCATGTCCGTTCCGCTGCTCTGCAGGAAGAGTTCCAATACGGCGCCGGAAATCGACAGTCCATCCCTTGCAAACAGCTTTCCGGTCCATTCCTTCAGCTGCTGCAGGTCCTGCGGCAGGGGTCTGTCACCGACAGCAAGGTCGCAGCGCACCACGCATCCGGCCTTGGCAATGGCCTTGTACAGCTTATAGGAGGCGTTCGGTGCCGGCTCTTCAATGATCAGGTGCGTCGTTTCCGGCATCCGCGGCAGATACTCCGCCAGCTTCTCCGGCTCCTCGCCCGTCTTTTTCAGAAACTCCGTTTCCGTTACGGTAATCACTCTCCGGTCAGCAAAAAAAGGAAGCGTCTCTGCCAGCTCGATCACCTGCGCAGCGCGGACATCCGCCCCGGAAAGGACTGCCGCATTCATCGCATCCCCGTCCCCCAGAATTGCCTTCTGGAGCCTGTGAATGTTGCGTGTCCGCAGATAGGTCTGCTCGCCGCAGATCAGATACACCGGCGCAAAGCTCTGCGTCTGGATCTGCTGATTCACCTGCAGCTCGTAATCCCGGTAGGGCTTTCGTTCTTTTTTTCCAGATCTGGCCTTCTCGGGCATGTGTCAGATACTCCTTCTGCTGCTTATTCGTTACAGTCCATTCACCGGCCAGGAAACGGATCCTAACGGAGTTGTCCGCCCCGTCGCTTGATCGGCGAATAAGCTGCAGCCATGAATCGTGTCGTAAACCGATCGGCCGGGCGATACGAGGCCTCAATGCCCGCTCGGCTTCTGCTCGAGCTGCTCCTCTCCGCTCCTCTTGTCATCGCGGACCATCCGCAGGAAGAGGTATCCGAGCGGAATCGCCGTAAGCCAGATGGCGCGGCCCTGAATTCTGTTGCAGAACACCGTCCCGATGGCTGCACCCGAAACGAAGGAGAGGATCATCATGGCATGCTTTTTAAACTTCACGCGGTGGCTCTTGTCCTCCCGATGCCAGTGCCGCAGCTCCTTGGCCAGTCCCACACCGATCTGACGGATGTGATTGGTCGCAAAGGTTGTCGCCATGGGCGTTCCCTGTGCCTGGCGGAAGGTGTTGTACTGCATCGAGGCCATGAAATTGACGAGAATCTGCGAAATCTGTACCGGCCAGGATTCCGGAATGCACCCGAGCAGGAGCACAATGAAGAGCTCAATTCCGATCAGAACGGTGTCCCAGCGGATGTGCAGATGATGCTTGACAGGGTTGGGCAGGAGCTCAGACAGAAACGCTCCGAATATATAGGAAGAGATCGGGACCAGATAGTACAGCGTCTTGTGCAGATTCCCGGCGCCGATGGAAAGTCCCAGAAGGACGAGATTTCCTGTCTGCGCGTTGCAGAAGACGCCGCCCCGCAACAGATACGTAAAGGCGCCCCAGAAGCCTGCCGCCAGCATCAGGGTATAAAAGACCCAGTTCTGTTCACACAGCAAATAGTTGTTTTCTTTTTTCTTATCCAATTGTACGCACTTTCCCGACGCAGCATGCCCGCTGAATCGATGACAATTCTGCAGGGCTCCCGCCTGCCGGCGGCGGGTCCTGAAACTTTACCCCCTACTATACCACATGTCACTGTACAGGTGCCAGCCAGCGACAGGGTGACGGAGAAGCCAAGCGACAGGGTGGCGGAGAATGTCCGGTCCAGGGGCCTTGCGAGGCCTCGGTGCTTGCGAGCGTCTTGTGCGAGCTTAGCACCGCTAGGTCCGAGGATGGAGCACGTTTTTGCCGAGTGGCCC
>CAVJLL010000080.1:0-9214 GCA_963650385.1 Clostridium sp. CAG:508 | reverse complement strand
ATTCACCGCTCGAACAGGGTCTCCCGGGAGGAGCAGATCTTATCGGCTGCCGTGACCAGCCAGGCGATGCGGGAGGATGGGGCATGGAACAGCGTGAGCGGCCACATGTGGCTCTCAATTGCGGCAGCCTCCACCTCCTCCAGCTGGAAATCCCGTCTGGCATTTACCGCAGCAATGTGCGGATGGTGGTAGCCGTGCAGATGATCACCGTGGCTGTGCCAGTCATACAGAAAGTAGTCGTGGAGGAAGGCGGCCCGCACCAGGCGGTGCTCCTCTGCCCGCAGATGAAGGCGCCGATTCAGCCGGAATGCCTCTCTTGCCACATCCAGACAATGGTCATAGGTGGTAATGCGGCCATGCTGAATGAAGTCCTTCATGCGAAGGCACCGGGGGTCGCATGCCAGCTCCCCCATGCATTTCTGAAATTCCTTCTCCTCCGAACCGGAAAGTCCGACCATACTGTTCCTTCCCGGATGGCATGTTCTGCTGCCATCCTGCGGTGAAATCCCCCGCCGCTTTTTACTCTGACTCCTCTTCCTTGCCGGGCACGGTTCGCTTGCCCGCTGTCTTCTGCATATACCGGAACACCCCCCGGAGCTTTTCCGAAGCATCCTTGGACACATTTCCCGGACGGAATTCCCGGATACTCAGGATGTGGTACTGCTCTCTGCGGCTGAAGCCGCTCATGAATTTCCGCACCCGATCTCCCATTTCCTGCGTGGATTTTCCTGCCTTAGCCTTGGCCGTATCCGATGCCAGCATCGCGGCGATGACCGCCGTTTCTCCTGCGCTCTGGGCCGCTGCCATTGCAGCCGTCCCCATTGCTGCAGGTCCCTGCTGCACGGTTTGATAGCCGGCCTCCATGCGGTCGTTGAATTCCTTCTCCATGGCATCCATCCGGTCCAGAATTCTGGTCAGGCTGGCCACCGTCAATGCAAAATCCATACCCAGGATTACCGCGAACACAAGGCAGAGAATTTCATTCTCGATGGGGTGGGCATCCGTGGGAAGCGAATCCAGAAACGGTCCGATGACCCGCACCACGAGGATGCCGGCCACGCCGAAGCCGCAGGTGGCCGGCAGGCAGATCCGCCCCTGAATGTTCAGCGGAATATCGCTGTAGTCCCACCATACCGCATGGAAAAATTTCTCCAGTACCCAGGAGGTGCCGAACTCCATAATCGCGCTTCCGACCGCACAGACCAGGAAAATCTCCCACACCGGATACGAATCGCCGGCCGGCATCGGCGGCAGTAAATGAAAAACAATCATGGCACCGACCACGCCGCACCCGTAAATGGGGCAGATCGGTCCGAAAAGGAACCCGCGGTTCTGCCAGTGTTTCTCCTTCACCGTACAATAGGTGCATTCGTAGATCCAGCCGACAAAGCTGAAAATGATAAAGTAGTCAAAATATTGTGCAACTGCCATCTTACGATCCTTCTCCCTCCGACAGATGCCTCTGTTCTACCGATGCACCTGCAATGCCGCTGCTCTTTTTCGTTTCTCGCATATCTGTCTGCATCAGTCCACGCGAACCGGCGACGTCCAGGCCTTTCTCCCGTCCCGGGCGATCAGCTCTGCCCTCACATAAAACTCTCCCGGCGCGATGTGGTAGTCCATGCTGCCGTTCTTTACCAGGGTCACACGCTCCGGCACCCAGATGTGGTTGCTGTAGAAGACCACCGTCGTCACATCCTGGGAGAATTCCATATGTACGATGCCGTTATCCCAGTCGATGGCCATCTCATGCAGAACCGGGCGCTGGCTGGCATAAAAGTTGCCGCTCTGCAGTGCATCGATAACGGCATCCCGGGACAGCTCCGCCGCATTCACCATGGTATAGGCGTAGCACTCATCCCCCTCGTAGGCGTGGGCATCATCCGATGCCACGGCTGGAATCAGGCGGTTATAATTCGTCGCCCAGATGTCGAACCAGGCCGAGGAATCCGCCCGCTCCCCGTTAAAGGGAAGGTCCGAAACCGAGTTGTAGATTTCCGCTGCCGTGATTCCCTTCAGCCGGCCGATCCCGGCCGGATCCATGACCGACCACGCCGGGTGCGCCAGGATGGCAATGCCGTTGTTTTCCTGGATAAAATCCACGATTGCCTGCGGCTCCGGGTGCGGCTGACTGCGGTAATCCAGCACATTGTCGGATGTCATCCCGATCCCCAGAATGTGATACGTCGGCACATCGCCAAAGCTCTTTGTGTTGGCTCCGCCGGTATCCCACTCTACGCCGGAGAGCACCAGCACATCTCCCATCCTCTCTGTAGCGGACGGCTTCCGGTGATCCGTCAGCGCCACAAAATCATAGCCGTGCTGCCGGTATCGCTCCACTGCTGCCGCCGGATCGAGATGCCCGTCGGACCTCGTCGTATGCATGTGAAGATTGCCCTTGTACCAATTCCCTCTGTCTTCAAAAACCGACTGAAACATGCTCTTCTCAACCGTTTCCTTTCTATGCCTCAATCCTGTGATTCAATCCAGTCCGGCAGCTGCAGAAGGCTGTCCAGCACTGCATCCGCAAGCCGGTGCATTTCCTCATCTGCCGGAATCAAATCCGGAATCATGATCGTATACATTCCCGCATTCCGTCCGGCGCGAACACCGTTGAAGCTGTCCTCTGCCACAAGGCAGTCCTGCGGCCGCTGTCCCAGCCGCTTTGCAGCCTCCAGGAATATATCCGGAAAGGGCTTTCCCCTCTCCAGCGTGTTCCCGCTGATGACAAGGTCAAAATACTGCTCCATCCCCGTCATCGCCAGATACCGGTCTGCTACTTCCTTGGCGCTGGAGGTGGCGATGGCCGCCGGTATTTTCTTCCGCTGAAGCCATTCAAGGCATTCTCTTGCTCCGGGCTTGAGCTCCACGCCCTTTTCCTGCAGCTCTTTTTCCACCGCCTCGGAGCGAACCTTGCGCAGCTGTTCTACATCATACCCCCATTCCCGCAGGAGCTGGTCAATATTCACACGGCTTCGGCCGATCAGCTGGTAATACTGTTCCTTTGAAAGGCCGGCCTGCATCCAGCCATGACCGTACATCTTCTCACTGTCATACAGGGTTCCGTCCATATCGAAAATAACTGCGCGTATCATAAAACCTCCGTAACCATTGTGCAGGCATCGGTCGGGCGGGTCCGGACAGGAGCTGTCCGGG
The DNA here is from genome assembly GCA_963650385.1 of Clostridium sp. CAG:508. GTDB lineage: Bacteria > Bacillota > Clostridia > Lachnospirales > Lachnospiraceae > CAG-791. Next base: position 6,058 of record CAVJLL010000080.1, on the reverse strand, counting down.
CCGCGAAATGTGTTCCTCCATACGATGCCGTACATAACGATGGGGAAGTGCCGATCAATCAGCACTCCCCCTTAAAAGCTGCATGTTCTTATATCGTTCTCGCCGGACCTGTTTTATCGAACAACAATGCTGGACGTGATGTCCTTGCCCAGAACCGCCGATGCTGCCGCGATCGTATCTGCGCTCTCCGCCGATACAAACCAGCTGTAGCTCTGCTTGGCTGCGCCGCCGACACCGATCAGACCGTAATCAAGGCCCTGTGCGATCTCACTGGCATCCGAGCGCTGACGATTGATCACGATGCCGTCGATGTGCTGGTTCGCATTGGCCTGATTGATGGCGAAAACGATGTCCGCTGCCTGCAGTGCCTCATTCGAGCCGACTGCTGCGCTGGAGGAGAAGCCCACCTCCGTCAGTGTGATGGAACGAACCTGTCCGGCAGGATTAAGGAACTGAGCCTGGCACATGAAATCGGTCAGGACGTCAATGTTGCTCATCGTGACGTATCTGGTCGACTGTGTGTGCGTAACCTGCGGCTTGGAGGTCAGGGTGTTGGGCTCATACAGCGGGAAGTTGTAAGGGTGATTGGACAGGGACCAGTCAAAATTACCCTCGGATGTAATCTGTGTATTCAGCTGTGTCAGGAATTCCTTCACGCCGTAGTGAAGTGCTGCGTTGTCGGACATCCACTCCTGATCCGTTGCCGCATAGACTCTCGCATTCGCGTTCTGCGACTTGATGCCGTTGTAGAATACGCGGAGCTCATCGGCATAGGCCTTTGCAAAGCCGGCCAATCCGGCAGAGGGGTCCATGTAGTTCCACTCGTTGCGCGCATTTACCTCGTTGCCGACGATCCAGTTGTCCACAGTTCCGTGTCCGGTTCCGGAATAGCGCTGTCCGAGGAAGGCGGCAACGGCCTCCAGCTCCTCAAGTCCGGCCTGATCCACCGTGTTGAACATGTAATAGTTGGCACCGACACCTCTGGACTGCGGATGAATGAGGATGCCTCCGTTTGCGCCGCACAGGAGAATGAGGTTTACCTGAATGCCGGCTGCATTCATTGCAGGAACGATGATGTCATACTGGCCGACAATGCCGGCGTTGAATGCGTAGTTTTTGCCGTTGTAGCTGAAATTGACACCGCCGCCGGAGATCATATCTCCAACCGGAAGATTATAGGTGATCTGCTTCACGCCCATCGCCTTGAGCGTCGCAGTATCGCGGATCGTTTCTGCTGCCGGAAGGAGTCCCTTTTTGCCGCCGTCATATCTTGCTGTGGTATGCGTCGCAACGGCTTCCGGATTCAGAATGTACATGTCGTTGGACAGATCCTTCAGCGCTCCGGAGGAAACACCGACAACCGTAAACTTCTTATACAGCATGGACGCTGCCGTATTGTTCCCCAGCGGGAATGTAAATACCGCTGTCGCACCGGCCGGGGCCTGCGCAACCTCTGCACCCTGCACGCCGCTCATGGCAGGGTCCTGTGCGTACAGATGATAAACTCCGTCATCCGTCGCCGCCGCACCTGTGGCAGTCACAACCACATTGGTTCCCTGGATCACCACGGAAGAGATGGTCACCGCATTGGTCGCTGTCGCCTTTTTGGTGGTGGTTGTCGTCTTTTTGGCGGACGTTTTCTTGCTCTTGGACTTCGCTGCACACACCGGCAGCGGAGCCAGCGTGCCGGCTGCAAGAGTTACAGCCGTCAACAGTGAAATGAGTCTTGTCTTCACTTCTGCCTCCTTTACGCTTTTCCCGCAGCAATGAATCCGAACAACGCAAACACTCAGAGCCCATTCGCATAATCGCTGCTGCGCAGCATCCGCGTGTGCGTCCGTCTGATCGTTCGTATTACCGCTGCTGTTTCGTTCCCCCGCATGCAGCCGTGCTGAAGCTGCATACAATCAGAGTATAAAGCATGCAGAGTAAAATTTTAAGTACAACTATTGTCTTTTAAATATCAATCTCAATCAGCCATTGCTGTACATTCGCCAGTCACGACGGCTCCTTGCGAATGTACTGTTGCAATCATCCCACGCGCTCATACGCGAGCCGCGGCGATCCGTCCTCCAGATGGATAATCCCGCAATAGCTGAATCCGTTTTTGGCAATGGCGCCCTGCATGACCTTGTTGTCCTGATGGGTATCAATGCGAAGATGTCCTGTCTCCTGCAGTGCAAAGGCAACTGCCCGTGCGAGCACGCCACGGAGCTGTCCGTCGCCGGCCACACGGTGAATCACGCCGTAGGGCTGCTCCGATTTCCATGCGCCGTTCTCAATGACGTCATAGCAAGGGTCTCCCGCCATGGAGAACATAAAGAATGCATGCACCAGCCCCGACTCGTCCTCCATGACATACAGCTGCTGCAGCGCAAGGTCCTTCTCCAGCCGATCCCGGTTGGGGCCTCCTGTTTTCCACTGGTTGGGATTCCCTGTCTTTATCATGAATTCCCGTGCAATGCCGTAAATTTCCAGCAGCCTCGGCAGGTCATCCGGCACTGCTCTGCGGATTCGAATCTGTGCATCGTCCGCGGTTTCTGATCGATTCTCCATTTGTCCCTTCTCCTGTCATTTTCATACCGGGTAATTATTCAGCCACAGCTTTCGGTGTTCTCAGTGCCACCGCGCCGCTCCCGGCCATGATACAATAGCTTCATCGGAGGATTTTCTATGAGATTTAATACCCGCAGCAAAAAGCCGCACGTTTTCGGCATCATCGCACTGGCAGTCCCTGCCGCCGTCCTGATCGGCATCCTCGCCGCAACCGGCGCAGAGGCACATGCCGCAGCGATCAACATCGTTCTGGATGTATTTTTCGCTTCCGTCATCGCTCTGCTGCTGTGGGCGTTCCATGCGCAGCTGCAGTACAACCCGTACTCGTACAACACCATCTACTACGTCGGCTTTTCCTTTTTCCTGACCTCGGTTCTGATCACGCATGCCCGGCTGACCGTGCAGATCCTGCGCGATCCGCTGCAGCAAGGCGGCCGGAATCTCACGCAAATCCTTTCCCTTCTGAGCATGTCCGCCAGGAGCTACATACTGCTCTCCTGGCCGTTCATTCTGGTGCTCTCCGCCGCGCTGTGCATCAGCAATCTCTCGCTGATCCGCCACGAGGGAAAGCGGTTCGTGAATCTTCTCGGAATTCTCCTCTCCTGCCTGCTGCTGGGCGGAGAAATTCTGCTGACCATTGCGGATCGAAACGCCTCCGGCATCGGCCCGCATGCAGGCATGGAGCTTTTTCTCGTCAATATTTTTTCCGCCATTTACCTGTACTTTGAGTGCATGGTCATCGGCATCCTGATTGCAAATGCCATTGCCGCCTCCTACGAGCCGCTGCCGGATAAGGATTTTCTCATTGTCCTTGGCTGCTCCATCCGTGCGGACGGCACCGTTTCTCCGCTCCTGCGGGACCGCCTCGACCGGGCTGTTGCCTTCCGAAACCGGCAGCTGCAGCAAACAGGGAAGGACCTTGTCTTTGTCACCTCCGGCGGCCAGGGCAGCGATGAAGTCATTTCCGAAAGCGAAGCCATGAAGCGGTATCTGTTGAAACAGGGAATTCCGGAGAATCAGATTCTGAAGGAAGATCAGTCGACCAGTACCTTTGAGAACATGAAATTCTCCAAGGCCAGAATTGAAGAAAGAAATGCAGCGGCCAACGTCGCGTTTTCAACCACGAACTACCATGTGTTCCGCAGCGGCCTCTATGCACGGCGCGTCAAAATGCGCGCGGTCGGAATCGGCGCAAGGGCGAAATGGTATTTCTGGCCCAACGCACTGGTTCGCGAATTCATCGGCCTGCTCACTGCGCACCGGGGCAAGCAGGCGCTCATCATTACCGGCATGCTCGCCATCTATGCACTGCTTGCCTTCGGTGTCAGCCGCACGGGGGCGTTCTGACACCGAGGGTGCGGCCTATTTCCTTAGAAATCCAGGCTGTCTACTGCCGGAACAAGGCGCATCAGCTGCTCCCTGCAGTGTGCGATCATCTGCTCCCGGTCAGGTGTATCCCTCCGAACGGTGCGGCGCAGAAGGCGCGCATACCCGATGATCTTCGCCTTATTTTCCACCTCAGCGATCCGCACAGAATCCTCTGTTTCAAGATAACCCGCCAGCGTTCTGCTCCAGAATGCACTCGAAACCTCAAACGGAACGCCCAGGAAATGCAGAATGACATCATGGTCGATTTCGCCGAAGCCGACCAGTGCATTAAAAACGGATCCAAGCTCAAACACAGGATGCCCCATGCACAGGGTATCCATATCAATCAGTATGGCCTCCCCGTCCCGCATCATGATATTGTTCGGGTGGTAATCCCCGTGCAGCATGGTATTGCGTTCCGGAACTGCCTCCACCAATGCGCACAGCTTGCCGCTGATCTCCTCCGGCAGATAATCTCTGTCAAAATCAGCCCACTTCTGTGCCAGCGCCTTCATATCCGGAAGGCTTCCGGGCTCCATCTGCGTCTCATGAATCTGACGCAGCAGTCCCACAAAAATATCGAGCGGCTTTTCCAGATGCTCCGGATCTGCCTGAATCATTTTCGAAAGTGAGGATGCCTCTAAGAGCTCCATCACCGTGCCGTACCCAGCTCCGACGCGGACAACGTCGTAGGGAATTGCCGTATTGATCCCCATAACCAGCGCCTTGCGTGCCAGCTCCCGCTCCCGCTGAATATCCGGAAGCGCATCCGCCTGAAAATACACCTTGACAATCGTCTCTGCATCGTAGCGGTAGATAATGCCGTTCGCACCTTTTCCGATGACAGCGCAGTTCTCTACGGAAAGATGGCGATAGGCCTTTTTGACCGTCATCATCTCTGTGAATCCGGTCATTTCCAGAATGTCATAGACCTCCGGGCTCACGTTGAGCAGCGTCAGATTCACCTTTTTCTTGCGCAGCCGCAGGAAGATGCGCAGTCCGGCACTGGATATGTATTCCAAGTGCTCTGCATCGATCAGCACTTCCTTGTCCGGTGCTGCAGCAATTGCGTCCGCAATCTGCTTTTCGATCTCCGCTGCATTGGAAGCATCCACTCTTCCGTTCAGGCATATAATCAGCTGATCGCCGTTTGTCTGATATGTAACACCTTCCATCCTTTTAGCCTCTCCCCTGCCGCCGGGTCTCAAACATCTTTGAAGATCTTCTGAATCAGCTCATCGAATTCTTTCCAGGCTCTCGTGTCCGAAAGCTCGCTCACATACTCCGCAATGCTGCGGTAATACCAGGCATGCTCGGCCGGATTCTTCTGGTTAAAGCTCTGCCATACATCGTTTCCTTCCACCTTCCAGGCCGGATAAATGGAACGAAGATTGGACAGCTTATCGGCGAGGTACAGAATTTTAACGTCGAGGTCTTCCGTGTCCTTCAGAAAATCAATGGCCTCCTGCTTGCGCAGCTTCCACGTACTCTCTGCCGGCAGATTCTTTCTCTTATTCTCTGTCTCCGATGCGACCAGCTCCGCCACACGCTTGCCGAAGCGCTCCTCCACCTCCTGGATGGAGACACCCGCATCCTCTACAACATCATGGAGCATCGCAGCCGCAAGGACCTCCTGGCTGCTCGTCATGGTGCTGACGATAACCGCCACCTCCATCGGATGAAGAATATAGGGCAGACCGGCTCTTTTACGGCGCATGCCGTCATGCGCCTTCACTGCAAATGCACTTGCTTCACTTACCAGTTCCATCACTTGATTACCAATATATCCGAAAATCCGGTCATTTCAAAAACCTGCATTACGTCTTCACACACGCCCGTAACGACCATCGATCCCTTTTTGCTCATCTTCTTATGAGCCCCGAGCAGGACGCGAAGTCCTGCAGAAGAGACATACTCTACTGCCTTCATATCGATCGTAAGATCTGTAACCTGCTCCGGAAGCTCAGAAATCTCCTTTTCCAGCTCCGGTGAGGTGATGGTATCCAGTCTTCCCTCAATATGCAGCACCATATTCTCATTCGTCTGCTCTGCGCGAATTGTCATCTGTCTATACTCCTTTCACGTTCTGAGTCACGACCCTGAGGCCGACTCCCTGACTATCTTACCATACTTT
>CAVJLL010000079.1:0-9586 GCA_963650385.1 Clostridium sp. CAG:508 | reverse complement strand
AATCATGTCCCCATTGCAGGTGATTCCAGAAGCGGAAATCACCGTCCCCCTTTCTCTGCAGATGCCTTTATTTTACGCCTGCTCCGGCATCCACACACGCATTTGATTTTCTCCCCGGTTTCCCCATGCATAGTACGGAATTGCCTGCAGGGCTGCTGCCTCCTGCTGCGGCGGCTCCTCCGCGTATAAATCCTCCGCCGCAAAGCGCACGCGAATTCCCTGCAGCCGGATTCTCACAATGTCCTCCGGCAGGCCATCCGCGCTTTCCCCGCTGGCCAGCGTGAATTCTGCATTCCTCGGAATCCGGAGATTCTGAAGCTGTCCTCCATTATCCGCGCCCTCCATGCAATATACAAGCGGTCCCCGCATCAGTGCCACGCAGTTTTCATCGGCACGGATGAGCGGATTCGCATAGATTCTCCTGACCGGGAACTCTGCCTGCAGCTCCACGCAGTCCCCCTTCTTCCAAACGCGCCGCAGCAGAAGGTATCCGTGATCCAGCTCCTTTTCCTCACAGGACAGCTCCTCGCCGTTCAGGAACACGTGTCTTTTCCCGGCATAGGCAGGAATCCGGATGGCCAGAGCAAATTCTTTTCCCGATGTGTCTCCAAACTGCCAGCGCACCTTTCCCTGCCACGGCCAGCCACTCTCCACGTGAATCTCCGCTTCGTCAAGGGACACGTCCCCTCCCATGAACAGATGGGAATAGACAACGTCATTTTTTTCCTCCCATGCGTATTTGCCAAGGGAGGTCAGGAGTCTGACCACGTTCGGCGGGCAGCAGGCGCAGGGGAACCACTCCGGGCGCTGCGGCAGCACATGCTCATATCCCGGAAGCTTTCCGGACACTCCGGGCACGACCTCCAGCGGATTCACATAGAAAAACCGCTTTCCGTCGAGCTGCATTCCGGACAGCACGCCGTTGTACAGGGCGCGTTCCATCACATCCGCATATCTGCGGTCCGCTTCCAGCTTCAGCATCTCGTGTGCGAACATCACCAGCCCGATCGAAGCGCAGGTCTCCGCATATGCCGTATCGTTCGGAAGGTCATAATCGTGCGTAAAGCCTTCCCATCTGGCTGCCTGTCCCAGTCCTCCCGTCAGGTACATCTGGCGCTCTGTCACGTTGTCCCACAGCGTTTCACAGGCTTTTTTCAGCGTCTCATCCCCGCGGATTCCCGCGTCCTTTGCCATCGCCGTGTACAGATACATAGCGCGGACGCTGTGTCCCCGTGCCTCCTTCTGGTCTCTTACCGGAGCATAAGACTGGTTGTAATCCGTATCATGCGGACTGTTCCCCCACTGCACCCAGCCGCGCTTCTCGGTTTCCTCTGCAAAAAACTCCGGATTTTTCCCTCTTTCATCCAGGAAGTATTCCGCGAGCACGCGGTCCTCTTCTCTTCCCGCCGCCTCGTACAGCCGCAGGAGCCCGATCTCAATCTCCTCATGGCCGGGGATGCCGTGTATTTTCCCTTCCTCCGGGCCGATGTGTCTGCGTATGCAGTCGGCCTCTCTCTCCATCACCGACAGCAGTCGGTCCTTCCCTGTGGATTCGAAATAGGCCGCAGCCGCCTCCATCATATGCCCGGCGCAGTACAGCTCATGGCACTCCTGCAGATTCTGGAACTTCTTCTCCGGCTCCTTCACGATAAAATAAGTATCCAGATACCCATCCGGCTGCTGCGCCGCCGCGATCAGCTCAATCACGGCATCTGCCCGCTTCTCCAGCTCCGGATCCGGCGAAATGGCAAGCGAATAGGCCACGCCCTCCAGCCACTTGGCAACATCGCTGTCCTGGAAGACCATTCCGTAGAACTCTCCCTCCTCCAGTCCGGCAGCAATGCGGAAGTTGGCAAGTGCATGGCTCTTTTCCACACCGGCGATCTCATCGTTCAGGACCTTTTCCTGATACGGAATCACAACCTCCGAAACGAGCCTTTGCCGTGCCGCCCAGAATGCGTCATCAATTCTAAATTTACGGATATCCAGATCCTTCTCTCTCTCCTGCATGTTCGGTTCCTTTCTGTTCTTATTGCGATATTGGAGCAAAAGGGGTTGCCCCCAATTGATATCGGATTGCTGCGCATCTTGTACTCCCGCAATCCTCATGCTGTATTAACAGTAACACCTTCGCAGATTCCTTCTGCGTACACGGTTCGGACTTCACCGGGGAGCATCGGAAAATAATTGTCATCCCACTTCTGCTCCGGATTCTGCGTCATGAGATACACGCAGGGGCAGAACGTTTCTGCACGGAGCGTGACACGGCTTCCGCCGGTTGTCTTCTGAACGGCCAGAATCTCTGCTCTTTCCTTTGGAATCGCATACCTCCGGTAGTACGGCCGAAGATCCGTGCAGGGATTCAGCTCCCCGTCCCGATCCCGTACCCAGAAGAAGTCACCGTTTTCTTCCGGAACGGGAAGAGAAATCTGCAGCCTCTCATGCGGCTTCAGGGAGACCGTTTTTTCCCCTATCGTCCCTTCCGTACGGCCGTCAAAGTACATCGTTCCGTATTCAAGGTTCTTCTCCACAGGCTCTCCTGTTTCATTGATAACGGTCAGGAGCATCTGATGATCCTGCTTGCGGAGAATCATGATCCGCGGACGGAACGCCCTTTTCAGATAGTAATACGCTATTTTTCTTGTCAGATAATAATCCACCACGGACCATCCGGTCTCCGGCCAGGCATCATTAAACATCCAGATCAGGAACCCGGAGCCGTACTCCTTGATCCGCATGGCCTCTGCCAGCTCCTGATAAAGGATTCCCTGCACAATGCCGCCGTACAAGAGGTACTCTCTTTCCGTCAGACACTCCGGATCCCGGAACATGGAACGGATCATTCCACAGATTGTTTCTCGTTTCTCCGGCTTTTCTCCATGGTATCGCCATACCGGGTCCTCCATAGAAAACCGCACGCCGGATTCATTTTCCTGCGCAGGACCTGCAGCGCCGATCATTCGGTCCTCTTCCGAAATTCCCATACCCCTTTTCATGGATTCTTCCGTAAGCGGGCCCCAGAATCCGTATTCACTGCAGAATCTTGCCGGGAAGCGGTCAAATACCTCGAATACGGTTTCCGGACGGTACCGCGTTTCCGGATCGTTCAGAAAATAGTTCCAGGCATGAACATCCCCGCAGAGCGGATTGTTTGCACGCTTCCCCCATCTTGAAATGCGGCTCATTCCCTCTGCCTTTCCGCTTTGCACATTCTCCGTAAACCGCCCGAAGTACGGTGTACTCGGCATATACGGTGTGCCCGGACTCCAGGCCTTCACGATTCTCGGCTGAATCTCGTTATAAATTTTCCTTCCGTAATCGTAGTCGGAGTGAAGCATGTCCCGCCACCAGTCTGTCCAGGACTCCGCGATTTCGTTGTTGCCTGTCCAGATGGCCATGGCAGGATAATGCGAAAGCCTTCGCACCTGATATTCCGCTTCCCACGCGGCTTCCGCGCGGAACCAATCCAGATGATCCGGATAAAACGCACAGGAATACATGAAATCCTGCATGACCAGGATGCCGAGCTCCGAACAGTCCTCATAAAAGAAGTCCGGTGCATACAGACCACCGCCCCAGACCCGCAGCATGTTAAAGTGAAGGTCCTTTGCTTCCGCAAGGAGTGCCCGGTATTTGGCCCGATCTGCCCGCAGATAGACCGAATCCGGAGGAACCCAGTTGCCCCCTTTGCAGAAAATCCGTACGCCGTTGACCGCAACATCAAAGCGCCGCTGATCCTCATCCACCCGGTCCTGCAGCAGTTCCACGGTTCGGATGCCGATTTTAACCGGCTTCATTTCATTGCAGATCCCCCGGCATAACACTCTGGCCCGCACCAGATAGCGCGCGGCTTCTCCATACCCGTTCGGCCACCACAGCCTCGGATTTTCAATGCTGATTTTCTCCTCGAAAAAGTTCAATCCTCCAGCCAGATACAGCTCCCGTTTTCCTGATACCGCTTCCCTGTTCTTGCTTTCATCGAAATCTTTACCGGGGTCATATTCCGCTTTTCCCTGGTCCGGGCGGATTTCATACATCAATACCGCATCCTCTGCGCACACCATATCAGTCTTTTCGATCTCGAAGTGCAGCTCCAGTACAGCTTTCTTTTCTGTAATGCAGATCGTGTCTGCCCGGAAGGAGGTAACCGCGGCACCTGTTCTGCCCCGGAGCTCCACCCGTCCTCCGATCCCGCAGGTCGGAACCGACGGGCACCAGTCCCAGCCATAGGTAAACTGCGGTTTTCGAAGATACGCCCGCTGATTTTTGGTTCCATCGTCCGTGCAGCAATAGTAGGATACAGAATCCTGAATTGCATAATCCTCTGTCCCGGAGGACAGACGAATCACGAGCTGATTTTCCCCTTTCTTCAGATAACGCTTCACGTCCATTTCAAACGGGCGGAATGCATTCGCATGATGTCCCACCGGAATCCCATTCAGGATAAGGTCCGCCTTGTAGTCCAGAAGCTCGATGAATAAAACGACCTCCTCTTCTGACAGAAGATCCTCATCCGCCTCAAATTCACGGATGAACCACCAGGAAAGATCGCAAAGCCAGGCGGTATCCCTAGCATTCATGCCGACAAGGGGCTCCGGCATCTGCCCTGCTGCCGTCAATGCCTGAATGACATCGCCCGGTACACAGGCCGGAATGGTTCCCACCGGATACGGAAATGTATTCGGGTGCTTTTTGCGATGCTCGCTTGTCCGGAGAATTTCAAATGTCCCTTCCGCAGCTGCATGATTCAGCACCTCCTGAAAGCGCTCCGGCCCAACATCCAGAAATTCCGCCCGCAGGCGATACGTGCCGCTAAGATCAACTGTTCTCATACGTTTTCGTCCGTCAGCCCTTAACACCGGAATATGCAATTCCGTCTACAATGTACTTCTGAGCAATCATATAGATCACAACGATCGGAATCAGTGAAATCACGGTTCCCGCCATAATGGCTCCGTAATTCGCATCGTACTGACGCTTGAAGGTTGCAAGCCCCAGCTGAATCGTCCGTTTGGAATCGGTATCCAGATAGATCATCGGGCCCATATAGTCATTCCAGACGGCGTTGAATGTCAGGACAATCAATGTTAGAATTCCGTTTTTCGTCAGAGGAACAATGATTTTGGTGTAAATACCGAATGGGCTGCAGCCGTCAATTTTGGCTGCTTCACACAGGCTGTCCGGGATGCTGACCATGTTCTGGCGCAGCACAAAGACACCGAATACGCTGAATGCTCCTGTCAGAATCAGAGCAAGATGGTTGTCATACAGTCCCAGCTTCTGAATGATGACGAACTGCGGAATCATGATGGCATGCCACGGGATCATCATGGTTCCAAGGTACAGAAGAAATACGACGTCCCTTCCCGGCCATTTCAGCTTCGAAAAAGCGTACGCAGCCATAGAACAGGTGATGACCTGCAGAAGTGTAATGCTGACCGTTATTTTGGCTGTATTCAGGAAATACGTCGGAAAGTTGATTTTGTTCAGAACCTCATCGTAGTTGTCCAGATGAAAGGTCTCCGGGATCCATTGGATCGGCACGGAGAAAATCTCATTTTTCAGCTTGAAGGATGCGCTCAGCATCCACAGAAACGGGATGATCATGATGATCGCCACCAGCGCGGCAACAATCAGAAGCACTGCATTGCTGATTCGTTCTTTTTTCTTGTTTCTCATCTCTACTCCTTTGTGTGCCGGAGTCTGTCGCGGGAATGTGCTCGAATTCTGTGAAGGCGAATTCTCCTATTCCACAACCCACTTGCGCTGTCCGTACCACTGAATTGCCGTAATAATGAAGATAATCAGGAACAGGAAATAGCCGATGGCCGATCCGTATCCCATCCGGCCGTATTTGAATGCTTCCTGGTAAATCCGCATGACAAGAACCTGCGTTGCGCGCCCCGGCCCGCCTTCCGTCGTAACATTGATGATGTCGAAGACCTGGAATGAGGCGATAAAGGTCAAAATCGTCACCATAAATGTGGTCGGCGAGAGCATTGGCCAGGTGATATGCCAGAACGCAGCTCCTGCACCGGCTCCGTCGATTTTGGCCGCTTCATACAGCTCCGGATTGATGTTCTTCAGTCCTCCCATGAACATAATCATGTAATAGCCGGCCTGCTTCCATACGACGACGATGACAATGGTCAGAAGAGCTGTAGAAGTGCCCCAGAACCACTTCGGCGGATTGGCAATTCCGATCCCCCGCAGCAGCTGATTGATCGGTCCGTTCTTGCTCTCGAACAGCTGCAGCCATACGCAGCCGATCGCAACCATCGAGGTCAGGTTCGGGAAGAAATACAATGTCTGGAAAATCGACCCGCCGTACATCTTGCGATTCAGCATCAACGCCAGAAGGAGTGAGAACAAAATGGTCAGCGGAACGGTCGTCAATGTATAGAACAGATTGTTTTTCAATGCGATCACAAAGCTGCTGTCCGCAAACATCTTGGTGTAGTTCTCAAAACCGATAAAATTCATCTTCCCGAATCCGGAATAATCAGTGAGGCTGATATAAAAGCCCATTACAACAGGAAGTGCAGTAAATATAAGGAATCCGATAAAATTCGGAAGAAGGAACATAGCCCCTGCCAGCCACTCCCTTCGATTCAGTTTGCTGTGTTTATTCATATCCGCCCTTCTCTCTCGAAGATCCTCTGCTCCCTTCTCAAATGAACTGTTCAGAGCATATTCGCAAAATTGCGGTTTCCGGTCTTCCTCCGGAGACTGCCATCTGCAGCAAGTGCCCGATGTTCCTTACAGAAACACCGGGCACCCTTCACTTTTTATTACTTCGCTGCAATTTCGCTGCGCCGCTGATTGAAGTTCTCAAACGCCGAATCAATATCGCAGTTTCCAATCAGATACTCCGTGATTTCCTCGGTATAAGCCTGCTTGATCTCGTTGTAATTGCCCTCCGGTCCGTCCTGTCCGCGCACGCTTGCAGAGAAAACATACTCCGTTCCCGGAATGGTTACGTTCTCGTTGTAAACATCCAGCGCCGCGTCGCTGGGATAGCAGCCGACCGAAGCATTCTTTGCGTAGATTGCCGCTCCTTCATCGGAATAATTGCAGAACCGGATAAAATCAAAGGCCGCTTCTGCCTTCTGCGAATTTGCACTGATGCAGAATGCCGGTGCCGTACCAATGGAGGAACCAACCGGGACATCCTCAAAATGCGGAAGGGGAGCTGCTGCCCACTCAAAGCCCGGATTGTAGTCCGGGAACAGGAGGAAGGTCCAGTCGCCGTTGATCATCATGTATGTGTTTCCTTCTGCAAAGGTCGAATTCACATCAAAGGAGCCGGACATCTCCTCCAGGCTCATATTAGACTGATCCACGTTGTAAACACGATTCAGAAACTCCACATACTCCCTGGTTCTGGTGAGGCTTTCGTCCGTCAGGTATTCTCCCGCCGCACAGGAACCGATATTCATAATCCAGTTCACCAGAAGTCCGCCCTGCTTGTCGCCGCTCGTCAGCTGACTGCAAAGATCGGCATATTCATCCCAGGTAAGATCCGTCGGATAATCCAGTCCGGCCTCGTCAAAGAGTGTCTTGTTGTAGAACAACAGCCAACAGGTCTTATTGGCCGGGAGTCCATAGGTTGCTCCGTTGTATTCGAACTGATCTCCCATGTCGCCGTAGTCTGCATAATTGACGCCATTGGCACTCATCAGATCATCCAGCGCCATGATTGCCCCGCCGTCTGCCATCTGTCTGGCCTGATCGCCGCTTCGAAGCCAGAACACATCGACATCTGCTCCGCCCGAGAGCATGACCTTAATCTTGTCGTCGTAATCATCGTTGGCGATGATGGAGAGCTCAACCTCGACCTGATCCTGCGAAGCGTTATACTCTTCCACCTGCATCTTCGCTATGGCCTCATTGTCCGAATGCTCGTAGAAATGAATGACCGTCTTGCCGTCGGCAGAGGCCTCTTCTGCAGACGAATCTTCCGTGCTCTGAACGGTCCCTTCATCCTTCGAGGCATCCGCCGTGCTGCCGGATCCGCCGCATCCGGACAGACCCAACGTCATTACCGATGCCAGAACCAATGACAGTAACTGTTTCTTTTTCATATTGCAGTATCCCTCCTTTTTGATCCGGTGAATGCAATCACCGGTTCCCATTAACCAGCGTTTCGATATTGTGCATCATGCACATCGTTTACTTTTGTTCTCTCCTCTTTTTGTATAAATTACCATCTTCGTTCGCTGTTATATATTCACAAAACGGATAGATTCTTACAGAAAGTGACTTTTATGTTCCATGCTTCCGTGCGTGCTGGAAAGGGGGATTTTACGTAATTTCTTCTTGATTTTGGCGGATAAGACCGATATGGTTAGAGCAGTTATGTTGCAAAAAGTGATTTTACAGTACAAAAGGTGACACAGATGCGGCCTGTTCTTGCGTATTCCTTTAACATTGCTTCCCCGGTTTCCTTCAGCCGTGCCGGCAAATTTGAAGCCCTGCACGATGACTGGATGCACGCAGCATCCCGTTTGGAGGATTTCGAGCTGATCATTGTCACACAGAATGACCTGTATCTCAGCTATCAGGAGGTCAAATATACGGTCCACCCGGGAGAATATCTGCTGCTCTCTCCTCACCCAAAGGAACACACAAGGGAGGAGCTGGGCCAGCTGCGCAAGGGCTTTCAGAAATCAAAATGCAGCTTCTACTGGATGCACTTCAATTGCCAGGATGTGGCGGCAAGAACCGATTTAAATGTGGATTTTATCAATGACGGGAGGAGCAATATTCTCATTCCGATCCACGGAACGCTTTCCGTCCCGGAACGTGCACTGCTGATGATGGTGCAGCTCCAGGACAGCATTCTGTCCGGCTATGGGCTTCATTATTTTGATTTGCTGGCGACTCTGATCCTGAGTGAAATTGCCAATCAGCACCTTCTTCGCTATCAGAAGGATCCGGTCCCCCGCAACAACAGCTCCCGGCAGCTGTTCAGCGACATTGCAGGCTACATCAGCCATGAAATCGACAAACCGCTCCGCGTTTCTGAAATTGCCGCGCAGTTCGGCTACAATGACAAGTACCTGTCCCGGCTGTTCAAGCGCTACACAGGTCTCGGGCTGAAGCAGTACATCCTGAATCAGAAAATACAGCGCGCCGATTTCCTGCTGGTTGATTCCGCGCTTCCGATCTCAGAGATTGCCTCCAGCCTCGGATTTGCCAGTTATCACAGCTTCGAGCGGACATATCTGGAGTGCCGCTCCATGACACCAACCACCTTCCGGCAGCTGTATGCCAGAAAGATCAATAACCACGCATAGGCTTTGTCTTGCCGGATGCCTACTATTGCGCATCCGCACTGCATTTTCCTGTCAAGCAATTGCGCCGGCAAGTTACCGGCAAGTTAAATTTGTAACTTTCCGGGCTGTTGATTCTTTGAAAAGGCGCATATATGCGCACTTTTTTAAATAATAGTTTTCCAATACGCCGGACTATAGCGGCCCGGCAGTGGGATTAGCATTTTTCCGCGGACGACCGCGCGGACGTTTCGGCTTCAAGTTTTCCGGATCCTTCGGCTTTGGCTTTCGGCCACGTTTTTTCGGCTCCG
>CAVJLL010000078.1:0-9907 GCA_963650385.1 Clostridium sp. CAG:508 | reverse complement strand
GCGGCAATTTTGTCCGCTTCAGCTTCGCAGCCGATGAAGAGAAAATCCGCGAAGGACTGAAGCGGATGGAGGAGTTTCTGCGATGAGAATCAGGCACTCAGTGCTGAATCTCCTCCATGATCTTTTCCGATGCCGCATTGAAAATCGGCTTGTAAACGGGCACATAGCGCTCCAGCAGCTTGTGGTCGTGATTTATCACATCTGAAATGGTACATCACGATCGTACGTTTCTTTACAGGCGGTCCTTTCGCCACTGTGATGGTGAACATCCCATCTTTTTCTTAAAACAGCTGCTGAAATAAAACTGATTACTGAATCCGCACTGCAAGCCGATATCCTTCAGCGGAATATCGGTATCCTTTAGGAGCTGGCATGCATGTGAGATCCTTTTTTCAGAAATGGTATCTCCAATATTGGTTCCAGTCACCTTTTTATAAAGAGCAGACAGGTAAGCACTGCTTACGCCGATGTACCGGGACAAATCATTAAGTCCCAGATTGTTGTCGTTATAATTCTCTTCGATGAAATCCTGGACTTTTCTGCAGAGCTGCGCATGATAGCTTTCTGTAGAAAAGTCCATTTTCTGTCTGACGCGGAAGCAGAAGTTTTCCAACCAGCTGCGCAGCTGCTCATAGCTATCGAAAGAGTCACTGCGACTGTAAAGCCGCGCGATCTCAGACTCTAGATCAGAGAAATCGATATTCGTTTCATACAAAAATTTCAATATCGTTCCAACAAGAGAGTAGATGCGGATAAAAATAACTCTTTCTGATGCTGTTTCCAAAAGAAGCCTTTGAAAATAGTCTGTCAGCCAGGACACAATTTGGTCCTCGGTGCCGGAACCAATCAGACGCAGAAGTGTATCATCACGATAATCAGCAGCGTCTGTCAACGTGAAAGCATGCTGCTCCAT
Source organism: Clostridium sp. CAG:508 (assembly GCA_963650385.1). Lineage (GTDB taxonomy): Bacteria > Bacillota > Clostridia > Lachnospirales > Lachnospiraceae > CAG-791. The sequence continues at coordinate 8,994 of CAVJLL010000078.1, read as the reverse complement.
ATCATTCGCATCAAAAATATTGTCATGCGGAAAACAGAATTTATATTTGATGGCATTGGCGGCATTCTCCCACGAAGCATGAAGATTCCAAAAGCTGTCCTGGATGACGCCTATACCAATATTGATATCAAGGAAAAGCTGTTCAGAGGCAGAAAAAATATCGTCGGCAAATTTGCGGATAACGGTAAGAAAATGTTCTATTGCACGCGTATTCTGCCCGATACAGCAGACAATCTCGCTGTATCGATAGAAGGAATATGTCCAATCGAACATGCCTCCGTACTGCCGGATATAATCCGTCAACCGCAGAACTTCCATTTGATAACGGACAATGCCGTAACGCGATTCTACATCAGTACTGTTGGTTATCTCAATTTTGATGACATTGTAGTAGTGGTAATCTGTCGGAATCTGCAGATACCTTGTGTATTCCCAAAGTGTTTCTTTCGCATTGGATCCTGAGTAGTCCATCAAATCTTCGAAGAATTTCTGTGTCATAAGAGGACGGCTTTTCTCAATCAGCTCCCGATTGGCGGCTTCTTCCTCCAGCAATGTGATGGCATTACAGATTTTCTCTGTCAGGTACTCATAATTGATGGGCTTTTCGATATAATCAAATACCCCTATCTGTATGGCGCGCTTGGCATACTCAAATTTGTCATAGGCGCTGATCAATATAATTTTGACATCGGGAACGATCTCAAGTGCCTTCTGGCACATAGCAATGCCATCAATTCCCGGCATATCAATGTCGGAAATGATGAGGTCCGGTTTCATGACTTTTATTTTTTCAATAGCAGTATAGCCATCGCAGGCACTCTCTGCGGCAGCCTGCAGCTCATCCCATTGTATGTTTTCCAGGATTCCCTCAACAGAAAGTGAGTTGTCATCGACCACAATTATTTTTCTCATTTCTGATCCCTCATTCTTTCAACGGTCTTCGGCTTGAACGCTGAATGAGCAAAAGGAAAGTCTCGCAGCTGCGTTCCGTATTTACCAGGCGTTTTCATCGATTCTTCAAACGGATGGTTCCTCGAAATCCATAATCTGCGCGAAACGGATCTGCACCAGCGTGCCGCCTTCCGGAACCTGTTCGATCTGAATAACGCCATTTCCATACGACGGGCTGGCAATTCTGCTGGCAACACTGCCAATGCCGAAATGCTTTTCCGTATTTACGGTATGCTGTTCCAACATTGTGCGAAGTTCAGCAAGCTTTTCATCGGAAATACCGGCTCCGTTATCACGGATGGAGACCTGCACCACATCCTCGTCATATTCGATGTCTACTGTGATGCAGATGCTGTTGATGGAGGCACTGTAGCCGTAGTGAATTGAATTTTCAAGGAAAGGCTGCAATGTGAACTTGCAAATATAGAAATTCTCAATGCCGTCCTCTGTGTTGAATTCCCAGTGAAGAGAATTGCTGTGGCAAATCTGTTCCAGTTGGAGATAGAGCCGGGCAATCTGAATTTCATCCTTTATAGGAATCATCTCCTGTGATTTATGCAGCGTCATCCGGTAAAACTGTGTCAGATCATCGATCATTTGGTTGGCTTCTGCTGTTTTCCCCAGACTATTGCAGGTGCGTATTGTGCCCAGAATGTTATAGAGAAAATGCGGATTGATCTGAGACTGCAGCAGCTGGTAACGCAGCCGCTCTTTTGACAGCGACAATTCAATGAGAGATTGTGTGCTGCTTCGAATCGAGTCATCCATCGCAAGAAAAGCATTCCCCAATCGATCAAATTCATCATATCGGGAAGGAGATCTCGCCTGAATCAGGTTGTTCCTTGTGGTATCCGGAATCTGAGAACCGGGGACATAGCTGTTCATGGCGTTCGACAGATGATTCAGACGCTTTGTGAGCGTTTTCGAAAGAATCTGCGTGACCACCAGAATGCACACAAGCGCCAGAAGAAAAACGGTAAGCAGCGACAGAACCGTATTTCGCAGAGCGGAGAAAACATACTGTATGGGAATCTCTGCAACCTGATACCACCCGTTACTCAAAGGCTGCACATGATAGTAGATTCCATCGGAGAGGAAGGTGCCATCCTGTGCGTGCTCAATTAGCGCAGACGTTTCGTCTGCAGAGAGAAACGTTCCCTCTTGCTGTGCATCGGAATGGGCAAGAACATATCCTTCTGGATCCATCAGGAAACCGGAGATGTCGGTGTCGTCATAAGAAGAACGAATCATATCACTGAATTCTTCTGTCTTCAGCAAAATTACGAAGGAGGGAGAGAGTGTATTTCCTCCTTGCGCGGCGTTAATCCTGGCGCAGCCAATAAGATTTCGGTAGGGCGAATTACCAAATACGATCTCCGGGAGAGTCAATTCATCCTGAAAAAACCATATGGAGGAAGTGCCGCTATGCGAGGACAGAGAAGATGCAAAGCTGTAATCTGCAAGCTGATCCGCGGGAAAATAATATACTCCCTCGGCAGCTGCAGGATTCCCCTCCGGCAGATACACCAGAATATGCAAAAAGTCAAAGGCATCAATATACATGCTGACGGTGCTGCGAGCATCGATCAATGCATTGATGGAATCCGTACTGTCGTACCTGCGTCCGATTGAATACACATTGTATTGCATGGAGTTTGCGACAGTTTCGACCTGCCGGATGCGTGTCTCCAGCTGATCGTTCAGTCTGTTATCCATACGGACCGCATTCTGCAGCGTTTCATGAAAGGCCAGGCGATACACAAAGCGATAGGAAAGGTATCCCATGAACAAAAGCGGTATGAATGAGCAGGCAAGAATAGCAAGAAACAAGTGCCCGCGATAGCTTCCTAACCAATGATGCAGTCGATGCAAAATGTTGTTCATATTCCCTCGTCGTATCGAAAAAATGCAGCAAAATGCTTCGGTATTATTTTGACAAAGCATGCTCCACATCTCAATACTCCGTCAAACGGTTGTGAATTTTTTATAAATGCATCTAAAAATATCGCATTCTGCACAATGGGATATTTTGGTAATTTGTTTTTAACAAAAAACATCGGCCGGGCGCCGGGAACTCCGCCTGACCGGAGACACACCGGAGAGCCGCCTTTGCGGAATTCTCCCCGTGCAGCCGCAAAAGGGGTGCGGCAGAGGAAGGAAGGGAAAGGATGAAAAAGAAAGTTCTGAGTTTGATTTTGGCAGGAACAATGGCAACAGCAATGCTGGCCGGCTGTGGCTCAGCATCTGGTTCAACGGATGCGGCTGGCAGCGGCGAGACATCTGCAGAAACAGAAACTACATCGGAAGCAGCGGCAGCTGATGGGGAATATGACCTTACGTTGTATTCCATTATGACCACAGATCCTGATTTTGATACCTGGCTGGCTGATGTAGAGGCCGGAACCGGACTGAAGATCAATGTCATTGCGGCACCTACGGATTCTGACACCCGTCAGCAAAAGGTGACGACCATGCTCTCCACCGGTGACAATTCCGTAGACATTCTGGAAATCAATGATGAAATGGCAACTACCTTCAAGAATTCCGGATGGCTGGAACCTTTGAACGACACTGTGATGACGGAAGACATAGCCAGCAAGTTTGCAGAAGGATATGTCAGCCAGATGATCACATCCACAAGCGGCGATATCATCGGCGTACCTGGCTACACTGGTTATCTGGCCTTCTGGGTGAATCAGGAAATCATGGATGAAGTAGGAATCGATTCCATTGATACCAAAGAAGATTTCATGGCATACATGAAGGCAGCCTCCGGAAACGGCAGATATGGCTACGGCGGTTCCTGGGAAAAGACATATGTATTCAATGAAATTGCCCAGTTTGTCAACATGTTCGGCGGCGACTATTACGATTGGACAAATCCGAAGAACAAGGAGGCACTTGAATTCCTGCACGACCTGGTAGCGGACGGCTACACTTCCCTGGATCAGCTGGCAGATAAATATGAGCAGATGAACCCCAAGGCGATCGACGGAAATTACGGCTGCTGGTTCTATTGGGGCACCGGTTCCGAGTATTCCAACGCTGATATGCTGGGTGAGACAAAGATTCATCAGACCATGGTTCCGTGCTTCTCGGAAGACGGCCAGAGATACATCTTTACAGATTCCTGGAGCTATGTGTTAAACGCAGCATCTGAACACAAGGAAGCAGCTCAGAAATTCCTCAGCTACATGGCCTCTGAAGGCGGCATGAAAGCCTCCTATGAATGCTTCAGCCGGTATCCTGCAAGAGCAGACGTGGCAGCATCTGTAGTTCCCGATACAGACCCTGCAAAAGCGATGTACACAGAGTATGCAGAAAACTGCAATGTGACCGGTCGTCCGATGCTTCCTCAGACAATGGAATTTATCAGTGCAATGGGAACTATATTCCAGCAGTATGTCAGCGATCAGATTACGATCGATGATTTCCTGGCACAGGCACAGAGCTACGTAGAGCAGTACCAGTAAAAGTTAACAGCAACTGCCGGGAAGCGTATGGCAGATACGTTAAGGGAAACGCTGGCAGCAGCGTTTCCCTTAACGGAACACTGAAAAGGCCGATGCATGTGTTTTTATAGGAGCATAAGACCATGAAAAGTAGGAGAGAAAAAAGAATAGGAGCAATTGTGCCGGTGCTGATGGTTTTGCCGGTCCTTCTGATCCGGGGATTTACGACCGTATACCCTATCCTGGCAACGATTCGGAATAGCTTTTTCAATATAAAACTGCTAAGCGGCATCAATGAATTCTGCGGAGTTTCCAATTACCTTAATATTTTCAAAGATCCAAAAGTTATTATATCCATCCAGTTCACAGCGATTTTTGTCGTTGTATCCATGATTTTCCATATTGTCCTTGGAACCATCCTTGCTCTGATCCTGAACATTAAGTTCAAAGGACAGCGGTTTCTGCGTACCATTATTCTGATTCCGTGGGCCATGCCCGCTGTTGTCATCGGAATGGCAGCGAAATGGGGATTCAACGATCAATATGGCCTTGTGAATGATCTGATCCGCCGATTCATCAATCCGAATTTCTCATACAGCTGGCTGATCCATACGAATTCTGCCAGATTCGCAGTTATCGTTATGGATTTGTGGAAGGACCTGCCATTCTTTGCCATTCTGGTTCTATCCGGTTTGCAGTTTATTTCCCAGGATATATATGAATCAGCCAAGGTGGACGGCGCCAACGGTCTTCAATGCTTTACGAAGATTACGCTGCCGCTGATTGCAAGAAATATCGCCACTCTGACCATTCCCTTCACATTGTGGAGACTGACATCGTTTGATCTTGTTTATTCCATGACATCCGGAGGACCCGGAGAAGACACTGCATTGATTGCCTATCGAATCACCACAGAGGCCTTCACCAATCTGAATGTCGGCTACGCATCGGCCCTCGCCGTGGTGCTGTTCATTGTCATGATCGCCTTTACAATCCTGAACATGAAGATTCAGAAGAAAATGGATTAGACGGCCGGTGATCCTATCGGAGAATAAGCCTTCGCGAAATTCTCCTCAGGCTGCCGCCGTACAACAGAGGCATAGGAGATAATGATGAATAAATACAAAATCTATCGCATTTTGTCGGAAGTTGGAAAATGGGTTCTGTTCGCAATGGTTGCATTGGTTGTCCTGATTCCGGTGTATTGGATTTTCATTTCCTCCATTACACCTCCTGGAGAATTGTTCAAGACGCCGATTGATTATTTGCCGGACCATCCGACACTGGACAGTTATATTTATCTGATTCAAAATGTTGGGCTCATTGAAAAGATCAAAAGTACCGTGATTATCATCGGATTCACGCTTCTGATCAGTACTGTGATCTGCGTGCTCGGCGCCTATTCTTTCTGCCGATACGCCTCCAACAAGTTTATCAGCCTTGTGTTCGGTTTCATCATCGCTACAATGCTGATTCCGGAAGTGGTGACGGCCCGTCCCTTATACGAATTTATTCGCAGTGTTGGTTTATATGATACGTATCCCGGCCTGATCATTCTGTATATCAGCAGTGTGATTCCGTTCACAATATTGATTCTTCGCAATTTCGTGGGAAAAATTCCGGAATCCCTGGAAGAAGCGGCAGCTATTGACGGTGCGAATTTCACTCAGCGCTTGTTCTACATAATCTTTCCGCTGATGAAGCCGGCCGTGGCAACCGTGTGTATCATCAACTTCATCAATTGTTTGAACAACTTTTTTACTCCGTTGTATTATTCCAACAGTATTCAAACGCTTTCGGTGTCAATCGTGGAGCTGCCGCTGCGCGATAATATGTACGGTGTCCCCTGGGATCTTACCAGCGCAATGGGATGGATCATCCTGGCTCCGATTATTATCTTTGTCGCAGTATTTGAGAAACAGATCATGGATGGCATTATGGCAGGCGGTGTAAAGGAATAATACATATCTGTTGGAAAAGAAAAAGGCTTCCTATTGACTCTTTTTATAAAAGATGTGGCACAATATTGCAGAAAGGAAAGGAAAGGAAAATGAGTACAGCAGGATCGTTATCGGATTTGATTCAGAACCATCATATACAAAGTCGCGCTATCAACGCAGAGAATCCGGCCGGTGAGAAAGGAAAAGCAGCGATGGCTGCAAGCCACCTTGGCCCTTCCAGAAAGGGCAGTGCAGCACTGCGAAATGTTCCGGCCGGAGAAACCGTTGTTCTGGCAGATATTCATGGAAGCGGACTGATCCAGCACATGTGGTTTACAGTGCCGGATCGGACCACCGAAGCAGATTGCTTTGTCCTGCGGGATTTAGTGCTGCGGTGCTATTGGGATGATGAGGAGGATCCATCTGTAGAGGTTCCTTTGGGGGATTTTTTCTGCTGCGGCTTTGGAAGAGAATGCATTGTGAATTCAGTCCCGATTGTTGCAGTCCCTTCCAGAGGCCTGAATGTGTATTTCAAAATGCCTTTCCGGACGCATGCACGGATCACAATAGAGAACCAGCATGTCAATCCTATTCCGTCTATTTTCTATCAGATCAATTATGGCCTGACGGACGAGCTGCCGGAGGATCTTTCTTATTTTCATGCCCAGTGGAGAAGAGAGCGCCTGACGGAAAAAGGAAAGGATTACACCATTTTAGACGGAGTGAAGGGAAGGGGGCATTACGTAGGGACTTACCTGGCGTTGACAGCTTTGGAGCGCTATTGGTACGGCGAAGGCGAAATGAAGTTCTATATGGATGGCGATGAAGAATATCCCACCATTTGCAGCACAGGAACGGAGGATTATTTTGGCGGATCCTGGAGCTTTGCACAGCAGGTAAACGGAAAAACGGTGGAGCAAAATTATTGCACGCCGTACCTGGGATATCCGTATTATTCTCATCACGATGACGCAATCCACAATTTCTACCACAATGATGACACCATGCCGCAACGAGGATTCTATCGCTGGCACATTCAGGATCCGATCTATTTTGAGGAAGACCTGCGGGTGACCATTCAGCAGATCGGAGTAGGATATCGCGGATTATTTGAACGGCAGGACGATGTTGCCAGTGTGGCTTATTGGTACCAGACGCATCCGCATGCGGCCTTTCCGGTTCTGCCGCCTGCAGAGGAACGATGGCCCAGATGAAATACTGGGGGAAATACCGAGGGAAATACCGAGGGAAATATCGAGGATGGAAGTTATTCGCGTGGGCCGCTGCGCTTCTTGCCGGTCTTTCGCTGCCTGGATGCGTGCAGCATGAAGAGCAGAATGCAGAGGCTGCAGCCGGCTATGAAACTGCGGCGGAAATAGAACCAGTATTGACGGTAATGAGTCTGGATGCAGAGGAAGTTTCCTATCAGAATTACATCCATGAAGCAGAAGAAAAACTGGGTATAAAGATACAGCTCCTTGTGCCGGATAAGGATGCCAACAATCGGATGGCACAATTCTCCACGCAGCTTTCCACTGGCGACGACAGCGTGGATGTGTACACACTGAATGATGAAATGCTGTGCGAATTTAAGGGGGATGGATATCTGGCACCACTGCCGGAAGACCTGATCGATGCAGAAATCCTTGCTTCCTATCCGCAGGAATATCTGCGGGAGATCTGCACGTATGAAGATTCTCTCTATGCCATTCCCTTCTATATGGACATCTACATGCTGTGGGTGAATCAGGAGGAGCTTGAGCGCGCGGGCCTGAGGGAAATCTGTACGCTGGACGACTTCAATACGTTTCTGGAGAGTGCAGCACAGGAAGGAAAATATGGCTACGGCGGAGCCTGGGAGAAGACATATTCCTATAACGACATCTTTGAGTTTATCAATCTTTTTGGCGGAGACTGTCGAAACTGGAATGATGAGAACACTCAAAAGGCCCTGATCTATCTGCACGAAATGGTTGAACAGCATTATGCTTCAGATGTGCAGCTGATTGATCGCTATGATCAGACCATACAGAAGATGATTGACGGGAAAATCGGCAGCACTTTTTTGTACAGCGGATCAATTTATCAGGCGACAAAGCTTGATGCGTACAGTTCTGAAAAGGTTCATGTGCAAATGCTGCCGGATTTCGGATCAAAACGAACCAACGTAGCTGCGTGGAGTTATGCGGTCAACAACGCTTCTGAACATAAAGAGCTTGCATATGCGTTTCTTCGGTATGCCGCAGGAGATGAGGGAGCTGCAGGTTACAGCAACGCAATGCATCGGCTGCCGGCAAGACTGGATGTCCTGCAGCAGAACCTGGATGTTCCGGACATTGAAATCATGCAGCGATATGCAAAAGAGTGCACGCTGACACTTCGAACCTTTACGGACCATCCAATGGATGGCATTGAGACCATCGGGAAGAAATTCACAAGCTATATTACAAATGAGATTACGCTGGAGGATCTGTGCCGGGAGGCTACGGCAATTCTGACAGTAAAGTGATCGGCACTTCATCTTGCGCTCGTATTTCCGGTTTGATTTCTTGCAGATAGGTGGTGAAAACATTTTTAGGAAAGGTCCCCGCTTAAAAGCGGGGACCTTTCCTGTCATCGACGAGAATCAGGCAGTCAGTGCTGAACCTTCT
>CAVJLL010000077.1:0-9953 GCA_963650385.1 Clostridium sp. CAG:508 | reverse complement strand
ACTTCGGATATTTTTCCAAGCAGTTCAAAAAATACGTCGGCACCAGCCCCAGAGAATACAAGAAGATGCTGGATAAGTGAGGCAACCTGCTGCCGTCTAAGAAACTGCCGATTGGCTCAGGTTTTCCTAATCCTTCTTCATGCCGATCAGGTCGAACTGCTCCGTGGAAACTGTCAGTGCAAGGCGTCCCTGCAGCTTCGCCGGGAATTTGACGAGAATGGTACGATCACTCATCTCGTAATACCAGCCGCTTTGGGCTGCATCAAATTCATCCCGGATGATAAAGCGGGGCAGAAGCTCTCCGTTCAGCGCCGCCCAGTAAGCGCCCTTCTTTTTGCTGACAAGCTTTACGCGAATGTACTCAACCGGCGATGCATAGCTTCCTTCTGTGTCAAATACAATTTCCGTCCGTTCACCGGCCGTCGCCGTAATGTGCGTTCTCGCGTAGACGCCCTTCTGATACTCCTGTGTATGTCCGTCATCATCATACAGATCAAAGGACACGTCTTCCTCCGCAGACACCAGAATATCCAAGCTCTTCATGGTATCACTCAGGATATGACGCACATCCTTCGTTGTCGGCACAATTGCCGAGCCGCGCAAAAATACAGGAATGGATCCCAGCTCAACCGGAATTTCAATGCTCTGTCCGCCCTCGTATGCTTTGAAATGGTTGGAAATCCCATACCAAGTGCAGCCCTTCGGCAGATACAGCCGGCGTGTCCCAGCTTCCTTCTCTACAACATTCGCCACCAGCAGTCCCGGTCCGAACATAAAGGTCATGTTTTCATCCGTATAGCAGGCGGGATCCTCCGGAAACTCGAGAAACAGCGGGCGCCATGCCGGCATACCATTCTGATTGCTCTCACGCATCAGAGAATACAGATAAGGCAGCAGCCGGTACCGGAGTGCAAACGCTTCCCGTACATACCCTGTCAGCTCTTCATACATCCACGGCTGTGTCACAGTATTGTCGTTATTCGCGGAATTCATGCAGAATCTCGGCTGAAAGATGCCGTTCTGTACCCAGCGAAGCAGCAGCTCCGGCTCCGGAGCGGGCCCTGCAAAGCCGCCGATGTCGCATCCCATGTTGGAGCAGCCGGACAGCCCCATCCCGATAATTGTGGCAATGTTGAATTTCAGTGTTTTCCAGCTGGTAAGGTTGTCACCGGCCCAAACCTGCGCATATCGCTGAATTCCTGCGTAACCTGCGCGGTTGATAATATACGGCCGCTCACCGGGATATACCTCCTTCAGAGCCTGCTTCCCAAGGTAGGCCATAAGATTGGAGTGCAGAATCTTCAGCTCCGCCATGGTTCCCTTCCGGCCTTCATAATCGCACTGTGCATTACGGTCTTCTACGCCGTCCATTTCACAGTTATCATTCCATACCGTTTTGGTGCCCATTTCCAGCACCTGTTTTTTCAGAAGCTTCTTCCATGCCTCCCGGGCTCTTGGATTGGTGAAGTCAATAAAGCGGCCGGGGCCTCCCCACCAGCTTCCTTCATAATCACCGCAGCCATCCGGATTCTTGATAAAAGCATCGTTTTCCTCAAAGAATTCCCGATACGGATGATTTCTGAGAATCCCCGGCTTCAGATTGGGGATCACATTAATCCCTCTTCGATTCATTTCATCGAAAAATTCCTTCGGCTTCGGAAATCTGCGGTAATTCCAGTTGAAAACATACCGAAGATTGTCCTCTTCACCGCTGGTATACCCCGAAGCCAGCCAGAAATTATCGATCGGAATTTCTTCCTTTTCGTGCTTATCGATTACATTGTAGATTTCCTTGTCACAGTCCTTCTCCAGCTCTGCATAGTACATAGTTGATGCACAGTAGCCCAGCGACTGCTTGGTCGGCAATGCGCTTCTCCCGGTAAGCCTTGTGTAGCTGTCCAGTACATGTGCTGCAGAGGGTCCGGCCATCAGGAAAAGGTCCAGATCCCCGCCGTCTGCCTGATAGCAGGAGTAGCTTCCCCAATAGGCAGAAATCTCCTGTCCCATGTCAAAGGTGCAGTCATAGGAGTTGTGATAGTACAGGCCAACTGCCCGATATCCATCCTCATTTATATGAATATAGAACGGAATATGCTTATACAGCGGATCGCCGAACTCTGGATCCTGTCCGATTGCATCCTTCGGAGACATCCGCATGCGGCGCAGCTTCTTATCCAGGCGCCCTGTCTTCTCTCCGAATCCGTAGAAATGGTCCTTTTCCCGATCCAGCACGCTGTAATGTCCGATTCTCCCCAGCTGATCCTTTTCGTATGCCCTGGACGGCAGATCCTGATGAAGAACATGCCCCTCCTCATCCAGAAGTGTGAAACAGAAGGGTTCTCTGTTTAATTCCAGCTTCACCTTTCCTGTATCAAAGATCAGCTTTCCTTCCGACTCCGTATAGGGAACCTCCAGCGCCCGAATTCTGGTCCGTTCCTCCTTCAAGAGCTCATCCATCCGGTCCTCCCATGCAGTCAGGACCAATGTATAGGAGCTCTCCTCCATGGGAGTCTGCCTGTCAAAATGGACACGAATCCGGAGGATATCCTCTGTCATGAAAACCAGCAGAACATCCGCCTCGTCTGTATGCAGAATATAGCCATTATCTGTTTTTTCTATGGTTTCCAACCGATGTATCCGCATGATGTCACCTCACATTTTCAGCCTTTGACAGCACCTGCTGTCATTCCCTTCATGAACTGCTCCTGGAAAACAAGGAAAATAACAAGAACCGGGATCATTGTCAGAACCGACATTGCCAAAAGGCTGCCCCAATCCACTGAATACTGTCCTGCAAAGTTTGCAAGTGCCAGCTGTACGGTGTACTTTTTCGTGTCACGGATAACCACCATCGGCCACATATAGTCGTTCCAGCGCCACAGGAATGAGAAAATGCCCAGAACGCTCATAATCGGCTTTGACAAGGGCAGCATCAGGCGGATAAAAATACTGGTCTCGCTGGCACCATCCACTCTGGCTGCTTCCATCAGTTCATCCGGGATGGTCATAAAGTACTGTCTTACTAGGAATACTCCCGTCGGTGTTGCCGCACACGGAATGATAAGTCCCAGGAAATTATTGTACATACCAAAGGTTCGAATCACCTGGAAGATCGGGATCATCAATACCTCAAGCGGCAGCATCAATGCAGAGATAAAGAACATGAAGATCGCCGTGCTTCCCTTAAATTTATACTTGGCAAAGGCATAGCCGGCCATCGTATTGATGACAATCGTAAGTGCCGTTGCGGAAACGGCTACGATGGCAGTATTGCGGAAGTACAGGGCAAAATCCCCTCTGTTCCACGCATCGATGTAATTGGTAATCTGAAATTTGGAAGGAAGGAGCTTCGGCGGATAGCTGAACAGCTCTGTCCCGGCCTTAAAGGATGACAATGTCAACCAGATGATCGGCACCAGATAGATCAGTGCAAAAAGAATCAAAACAAGATAGGCGACAAGATTTCCTCTGCGTTTATGCATCGATGGCACCTCCCTTATTAATCTTGAACTGTGCCAGTGTCAGTACCGCCAGAATCAAAAGAAGCACCATGGAAAGTGCGCTGGCGTAACCAAGTTCAAAGCGGTCAAAGGCCTGCTCATAAATATACTGAACCGCAAATTTGGTTGCTCCTGCAGGTCCTCCGTCTGTCAATGTCAGCACCAGTCCATACTGCTTGAACAGATCGATAAAGCCCAGGATCATGACGAGAAAGGTCGTCGGCTTTAAAAGAGGCAGTGTAATCGATACAAACTGGCGCCAGCCGGAAGCACCGTCCACCTTTGCCGCTTCATAGTAGCTCTCATTGATGCTGCTAAGCCCCGAGAGAAAGGTCACCATATAAAAGCCGGATCTGGACCAGACGGATGCCAGTATGACGACGGCCATCGCCGAAACGCTGTTGGTAAACCAGCCAACCGGACTTCCTCCGAGCTTCTCCAGGAGGAAATTGATGATACCGGTAGAATCGCCGAAAATGAACTGAAACAACAGACCGACTACAATGTAGGAAATCATGGACGGCCAATAGAATATAGCTCGGAAGATGCTTCTCCCTCGGATTTTTCTGGACAGCAGGGTCGCAAGAAGAAGCGGAATGGCAACAATCAGCGGGAGTGCAATCAGTGCATATACAAAGGTCTGCCGGATAGAAATCCAGAACCTGGTATCCTGAAACAGTTTTGCATAATTTTTAAACCCGATGAAATGAAGCGCGCCCACGCCCTCCCAGTCCGTCAGAGAATAAACAAATCCGAACACAGCAGGGACCGCAATAAAGATAACGAAGATCAGAAGATTCGGCAGAATCATCATGTATGGAAACAATGTCCGTTCCAGGGATGCCCTTTTTTTACTCTTGCTCTTTTCCATCGTATTACCTCATTTATCGTTTGGGGGAAATGCCGGTACAGACATTTCCCCCATCGGATTATTCGCAGCAAAGCACTGCCCTGCAGCAAACTCATGTGCTTTTCTGAGAATTACTTCAGATATCCATTCTCCTTCATAAAGTTGTTTGTATCCTGATCAATCTGTTCTGCCATCTCTTCCGGTGTCATAGAGCCTGCCAGGACCTCGGGCCAGTAGTTCTTCAGATCCGTATATGTAACAGAGGTGTAACCTGCCATGCCAAGATCAAAGCCTGCTGCCTCCGGCGTATTCGCAAGCTCGTCCGCAAAGATTGCAAATTCTGCTGCACGCACCGGATATTCGATATCCGCGCAGTCTTTTCTGGGAGATACAAACAGACTCTCCTGGCAATACTGCTCGTTCTGTTCCTTCTCTGTTACCCACAGAAGGAAATCAGCTGCTTCCTTTTCGCATCCCGTTCCCTTGAATGCTGTAATACCCTTGCCGCCCGGAACAGAGGATCTCGTTGTTCCCTTCGGCATATAGGTAACACCCCACTCAAAATCAGAAATATTGGTATCGTAGTTCTGCATCATCCAGGTTCCGGAAACCTGAGCTGCAAGCTGTCCGGAACGGAACAGGCTGTTCGGATCCTCTCCGCTGAGCCAGATGCTGTCGACAAACAGACCAGCCTCACTCAGACTCTTTGTAAAATTGATTGCATTCATGCTTTCCTGGCTGGAGAGATTACCGCCGTTCTCATTGGCAAGGCTGCCGCCGAACTCATACAGAATGGTGCTCCACCGGTGTGCCGCATTGTCGACTGCCAGTCCATATTTCACTGCGCCGCTGTCAACAACCTTCTGTAATGCTTCCTTAAATTCATCCCATGTCCAGATTTCATCTGCACTGGCCGGTACATCTACCCCTGCAGCCTCAAAAGCGGTCTTGTTGTAAATCAAACCGTTTGCTGTAACCTCTGTGGGAAGTGCAACCACCTGACCATTTGACTTATACAGATAATCCACGGAGTCCAGGAACTGTTCTGAAAGAGCATCTGCATCAGTATAATCCGCAAGGTTAATCATGGAATCATGAAGCTTGCTGATCGTTACTTCGGTGCATCTGGAAAGTGCCGGAGCCTCGCCTCCTGCAATTGCCATCTGAAGCTTTGTATTCAAGTCATCATAAGCAATTTCCTGAATGTTGATGGTGATGTTGGGATGCAGTTCGTGATACTCATCGATAAGCTTCTGCATGGCAACGGTCTCATTTCCGTCTGTCCACCAGATCATATCCATCGAAACCTGCTTCTCATCCGATGTCTCCGCTGCGGCTGAGCCATTTGAAGAAGCGGTATCCGTTGTCTGTGAAGAGCCGCACCCCGCAAAAGCAGTTCCCAGCATGCAGGCTGCCAGCGCCAATGCCAATCTTTTTTTCATGTTCTCCCTCCTTGTTTTTTCCAACCTATTCTTTTTTCTGCCAAGATCCCGCAGTGAAAACCGATACAACACAGCTTTTCCATTGGGCATCTCCGTTTTGACTGTCTGTATTGTAAAAAGAAACACCCTCTCTTATGAGGGGGCATTTCTGTGTTTTATGGTGAATATTCTGTTGTATCTCTTGTGTACTATGTGCATGTTTTCCGATATTCTGCCGGAATCATACCACACTTCTTCTTAAAAACCTGGCTGAAATAATGCGGATCCGCGTAGCCAACCTCCTCTGCAATGCGATAGGTTTTCAACTGCGTACTCCTGAGGAGTTCCTTAGCCTTATCAATTCGAACCTCCGTCAGGTAATCCGAAAAATTCTCCCCCTTTTCCTTTTTGAACAGGCGGCTCAGATAATTGCTGTTCAGTCCCATGTCGCTTGCCACCCTTTCCAGGTTCAGCTCCGGATTGGCATAATGCTGCTGCACATACAGGCACATGCAGCCAACCACATCCCCCTTCTGCCCGGCATAAGTGCATACCTCTCGGACCCCCTTTACAACGCACGCATACCGGGCATCATAGTTTTCGTTTGTATACCGATGTTCCCAGAGTCCGGTAGTTTTCATTCCAAGCTTGGCAGCACATCTGGTGATCTCTCTTGAAATTTCACGAAACTTTGCCAGTGCGAGCTGAGGATCTCCTGATTTGGCAATTTCCCGTTTCCATTTTCCAAGAAGCTCATCCGTTTTTGCCATCTGGCCATGCATCACTGCATATACCAGCTCCCCGACATCAATGTTCGAAATATCCTCCTCTTCCCTCCGGCTTTCTGTCACAATGGTGCTGTCCGAGCAGAAAAAGCCCTGTTTGACCATTTCTCTGCAAAGGCCGTAGCATTGCTGCAGCTGTTGCTCGTCGCTGTATACCGGACTGACACAAAAAACTGCCGTCTCCCCCAGTTCGGTCGTCCGCTGATTCAGAAATCCGCGTAAGGCTTCCGCGATATTCTCTCTCGCCGTTTGCCTGTCTGTCCCCGGCAGCACCGGGCACAGAAAAATAAGCTTCTCATCCGCACTTCCGAAAATCGGCTGATACCCGGCTCGATGCAGTGCCCGGTCCAGATATGACTGTGCAATGGCAAGTGCCGGCAATACCTCTAACTCGAGATTGTAAAAGCTTCCCATCACAACGACGCTGTCCTTCTGCATCTGTTCGCGAATCCAATCCGTATCTGCATTCCGCGAGCCGGCTGTCCCATATCTCGCCAGATTAAATAAAAGGCTGGATGTTGCCAGTGTTTTCGCACTTTCCAATGTCTTCGCTGTCTTCTGCCGCTTTTCTTCCATACGGTTCAGTTCCCGGATTGCCTTTTCTACGGTCTCCAGCAGCCGATCTCTGTCAATCGGCTTCAGGAGGTAATTCACCGCCTTCGAAAACATTGCCTTCTGTACATAGGCAAAATCATCGTATGCAGATATGATAATGACTCTGGTCTCCGGAAAATGCTCGCTGCAGTAATCCGCCACCTCCAGTCCGTCTTTCCCGGGCATTTTCACATCGGTGATCACAATATTCGGCTGCAGACGTTCTATCAGGGTAATACCCTCTCCGCCGTCCTTGGCCGTTCCTTCCACACAGCAATGCAGTTCTTCCCAGTTCACCATCCCCTGCAGGCTTTGCAGAATCAACTCCTCATCATCTATCAATACCACAGAATACTGACTTGCCAATTGTTCCATTTCATTCTGCTCCTCGTGTAGAAGAATCCTCCGCGCTGCTCTGCGGCAGTAAAAATGTAAAGGTCGTCCCCCATTCCGGATCGCTGAGTACTGTAACATAATCCCCATGTCCGTAAAGCAGACGAATTCGACTCAGAACATTCTTCACTCCGATTCCGAGGCTCGCCTTTTCCTCCTCGGATGCTGTCCCCTGTGCGTAGGCCTCAATGGCTTTGACCTTGGAAGCCTCCATACCGATTCCGTCGTCCGATACCGTAACAGCCAGAAGTTCTTCCTCCCGGTGCACCTCAACAGTTACAACGCCTTTTCTCCCGCTTGGAATAATTCCATGCAGCACGGCGTTTTCCACCATTGGCTGGACAATCAGGCTTGGGATCCTCCAGCTCCTTGTTTCCGGATCCACCTGAATTTCGTAATCAAGCAGCCTTTCCTGCATAATCTTATAAATCTCCAGAAATGCTTCTGAACAGGAAATCTCTTCATCCACTGTGACATAAATCTGCTCATTCATTTTTGACTGCATGAGTCTTGCAAAAGCATTGGTAACATGCCGGACATCATCCTTACGCTCCAGCTGAGCCAGCGAATTCACACATTCCAGCGTATTGTAAAGAAAATGCGGTTCAATCTGCTGCTGCAGCTGCGCCAGCTGCATCTCGCGATACGCCAGTCCTGCCTTCAGATTCTGATTGATCAGCTGATCCATCCGATGCGCCATTACCTCAAAGCTTCTGGCCAACTCTTCCAGTTCATCGCCAGTATGCACGTCCAGAGAGATTTCATAATCCTCATTCTGCACTCGCTTCACCGCCTGCATGATCTTCCGCACCGGTCTTGAAACAATCCGCTCGTTCAGAATGTTGATGCACAGAATCATTGCCATTCCGACCAGGAAAAAGCACAGGATTACCGTTATAAAAACATTTCGGGACTCATAAACCTCACTGCTTCGAATGCCGCTGACAACATACCACCCATCATTGATGGAGGCTGTTCCGCATAACAGCACCTCACCAACACCTTCAACGAACGTCGTCACCCCCACCGGCAGCTCTTCCATACTCATGTCAGCCAAAGCCTGAAGATAAGCATCCTTCTCTTCCTGCTTCGTTGTAATCAGCTGGTGCGAGATGCTGTCATACAGTCCCAGAAAGCAGGTCCTGTCCTCCGCCAGAATTTCCATTTTGTTCTGAAACTGCGCCTTATTATATAAAAAGGAGATATACCCAACGACGTCTCCGCCGTCCAGCATCCTCACAGCACGGCTGTAGACAAGCTGACCTCCCTCCATCCGGCAGGTTATACGGCCGGATGGCTGTATCAGCGATACGTCAATCTGCGCCGGAAGACTATAATGTCCAAATGTATTGCTTGACTTGTCCCAGTTTAAAATTTCTTTTCCGTCCATGTCGTAAACGGAAACTGCTCCAATCTCATTTTTGATATTGCTGCGCAGGGAAATCAGGCTGCGCATACTGGAGATTATCTGGTACCGGCTGCTCGATTTTTGATAATCAGACAGCAGATCCGCCATGGTTCCGTCCAATGCAACAAAGTTGATCTGATTTATAAAGGCGTCTGAATTCTCGTCCAGCCTTGCTCCCATGGTTCTGGTCAATGTCCGATACTGCTGCACAGCTGCACGGTATTCCATACCGGAAACTCTCACGTAAATAAAGCTGCCCATCAAGAGGACAAGTGCCGAAATTATCAGCATGCTACCAACATTGATTTTCCAGCGAATCGTCTGTCGGCTCCCTATAAGTCTTGTGATCCACGTTTTCATTCTGCGTTTTTGCTCCCGCCTTGATAGTTCTCTCTCATCCCGTCAATGCAGATATCTCGTGTTTGCTCAGCCTTCGTCCCACCGTAGAAACAGTGCGGCCGGCCAGGCTCTCGCCCGGCCGGCCACACTGACTTACACATATGATATCTGTTTGATGAGGCTGCCTGCAACCCATCTCACGCCTTCGCCACATTTTTGGCCGCAACGATATTCACGCCGGTCCCTGCCGCGTCTGTGAGGATCACCTGGCCGATGCGGACGGGCGCCGGTACCTCGATGCCCTTGAGTGCACGCACACAGTCATAAATCTTCCCCTTCGGGATCTCTCCTGCGGTTTTCACGCTGACAACCGGGATCTCTCCGCCGCTCACGCGTACCGTCGTCGTGACGATACGGGCGGGTGCGGTCACCTCTTTTCTCGCGTAGGCGTCGCCGCGCGGGCAGGTATTGCCGGTTACGCTCTTCACGCTGCCGTCCTCCAACTCGACCGTAATCTGGCAGCCGAGAGGACATCCAATACAGGTCAATGTCTTTGTTGTATTCATAGCATTCCTCGTTTTCTATCGCCGCTTGCCGGTAAATTCATGGTAACTATTCAGAGCCCATTCGCAAAATCGCTGCTGCGCAGCTTTCCTTTTGCTC
>CAVJLL010000076.1:0-10150 GCA_963650385.1 Clostridium sp. CAG:508 | reverse complement strand
GATTTGCGGAGCAAATTCGAAATGGGGCTGAATACTTAAAAAAGTGTGAAGCGGGGCGCAGCGGCTTGCGAAGGCGGCAGAGTGTGAAGTATGCTTGAGGACAGCGAAATCTATATCAGGAGAGGACAAGTCTGACAACGAACATGAACAAAAAGAAAAAGAACTTCCGGGAAGTAATGGAAAAGTACGCGATTCCGAATCTGTCGCTGGTGATCATTCTGTGCTACGGCTTCGGTTATATTCTGCAGTATGTCAATGCCGGCTTCCTGGATTATCTGACACTGAATCCGTATGCGATCTGCCACGGGCAGATCTGGCGGCTTCTGACGTGGGTCCTGGTGCCGCCGGATACGAGCAATATTTTCTTTATCCTGGTGGCGATGATGTTCTATTATTCCATCGGGACCTCGCTGGAGCGGGCCTGGGGAACCTATGAATACAATGTTTACATCTGGCTGGGCGTTCTGATTACGATTGTCGGGGCCTTTGCGGCGATGGCGGTCTACTACATCATGTTTGCGGCAGCAGGCGTTACGCCGGATGCGCAGACGCTGCAGATCGGCTTTACCGCACTGGCGAGGTATTTCAGTACTTATTACGTCAACATGTCGATCTTTCTGGCCTATGCGGCGACCTTCCCGAATGCGGTGGTGCTCCTGTGGTTTATCATTCCGGTGAAGGTTAAGTGGATGGGCATCATCTACGGCGTGATTCTCGGCATTGATTTTCTGCAGATGGCGGCGGCAGGCAGATGGTACATCTGCATATCCATGGCGGCCTCGCTGGCGAATTTCCTTATTTTCTGGATCCGACAGAGCAGGATCCGGCGGTTCTCACCGCAGGAGATTAAGCGGCGCAAGGCATTCCAGAAGGCCGTAAAGCGCGGGAAGAGCCAGAGCACCGCTGCGGACGGCGGCGGACGCTTCAGCAGCAGACCGGGGCAGACGGGGAATTCGAGTGCTGGACAGAGTGCGGAGAACGCTTCCAAAATGCGCCCGCGGCAGGCAGAGGCGCCAAGGCACCGCTGCGCGATCTGCGGCCGGACGGAGCTGGATGACCCGTCCATGGAATTCCGCTACTGCTCGAGGTGCCAGGGAAGCTACGAGTTCTGCCAGGAGCACCTGTTCCGGCATCAGCATGCAGTGAACGGGGGTGGACCGATTGCGGCAGAGGAGAGCGTGACGATCGAGCCCGGCACATCGGATGAGCGGTAAATGGCATTGAGAATTGCGAAGCAAATTCGAGAACGCCGCATGAGTAAAAGAGAAGCTTTGCAGCAGCGATTTTGCGAATGGGCGCTGAATGGCTGCTGTGATTTTGACAAGGGAGTTTATAGGTATGGATACACAGGATCGTGAAAAGAGGCTGCAGGACATCCTCCGCAGTCTGGTTCGCGCGGCGAGGAAGAACCGTGGCGTTATCGATAAAAGTCAGCTGGACCAGGCACTTTCGGAGCTCTCGCTGGATGATGAGCAGCGAAAGCTCGTGGAGGAATACCTGGCAGCCAACAACATCGGCATCGATGTTCCGCTGGAGACCGAGGAACGGCTTTCCGAGGAGGAACACAACTATCTGGAGGATTACCGACGGATGGTGGAGGAGATGGAACAGCCCCAGGAGGGCGAGCTGGAGGCGGCAGAGATCCGGGCCATGGCGGGAGAAGCACAGGCACAGCGCCAGCTGGCAGAGTGGATGCTGCCGAAGGTGATCGACATTGCACGGCTCTATGCCGGGCAGGGCGTCTATATGGAGGATCTCATCGGTGCAGGAAACGAGGCACTGGTCCGTGCGACGAAGCTTCTGGCTCCTCTGGAGGGACCGGAGGAGGTAGAGGGGGCACTGGCGGAGCGCATCATGCACGCCATGGAGGACCTGGTGGCTGAGAATCTGGATGAGCTCTCAGCGGATCAGCAGGCAGCAGACAGGGCCAACAAGGTGCTGGACAAGGCCAACGAGCTCTCAGAGCTCCTGCGCAGGAAGGTGACCGTGGAGGAGCTGGCCGCCGAGGGTGATGTGACGGAAGAGGAAATCCGGGAAGCCATCCGCGTGTCCGGGAACAAGATCGAGGCCATTGCGCAGGAGGAGTGACGCAAGAGCACAGACGGACGACGGGGCGGACGAACAACGCCGCCGGGACCCGTCGCCTGGCCGGCGCCTGCACGGGAGCATAAACCGGAACATCCGGGCAGTTGGAGCATGGGAATGAACGATAACGATTACAAATACATTCTGGACAGCCTTTCGCTTTTACAGCTGGGCTCCAGGTACACCTACCGGGAGCTTCTGGAGAACATCGATATCAGCTACAAATATCGCTGCATCATCAAGAAGATCATCCTGCAGGAGGTAGCGGAGGACACGACGCTGGAAAGCCATCTGTATTACATGCAGCCGGATTCGGAGAGCTGCCGGGCCTACCAGCAGCTGCGGGCCAGAATCCGTGTCTACGTACCCATCCGCAAGAAGCATCTGGGCGGCCGGGAGGAGGTCTCCTACGAGGAACGGGTACTGACGCCGGAGGAGCTTGCGGCCATTACTCCGCAGCAGAAGGAGCTGATGGGAATGATTGTCTCGGAACTCCAGCTTTCGAAGATGGGACTCATGAATTTTGTGGTATAATCGGTGTGGCCGGCAGCTTTGAGCAGGCGCCGGACGCAGATCATATCTGAATTTTCGTCATGAATCTTTCTGAGTTTCACAGTTCACTCGCCAGCCAAACGACAGGACAAGTCGTTGGCTGGCGTCTGTACAGTAACAAATAAACCCTTAAGAATAAAACGCAGCAGCAGACCCTTGCATGCGCAGGGGAGAACTGTTATACTGCAAAACAGAACAAACGTTCGAACCGCCTCGAACGGTGAAAAGGAGTTTGGTTATGGCTATGGATCGTGACGATCGTTTAAAGGCACTGGATGCTGCAATTTCGCAGATTGAGAAGCAATACGGCAAGGGCGCAGTCATGAAGCTGGGCGACCCTTCCACGACAATGAATGTAGAGACAACTCCCACGGGTTCACTGGCACTGGACATTGCTCTTGGACTCGGCGGTATTCCCAAGGGAAGAGTGATTGAGGTTTACGGCCCGGAATCCTCCGGTAAGACTACACTGACGCTGCATATGATCTCGGAGATTCAGCGCCGGGGCGGCATTGCAGGCTTTATTGATGCCGAGCATGCGCTGGACCCTGTCTATGCACGGAATATCGGCGTCGATATCGATAACCTTTACATTTCACAGCCGGATTCGGGCGAGCAGGGGCTGGAGATCGCAGAGACCATGGTACGGTCCGGAGCCATCGACATCGTGGTCGTGGACTCGGTTGCCGCACTTGTCCCGAAGGCAGAGATTGACGGCGACATGGGAGATTCCCATGTGGGCCTTCAGGCCAGACTGATGAGCCAGGCGCTTCGCAAGCTCACGGCAGTGATATCCAAGACCAACTGCACGGTGGTGTTCATCAACCAGCTGCGCGAGAAGGTGGGCGTCATGTTCGGAAGCCCGGAGACGACGACCGGCGGCCGTGCGCTGAAGTTCTATTCCTCCATCCGTCTGGATGTCCGCCGCATCGAGTCCATCAAGCAGAGCGGCGAGGTGACGGGAAACCGTACGCGCGTCAAGGTCGTGAAGAACAAGATCGCACCGCCGTTCAAGGAGGCGGAGTTCGATATCATGTTCGGAAAGGGAATTTCCTATTCCGGCGATGTTCTGGACCTTGCGGCCGGAAGCGATATCGTCATCAAGAGCGGTGCCTGGTACAACTACGGCAATGAGAAGATCGGGCAGGGCCGCGAAAACGCTAAAAAGTACCTCGAGGACCATCCGCAGCTGCTGTATGAGATCGACCAGAAGGTTCGGGAGCACTACGGACTGGATCCGGAGGGAGCAAGGAAGCCGGCCGCGGCGGAGAGCACACCGGAGACAGAAGAGGTATAACGCGCGATGGGGACAGATCTTGTGACGGAGCTGACCCCGATCGGGAAGACGAGGACCAGAGTTTGCCTGAATGAGGAGCAGACTCTGGTCCTTTCCAATCGGGAGATTGTGCAGTTCGGAATACGGGAAGGCATGGAGCTGCCGGAGGAAACCAGAGCAGCTCTGGATAAGGCCCTGTATCAGAAGGCAATCCGTAAGTGCGGCGAATTGCTGGAGGGCATGAGCTATACGGAAAAAGGCCTTACGGATAAGCTTATCCGCAGCGGTTTTCCCCGGGAAACGGCCGGAAGAGCCGTGGAGGCGATGAAGCAGGCCCATTATGTGGATGACAGAGCCTTTGCGGAGGCGTATCTCCGGTCCAATCACATGAGAAAGAGCAGAAGGAGAGTGGAGCAGGACCTGGAGAGCAAGGGCGTGGCGCGGGACCTGATTTCCGAGACCCTTGCTGCGTGGGAGGAGGAAAGCGGGTGCCCTGCAGAAGAGAGCGAGGCGCAGCAGATCCGCGAGTACCTCCGCAAAAAGAACTTTGATCCTGCCGAGCAGGACCGGATGGCGAGACAGAAAATGATGGCCAGACTGGCCAGAAAGGGATACTCCTTTGCTGTACTGGAGGATATTATGCATTCTTGACAGTGACAGCCAAAAAATGTACTATTGATATGTTGCAGTTTGATTTTTGGGCGATTTGCCTGGAAAACCTGTCTGTCTTCGGCAGGAATCCATCGCTTTTGAACAGGCTGCGGCACAAACTGAATAAGGAGGTGCTCCTGTATTATGCTGTCTGCAATTATCACAATTGCAGCGGTTGCTGTCTCGCTCGTCATTGCAATCCCGCTGACAGCCAGTCAGACCAGAAAGCGCATAAAGGCGCAGGATGATCAGAAGATTGGCAGCGCAGAGGAGAAGGCAAGGGCGATCATCGATGAAGCACTTTCGACTGCTGAGAGCAAGAAGCGTGAGGCTCTTCTGGAGGCCAAGGAAGAGAACATGAAAACCAAGGCCGACCTTGATAAGGAAATCAAGGACAGACGGAATGAGGTTCAGCGCAACGAGCACAGAGTGCAGCAGAAGGAAGAGGCGATCGACAGGAAGAGTGACGCGTTGGAACGAAGAGAACAGTCACTCGCATCCAGAGAAGAGTCGCTGCGTAAACGGCAGGACGAAGTTGCCAAGCTTGGTGAACAGCGTACACAGGAACTCGAACGAATTTCAGGACTTACTTCGGAACAGGCAAAAGAATACCTTTTAAAAACTGTAGAAGATGATGTAAGACACGATTCGGCTGTCATGATCAAGGAGATCGAGACAGAGGCGAAGGAAGAGGCAGACAAGAAGGCCCGTGAATACGTGATCAGCGCCATCCAGCGGTGTGCGGCAGATCATGTGGCAGAGGCAACGATTTCGGTTGTGCAGCTTCCGAGCGATGAGATGAAGGGCAGGATCATCGGCCGCGAGGGACGGAACATCCGTACACTCGAGACGATGACCGGCGTGGATCTTATCATTGATGACACACCGGAGGCAGTGGTTATCTCCGGCTTTGATCCGATCCGGCGTGAGGTCGCCAGAATTGCTCTGGAGAAGCTCATTGTGGACGGACGGATTCATCCGGCCAGAATCGAAGAGATGGTTGAAAAGGCCAAGAAGGAAGTGGAGTCGGTGATCAAGGAGGAGGGTGAAGCCGCAACCCTGGAGGTTGGCGTGCATGGCCTTCATCACGAGCTGATTCGCCTTCTGGGCAAGCTTCGTTATCGTACGAGCTACGGCCAGAATGTTCTCAAGCACAGCATTGAGGTTGCGCAGCTGTCCGGCGTGCTTGCCGGCGAGCTGGGACTGGATGTGCGTATGGCGAAGCGCGCAGGCCTTCTGCATGACATCGGCAAGGCAGTCGATCATGAGATGGAAGGATCCCACGTACAGCTGGGAGCTGAGCTTTGCCGCAAATATAAGGAATCGGCCATTGTCGTCAATACGGTGGAATCTCACCACGGCGACGTAGAGCCGACCAGTCTGATTGCGTGCATTGTGCAGGCGGCGGATACCATCTCCGCAGCAAGACCGGGTGCCAGAAGAGAGACTCTGGAAACCTATACCTCCCGCCTTAAGCAGCTGGAGGAGATCACCAACAGTTTTAAAGGGGTTAGTAATTCTTATGCCATCCAGGCAGGCAGAGAAGTTCGTGTTATGGTAGTTCCTGAGAAGATCAACGATACCGACATGGTATTGCTGGCCCATGATATTTCCAAGAAGATTGAAGACGAGCTGGAATATCCTGGACAGATCAAGGTCAATGTGATCCGCGAGTCAAGAGTAACGGATTACGCCAAGTAATACAGTTTCGAACGAGCCAGAACATGGTACACAAGAACAGGCCGGGAAATGAGAAATCATTTCCCGGCCTGTTTTTCGATTAATTGTATCTGTTTAGCACCTGCCACATTTCAACGTGAATTGACTGCTTGCAGGCATATTCACGATTGAAATTGGCAGGCGGCCAAGGTCCGAAGGACCTCTGGCCAGCCGCATCGAGGATTTGCGAAGCAAATTCGAGATGGGCGCTAAATAATTACGATTAATTTATGGTAACTAGTCATGAATTTGAAATCCGTGTCTTCAGCTGCTGAATTTCATCGGCCGTCATGCCGCCGGCTGCGAGATAGTCTTCGGCTGCCTTCTCAAAGTCTGCATCCGCAGATACCTCCTCTTCTCCCGTGAGGTACTCCAGGATCGGATCCAGATACAGAGCTTTCACAGCCTGGTACTGCTCCGGCGTATCCGCTGCCGTCACATTGTAATAATTCGAGCAGGATTCCATGTAATCCTGCTCCAGCGCATCATAGTCAGCACCGGCCAGCGACTCCAGCAGAATGCATACAAAGCCGGTTCGGTTGATGCCCTCCTGGCAGTGAATATAAAAGGGACCGTCGTAGTTTTCAAGCTGACGCAGACCCTCTGCAAGAGCAGAACGGTATTCCTCGCTCTCATAGTCCATGGTGAGACCGAGGGCGATGATGTCTCCGTCTTCATACAGCTTCCGGACATAGTCGGAGGAATAATCGTCTGCAGAAACGAGCTCCTTCAGATCGTCCTCGGAATCGGACAGATCCAGGATGCATGCGATTCCTGCGTCCTCCACCAGCTTGGCTGCATACTCTGCGCGATTGTATTTGTTATTGGTCGGAGAGGAGCCGCGGTACAGGAGACCCTTCTTCAGATTTCCGCCGGACAGCTCCCGGAAGTTTGCATAGATTTCATCGCTGGCGTAATCGCTGCGGTCAACCGAGTATTTCTTGCCGAGCGCCTCGTAGGTCGCCAGGTATTTCCCTGCGGTATTGAGCGTGATCGTTACAGCCTCGTTCTCCTCGAGCCCTGCCGGCGTCCAGAAGTTCTGGCTGTTCCTGGCAATCTTGATGCGCTGCTTCTCGACATCTCCGTTGATAACGGCATCCCCTGTCTGCACATAATAGCCGTTATAATAGGGGACGTCCGTCAGCGAATAGCCGCTCTCGAATGTGATATCACAGCTGTCGCCAAAGGTGATGCCGGCCTTTTCGAAATCGTCCGGCGTCAGACTTAAGATCGCGGAATCGTATTTCTCGTCGCGGGTAACCGTGCCGGTAAGTGTTATCGCTTCCTCTGTAGAAGAGTCTTCTGTTGTCTCCGCGGAAGATGCCTCTGTGCTGCTGTCCTGTTCCGACGCCTCTGTGCTCGCGGCAGGTGCAGCCTCCTCAATGGCGGCGCCTGAGGCGCTCTGCACGGACGCATCGGTTGACGGACCGGCGGTCTGGCATGCCGTTGTTGCAAGGAGCAGCGCTCCCGCTGCTGCGACGCTGATGGATCGGAAATAATTCTTATGAATCATGTTTGCCTCGCGCTTGAAAGAAATGTTCTCAGAGATTTCCTTCAAACTTTCTCCTTTCTATGATAGTGAAAACGTAACGATGCAGAGCCCATTTACGAATTTGCCCGGCACAGCATGGTAAAACAAAAGCCGGAAAACCCCGACAATAAAGGCTTTCCGGCTTTATGGAGATGACGGGGATCGAACCCGCGACCTCCAGATTGCGAACCTGGCGCTCTCCCAGCTGAGCTACATCCCCGCAGCATGCATAACTGCAGGCTCTGTTTAACACAAGTGCAATACTATCACGAAGGAACGCTGTTGTCCATGCCTTTATCGTCCGCTCGTGCCTTGCGGGAAGATGGGGGCTACGGTATACTTGTTTGGCGAGTACGCCACATGAGCAAAAGAAAAGCTGCGCAGCAGCGATTTTGCGAATGGGCTTTGAATAGTTACGATCGTGAGAGACGACACTCGCAGCAATCCGGCATCGGCATGGAATTTGCTGTACCTGCGCACGGCAGGAAACGTGAGAAAGGATAGAGCAATATGGGCTTGAAGGATTTGTTCGGCGGGAAGAACCGCGCAGCAGAGCAGGAACGGCTTCTGGAGGAGCAGCGCCAGCAGGAGCACCAGCGCCAGGTGGAACAGCAGAAAAAGGCACATGAAGGCGAGACCTGGCCGCAGATTCCGCGCCTCAATATACTGAATATCAAGGATACGAAGCTGGAGGTGGAGGATTCCATCACATCGCAGCGCAAGGACGAGATCGGACAGCTGGTATTTGAGCCCGATCTGTCCGCAGATCAGATCACCGGCTTTACGGTACAGGAGCTGCTGTTCCTGCAGCTGACGATGACCGTGTTCAACCGCAAGGCGGCACTGACGAACTATGAGAAAAACCACCGCGTGGTTTACAATGAATTCCTGTCCCGCATTCACAAGGCAGAGAAATTCTACGTGCTGTATGACAAGAGAACCGGCTACCCGCTGATTGACGGCGGCTTTGTACCGATTTACCTGGAAAAGGAACGCGCGGAGAAGGGCGCAGAGCTCTACAAGGCACAGTTCCGCGATGTTCTCGTCATGGAACGGGATGGGGAAGCGGCACCGCTGAAGGAAAACGGTGCGCGGCCGATCGCTTTTTTTGACTATCTGTATTACATCGGCGTAGAGAACGTGGTCGTGGACAATGGCTGGTACAAGGGTGTGGTTAAGCGGAGCGAGATCTCGGCACCGATGGACTGGAACAGCGACCCGAAGAAGACACCGCCCTCCAACCCGGCACTGGCCTTTGCGATGACGGATTATGTCTCCGAGAACCGCTGGCCGGTCAAGTATGAAAAGCGCGTGGAAATCCTTCAGAAAAAAACGGACCGCATGATGCTCCTGATCCCGAAGGGACGGTATATCGTGCCCTCCAGAGTGGTCGATGTGGATCCGGCAGCGGCTCCGGAGGTCGGCCCGGACGGCCAGAAGCCGACCAAGCAGGTGCAGTTCCCGGCAGTAAAGGTTGCGGAGAAGATGTACCTCCCGCTCTTTACGGACCTGTTTGAGTACACCAAGAA
Source organism: Clostridium sp. CAG:508 (assembly GCA_963650385.1). Taxonomy (GTDB): domain Bacteria; phylum Bacillota; class Clostridia; order Lachnospirales; family Lachnospiraceae; genus CAG-791. Next base: position 807 of record CAVJLL010000076.1, on the reverse strand, counting down.
GTTCGGCAAGACCGATATGAAGCCGGTGGGCTTTGAGTACCGCAACCTTCTGCGCTTTGTGACCGGCGGCATTGAGGGCATCATCATTAACCCGAACGGGCAGGGAATTGTGATTTCCGGTGAGAAGGCGAGAAACCTGATGCTCCGCGAGGCGGGACTGAAAGTGACTCCGGAGCTCCCGAAGGAAGTGAAGGAGCAGATCGCCCGGGAGGCGGCAAAGAGAGCGGCACAGAAGCAGGCAGAGGCAGCTGAGAATAAGGAAGACGATGCTCAGCACCAGCCGGAAGCGGCACAGGATCCGGCCGCGGAGAATGGAACGCCGGCTCCGGCAGCCGATGCAAAAGAAGAAGCGCCGGAAACGGATAAGGCCTGAAGCAAAGGCCTTTGAAGCACATTTCGCACAAAGGCCCGACGGCCAAAAACAGCTGTTGGGCGGTTTCATTCAGCTACAATAAGTGGCTTCGTATATTCTGAGATCCTTTCTGCAGGGAGGCCTGCGGAGAGGATCTTTTTTTGCGCCGATTCCGGTAATTCTGGCTTTGTCACGGAGAATGCAGACAGTTTTTTTCGGGCGATGAAATCGTAGAGCTCAGAGGCACGGATATCGATGAGGAGCTGCGCGGAAGGCTCCTTCGGCAGCTGCACGAGCACATTAAGGCCGCCTGCCGCCATCTGCCCCAGCAGAGGCCGCGCACCCTTGCGGCAGCCGAGGATGCGCACGTAGGACGGCGCATGAAACTGCTCATATTCCTTTGTGATGCCGAGCATGAGATGGAGCAGCCCGCGGCTGACGGCGGAATACGTAAT
>CAVJLL010000075.1:0-10344 GCA_963650385.1 Clostridium sp. CAG:508 | reverse complement strand
TATGTAATTGTCATCAGAGGCAAGGGGCTCAACCCACAATCATGCCCGAAGCCTCGGGAAATCAAGTAAAATCAATGGTTTTCAAGGTACTTATCCACAAAAAATGAGCCAACACTTGAGTGACTCGTGGATGTGGAAACAGGTATCCGCAATCAATGTGGATACCTTCGATCAAAGGTAAAAATGGCCATAAAACAGAAATTTTAAAATCTCTGTTTTGCACAATACAAACGGAGGTGGATCCTCTGGAAATATTGGGGTCCTAATCAGTTACGTTTCTTAATACATCTCCGAGCTCAGGATAAGATATCCATTATCCTGCAGAATAACATGCCCGGTGAGCATGCCGCTGTACTGATCCCAGAGGGATTCGCTCAGAATCAGCACATGCGGATCCGCACTCTCATCGCTTAAGAAGCCTTCTACGCCGCCGTCCCGGCATTGCCAGTCCATAATGGTTTCCGCATAGAAAACCGCATCGCACTGCCACTGATCCTGCCCTCGATAGGAGTTATATTCGTTTTGAATATAGGCCGTTTTCCCACAATAGGTCGCTCCCCAGTCTTCTTTCTCGGACTGGATGCAATCCTGCAGAATGATCAGCGGATCTCCGCTGATGTCACTGACATAAATGATCCGTGCAATGTGGAAGAACACAATGAAGCACGTTGCCGCATAGCCGATAAGCCAGGCCGTCCGCATCCATTTGCTCTTCAATCGGCGCAGAATGTCCGCTGCCAGAAGTGCCGCTGCAACGTTTCCAAAGATGTAGCAGGGATAATAATACCATTCCATGCGCGTCTGTACCACCATATAGAGTGCTATCGGTACCAGCAGTGCCGCAAGAAGGATGTAGTAATCCCGACAGATTTGCCGGATTCTGCTCTTCCGGTTGTTCTCAGGTTTCGTTTGCTGCCGTCCTCTTTTCAACGACACGGCCGCAAGCACGAGCTCTGCTGCCAGACAGACGACCAGGAGCTGCCAGTTTTTCTGGAGCAGCATTTCCCGCAGCGGGAAGGTGATGTCTCCGACATGATCCACGACGATCTTATCCGACATCTCTCCCGCAACACCGTGGGAGAAGAAAGCCGTTCCGTCATAGAGATATCGCGGCACTGCCCAGGCAGCGATCGGCAGCACCAGGAGCACAGCTGCAGCGAGTGTTCTCCGGAATGAAAGAGCCCGGCGAATGACCGGAATACACACTGCTCCGATCACCAGAAGCACGCCGGCATGGACACCCTTCGTCAAAAACGCCAGACCGACCGCCGCGCCGTATACCAGCAGCGCATTGGGATGCTCTTTACACGCATAAAGGGCAAGAACCGCGATCGTAAAGAACAGACAATACACGGAATCCATATCTCCTGACCGGAACATATGGAACGTAAACGGAAGGACATTGGTAAGAAACGCCAGCCCGAACAGATTCGCAGTGACAATCCCTCTCTTTTTCCACAGGAACCCAGTCAGGAGCAAGTAGATGATGCCCCCCCACAGGCCGCCGGGATGCGGAGAGAGAACGAAGAAATGCCGAAGACTCGATAGGCCAGCATGATCAGCCAAAGGTTCAGCGGCGGCTTAGAGTTAAAATAATCCGTTTCATACCGATAGGTATTGACGAGTCCGTTGCCGGCCTTGAGCATTTCATAGGCATTCACGCCGTGGTACGCCTCATCGGTCGCATTGACACTCGGCGCTCCGAGATGCCAGAACAGAAGGAACAGCACACAAAACGAAATCCCGGCCAAAGCTGCTTTTCCAATGAATTCTGTTCGCTGTTTTTGTGTGTTCTCCATCTGTTCTTCTCCTTGGCATCCCTCCCCAGCACCACAAGTTACGGACGCCAGGCGCAACTAATCAAAAATATCCTGTTTGACGAATTCCTCTGTTTGAAAGTCTTTGGACGGAACCCATTATACAACAGCTGCTCACTGTTTTGGTGTATTCAGCACCGTCTCACAGATCCTGTCCACATCCTCCGGTGCAAGGTCTGCATACATCGGGAGTGTCAGGCCCCTCCTGCTGATGCGAAGTGCGGCGAGGGTGACTGCCGGATCGTATTTGCCGCGGTAGCAGTCAAATGCACTGGTAATGGGGTAAAAGTACTTTTTGACATGGATTCCTTTCTGTTTCAGTGCATCGAAGATTGCATCTCTGGAGGCGCCGAATACCGTTTCGTCCACAACGATCGGGAAGAACGCATGGTTTGGCTTTACATGCTCTTGCACGGGGTTCAGCTGCAGGCCGGGTATACCCTCCAGATGCAAACGATATCGCTCTGTCACGTGTCTTCGTTTCTCAATTTCCTCGTCCACGTGCCGCAGATTGCACAGGCCCATAGCTGCACAGAATTCGTTCATCTTGGCATTGGTGCCTGCTGCCTCTACGCTTTCCGGACCGTGTATTCCGAAATTTTTCAGCTTACGCAGACATTCGCCGAGTTCCGGATCACGGAAGCAGGCAGCACCGCCCTCAATGGTATTGAAAACCTTCGTTGCGTGAAAGGAGAAGCAGGAAACGTCGCCTAACGTTCCCACGCCCTTTCCTTTATAGGTTTCACCGAAGGCGTGCGCCGCATCGTAGATGACCTTCAGGCCGTATTGGTCTGCGATTCGTTGGATCTCTTCTGCGTTGCAGATATTCCCATAGACATGCACCGGCATGATCGCAACGGTTTTGTCCGTAATGTGCTGCTCAATCTGCGCGACATCCATTGTAAAGTCATCCGGATTGATGTCGCAGAGCACCGGCTCCAGACCGTTCCGCACGATGGCGTGGGTAGTGGATGCAAAGGTAAACGGCGTGGTTATCACCTCGCTTCCCTTTGGGAATTGCAGTGCCTGAAGGGAGAGTTCCAGTGCCATGTGGCCATTGGTGAACAGCTCCAGACGGTCTGCTCCAAGATGCGACATCAGCTCCCGCTGCAGTGTCTGGTGCTTGACTCCCATATTGGTCATCCAGAGGGTGTCCCAGATGTCACGAATTTCCTCGATGTACTCCTCAAATGGCGCGATGGAGGGCCGTGTCACCAATATTTGATGGCTGTATTCCGCTGCATTGTTCATACGTGCCACCCCCCGCTCAGAATCCGTCGAATTCCAAAGAGAATGGACTGTATGCTGTCCGCCGTCTGTCTTCTTCGGACCTCCGGATTGCATGCCGCAGTCCAGTATCTTCTCCACTTGTATGTATTCCGATCCGTCAATGTCCTGTTCTGTATAGCCGAGCTGCTTCACAGCCATCGCCCGGCACGCTGCGTTCTCCCTGCGGATTTCTCCACGGATACAGCGGATGCCTCTCCGACGAGCCAGTTCGTGGACGTTCTGACATAAAGCCTGTGCGATCCGACAGCGGCGGTATTCCGGCGAAACAACCAGCATAGAGATAAATGCGTGTTCCGGTTGATTCATGTAGGCTGCGATTAAACCGATTGTCTCCCTGTCGGCATTTCTTGCAGTGAAGATTTCGGCGTTCTCTGTCAGCTTATGGGCATATTCTGCAGAGTTCCAACCGTTCTGGTTCCGCTGTGAGAATGGTGGTGTCATGTGCTCACCCAGGCGCAGAATCTCGTTGTGGATGTTATGGACGTCACCGGCAGGACTGGATTTCATTTTCCGAACTTTTCCATGCAATGTCATCGATACTGCAAATATTGCAGATGCAGTCGATGATGTTTTCGAATCACTGGCTGCCCCAATAATTGGCGTTGCCGCCTTCGAAATCCTTTCGATTGTAATCACGTGAATGCGGAGATACCGCGGCATATTGTACAGGTAATGTTCCGCTTCTTCCCTGCTGCCAAAGTGGAAATAGAGGATGCCGATGATCCCTGCGGCGTCAGCGTAGGGCTTTACCGCATCGCCTTTTTGGCAGAACAGCTCCTCCCGGTACAGATGACAGGCCAGCTCTTCTGCAAGCTCATATCCAGCATACAGCCCGTCAGAATCTGCATGGAGGTTGTACGCTGCGAAGATAGCTGTTTTCTCTTCCGTTGCAATCGTGTCCTGCTGCCCTGCACGCAGTGTCCTTTGCACCTCCTCCCGAATCCAGTCCACTCCGGTCGCATCCGAGAGAAGCTGCGGGATGCCGTTGCCGCCGCAGCGAAGTGCGATTTCGATGGGATAGACCGTGCCGTCCTCCCCGGCGATGAATTCCACATTCAGTTCGGCGTCCGAGATGCGCAGCTCGTGAGCGGTTAGCGTAACGATTTCTGCGATTCTGCTGCGGATGGCATCGTCTGCGCCGCAGGGCCAGATCTTCCCGCAGGGTACGAGCGAATGCTCCGTTTCCCGAATGCAGTCCATGAGTCCCAGACAGACAATCTCGCCATTTCGCAGAACGACGTCGCCTCCAATCAGATGCGGATAGCCGTAGGAAATGTACTCCTCCATCAGAACGTCTCCGCGATGCGCATAGGAGACTGCCTTCTGATAGGCCGCCAGGAGCTTCGTCCTGTCCGGTTTCTGCAGAACCGTGACACCCTTGCTGCCGCTGGAATCCGCCGGTTTGATAAGAATCGGATAGCGCAGCATCCCATGCGAGATGCTCAATGTACTCTGCATACATTCTAAGCTGGCCTCTTTGTTCGTCTTCTTCGTCAAGCCGACATGTCCCGGCACCGGAATTCCGTGTTCGGAAAGAAACCGTCGAAAGCTTCGCTTGTGCCCGAGAATCTCTGCTGCCCTGGTATAGCCTCCCGGGAGTCCCAGCTGCTCTGCCACATAGGCTGCCGTTTCTGCTGCCGGATCGGAGGCGAAGGCCAGGATGCCGTCCACATTCTCCTGCCGGGCGAGCTCGAGGATCTGCTCTTTGTCCCTCGTGCTGATCCGGTAAAACCGGTCCGCCTCCGCCTTCCCCGGCGGGCGCTCCAGATAATCCGCCACAATGGTCTCGAGCCCCATTTCATGCGCCTTGCGAATTGCCGGCAGCTGCTGAAAGCCGCCTCCCAGAATCAGAATCTTCATACGTTTCTGCCTTCCCCCTTTTCTGCGTGCTGCAGCGGTCCCAGGCCGCGCAGATTTGCGAATGGCCAGAGAAACGCTGCTGTTGCTATTGACAGATACTTTTGATATATGGGTATCTTAGCAGAAAGTTAGCAGCATCACGGCACTATTCTGAAATCTCTTCTATATTTATGACTTATGTATAAATTTTTTATTCTTGTTTTAGAAGATTCTCACTATTGTTTGTGCCGACGCTGTTGGGTGGCAGACCGTTTTTTTACACAACCATCAGACGGTCAAAGTAATGTGGTAGAATCGTATCCGACGTAGATATCGCTGCGAGAGGAGAACTGTCATCGTATGAAGCGTATAAATGTGACGCGCACGAAGCCTATGAATGAGAAAACGAATCCGTCCGGCCCCCATCTCGAGTCCTCTTCAGGAGGTCTCGATGGTCCGAACCGATATAAGACCATCCACCTGCTGCTCACAACACTTTTTGCAGCCTTGCTGGCCGCGCAAATCCTGTTCCTGATCCGGTGCAATCTGACCGACATCATCAATTACGTGGACAGTGATATGGGGATGGGGCTGTACCACTTCCGCGAGATGATCCGGAATCACACCATCGATCTGCCGGGCTACACCAATACGACCACGCTGGAAGTGGACACGTCGTTTCTGCTGGCGGTGCCGTTTTACCTGCTGACGCGGAATTTCTCCCTATCGGTGGGGCTCTCCAACATCTGCATCATCGCAGCGTATGCCGCGATCGTCCGGGGCATCATGGCCGAGCTGGGAACAAAGCGGGTGTACCGGATCATTACGCTCATTCTGGTGTTCACACCGTATGCCATTGGCATGCTGGACTACCTGAACATGATGTTCCTGGGACTGGCATGCTACAGCATCAAGACCATGGTGCCGCTCCTGGGCGTGTGGTTTCTCCTGATGAAAGGGGAGCATCCGATCCGCCGCGGTGCGGTGCTGGCGCTGTATTCCGTGCTGCTCTTTATTACCACGATGTCCACGGGCGTCTATGTGATGCTGTCCGGCATTGCTCCGATCCTGCTATTTGGCGCTGTCAGGATGTGGCAGGAGGATTCCGTATTTTTACTCAAAGACAAAGCGAAGGTGGTCTGGGGGGGGCATGAGCATTGCGGCCTTTGGCCTCGGAAACGTCTTCTACAACCGGCTGTATACGGAGAATTCCAGGACCAACACGCTGCTGAATTTGAGCGACCTGTTCATCGATAATACGCTGTCCTACATCAAGGGGTTCTTCCTGCTGTTCGGTGCACTGCCGGATCGGGCGGTCCGGATTGTGTCGCTCTCCGGGGTGAGTTATCTGGTGAAGGTGGTTCTTGTTTTCGCCCTGCTCGGCGCCTGCGTGCGGACGATAGGAAGGCGGCGCAGTTCGCAGCAGCCGATGCAGACGGTGCTGGCCGTTATTTTCCTATGGAATGTGTTCATCATCTTCGTCAGTCAGACTAGGATCAGCGAGGATACGCTGATCCAGTACCGGTACCTCTTGCTAGGGTCGCTGCCGCTCCTGATCCTGCTCGGAAAGGACTTGAGTGACCGGAGTCTTGGGTGGTCGGACCGGCAGGAGGCGGCTGCGGGGATGGTGCTGTTCCTGGCGCTGGCGGTCCTGGAGTATGGGTGCGACCGGAATGTGCTGACGTATCTGGACGAGCAGAATGCGTATCTGAAGGAGATCTGTCAGTACATTGATACGCTGCCTGTGAAATCGGTGATATGGCTGAATGACACGGAGTACTTTAATAAGTGCAGGGGCGTTGACGATGGTCACATCTGGGGATGTTACCTCTCAGAGGAGCAGAGACTGTACACCGGCGCAAACTGCTACGAGGCGGCCGGTCAGAGCAGCTTCTATGCGCCGGACGAGCCGAGTGCGCTGATCTGCTACACGAATGTGGCGCCGGCGGATTTCCTCCCGGAGGAGGTGGCGGCGCATTATACGCATGTCGGGACGGTGGAGTATTTTGAGGTCTATGTCAGTGACGGGGTGGAGCTGTGATATTCTGACAGCTCAGATTTTTTCGAGAATTCGTATAGAAGCCTGTCAGATGATATGGTAGAATCCGCATATGGAACCCGCGACAGGGGTGGCAGCCTCCCGAGCCTGAAACCGGCTTGCCGGAATACATTTGGAAGGGAGGTGGCGCGGATGACAGCTTATGAGATCATTACGATTTTCATTGGGATTTTGGCTTTGCTGATGTCCTTTGGCAGTCTGATTATTGCGTTGCTTGCCTTTCTCGATAAGAGAAGCAAGCACAAATAAAAATGCCCGCCCTGTTAGCACCAGGACGGGCGCCTCTGTGTAAGAGGTAACCAATCAATCTGGGAAGCTCCACCTTTGGAGTGGGGTTCCGGGAAGGGCACCTGTTACCAGCGGGTGCCTTTCTTTATGCTCAATATAGCATCGTAAGGTTTGAAATTCAATTGCCAATTTCTCCCGCCCTCCGTCTACAGGAACATTGCCATATACAGCGGCAGTGACACAATTCCGTTCTCCGAGGCCTCCACATTCCCGTCGTGGAATTTATAGGCCAGGGGGATGTCGTTGTTTTGCATAAGCCATCCGAGGGAGGCTGCGGCTGCACGGCCGCTCTTCACTTCGATAGGGATGATCTCTCCGTCTTTCTGCGTCAGAAAATCGATTTCCCTTCTGGTCGTATCATTTTTATAGAAATACAGCGGCAGGTCCTTTTTATGCAGAATATCTGCAATCAGGCATTCGTACAGGCCGCCCTTTGTGTTCGCCTGCAGCGTGTTCTCTACGATGTGCTGTTTGAGACCGAAGTCCTTCATGGCAGCCAGGAGCGACAGATCCGTTGTATATGCCCGGAAGAAACCATCTCTGGCATAGTCGTCCAGATCATACCGGACATCCGTCACGCGTCTTGCCAGGAAGGCCATATCTGCCGAGAGGAGCCATTCGATGCTGGAATAGTACTTCTGTGCTCTTGCGCCCGGCTCCACCTCTTTATACTGGAATTTGTGATTTTCCTTGTCCAGGAGCTGTCTGCCCAGCGACAGATAGCACTTTTCCGCCTTCACCTTTTCTTCGGAAACCGCATAGTGCGCGATATCGTACTGATAGCCTCGGAGGAGCTCACGCTGAACCCGGTCTGCGCTGCGGAAGTCTCTGGTATCTGCGTAGGCAGCAACAACCTCCGGCATGCCGCCGACGGCAAGATACTCTCTTAAATAGCCCATCATCGAGGAATGCACTGCCTCCGGGACGCAGCTCCCGGCATCAAACATTTCCCGGAGCTTATCGATCAGATCGCTCTGCACGCCTCTGGCCCAAAGGAATTCCTCGAAGTCGAGTGCCGACAGGTGCAGATACTCAACGTATCCAACCGGATATGAGGAGGCGCGGTGATAATCGATGCCCAGAAGAGAGCCGGAAGCAATGACATCGTATCGCCCGTCCATACTCCAGAATTTCAGTGAGGTGATGGCTTCCGGGCATTCCTGAATCTCGTCGAGGAATATCAGGGTCTCCTGCGGCATGAGTCTCCGCTCGGGATAACGGAACCGCATGGCCGTGATCATTGCATCGACGCTGAGATCTCCGCGGAAAATATCACGATCCGAAGCCATTTCCTTAAAATTAATGGTCAGAAGCTCCCTGTAGGCTTCCCTTCCGAATGCCTCAACGGCATACGTTTTCCCGACCTGCCGTGCTCCCAGAACGACCAGGCTCTTTTTCCCCGCTCTGCTCTTCCAGTTCTTCAGATATTCCGTTATTTTTCTCTGCAGCATCTTCTCCTCCGCACGGCATGCAAAAATGTCTTCGGTTTCTTCGAATGCACGGATTGTGACTGATTGTGATTGCTTTGATTGTAATACCAGCAAGTTAAGAATGTTGATGGCACCTCCGGCAGTCTGATTATTGCGTTGCCTGCCTTTCTCAACACCAGCATTTTATGATGCACTATTCTTCCAGCTTTCTGCAGACATCCTCCAGTATTTCATACGTTTTTGCCACACCTGCGGCGATGCAGTATTCCATCAGGCTCGTATCCTGATTTCTCTCATAGATGCGGAAGGCCTGGCGGTATTTGGACTGATTCAAAATGATGGCCGGCATCAGTCCGGCATTCAGCAGCATCTGATTCATGATGAATCGTCCGGTACGACCGTTTCCGTCCCGGAATGGATGGATCATCTCGAACTGCATATGCAGCTCTGCAATGTTCTGTATTGTCTCTTTTACCTCTGAAAATCCCGGTTCTTTTTCTGTCTCCAACGCCTTGCGAAGCCACTGCTCCATTCGGTCCGGGATTTCGTCCGGCTTCGGAGGCATCCATGCGATTTCCGCGATGCTTCCCACATAGACCTGTCTGCTGCGGAATTCACCCTTCGTTCCCAGAATGATTCCGTTGATCTCTCGAATCCGTTCGATGCTGACCGGATTTGAACCCTCGTAAACCAGCTCGCCGTTTGCCCGATAGGCATTCTTGGCCTCCGTGTATTCCGAATACGTGTGACCGCTGCGCACCTCATCGTATTCCAGCGCATCCACGGTTTCTTCCAGAGTCAGTGTATTTCCCTCCAGGGAATTCGTATTCCACGACAGCCGAAGGCGCAGGTCCCGCTCAAAGGCCTCCTTCACTTCACCGGATAGCTTCGCGTAAGGATAGTGCTCCCGGACCGCGGAGATGGTCTGATAATATTTTGTACTTTCGATCTGCATGCTGCATCCTCTTCGAAAGGTTTTCGTTGACGCGTCATCTGACGCACCTTTGATGAATTTTTCCGCTTTAGAGCTTTATCATCATTTGACAGCTCGTCACTGTACAGACGACAGCTTCAGTATACCCCAAATGATGCAGATTTCATGTGGAAGCCGGTCAAATCGTATGGTAAAATCTGCGCATGGAACCCGCGACAGGGGTGGCAGCCTCCCGAGCCTGAAACCGGCTTGCCGGAATACATTTGGAAGGGAGGTGGCGCGGATGACAGCTTATGAGATCATTACGATTTTCATTGGGATTTTGGCTTTGCTGATGTCCTTTGGCAGTCTGATTATTGCGTTGCTTGCCTTTCTCGATAAGAGAAACAAGAGCAAATAAAAATGCCCGCCCTGTTGAGTCCAGGACGGGCGCCTCTGAATAAGAGGTAAGCACCAACTTGGGAAGCTCCACCTTTGGAGTGGGGTTCCGAGAAGGGCACCTGTTACCAGCGGGTGCCTTTCTTTATGCTCAATATAGCATCAGAGGGTGTGAAATTCAATTGCCAATTTCTGCTGGCCTGCCACAGTCTGAAGCGAAGGCAGTTCCGATTACCTTCCACGAATGTTACCAACTTAAACTTCCCACATCAAAAGTGGGCGTGAACCTTGAAAACTCAATAGTTTAAC
>CAVJLL010000074.1:0-10397 GCA_963650385.1 Clostridium sp. CAG:508 | reverse complement strand
GTCCAGGGCCTTGCGAGGCCTCGGTGCTTGCGAGCGTCTTATGCGAGCTTAGCACCGCTAGGTCCGAGGATGGAGCACGTTTTTGCCGAGTGGCCCAACGGGCCATCTCGTAGCTGACGAAGTCAGCGTAGCGTCCCAGGACTGGACAACTCCGCCAGGACCCGTCGCCCTGGCTGGCTGCAAAAAGCAGTTCTACCTCTTATCCCTGTCGATGAACTCCAGTGCAATGGTTCCGACGGCAATGTACAATGCAGCAAAGCCCAGGAGGACGCCCCAGCAAAGGAGCACGTTCAGCGGGTGGTCGTTGTACAGCGGGCTCTGCATGGACTGCGCCGCCTGGTATTTGATGGTGTCTACCATGTTGTTGTCACGGATCCACTGCAGCAGCAGCTGTCCGTCCTCGGACTGATTGCCGAGCTTGACCATCTGGTTCCAGGCGGAATTCGACGGGAGCGTGTTGAAGCGTGCGAGGGAGCAGATCGCGCGGATTCCCCACTTGGCCACTGTGATGTCGGCGAGCTTCGCCGCCCTGCCGTGGAGCGGGAACGCAACGTCCGAGAAAAGCATCTGCAGCATCAGCAGGAACGGCACGATGGTCATCGCCGCCTCCGTGGTGCGGACAAGGCACGACACCATGAGCGCCAGCATATCCGCAGAGAAGGTGATCAGGAACAGCGTAACAATGACATCCATCTCCGTCGTTCCGAAAATGAGGGCTCCCTCCGGATATACCAGGCCCTTCATGCGGAAGATCCCGGCGAAAATCAGGACCTGCAGCTCGCAGATAATGGCCTGGTAGATGACCTGGGCCGCCATGTAGGCCGTGATGTGGAGTCCCGCCCGGTGCTCGCGCTTTAAGATATCGCGCTCCTTGCACACCATCTGAATGGAGTTGAAGAATCCGTTCCAGATGCACACGCAGGCAAAGGCAAGGGCGCCGATCTTCGCCCCTTCCATCGATTTGAACATATTCAGTCCGATGACAAAGCTGACCAGCCATGCGATGACGGCCGACATGACGAGCACCTTCCAGTGCTGCTCATACATGAACAGTCGGAAGAGCTTTCCCAGGTAGATTCCGGTCTGCTGCGCGCGGCTGACGTGCTCGTAATCCTCCTGCTGCTCCAGGCTCTCGATGATCTTGCGCTGGCGCTCCTCTTCCTTCTGCTCTTTTCTTCTCTGAAGGCGTTCCCGAAGGCTCTCCTGCGGGGCCGCACTCTTCTCTTTGCCTGCTGCAGCCGCTGCAGGAGCATCCTTCGATTCCTCCGAGGATTCTGTTTTTACTCCGGCTTCTTTCTCTGAGAGTTCTGCCTTTGCTGCGCTCTCTGCCTTTTCCGAAGGTTCTGTCTCCGCTCCGGTCTTTGCCGTCTCTGAAGGCTCTGTCCCTGATCCCGCCGCCGAATCTGCTGTGCTCTTCTGTCCCGGCGTCTGTGCCGCCTGCAGTGCATTCTCTGCCTGTGCGGTCATCGCTTCGGCTGCCGTAAAAATGTCCGCAGGAGCTGCCTTTGTTCTCTTCTCGGAAATTGCCTGGTACCTGGCAATAAAGGTATCCGCCTCGCCAAGGCCGCCCTCGGTTTGAGCGTTCACTGCGCGGATCACCTGCTCCATCGTCTCCACGCCGAAAAATGAGCGGCACTCCGGCACCGGTCCGTAAAAGGCAAGGCGCCCCGCGCCCGAGGTGCTGTCCTTGGCCAAAACCAGTACCTGATCAAACAGATCGATGGCGCGGTCCGGCTGGTGGGTGATCACCATGACAATTTTCCCCTGATCGGCGATGGCCCGCAGGCGCTCCATCAGGTCTCTTGCCATGACGCCGTCCAGTCCCGAATCCGGCTCGTCCAGAATGAACAGAGACGGATCGGAAATGTACTCCACGCCGATGGACAGGCGCTTTCTCTGGCCGCCGGAGAGCTTGGATACGTGCGACTCTGCAAACTCCGAGAGGCCGAACCGCTCCAGCGTCTCCTTCACCCGTTCCCTTTTCTCCGGCTCCGAAATGTCCATGGAAAGGCGCATCTGGGCAGCATTTAAGAGCGTAGCTGCCACCGTATCATCGCCGCGCAGAAGGTCCGACTGCGGGACAAAGCCGATGTTGTACTTGATGCGGTCGTAGTTTTTATAGACATCGACGCCGCCGAGGCGGATACTGGCCTTCGCCTTTTCATAGCCGGTGACGGCATTGACAAAGGTGGTCTTGCCCGCGCCGGACCCGCCCAGGATCAGGACCATGTTGCCCGGTGCGACGTCCAGTGCGATGTCCCGCAGCAGCGTGACCTTCGTGGTTCCGTGATAGGTGGTGCGCTTGTCGATTCGAATGGAAAGCGTATCGCCGATTCTGCTGTCCTGCATATCATTGTCCCCCTCTGGAAATGATGCTGAAATGAAAAGGCCTTCTGACCCCGTCTGAAAATACGAGAAACCGGGAACTCCTCCTGCGGAATTCCCGGTTCCTTATTGATCGCTGCCGGAGAAGGGACTCGAACCCTCACACCCTCACGGATAACAGATTTTGAGTCTGTCGCGTCTACCATTCCGCCACTCCGGCAAAAGCATCTCTGCACAGCAGCGTGCAGAGATGAGTATATCACTGGAAGAGCCGGGATGCAAACTCTGTATGATCAAACGTTGCAAAATAATCCTTCAATGTCTCTGCGCGGCGGATTTCCTTCACGGTGCCGTCCTCCTGCAGCAGAAGCTCTGCGCTCCAAAGACGCCCGTTGTAGTTGTATCCCATGGCAAAGCCGTGGGCTCCGGTGTCGTGAATGTAGAGAATATCACCCATCGCAATCTCCGGCAGCTGCCGGTCAATGGCGAACTTGTCGTTGTTTTCGCAGAGGGACCCGACGACATCGTAGGTGTGGTCGCAGGGCGCATTCTCCTTGCCCAGCACCGTGATGTGGTGGTAGGAGCCGTACATAGCCGGACGCATGAGGTTCGCTGCGCAGGCGTCCACGCCGATGTATTCCTTGTAAATGTGCTTCTCATGGATGGCCGTTGTGACAAGCGCGCCGTAGGGAGCCAGCATAAAGCGTCCCATCTCCGTGTAAATCGCGCAGTCGCCCATGCCGGCCGGCACGAGGATCTCATCGTATACCCGGTGAACACCCTCGCCGATTGCGCGGATGTCGTTTGGCTCCTGGTCCGGGCGATAGGCAACGCCCACGCCGCCGGAAAGGTTGACGAAGGCAAAATGAATGTCCAGCGTCTCGTGCAGCTCCTTCACCAGCTCGAACAGCTGCCCTGCCAGCTGCGGATAGTACTCGTTGGTCACCGTGTTGGAGGCAAGGAATGCGTGGATGCCGAAATGCTGCACGCCGTGACCCTTGAGCCGTGCATAGGCCTCAAAGAGCTGCTCTTTCGTCATGCCGTACTTGGAATCGCCGGGGTTGTCCATGATGCCGTTGCTCATCTGGAACACGCCGCCCGGGTTGAAGCGGCAGGACATCGTCTCCGGGAACTCGTCCCCGAAGAGCTTCTCGAGCGTGTCGATGTGCGTGATGTCATCGAGGTTGATGATGCCGCCGAGCTCTCTTGCCTTCACATACTCCTCATCCGGCGTCTCATTGGAGGAAAACATGATGTGCTCTCCCCGTGCGCCGACCGCATCCGACAAAACGAGCTCCGCCATCGACGAGCAGTCAAAGCCGAAGTCATAGTCCTGCATGATCTGCATGATGTACGGGTTCGGCGTCGCCTTCACGGCAAAATACTCGCGGAAGCCCGGGTTCCAGGAGAATGCCTCCTTCACCGCCCGGCAGTTCTCGCGGATGCCCTTCTCGTCGTAAATGTGAAACGGCGTGGGGTGGTCCTTCGTGATGGCCGCCGCCTGGTCCTTGCTTAAAAATGGTACTTTATTCATCCGTTTTCCCTCATAAGATTCGTTTTTTAAGCCAAATTATCCTAGACAAACCACATTCTGTCAATTAGAAATGGGACCCGTCACATGGCGTCCGGACAATCCTTCATGTCCGGTATCTGCCAGTCGATGGGCGTCTCGCCGTGGGCCTCCAGAAACTGATTGCATTTGGAGAAATGGCCGCACCCGAAGAACCCGCGGTACGCAGACAGCGGACTTGGGTGGGGTGCCTTGAGAATCAGGTGGTGCGGATTCGTGAGCATCGGTATTTTGGCCTGGGCTTGGGACCCCCACAGCAGGTAGACAATGGGGCGGTCCTGGTCGTTTACAGCCTTTAAAATTGCATCCGTGAACTGCTCCCAGCCCTGTCCGTGGTGGGAATTGGCCGCATGGGCGCGCACCGTCAGCACGGTGTTCAGCATCAGAACGCCCTGCCTTGCCCAGGGAACGAGGTATCCGTTGTCCGGCATCCGGCAGCCGACGTCGTCGTGCAGCTCCTTGTAAATGTTCACAAGGGACGGCGGCAGGGTCCTTTGCTGCGGGAGCACGGAGAAGCACAGCCCGTGCGCCTGCTCCGGCTCGTGATAGGGATCCTGGCCCAGGATCACCACCTTCACCTTCGAAAGCGGCGTCAGGTGCAGCGCGTTGAAAATATCCTCCGCCGGCGGATAGACGGTCTGCGTCTGGTATTCGCTGCGGACAAAGGCGTACAGATTTTTATAATAGGGCTTTTTAAACTCCGCCTCGACGGCGGGCAGCCAGTCATTGGCAATCGCAGACATAAGGGTTCACATTTCCTTTAGAGCAGCCAGCAGGAACTCCCAGAGGCGCCGAAGCGACGAAATGGAGAGCTTCTCATCCGGCGTATGGATGTCCTTCAGGTCGGGGCCGACGGACACGCAGTCAAGGCCCTCGAGCTCGGCTGCGAGAAGCCCGCACTCAAGGCCGCCGTGGATGGTGGTGATGACCGGTTTTTTGCCGGTCTGCTGCTCGTAGATCCGGGCAAGCTCGTCGCAAAGGGGCGACTTCTGCGCCCGCTCCCAGGCAGGATAGGCACCCTTCACCTCGGTCGTGCCGCCAAGGAGCTGTGTCAGGCGCTCCACCTTCTCCTGGAGCATTGCCTTCTGGGAGTTGATGCAGGAGCGCACGAGATAGACGGCTTTCACGTGGTCCTTGGCTGTTGTCAGAATGCCGAGATTGAGCGATGTCTGCGGCATGCTCTTATCCAGAGGATCGGTCTCGAACAGTCCGTTCGGTGTGAGGACGAGGAAATCCGCAATGCGCCGGGTATCCTCCCTTGTCATCGGTGCCGGCGTCTCCTGACCGGAGGGCGCAAAGGAGATTCTGTAAGCGATGGACGGATCGGCAATGCCGTATTCCCGCTGAATCTGCCGGAGCAGGTCATCTGCAGCGCGCTCGGCCGTTTCCTTCTCCTCTTCGCGGATCATTACGCTCGCCGTGCAGGACCTGGGGATGGCATTGTCCTTGGTGCCGCCCTCTGCGGAAATGAGGACTGCGGACGTCGTGCCCAGAAGCGCATGCAGAACGCGTCCCATCAGAATGTCGGCATTGGCCCTTCCCAGGTTGATGCCCGTTCCGGAATGGCCGCCCAGGAGTCCGCTGATCGAAATCGTCATCACAAGGCCGGAGCGCGCCTGCCTCGAAACCGGGAGCGTGCAGTGCTCCTCGGCGCCGCCGGCGCAGCCGACCGTAAAGACGCCCTCATCCTCGGAGTCGATGTTGATCATCCGGCGTCCCTTCAGCGGTGAAACGTCCAGCGCAGCAGCGCCCAGAAGCCCCACCTCCTCGTTCACCGTAAAGACGCATTCCAGCGGCGGGTGCTCAATGGCATCGTCCTCCAGAAGCGCCAGCATCATGGCTACGGCAATGCCGTCGTCGCCGCCGAGGGTCGTCCCCTCTGCGTACAGCGTATCGCCGTCCCGCTTTAAAACAATCGGATCCTTCTCCAGATCCAGCGGGCAGTCTTCTGTTTTCTCAAGGACCATGTCCATGTGGCCCTGCAGGATGACCGGAGCACTTCCCTTGCAGCTGCCCGTGCCGTCCTTTTTGATGATCACATTGCCGGAGGCATCCTGCACGTACCAGAGGCCCTTGCCCTTTGCATAGGATGCGACCCAGTCACTGACTGCGTCCGTATGGAAGGAGCCGTGCGGAATCCGGCAAAGCTCCTCGAAAAAGTGCAGCACGAGCCGGGGCTCGGCATCACCGCAGACTTCATTGATGATTTCTGTATTCGTCATAGCTGTCCCTTCTGTTTTATCGGTTTTTGATGGTTTTACGTCCTGCGCACCGGAACGCCGTGCGCCGCAAGGTACTCTTTTACCTCGGAGATCTCCAGCTCCTTAAAGTGAAAGAGCGAGGCCGCCAGCGCCGCGTCTGCGCCGCCCTCCGACAATGCCTCCAGGAAATGCTCCTTGCTGCCCGCGCCGCCGGAAGCGACCACCGGAATTCCCACCGCATCGGAAACTGCTCGTGTCAGCGGAATGTCATAGCCCGCCTTCGTCCCGTCGCAGTCCATGCTGGTCAGAAGGATCTCACCGGCGCCAAGGTCCTGGGCCTTTCTCGCCCACTCCAGGGCATCGATTCCGGTATCAATGCGGCCGCCTGCAATGTACACCGTCCAGCCGTCCTCTTCTCTCCAGGGACGATTCTCCCCGGCCGGCGTGCGGCGCTTGGCGTCGATGGCGACCGTGATGCACTGACTGCCGAATTTATCCGCGCCCTCTGCAATGAGCTCCGGGCGCTTGATGGCCGCGGAGTTCACCGAGATCTTGTCGGCGCCCTCCCGCAGGATCGCCTTCATATCGTCCACGGTGCGGATTCCGCCGCCGACCGTGAAGGGAATGAATACTCTCTCTGCCACGCGCCGCACCATGTCGGCCACGGTATTCCTGGCGTCGCTCGTCGCCGTAATGTCCAGGAACACCAGCTCGTCGGCGCCGGCCCTTGAATAGGCCTCTCCTGCCTCCACCGGGTCGCCGGCATCCTGCAGCTGTACAAAGTTAACGCCCTTAACAACCCGCCCGTCCTTGACATCCAGGCAGGGAATGATTCGTTTCGTCAGCATCGCTGTCCTTTCTGCTGCATAGCACACTCTACATTTCACGTGACACCCCGTCGACGGGTCCTGGCGGAGGTGTCCGGTTCTGGGACGCTCTCGCTCCATCCTCGGACCTAGCGGTGCTAAGCTCGCCCAGAACGCTCGCAAGCACCGAGGCCTCGCAAGGCCCTGAACCCGGACATCCATCCGCCACCCTGTCTCCGTCTCTTACTGCCGCACCGCGAGGAAGTTCCGCAGGATCTGCATGCCGACCCGCTCGGATTTCTCCGGGTGGAACTGGCAGGCGAACACGTTTCCTTCTTCTACGGCGGCATCGTAGGTGATGCCGTAGTCCGTCCGGACGGTGACGATGGAAGGGTCACTTGCCTGCAGATAATAGGAGTGGACAAAATAAACGTATTCCCCTTCCGGGATTCCTGCAAACAGGCGTCCTCTCGCCCGCCCGGCCGGGTACTGCAGGCAGTTCCAGCCGATCTGCGGCACCTTTAAGTATGCGTCCGCCGCGCCGTTTTCCCTGCGGAAGGTGTCCGGCTGATCCTGCGGGAAGCGGACGACCTTTCCCTTTAAAACAGAAAGTCCCTTCACGCCGGGGCTCTCCTCGCTCTCTTCAAACAGGATCTGCAGTCCCAGGCAGATGCCCAGAAACGGCGTCCCCCGCTTGCAGACGGTGTGGATCACCGGCTCCAGCTCCCGCTCGCGGATGCAGGCCATGGCGTCGCCGAAGGACCCGACTCCGGGCAGAATCACGTGATCCGCCGCCAGAATCCGCTCCGGGCTGCTCGTCACCTCCGCCTCTTCTCCCAGGGTCCGCATCGCGTTCTCCACGCTTTTGATGTTCCCTGCGCCGTAATCAATGATCGCTGTACTCATAGGCTATGATTCCTCTACACTGCGTTTGTCGGCAGCTCAAACCAGAACTCCACGCCGTTGTCGTAATTGATCACGCCGTAGTCCTCGTGAATCAGCTCCATCACGGCCTTCACAATGGAAAGCCCGACGCCGGATCCGCCGTAGCTCCTGGTCCTTGCCTTGTCTACCTTGTAAAATTTCTCCCAGAGTCTCGGAATTGCCTCCTCCGGGATCGGTTCTCCTGTGTTGAACACCCCGATTCGGACCTTATTGTCCTTTTGTTGAAAGCGGATGTCAATCACTTTATCGCCGCTGCAGTGATGGACCGCATTCGTAAAGTAGTTCTGGAACACCTCTTCAGCATAGAACTGGTCGGCCCAGACGTAAATGGGCTCCCCGCAGCTGATCTGCACCTTGATGTCCTTTTCCCGGGCAAGGATGCCGCCGGTGCGGATGTAGCCGCGCACCAGCTCCGTGATGTCGAAGTTCTCGTAGTTGAGCTCATTGTTCTGACCGAATTCCAGGTGCGAGAGCGAGAGGAACTGCTGCACCATGTGGTTCATCTTGCCGGCCTCATCCACGATGACGCCGCAGTAATAGTTCCGGTCGTCCGGATTGTCCGCCATGCCGTCCTGGAGTCCTTCGGCGTAGCCCTGGATCAGCGCAATCGGCGTCTTGAGCTCATGGGTCACGTTCGAGATGAATTCCCGCTGCATGGCCTCGGTCTGGTCGCGCCGCTCAATGTCCTGCTGGAGGCGGGCGTTGGCATTTTTGAGCTCGGATATGGTGGTCTCTAAGGTGGCCGAGAGCTCATTCATATTTTCGCCCAGCGTCTGAATCTCGTTCCGGTCGTGCCCCTCGTACTTGGCCGAGAAGTCGAGCCGCCGCATCCTCTGGGAGAGCTCCGTCATCCGCAGAATCGGCCGTGCGATCCGGTCGGCCAGCACATAGGAAACCACAAGGCCGGCTGCCACAATACCCAGCCCGAGCAGGAAAATAAACCGGTTGGCGGTCACGGCGCTGGCACGCAGGGACTCCATCGCCGTCCGCAGAAGGTAATACGATCCGTTGGAGAGCATGCCCCACTGCTCCATGAACTGGGTTCCGGTGGACTTGTCCAGCACGACCTGCACGCGCATGCTGTCGGTGCTGACCAGGCGCTGCACGATGTAATAGTCCGGCGCGTGCCGGTCCTCCTGCCAGTTCTGCATGCTCTGATCCGCAAAGTCCTCCGGGAGGTCATTCGTTGTCTCGAGGATGTTGTCCCACATGCGGATCATCATGATGTTCGTATCCTGTGCCATCGAGCGCACGGTCTGGGACTCCTCGTCCATGACCAGGATATTGATGTTGTCCTTGTTGGCAATCTGCGTCAGCTCCCGTCCGAAGGTGATGGACTCGATGGAATTGGACTCCGCGGCCTCGTTGAGGCGCTCATAGGTCTCCTCGAGCGTGGACTGCTTCTCCCGGTTGTAGTAGCGCTCCAGAAAGGCGCCGTTTGCCAGCAGAATGATGGCGATGGTCCCCGCCATCAGGGTAAAAAAAAGGGCCGCGAATTCCGTCCGAAGAGACCGGTAGTGTTCGGCCCCTCTTTGGGTATTCGCGGTCCGATGAAATTTGCCGAGGATGCGTTTCATGTCGTTCTCCTGCCCGCCGGCCCCGCTGCATTCCCTGCCCTAAGGCTTACGTGTCAGACGGGGCCGGGCGCGGCTCTTTTCCCAACAGACTCCGGCTCTTCAGCCCTCGGGGCTGAACTTGTAGCCGAGTCCCCAGATGGTCTTAATCAGCTCGCCCTTGTCTCCCATCTTGCTGCGGAGCTTCTTCACATGCGTATCGATGGTCCTGGCGTCGCCGTAGTAATCGTAGTTCCAGACGTGATTCAGGATCTGCTCCCTGGAAAGGGCGCGTCCGCTGTTCTCCAGAAAATAGGTCAAAAGCTCGAATTCCTTGGCGGAGAGCTCGATGGGCGAGCCGTCAATGGTCACCTGGTGGGCCGCCTGGTCGATGACAATGCCGCTGATCTCCAGGCGCTCGTTTTTGCGCACGAAGCCCTCGCGTCCCAGGAGTGCCTCCACGCGGGCCACCAGGACCTTCGGGCTGAAGGGCTTGCGGACGAAATCATCAACGCCCAGGTCAAACCCCTGCAGCTCGTCCTGCTCCTCGGATTTGGCCGTCAGCATGATGATCGGCACCTTGGAGGTCTTGCGGATCTGGCGCGTCACGCCGTATCCGTCCAGGCGCGGCATCATGACGTCCAGGATCAGAAGGGCAACGTCCGGATTCTCCTCAAAGCACTCCAGCGCGGCCACGCCGTCGCCCGCCTCCAGCACCTCATAGCCTGCGCGCACCAGAAAGTCGTGCACGAGCTTGCGCATTCTCTCTTCGTCATCCACTACCAATATCTTCTGCATATTGTGCGCCTCCCCTGTCGCCTGATGATATCGCTTTCGAGCAGCTGCGCGTCAGCCTTTGCGACAGGGTGGCGGAGATTGTCCGGGTCCAGGGCCTTGCGAGGCCTCGGTGCTTGCGAGCGTCCTGTGCGAGCTTAGCACCGCTAGGTCCGAGGATGGAGCGAGAGCGTCCCAGGACCGGACAACTCCGCCAGGACCC
>CAVJLL010000073.1:0-10456 GCA_963650385.1 Clostridium sp. CAG:508 | reverse complement strand
GCTGCTGACGGACAGCCCGGCGATCAGAGATGTACTGCTGTTCCCGACGATGAAGAGCCTGGATAAATAAACCTAGGAAAATCAAGGGTTTCAAGCATTTTCAATTTAATATGACACCGATTTGACACCAAAACGGGCAAGCTTTGGTGGACCTGTGTGGACAAACGTGAAGGACACACTCTGTTTTCAAGGAAACGGAGGTGTCCTTTTTCTATGCTCGTAAACAGCAATATTTTATCAGCGAAGCGGATCTATCTGCAGAGACCGCCCATTGACGGCACGGCAGCCAAGAAAATGGATGACGAGCCTCTGAGACCGGTGGATCAGGAAGTATTTGCTTCGACGCCGTGGAGAACAGGCAACACAGGCATTACCAAGAAGCAGAACTACAACAACAGCTTCCGTATGCTGTACCGGGTCGTTTTTACCGACAGAAAATTACCGGACTTTCAGAACGGTCCAGTAAAAAATACCGGAAAAACCCAGTATTTATGCGGGGGTCAGGGCTCCACTATGGGACGCCCAGAGCCTGCCGGTGACCCTGACCCTGCGGTGCCGGCCACTGCAGCAGAGGAAAATAAGCTTGCTGTTTTCAGTAACCTTCCGAGCGTGCAGGCGGCTCGAAAGACGAAGCCAAGTCTCAATATCGCCTATGACTGTGAATTCCAGAGCATCGGTCCGAAGCATCGGATTATCCTGTCCTATCAGTTCGCGCTCTATATTACAGAGACAAAGATCCTGGAGGTCGTATTTATCACCGGGAGCTACGACGAGGGCAACCGGCTGTATCTGAGGACTTGTCTCGGTGCGATCCTGGATCTGCTGAGGCTGCAGTTCGGGTTTGAATATCTGAATTTCGCCTATGCGCTCACCAGACGGTACGCGCTCAGCATGGAGTCTCCGTATTTTTTGGGCTCCGACGAGCGATATACAAAGGTGGAGCGTTTTAAGTCGATGGAGGAAGCGGAGCAGTTTTCAGTGAAGGGAAACCCGCTCCTGGTGATCGACAAGGAGAATATCCGAAAAGTCAATGATTTCGGCGATTACCGGAAATGTGCGATGAATATCACGCTGGTCTGCCATAGCGGCATTGTGGATCTTTCCGCCTTCAAGGATGACGTGTTCGGATTCAAGAAGAAGGATGGGCATATCATGCCATACCTTAAATCCATTCAGGGCGGCATGGCCTCGATTTATCCGTATTTCACCAATGTCCCGACCGCAAAGGAATATTGGAAGTTCTATCCGGTCAATATCCTGTTCCGGGATACGATGTGCTTCGCCCCGCCCGACGGAAAGAGCCTTGCGATCCTTGGAAAGTGTGTGAACGTACCGAAGATCAAGTTACCGGATCACGTGATCAGCAACATGCAGACGTACCTTGAAAATAACGAAGATGATTTCCTAGCCTACGCAGCCCAGGATGCACTGGTAACGCTTATGTACGGCTCCCGTTTATGGGGGATCAACAAGGAATGGTGCCTTACGGCGACCTCCGGAAGTGCCTTCGCAATGAAGAAGAGCATCGCAGACTATCTGGAAATTCCGAAGGACAGGCACGGCAAAACAGACAAAGCAGAATTTAACCGAATCTACAGGGGGTATAAGGAAGTGAAGAAGGGAAAGATCAGCACACCGGTCGGATTAAAGGAAACCAAGGCGGAGGAGCCCATCAGCTACGAGGCCGGACAGCTTCATATGTTTGCTGCAAATGCCTACTGCGGTGGATATAATACCTGCTCCGTTCCGGGAGTATATGGGGACATCCATACCTTCGATTTTGACCTTGAAAATGCCTATCCGACGGCGATGTGTCTGGTCTTCGATATCGATTGGGACAATCCCATTGAACGGGAATTTAAGAATGAGGATCTCAGCCTTCAGGCGTTTCATACGCCGGTGGATCCGATGTTCTGTCTCATAGACTTCGAGTTTCCGAAGAGTGTGAAATATCCCTGCATCGCCATTCATAACGGCGGCAGTATTATCTTTCCCCGCAAGGCTCAGGCCGTATATGCTTCCGGCCCTTCCATGTATCTGGCACTCAAGCTCGGAGCGAAGATTCATATTCGCTATGGCTATGTGGCCCGGATCCTCTTTAAGGGAATGGGCCCGTCCATGAGTCTTCGAGTGGCCTGCCGTCAGATGGTGGCAGATCGGGCGATTGCCAAGAAAACCTACGGCAAGGGCAGCATCGAGGAACTGCTCATAAAGCTTTTTGTGAACGGAAGCTACGGCAAGATCGCGCAGAATGTAATCGAAAAGCACACCTGGGATGGCTGGAATCAGGAAATGGATGATATCGGGTGTTCTTCAATCACCTCACCAGAAAGGGCCGCATTGATCACGGATATTGTCCGGTGCATGCTGATCGGGACGATGAACCAGCTTTCCGACCGAGGATTCAGAACCTTTTCAGTAACAACCGATGGTTTCATCACAGAAGCTCCGCTGGATGCCGTAAATGCCTGTGACTGCTACGGCTTTCGTAAATACTTCGAGGATTCCCGCTTGTGGCTCACGGGTGATGATCCGACGATCTGGGCAGAAAAGCATGATCAGTATACGCTCATCAATCCGACGACCCGATGCAATGTCGGTTTCGACGGTGAGAAGGGTGTTCTGGCGCACGGAGGCTTTGTGACCGGAAAGACGAAAGGTAAGAAAGAGGATTACTTCAAGATGGCAGAAACGGTCGTCACAAGATCAGGCCGTGTTAAATGCAAAACAAAGGAATTCGTGAATCAGAAGGAGCTGGTAACCTCCGGCTGTGATTTTTACACATTTGAACAGGAGAGGAAGATTCGGCTTGACTTTGATTTCAAGCGTAAGCCGATCCGTGAAAGCTTTGAAGCTGTATCGGTGATCATCGATGGCGCGGAATACGAGTATATGGTTTTTGATACCGAACCCTTTGGCACGATCGAAGAATACGAGGAATACCGGCGGATCAACGAGAGCTTCGACTGTCTACGGACAAATGAGGAATGGCAGAAGTTCTGGCTCCGGCTGGAGGATCACAAGAACAGCTATAAGCGTAATCTTTCCAACATGGAATGGTCAAAATTGTTTTCGGTGATCCAGGGTTACCGGATGGGACTCTGGGATCTTCCGGAAATCACCGCCTGCAGCTCCGTTGCGGAGAAGCTTTCCGTGATCAATCAGCATAACCGCTCCGGAAGGCCCTTCAATGAAAATGCCTGGAAGAATTCCCGTAAACCGGAACGTGCGTCCCAGATGCTCCCGCCGGAGTTCTTAAAGGATATTCTTCAGGAGTTCGGCTTTGTGGATACCGGCGGTGTGTGAACTTGCATATTAAATCAGACAGCAGAATGAGAAAGGAGAATTATGGCAACCAAGAATTACGATGAAAGAATTGCCGAGCTTCAGAAGCGGCAGGAACAGCTGAAGGCGCAGGAAAGAGCCTTGAAGAAAAGACAGTCAGAAGAAGATCGGAAGAAGCGCACCCGGAGACTGATCGAGCTTGGCGGAATTGTGGAATCTGTTTTGGAAAGACCTACAACCGATGAGGACAAGATCCGTCTTCTGAATTTTCTGAAACGGCAGGAAGCAAATGGAAAATATTTCACCAGAGCCATGAATGCTGTACCTGTTCAGCCGGAGGGAAATGCAGATGGCCGGTAAGGTTTCGGGCTTCTCTTAATACTTTAAGAGCGCACTTATATGTGGGCGAAGCCCACATTGTATAAGTTTGGGGCAAGCCCCAACCGGTCAGCTGACGCTGCCGGGCGCGTTCCGTCGGCGGGCATTCCATGCAGGCCCCTCACGTCGGGGAGACGGTCCTACGCGGACGACGGTTCTATGCGGAGGGCTGCCTTCTCTCATCATCGAAAGGAGTGATTCAACATGTCAATATACCATTGCTCGATCAAGATCATCAGCCGGGCCGGAGGACGGTCCGCGATTGCATCCGCCGCCTATCGCTCCGGAGAAAAGCTGTACAACGATGAAACAGGCATCGTGCATGACTTCACGAAAAAGGGCGGTGTTGTCATGAATGAAATTCTGCTGCCGGAGAATGCACCGAGCCGTTTTCTGAATCGCGAGCTTCTGTGGAATGAAGTGCAGAAGGTGGAGAAGAGATCCGATGCACAGTTTGCTCGGGAGGTCGAAGTTGCTCTTCCGGTGGAAATGAATCGAGAAGAACAGATTGCGTGTGTGCGGTCCTATATCCGGGGCAATTTCGTAAGCAAGGGAATGATTGCGGACTGGGCCTTGCATGACAAGGGAGACGGAAACCCGCATGCACATATCATGCTGACTATGCGCGGAATCGATGAGCACGAACAGTGGCTGCAGAAGCAGAAATCCGTTTTCGCAAATGCCAGGGATGAACAGGGACGACCGATCTATGATCCTTCACTGCCGGTCTATGATCCGAAGGATAAAGCCGGAACCTTGCAGTACCGGATTCCTGCATTGGACAAGGACGGAAATCAGAAGACGCGGGAGCGGAAAGGCAAGGGCACGGAATATCTCTGGGAGAAGATCTCCGTTCCGGCCAATGATTGGAACAGTCATTTACTGGCCGAAGCGTGGCGTGCATCCTGGGCGGAGCATTGTAACCGCTATCTTGACCAGGAACACCGCATTGATCACCGGAGCTATAAGCGCCAGGGACTTGACCTGGAAGCAACGATTCATGAGGGCGTGACCGCACGGCAGATGGAGAAGGAGGGCAATGCTGCCGATCGCTGTGAAATCAACCGGAATATCCGTGAACGGAATTCAATCAGGCTGCAGCTAAAGGAGATTGCAGCGGAACTTACAACATTAGTCACAGGGAAAGCGAGGGCTTTATATGAGCGAATTAAGGAATTTAGAGGAAATCCTCGAAATGCTGAACGCGCAGGAGGAGATGCAGGAGATCCTGGAAAAGCAGCAGGACGAGATCGAAACCCTTCTGTCGGAGAAGCAGAGCTTGAAAGAACAGCTGGACGAATCGATGAGCTTAAACGAACGGCTGAGCAGACAGATGAAGAAATTAGCCGCACAGAATCAGAGATTGCAGGAACAGATCAACGAATTGAAGAACTAAGACAGCTTGCAGCCGGAAAGGAGGCTGAACGAAATGAAAGACTTCAACGACTCAAAGACAGACGAGCTTCTCACCATGCTGGAGGAGCTGCAGAGCGAGAACGAGGCGCTGCAGGAGCAGATATCAAGAGCACAGCAAACGACATCGCAGCTTTCCTCCGAGAACTCCGTGCTGAAGAACGAACTTCAGAAGAAAAGCGAAACGATAGTTACACTGAACGGGCAGATCGGGAGGCTGAACGAGAGCGATCTCGTGCTCAGGCAGAACGAAAAGCTCGTGAAGCAGAACAAAGAGCTGCAGCAGAGCGCGCGGAGAAGCAGAGAAGAAGCCGAAGCTACGGTATCGAGCATTAAGCAAGAATATGCATCTAGGATGCAGGAGCTCGATCATCAGATCCAACAGGCGGTACGGCAGGAACGTGCCGCCCGGGATATGGAAATCAATAATAGGGATAAGGTTTTGGAAGAAGCGAAGAGGATCACGGAGAAGGCCCGGGCCGCGACCGAACAGGAATACCGGACGAAGGCCGCGAAGGCGGAGAATAAATGCAAAGAGAAGTGCAATGCGGTTTATGCGGTCACGCTGGGCAGTCTCCTGTACGGAGCCTTTGCAACGCTTCTCACGGCATGCAATTCCGACCGTTTTACGGCGGACACGGCGGCTTTTGCATCGGGTGTATGGGAAATACTAACAGGACCCGTCTGGATGGCCCTTGAAGCCTGTAAAGCCTCCTGGGGCGTGAAGAATAGGATTCCGTATCAGGGACTCGATATCCTGGCGGCTGGAGCGCTCGTCATAATCGTATTTCTGTTGATCACGGGTCTAATTTATGGCCTCACCGGGTATGTCGTGTATGAAGCGGCGAAGTTCTATCATGCTGAATTCTGGGACCTGGTCAGCGTCGTGGTAGCACTTGTCAGCTTCGGAATTCTGGTTTGGTTTGCCGATGCGCTCAGCTTCGTTTCGTGGAATCTCATTCTGGTATGGCTCCTGATCCATGGCATATATGTCCTGATCCGCATGAAGATATCCGCCGATCGCGGGTACTGACCAGATCGGGTAAATAGTAATTGCTAATATTCACTACTTGCCATATAATTTAATTTGCGGATTTTATACCGTAATAAAAATTATATAGGGGTTGACAGTATGGTATGGAAAGATCAAACTTTGACAGACAGACAGACAGACAGACAGACAGACAGACAGGCAGGCAGGAAATCCGGCGTTGAATTATTAAAAATCATTGGCATTTTCTTGATTGTGGTCAGTCATGTGACACAAACATTAGGCCAAGAAAACACGGATATTTCTTATCAGGATTATGTTATTCTTTTGGGCAATGCCACAACAGATATTCAAGTTATAATTCTTACTTTGTTGAGGCAAGCAGGGGCGTTAGGTAACACGATATTTTTCACGTGCAGCGCTTGGTTTTTAGTGGGGAAGACAGGCAGCGCAAGAAAGAAGGCGTTTTCTTTATTGAGCACGGTTTGGTGCATCTCTATCCTGATATTGGGCTTGTATTTGTTTTTTTATCCATCCTGCTTGACAGCGAAGGATCTAATAAAGCAGATTTTCCCTACATGTTTTGCAAATAACTGGTATATGACCTGCTATATGATATTTCTGTTTGTCTATCCGTGGTTGAATAAGTTGATAGCGCTGACAGATCAAAAGCAGTTATTGGGAATCACGATATTTTCTTCTTCCTTGTGGATTGTTGGAGATTATTTTAAGGGCGATATGTTTTTTACTTCGGCCTTAGTTCTGTGGGTAACAATTTATTTCTTAATCGCATATCTGAAATTATATTGCAGGCAAGTAATGGCAAATACAAAAGTAGGCTTTATGCTTTTGTTTGTGGGTATTTTGGGATACATCGCACAGGTTGTCGTTACGAATTATGTAGGACTGTATTTGATTAGTGCTTTTTCAGACAAGGTGTTACGATGGAACAATAACTGTTGCCCGTTCTTTTTGATGATATCGATCGGTTCCATGATAATTGCTTTACAGGCAACATACAGGATCAGGATAATCAACTATATTTCCGGTCTTTCAATGTTCGTATATCTGATTCATGAAAATTACTTATTCAGACGATACACACGTCCGGCAATATGGCAATATCTGTATTTGAATTATGGATATGCCCACGTAGTCATGATGGATATTGCTTTTGCTGTTGTGCTATTTCTTCTTTCACTTGTTGTAAGTGCGGTTTATAAAGAAACGTTGCAGCGTTTAGTTACGAAAATTTCAAACAAGCTGTTCTCAATGCTTACGATACTATACGGACGCGTGGAACGCATGATTCTGAAAATTAGCTAAAGCCAGCGTCTAACAGAGGCATACATAAAACATTGCCCCCCGTAATATACGGCATACCGTATATTACGGGGTGTTTTTCTCTGCGTCCGTTTATTTCCCGGATCCATCGTCATCCTGAGAAAGCCTTTGCATCAGCGCTTCCGACCGTTCCTTGTCTTCCTGGATCTCCTGCATGCGGTTGATCAGATGCTCGTCATACCTCCGGCGGCTGTTCCTAGCCAGGCCGCTGGGGTATGTCCATTCAAACATATTGTAGTCGAATATCTTTTTCTTTCGTTCTTCGTCACTAAGATTCGGCATCGCTTCGTCGAGCGCCTGGCGAACCTCATACCATTGGCGGAGGTAGCTGTTCATACCGGAGGATTTTCCGTCACCGAACTGCAGGCAATAGCAGCCGTCCTTTTTGACGATTTTGAGATCCAGCTTTTCCTCCATCTGGAACAATGCATACATTGCACCGACATAGCTCTCCGTTGTCGGATCCATCAGGGCGATGGTCTCAACGCCTAATGCAGCAGCGAATTTTTTCAGCAGCTCAATTTTCGGCTTTCGTCTGCCGTTCTCATATTGCTGCACCCGATTCTGATCCAGGCCCACCAGGGCACCGAGCTGCGCTCTTGTCATTTCTCGTGTTTCTCGAATTTTCTTTATACGTTCACCGGTACGCTCCGCGGACCGATCTTCAGATATGTCGGCGAAATCCTCTCCGCCGGGAACATTCACAAAAATAGCCATCATACGCCTCTCTTTCTTATAACTCCCTTTCATGATACCACGAAAGTTCCTATTTGAACAGAAAAGTTTATCCTATGTCACTAATATGGACAAATAGAGCAAAAATGTTCTTGACTTTCCCGAAATCCAGGCTATACTGTAATCGTAGAACAAAAAAGCTCCAATCAAAACAATAAAGCATCAATTTAAAGGATTAGGGAGGCGAACGAAGTAATGAAATTCAAGAATGAAACCCACAGAAAGAATTATGAGAAGCACTTGGAAAGGTGCAGATGTAATGACTGCTGGAACAGAGCATTAATTTACACACTGACGATGGATCGGAACCTCGTAGATCATATAGATGATATTTATGATTTTACCTGGGGATGCATCAAGCCGGAATGTATTCATGCATCGTGGCAGACCGGCGGATCCAGCAGACTTACGCGTCTGGCTTTCCAGTTGTTCACCAACGATGCACCAACGGCATATTTGTGCGATGAACACGGAAATGTGTCATTGGATGCGAAGGAATTCAAAAATTATTTAATCGTGGAAAATCTGTCATATTTATCTTGTGACTGGGAATACGTCGTTGAAGCAATCCGAATCGGCATCCAGATCCAAGATCCCGCAGAAAGGAGGTAAGTAGTATGAGAAGTACAGTCGACAATAAGGCGTTTATTCGCTACGAAGAAGGCGCACGGAGATACTCCATGAGCATTCATTCTTTCATGAAGCTTGCTGCAGAAGCACATGCCGTTTATAAGGTCGGACGCATTTCCCTTGTGAATGTGAAGTTATTCGAAGAATATCTCGAAACCTTCAAGGCTTCATAAGGCACTTGCACAGCATTTCACCGGAGGAATCAAGTTTACTTAGGTTCCTCCGGATCACCATAGGAGGTATTTCATATGTCAACGCCCAAGTTATTAAAGGGAGAAAGCAAGCGGGCCGACGGCCGCTATATGTATCGCTATACCGACGGCAACGGAAAGCGCCAGGCAATCTATTCGAAGTCGCTGACGGATCTCCGGATCAGGGAAAGACAGATTGCAAGGGACAAGAAGGAGCTAGACGAGTATGTGACAACCGGCGCAACCGTGAATTTCGTTTTTGACCGGTATATTTCCATGAAGACGAATCTCAAGCAGAACACCCGCAGCAACTACCTGTACATTTACAACAAGTTTATTCGTGACAGCTTCGGAAAGCGCAACATCAACGAGATCAAGTATTCCGATGTGAAGCAGTTCTATGTTTCTCTGCTGAAGGAAGGGCTGCAGGTCAATACATTGGACAATATTCACTCAGTTCTGCATCCGACCTTTCAGCTCGCGGTCAGGGACAACGTGATCCGCAACAATCCGTCGGATGGCGTGATGGCGGAACTCAAGAAGAACGATGGCAAGAACAAGGGAGTCCGGCATGCACTTACACTTGCACAGCAGAGAGCATTCCTGAATTACACAGCAAGCAGTCCGGTCTACTGTCATTGGCTGCCTATGTTCGTTTTTCTCTTCGGAAGCGGCTGCAGAATCGGCGAGGCCGTCGGCATGCGCTGGGAGGATGTGGACTTCGAAAAGAAGGAGATTTCCGTGAACCATTCCCTGGAGTACATGATCGACGAGAACCGGAAGGCCGGATGGCATGTATCTACACCGAAAACAGCGGCAGGTGTACGCCAGATCCCGCTTTTAAAGGAAGTGGAGGAAGCACTTCTGGAGGAACGGACGTATCAGCAGGAAACCGGGCTTGTCAATACGGAAAAGATTGACGGCATGAAGGGCTTTGTGTTTGCGAACCGATTCGGAAAGCTTTTGCTTCCAAGCTCTGTGAACCGTGCGATCGTCCGGATCTCCGAAGCCTACAACGCCGAAGAGATGGTAAATGCCGCGAGGGAGAAGCGGGAGCCGGTACTGATTCCGCATTTCTCAGCGCATCATATCCGTCACACATTTGCAACCAGGCTGTGTGAGCACGAGTCGAACCTGAAGGTAATCCAGTACATCATGGGCCATGCGGATATTACGACCACGATGAATATTTACGCGGAAGCCACCAAGGACCGCAACACCAAGACGGCAGACGTGATCAACAACAGCGATTCATTCTTTTAACTGAAAACTATAAACAGAGTGGTCTGACACCAAAAAAGTTGGCTGACACCAATTTTGACACCAGTTTAAAGGTGCTTGGTGGACCTACAGGGGATTTGGTGAAAATTGAAGAAGCTTGAAAAACCTAGGAAATCCAGCAGTTTGGACAATTATGGACAACGAAGGGTGAGTATCCCGACGATGAAGTCTTTGGACAAGTAAAACTTACAAGGACATGGAGCCTCGA
>CAVJLL010000072.1:0-10670 GCA_963650385.1 Clostridium sp. CAG:508 | reverse complement strand
GCTCAGCTTCACTTAGTCAAATGACAAAATTCGAGCGGGCCCCAGGTTAACACCTGGGCTGAAAATAGCATGGTGAATAATTCAGGCTTGGTAGTTCGGCATCAGGTATGGAAAAATTTTTGAACTTGATATCATCCTTACTTTGGTTGACACGCACATGATTTGTATAGGGTATTTTGGGGGGCTGAAACAGCAAGCCACTATTTTCTACCCCCCCCCTGGTGTTATAATGCATCATGAGTTGGCCGAAGAAGTGAGCTTTTTGATTTTTATGAGTACAGACTGGATGTATGGATACCTGAGATGCATGGGTTACATATAGCAGATTGATTTTGATCTACAAAGATGTCGATTGACACAGACTAACGAGACGGAATGGCTTTACAGCGAATGGATTTGACAGAAACTGGAAAACAGAGCTTTGCGATTGACCTGCTATGGTGCCGTAGCGGAAAGGTGGGCGGAACAGAGGAGTTTACACGGAATCTGATTCGCGGCCTTATGGAAACGGATGTCGCTTTCTGCTGTTTTTTGGTGGTATCGAAGGATGAGGCAGAGAGCTTTGTTGAATACGAGCGGGATCACAGATTTACACGTTTGATTTGTAATACATGTTCCGCAAATGTACGGAGACGTGTCCTCTGGGAAAATCTTTTTTTGGGTTCTGTTCTTCGGAAGAAGGGAATACCAGTCCTGTTAGAGCCGGTGTATTCGCTTCCTCTCTTTGGTTTACGTGGAATTCACTGTTACACCGTTATTCATGATATACAGGCCTTACATTTTCCACAATATTTTTCTGGTTCAAAGCGGAGGTGGCTAATGCTGAGTTGGAAAGCGAACCTCCTGCATTCCAGATGCGTTGTTGCGACGACAAGATACACAGAGAAGGATCTGAAAAAGCATTTTACTCTGATGGCTGATAAGATTATGACGATTCCCATTCCGATTTCGATGGAAACGGTAGTAGAAATATCGGATGTAGAACTAGGGGAACTGGGATTGTGCAAAGGCCAATACTACTACATCGTTTCCTCTCTCCTTCCTCATAAGAATATGATTACGGTTATTCGCGCGATGGCAAGGATTCCGAAGGGAGAGCGTAAAACGCTGGTGATTTCAGGAGTAGGGGGCGGTCAGGAGAAGGAACTTCGACAGAGAATTCTGGAGGAGGATCTTCAGGACACGGTTGTGATACTGCCGTTTGTATCGCGTGAGATACGCAATATGCTGTATGAGAACTGTGCTGTATTCCTTTTTCCCAGTATTTTTGAAGGATTTGGAATGCCGCCTGTTGAAGCCCTGATCATGGGCTGTTCGGTTATCACTACAAGGTGTACCAGTCTGGAGGAAGTAACGCGCGGTCTTGCAGAGTATGTGGATAATCCGACGGATCCGGATGAATGGGCTGCTAAAATTCGTTTTGTTCAAAAACGAAACAGAAGCGAGGAGGAAAAAAAACGGATTCGGGAAGAGTTGGAGAAGGCGTATAGTCCATTGGAAATTGCAGAAGAGTATTTGAGAACAATGGAGATTGTATGAGAATCGGTATTGATGCACGCCCTTTTAAATATAAGGAATTCAGCGGAATACCGGCTTCTGTATACGAGATTCTGCGAGTCTGGATGAGTGCACATCCGGAGCATGAATATTACCTTATTTCCAACACGGAGATTCAGCTTCTGTGCGAACTGCCGGAAAACTGGCACAAGGCCATATATCCGGCCAGATCAGGAAACGGAACACTCTGGATGGTTCTGTCATTGTCTGGGATTATCCGAAGTCTGAAGCTGGATGCCTACTGGGGAACCAATTATATGCTTCCGTCTAGGGTAAGAAACTGCCGGTATCTGTTGTCCGTATATGATCTGTCATTTGTCCGTTTTCCGTATGTCAGTAGCAGGAAAACCTTGCTGGCGCTTCGCTTTTTCTCCAAGAGCGCATGTCAGAAGGCAGACGCAATCCATGTTATTTCGGATTCTACGGCACAGGATGTGGTGTCCCTGTATGGAATGAATCCGGAGAAGGTTCATACCGTGTATCTGGGCGGACCACAGCAGATGCAGAATGCACAGGAGATTGCTCTTCCGAATGGTGTAAGCGGCAAATATTTTCTGTTTCTTAGTACAATTGAACCGCGTAAGAACCCGGTATTGGTGTTGAAGGCCTATCAGCTGTTCTGCGAAAAATACGGGACCGCCATCCAACTGCTCTTTGCAGGACGACATGGTTGGAATCTGGAGGCGTTTGATCGCTGCCTCGAGGAACACCCCTATCGGCGGCAGATTCACCTGTTGGGATATATACAGCCGGAAGAGAAGGAACAACTTCTGGCACATGCAGAGGCACTTTTGTATCCGTCGCTCTACGAAGGCTTTGGCTTGCCAATTTTGGAAGCTATGAGCTATGGAACACCGGTAATCACGAGTCGTGTGTCATCCATGCCGGAAGTCGCCGGAGATGCAGCACTTTATATCGATGATATTGATTCGGCGGAAGAGGTATGTGCGCAGATGGAGCGTGCAATAGCAATGAGCCAGGTGGAACGTTGCACGATGTATGAAAGGATGCGCCGGAATTTAGACAGATTCCAGTGGAAAACGTGTGCGGAACAGGTTTTGAAGCTACTCGAGGGCGATGCAGAGAGCAACATCCATTAAGGGAGGACAGAATTATGAAAAAGCTTATGATTACCGGTGTATCTGGGTTTGTGGGACACCACTTTATCCAGTTCCTGTACGATGAAGGAATTGAGTTCGAGATTTGCGGTGTGGATCTGCGGGAACCGACCTATGATCTGACGCCCTATCGGGATCGCCTTTCGATTGATTTCCGTTCGGTAAATCTCCTGGATATTGAATCCATTCGGAACGTGTTTCAGGAATTCACACCGGATTATATTCTGCACCTGGCGTCCTTCAGCAGCGTGGCCTTCAGCTGGCAGCATCCGGCGGACAGCTTCGTCAACAACACCAATCTGTTCCTGAACCTTATGACAGTTGTGGGGGAATTCAATAAGGAGTGCAGAATACTGTCTGTGGGTTCCTCTGAGGAGTACGGCAATGTCACCGTGGAGGATGTTCCGATTAAGGAGCGTCTTGCGGTAAAGCCCAGCAGCCCCTATGCAATAGCCAGAGTCTCCCAGGAGATGCTCTCGAAGTTGTACGTGGACTCCTTCGGCTATAACATTGTCATGACACGTTCCTTTAATCACATTGGACCGTGGCAGGATGATCGTTTTGTGGTTCCGAGCTTTATCAAGAGAATCCGCGAGATCAAAGAGAGCGGATGCAAGGAAGGTGAGATTGAAACCGGGGACACATCGATTGTTCGCGACTTTGTAGATGTGCGGGATGTGGTGAGAGCATATTATCTGTTGCTGACAAAGGCAGAGGCAGGCAGCATTTACAACATCTGTTCCGGAGAAGGCATTGCCCTTTCTAATCTGATTGACCGCATTGCAGATGAATTTGGCGTGGGTATTACGACCAAGGTGAATCCGGACTATGTGCGGCCGAACGATAACCGCGTAATGATCGGAGAGAATTACAAGATTAAGCACGACCTTGGATGGATTCCGCGGATTCCGCTGGAGAAGACCTTGGCGGACATGATACATCAGGATAGGTAACAGCAGGAATAAAGAATGAATTTGGTGAAGAATATTCAGGAAATCTATAATTACCGCGAAATGATTTTTACAACGGTTCAGAAGGACCTTCGCGGAAGGTACAAGGGATCGGTACTGGGCTTTCTGTGGACTTTTCTGAATCCGCTCCTTCAGATGTTTGTCTACAGTATTGTCTTTTCGGTTATCATGCGCATGGATATCGATCAGTATTATATCTTTCTGTTCGTAGCCCTTGTGCCTTGGATTTTTTTCAGCAGTTCCATGACGCTGGGATCTACGATCATTATCTCAGCGCAGGATCTGGTCAAAAAGATCTATTTCCCGAGAGAGGTGATCCCGATCGCCTGCGCAACAAGCTCATTTATCAACATGGTTCTTTCTTTCGTGGTTGTGTTGGCCATTTTGATTCTGTCAGGATTTGGAATTAATCTGCAGGTGATGCCGTATCTGCTGCTGATTATGGCAGTGGAGTATCTTCTGGTTCTGGGAATGACGTTTCTGTGGTCCTGCGTCAGCGTTTACTTTCGGGACCTTCAGTATGTGCTTGGTATCGTATCCATGGCGTGGCAGTTTCTGACGCCGATTATGTATCCGCAGAGCATGGTAATTGATTCCCTTCCCCCGTTCTATCTCAAGATCTGGAATTTAAATCCGATAACGCCGGTCATTAATGCATATCGGGATGTCCTTTATTATAAGCAGGCGCCAGAGCTGAATACGTTGGTATCCGCAACGGTGTTGGGATTGATTGTATTGGTGATCGGATACAGTGTCTTTGAACATTTGAAGCGCGGATTTGCAGAGGAGATGTAAGGGGAGTCCTTTATCCCTTCAGATAATAAGACTGAAACTATATGAATCCAGAAAATGCCATTGAAGTAAAAAATGCAAAAAAAGAATTTCGTATCTATTCCGACAGAAGCAATACATTAAAAGAGAAGATTCTGTTCTGGAAACGCAGCCAGCATCGCAAGCGTGAGGTTCTCAAGGGAATCAGCTTTGAGGTAAAAAAAGGTGAGGCCATCGGGCTTATCGGGCACAATGGCTGCGGAAAGAGTACTACTCTGAAGCTGCTGTCGCGAATCATATACCCGAATTCCGGCACCATTGAGATTAATGGTCGGGTATCCTGTCTGATTGAATTGGGGGCAGGATTTCACCCGGATATGAGTGGAAGAGAAAATATTTATTTTAATGCGGCCATATTCGGCTTAACGAGAAAAGAAATTGACCGCAGGGTGGATGATATCATTGCGTTTTCGGAGCTCGGAAATTTTATCGAGGAGCCGGTCCGGACCTATTCGTCTGGAATGTATATGCGTCTCGCGTTCTCGATCGCGATTAATGTGGATGCAGATATTCTTCTGATTGATGAAATACTGACAGTTGGAGATGCTGCCTTCCAGGCAAAGTGCTTTGAACGCCTCCAGAATATCAAGGAAGCAGGAACAACGATTGTTATCGTATCCCATACCATGGGGCAGATTGAAAAGATATGCGATCGTTCTATTTGGTTGCATGATGGACATATTCGGGCTGAAGGCGATACAAAGAAGGTGGATTCGGAGTATCTGGAGTACATGGGTGTAAAAGAAGATGAGTGATCAACAGAATGTGATCAGCACAGAAAATATTAGTATGCTGCAGAATCTGTATGAAAAGTACCACTCCATTTTAAAGACGCAGTGTCAGACTCCGGATGAAATGATTCCGCCGATGGAGTTGTTCATTGCAGAGCAGACGCAGACGGAAAGAGTTTGTGATATTCGGGATCTTCTCACAGAGACGGATAAAAAGAACTTCCTGATCCGTTCATTCTGGTTTCTGCTGGGAGTTGCACCTGAGGACCAGATGCTGCGCAGTGCGGAGAACTATCCTTCTACCATTCGGAATTATCAAAGAGACCTGATATTTTCTATATTGCACAGTCAACAGTTTAGGCAAAATGACGTAAAGGCAATTCATAATCCGTGGGAAGGCAAAGCCACGGTGAAGCAGGAACTGGGAGTGATTGCAAGAAGCGTATATCGAAAATTACCAACAGACCTGCAGAACAGGATCAGACAATTGCGCGCACGAAGGCAGCAAGGAAAGATGACAGGATGATAAAGGTTTATACAGATGTTACGTGCTATTTGAATACAGGTTTTACATCCGGTATACAACGGGTTGTGATGGAAGTTCTGAGCAGAATGCTGAAGAACCCTGAGATAGAGTTGATTACATTGTCCTACAATCAGGATGCAAAGCGCTTTCAGAAAATTGATGCGGACAGCGCCGTCCGGAAAAAGAAGAAGCTCCATCCGATGACTTTGGATCTTGGGGAAATGGAAGCGGGCGATGTCTTTTTTGAAATTGATGCCAGCTGGAACGTTGCACCGAGACGGGCTATTTTTTATCCCGAATTGAAGAAACAGGGTGTAAAGATTATCACATTTATACAGGATATTCTGCCGGTTACGCATCCGGAGTACTTCGGGATGCTTGGAAACTGGGCGTTCCTGGGCTACATTGCTGCCTGCATCGGATATGCGGATGAAATTGTGGTCACAACAGAAGCAACACGTAGCTCCTTCCAGAATCTGATGATGCAGATTCAATCAGAGATCCGACCGATTCATGTGGTGGGACTTGGCGGAGATCTCAGAGAGAACAGAGCAGAGAGCAATCCGGAAAACGTGGACAAGTCCGCACTGGAGTTTGTAAAAGATCACGACGGCTATGTGTTTATGGCCGGAACGATAGAGCCGCGAAAAAATCATATTGTTGTTCTGGACGCTTTTGAGCATGGGTTGCTCGTTGAGAATATCCCACTGGTGATAGCGGGACGGGTCGGATGGAATAGCGAAGCAGTTGTTGAACGCATCCATCGACTGGAGAGCAATCCGAATTTCATCTTTCTGGAGCAGAAAAACAATGCAACGATTCGGTATCTGTACCAACATGCGAAGATTGTGGCTTTTCCGTCATTCGATGAAGGGTATGGTCTCCCGATCATTGAGGCGATGTCCTACGGGGTACCGGTAATTGCTGGAAATGTGCCGGTGCTGTGTGAGGTTGGAGGAGATGCGTGCATGTACTGCGATGTGGATGCATCCAACCAGTGGGAAAATACAATTCGTGCCATTTATCAGGATAAAGAAAACTATCAGCAGTGGAAATCAAGAGCAGAGAAATTTAAGCCATTGACGTGGGATGAGGTTGAATGTGTATTAAGTGCACGAATAGTTGATGTTGCGAGTATATAAAGCGAACTGCATGACAGTAAGTGGGGAGAGGATACATATGAGTAAGAAAACAGCAGTATTCACGATAGCGTCAAAGAATTATTTTGCAAATGTTCATACGTTGATGCAGTCATTAGAAGAATCAAATCCGGATATGGAGAGATTTGTTGTTGTTGTTGATGAGCTTGATTCTAAGTTTTTGGCGCAAAAGAGAAATTTCCGGGTTATTTCACTTGGAGAACTTTGTCTCCCGCATCCTAAACAGATGGAATTTCGCTATGACATCATGGAATTCAATACTGCTGTCAAACCGTATGCACTGCGCCTTTTGTTGAACCAATTTGACAGAGTAATATATCTTGACCCGGATATTTATGTATATAAAACACTTATTCCTATTAAAAAGGCATTTGATACAGGTGCGCAGATTGTATTAACACCTCATTTTAATCATCTCTTTGAAGAGGATGGGATGCATCCGGATGAACCGGATATTATGCGTGCCGGAATTTACAATCTTGGCTTCATTGCGCTTCAAAATGGTGAGGAGTCCAGAGAAATGGTTGATTGGTGGGCAAAACGTCTGGAGAAAAAGTGCGTAAATAAACCACAGGAAGGAATATTTGTTGATCAAAAGTGGATTGATTTAGTCCCTGGATTCTACAAAAACGTTTCTATTTTGCATGATTCTGGCTTGAATGTTGCATATTGGAATTTGTCTCATAGAGAAGTAAAAAAGGATGGAGAGGAGTTCATTGTGAACGGAGAGCCTCTATACTTTTTTCACTTCAGTGGCTTTAATGCGTCTAATGCTGATAGCATTTCAAAGCACCAAAATCGTTTTACCATGAATGATATTGGCGATGCCAGTGAATTGTTTGCCAAGTATGCAGGACAAGTCCTTGGAAATAATGTTTATGTATGGAGAAAATACGCTTATTCTTTTGGAAAATATACTGACGGAAGGGAAGTTTTGCCAGAACATCGTAAAAAGTATTCGGATGATAAGCAATTGCAAGGGGCATGTGGTGAAAATCCTTTTGAATATTCTGGATATTTTTACGGTGAAAAATCTCCGGAATTAAGAAAAGATGGTGTAAACCTAGTCGGATATATACGGTCAGAACATGGACTTGGCGAGGCTTCAAGATTAACAGCAAATTGTCTTGAAGATGCTGAGATTAATTGGACTGCCTACGATTTTGAGATTGGAAATCCCAATAGAAAACGTGATCAGACATATAGTGACAAAATAAGCAGATACATTGCATATGATACATCCATCATAAACATCAATGCGGACCAGTTTGTGAATTTAAAGAACAATGTGCCGGATGTCCTTTGGAACACGTATAAAATTGGCATTTGGTATTGGGAATTACCTGAATTCCCGGATCAATGGTTAAAGGCTTTTGGAGATGTGGATGAGGTGTGGGCTCCTACTAAATTTATAGCAGATACACTGCAAAAAGTTGCACCCTGCCCAGTGTTGCACATGCCGCCGGGCATTCATCGTGAATTCCCGGATTTATCGATTTATACGCGATCGTATTTTGAACTTCCTGAAAAATCGTTCTTATTCCTTAACATGTTCGATGTGTATAGTTATACTGGAAGAAAGAATCCAAAAGCTACAGTGGATGCGTTTAAAAAGGCTTTTAAACCGGACGATACTTCTGTTGGTTTAGTCTTGAAACTGAATAATAGCAGAGTGGGTGATGAGACTAATGTACTATTAGAAAACTTAATTGGAGAATATAAAAATATATATATTATCGCTAAAACCCTACCAAGAGAAGCTGTAAACGGCCTTATTGGTGTTTGTGATGCATCTGTTTCTTTGCATAGGAGTGAGGGACTTGGTCTTTTGTGTGAGGAATCAATGTGTTTTGGTAAACCGGTGATAGCAACCGGCTGGTCTGGAAACATGGATTTTATGAACGACAAGAATTCATGCATAGTGGATTATTCTATGACTAATGTGGGAAAGAACATTGGACCCTATGAAGCTTGGCAAGAATGGGCAGAGCCAAAGGTTGATCAGGCTGCAGAATATATGAAACGATTGGTTAATGACAAGAGTTTCTATAAGAGTATTGCTTCAGCGGCGAGGAAGACAATAGAAGAAGAATTTTCTCCTAAGGTTTGCGGAGAGCGTATGAAGAGGAGACTTTTGTGGATCCGAGAGAATCGAGATCATATAGAAGTTAATCTGGACAAGAAAACCTTTTATTTTGCTCGATATGTTGTTGGAACTTGTCAAGAACTTTTGAATGGTAGATTTGAAAGTGAAGAAAAGCAACAACTAATAGAAGATTGGTGCTCTAAAGGATATATTGACTTTGATAAGGTTGTAAATGTTTTATTTAAGGGTGGCCTTGGAAAAGGAAAATCTGACAGAGAATTTGTAACGTATTTATACCAGCATATTTTACATAGGATTCCATCTGATGGCGAGGTGTCAGATTATCTTCGTCGAATGGATAATGGCCTGAATAGGAAGTTAGTATGTGAAGGTTTTGTGACGTCAAGGGAATATTTGGGAAATTATGAAGATGAGTACCGGAATAGTTTGCCAAGAAAATCCGTAAGGTCTCGTATTGTAGAGAGAGTTTTAAAGTTAGCAGAATAATGCTGTTTCGTAGAAAGGTATTTATACAAAAATGAAAAAAGCGCTTATTACAGGTATTACCGGTCAGGATGGTTCATATCTCGCAGAGTTTCTTCTGGACAAAGGATATGAAGTACACGGCGTTGTGAGACGGTCTTCTGTTTCGAATACTGCACGGATTGATCATCTGCTGCACGACAACCTTATTACGCTTCACGAGGGAGACCTGTCGGATTCTACATCATTGATCCGCGTTGTCAGCGAGGTTCAGCCGGATGAAGTCTATAATCTGGCGGCACAGTCGCATGTGCAGGTTTCTTTTGATGCACCGGAGTATTCCGGAGATGTAGACGCGATTGGCGTTCTTCGCATTTTGGAAGCGGTTCGCATCAATGGATTGACGGATAAGACGAGAATCTACCAGGCTTCAACGTCCGAATTGTATGGAAAGGTGGAGGAGGTTCCTCAGAAGGAGACAACACCGTTCCATCCGTATAGCCCTTATGCTGTTGCCAAGCAGTACGGCTTTTGGATGGTGAAGGAATACCGTGAGGCATACGGAATGTTTGCGGTGAATGGAATTCTCTTCAATCATGAATCGGAGCGACGTGGTGAGAACTTTGTGACTCGAAAGATCACTTTGGCAGCAGGACGGATTGCAGAAGGACTTCAGGATCATCTGGAGCTCGGCAACATGGATTCCAAAAGAGACTGGGGATATGCAAGAGATTATGTAAAGTGCATGTGGCTGATTCTGCAGCAGGACAAGCCGGATGATTACGTGATCGCGACCGGTGAACAGCATACCGTCCAGGACTTCACAGACAAGGCATTCCGTGCGAATGGAATCGAACTTCGCTGGGAGGGCGAGGGCATTGATAAGAAAGCGTATGACGCGGCAACAGGAACGATGCTGGTATGCACAAATCCGAAGTGGTATCGGCCTACAGATGTTGATAATCTTTGGGGAGATCCGACCAAGGCAAAGACGCAGCTAGGCTGGAATCCGCAGGAGACTAGCTACAAGCAGTTGGTGGAGATCATGGCAAAGCATGATAGAATGCTGGCAATGAGAGAGAAAGCAATGGAGATGTAAAGTGGTTAGCGTGTTAGTTTATCCTGAATTATTCACCATGCTATTTTCAGCCCAGGTGTTAACCTGGGGCCCGCTCGAATTTTGTCATTTGACTAAGTGAAGCTGAGC
>CAVJLL010000071.1:0-11143 GCA_963650385.1 Clostridium sp. CAG:508 | reverse complement strand
CCCTGGACCCGGACATTCTCCGCCACCCTGTCGCCTGGCTGGCGAATGTACTGTTACGACGACAGGCTAGCGTCTGTACTGCAATATCACCACCTGGGATATCCGCCTCCGCAGCAGAGCC
The DNA here is from genome assembly GCA_963650385.1 of Clostridium sp. CAG:508. Taxonomy (GTDB): domain Bacteria; phylum Bacillota; class Clostridia; order Lachnospirales; family Lachnospiraceae; genus CAG-791. The sequence goes on along the minus strand of CAVJLL010000071.1, from coordinate 11,022 downwards.
CGCCTCCGCCGCAGCAAAGGTTCAGTGCTGCGTTCAGAAGACACAGCTTCAGGCACCAGCCTGCCGTACTGGACGGGCCGGAGCCGTAGGGATTCTGCCGCTCCTGGTACCATGTGCTTCCCGCGCTCATCCGCTGCACCAGATCCTGATAGATCTGATTGTTCGGCTCCATCTGTGCCGCATTCTTCGCATATTGAAGCGCAACCACATTGTTGCCGAGGCCGGAATTGGCAATGGCGCTGTAGTAATACCACAGTGCCGAACGGTTGGTAATGCTGTTCAGCACATTCAGGGCCTCCTGGTAGTGACGGCTGTTTAAATAATTGGCCGCTGCCTGAAGGCGAATCGAATCCTCGTCCTGGTTCTGGCTCTGCCTCTGATAGCTTCTCTGCTGTCCGGAAAATCCTCCGAATCCGCCGCCGAAAAATTCATTCCAGAAATCACCGTAGCCCTCCTGCCAGGAGGATTCCCGATAACCGCCGCTCCCGGTGCTGCCGGAGCTTCCGTAGGATCCGGAGCCGGCACTGCTGTAGGGATGCTGGCGTTCATACATAACCTGCTTGTAGGCTGCCTGTACCTGTTTGAATTTCTCCTCTGCCTGCTCCTTATTGGGATTGTTGATGTTCGAATCCGGATGGTACTTGCGCGACAGAGTCCGATATGCTTTTTTCACCTCGTCGTCCGAGGCGTCCCGGGACACTCCCAGAATCTGATAGGGATCAGACATTCTGCTGCCCTTCCTTTCCGAAATCGCCGCTGCGTGCGGCACGAACGCTATTGTATCTGCTCCAGACTCCGGAGTAAAGGATATTGCGCAGAACCGGAAGGTTCTCTACACACGGGAGCAGCTCAAAGGCCTCGCAGCTGCGGGATATCATCATCGTCAGAATCTGCCTTACCTTCTCGTCAAACTCCGGATCATCCTTCATTCCCAGGAACGGATTATAGCTCCCGTTCTTCTCATCCTTCTCCAGATCGTCATACGCATCCATGAGGTATACAAATTTGCCGAGGTAAAAGCCCATCTGCCGCAGCGGTGTCTCCCAGTCATCCTCGCGAACCGCGAAGAGCTCCGCCATAATGTCGCCGAAATATCCCGCCGTCTTATCAATATCCGTTTCGCCTTCTGCCTCCGCTGCATGCAGACGGTCCAGGCGATCCTTGATCACCGCCGCCTTATGGCCGTAATCCGCTCCCGCCCTCGAGCTTTTCTTCTTCAGAAGCTTTGCCGCTAGGAGCTTGTGCATTTTGTGTTCATCACTCCAGTCATCAAGGCAGGAATAATAGGACAGAATGATATTCATATCCGCTGCGTATTCGGTAAATTCATTGCAGCGCGTCGGATGCTTCTCAAACGGATGTGCAATGCACCTGGTCTCACCCACGGTATCGTCAGCATCATAGAGGTCGCTCAGCAGCAGAATCAGAAACGTCATATCGTAGGTCAGCGTCATCTGTCCGGAAATTCCGTACTGCTGACGAAGCATTCTGCAAAGGCCGCAGTAATAGGAGCGATACCAGCCCACCTCGCGAACCTTCAGTTCCTGTTCATTGATGACAACATAGCCAAACATAGCCCTTCCCCTTTAACAGCCCCTTTGCTGCAGCCTCTTTTTCGCCTGACGCCTCCTGCCGCTCAGGAGCGCTTTTTAAATTCCTTTCCGCATTTGGGACAGCGCACCATGATCTTGCCCTTTCCCTTCGGGATCCGGATCTTCTGACCGCACTGCGGGCACTTGTAAATATGGAAACCGGCATTGCGCTTTCTCTGCTCTTTTGCACAGGCAGCCTTGTAAGAAAGGCGGCGGATGCTCTCACCCAGCTTCCGAAACAGATCTCCCACCGATTTCCCGAAGCCGCTGCTGCGCAGCCTGGCTGTAACCTCGAGGTATTTCTGATTCTCCTGGTAACGCTTTGCAATGTTGCGTGAAAACATGCGGAAGTACATGTAAATCAGCAGCAGAACAGAAATCCACCACAGCACCGGCAGGCGCAGAAACATCTCCAGAACAATCAGCACCAGGATAACGCCGGACAGAAACTGTCCGAATTTATCCGCGCCGTAACGTCCCTGCATGAATTGAATCAGCTTATAACGAAAACGATCCCACATAATTTAAATCCTTACTGTTCCGGCATTTTCGTGCCGGCTGCATTTTCTTCGGTACAGGGATTATTTTTATCCCGGTACGGTTGAATTGCAATGAATGAAGCTCAAAAATACTATTAAAAAACTATAAAAGCCGGCGCAAAAAAAGGACAGCACATGTATGCTGTCCTTTCTCTGTTTCATATCCGATTGTAAACAAATCAGATGCTCTTCTTTGCAGTCTCTGCCAGTGCAGCGAAGCCTGCAGCATCGTTTACTGCCATCTCTGCAAGCATCTTGCGGTTGATGTCAATGCCGGCAACCTTCAGACCATGCATCAGCTGACTGTAGGAAAGTCCGTTGATTCTTGCTGCAGCGTTGATACGTGCAATCCAGAGAGCTCTCATGTCTCTCTTGCGAAGCTTTCTGCCCTCAAAAGCAGAATTCTGCGCTCTCATAACCGACTGCTTGGCAACTCTGTACTGACTGGATCTAGCTCCTCTGTAGCCCTTCGCAAGCTTCAGAACTCTGTTGTGCTTCTTCTTGGCGTTCAAGCCACCCTTAACTCTTGCCATTTCTGATTACCTCCATACAATCCTGTTCATGCACCCGAATTAAAGGTAAGGCATGATCTTCTTCATATTCTTTACATTCGTTGCATCCGTAACTGCAGGCTGACGAAGGTTTCTCTTTCTCTTCGTGCTCTTCTTGGTAAGGATGTGACGCTTGTACGCCTTGCTGCGGACAAGCTTGCCGTTTCCGCTAAGCTTGAATCTCTTGGCAGCGGATCTGTTTGTTTTCATTCTAGGCATATCTAGTTCCTCCTTCTGCTCCGGCATCTGCCGGTCTGTTCTATCCTAATCGCCGTTCCGATACATACGATGTCAGTTCTTCTTCTGTACCAGGAACAGGGACATGGATCTTCCTTCCACCTTCGGTGCCTTATCTACTACAGCAATGTCCACCAGTGCGTTTGCAAAATCCGTCAGGATGTGAATGCTGTCATTCATGTGCGCCATCTCACGGCCGCGGAAGCGAAGCGTCACCTTCACGCGATCGCCTCTCTCCAGGAACTTCCTGGCAGAGCCGATCTTGGTGTTCAGATCGTTCTGATCGATGTTGGGGGACATCCGGATTTCCTTGATCTCCACCACGTGCTGCTTCTTCTTGGCTTCCTTCTCCTTGCGAAGGCGTTCGTACTTGAACTTGCCGTAATCGATAATCCGGCACACCGGCGGCTGTGCGGTCGCCGCAATCAGCACCAGATCCAGTTCCGCATCTCTTGCCATCCTTCTGGCATCTTCTGTGGGCATGACACCCAGCTGCTCGCCGTCCGCTCCGATCACGCGGACCTCTTTGTCACGGATCTGCTCATTGATGGGCGTCTCCGGTCTGCGCTGCTGTCTTCGGTTATAGCTGTTGTTATTAATGGGTTTTCCCTCCTCATCCATTAAAAAAACTGACGGCAGATCTCCCACCGTCAGTTCCAGGTACACATTCAAACCAGATCCGTATCTTCCCTCATCCGGAAACATACAGACTGTCTTCTGCGAAAACCACATGAACTCTGCCGACGCCCGTAAATGGCCGGTCAGGTGAGAGCCTTGCTCTGCTTCTTGTAGATTGCAGGCTGCACATACGCACCTCAATCTCGGATACTCTACCATGACACGCAGCTGCGTGTCAACCGGTTTTTGACAATTCCTCCTCGTACCACGCCTGCAGCATCAGGATGTACCAGATCTGCGGGCGCCAGATGTCGCGCTCAATGAAATCCTCCCAGATCCTGCGCACCACCGCCGGATCGAGCAGTCCCTGGCTGCGCACCTTATCTTCCGCAATGAGCGCCTCCGCCCATTCCCGCAGCTGCCTGGTCCTCAGCCATTTTCTCAGCGGAATCGAAAAGCCCTTTTTCGGGCGGTCCATCATTCCCTTCGGAACGTATCGATAGAGGACATCCCGCAGCACCACCTTTCCCGTATCTCCATCCCGAAGATAGGAGATCGGCAGCGTCCATGCGAATTCAACCACATCCTTGTCGAGAAACGGCACCCGGGTCTCCAGCGAGACCGCCATCGCCGTCCGGTCAACCTTCACCAGAATGTCATCCGGGTGGTACATCCGCAGGTCCATCAGCATCACATCGTGATAGACCTCTCCCGTCACATCCGCGCCCACCGGCCGGTAGGCATAGGGAAGATCGGCATGATGCAGAGAAATTTTGCCCAGCAGAGGATCCGCCTCATACGAAAGCCGGAAGATTTCCTCCGGTCCCTTTGCCATCAGGATGCGGCTCTTCACCGCAGTAAGATCGTTCTGCGCCAGCGGGCTGTGAAGGATGGCCGCCCCCGCCGCCTTTCGGACGGGGTAAGGGATATTTTTCATCTTGTTCCATTTGCGCGCCGTCGAGGAATAATTCAGATATCCGGCGAACAGCTCGTCCCCGGCATCTCCCGACAGCGAGACGGTCACGTGCTCTCTTGTGAGCTTGCTGACAAGGTACGTCGGGATCTGAGAGGAGTCCGCAAACGGCTCCGCGAACATAGCGGGCAGCAGCGGAATAACATTTCTCGCATCCGCCTCCGTGATGGTCATCTCGGTGTGATCCGTCCCCAGATGCCTTGCAATCTCTCCTGCGCACTCTGCTTCATTGTAGGAAGGGTCGTCCATCCCGATGGTGAAGGTCCGCACCTTGCGGTCACTCTGCGTCTGCATCAATGCAACAATCGTGCTGGAATCAATCCCGGCCGATAAAAACGCCCCCAGCGGCACATCGGCCACCATCTGATCGCGGATGGAGCTGCGAAGGAGGCGTTCGAGCTCCTCCGATGCCTCCTGCCGGGAGCCCTTGAACAGGTTCTTCTGTCCGTGAAGTGCCGTCTCCGTCATAGACCAGTAGGTCTCCTGCCGGACCTGTTCCTTACCATACGGAAAGTCCAGCGTCAGAACCGTGCCAGGCTCCAGCTTGCGGATTCCTTCATAGATTGTGTACGGCGCCGGTATGACGCCGAATTCCAGGTAGAGATCCAGCACCTCCCGGTACACCGGATTGGAAAAGCCCTCCAGCGTGCGAATGCTGCCCAGATCCGAAGAGAAAACAAAAAGATCGCCCACCCAGCCATAGTACAGGGGCTTTTCGCCCACGCGGTCTCTGGCCAGTGTCAGCCGACGGCTTTCCCGGTCGTAGACAGCAGCAGCGAACATTCCCTTGCACAGGGTCAGTGCCTTTTCCATCCCATAGAACTCGATGGCCTCCTGCAATACCTCCGTATCGCAGGTGCTGCGCAGGTTCAGCGTCTGCCCCTTCTGCGCAAGATCCTTTTCGAGCTGCCGGCGCACCGCCGCATGATTGTAGATCTCGCCGTTATAAACAATGGCTGTCTTCCCCGAGTGCGAGAGCATCGGCTGCGCTCCGTTCTGCGACAGATCCAAAATGGAAAGGCGCTGATGGCCCAGAGTGCAGACTCCGTCCTCCGACACCCACGTTCCGCCGCCGTCCGGGCCTCTGTGCAGCATCCGGTCACGCATCCGCTGCATGTTGCCGCGCTGATCCGTGATCCGTCCTGTATTCAAAATACCCGCAATTCCGCACATCCGGCCGCCTCACATCCCCGCAGCAATGGTCCATTGCCGCTTGCTCTTATCCTAATCCGGCAGCAATTCTACTGAATCACCATTCGAACTGCCCCGTATATTCCTGCATCATTTCCCAGCTCTGCCATCTTGAATGCCGTCGTACGGCACGCGTGGAAGGCAGCCGGTGTGTAATACTTCTGCACGGTATCCAGAATGATGCGTCCTGCCTTCGACATACCGCCGCCGATGACAATTGCCTCCGGATCAATGACGGTACAGATGCTCGCCAGTGCTTCTCCCAGCTTTTTGCCGAAGGCTTCCACCATGGAAAGTGCAAACACGTCTCCTGCCTTGGCTGCATCAAAGATCTGCTTGGCCGTAAGGGCTCCGTTGTCCTGCAGCATCGTCGGCGCTGTGTTTTCCGCGAGCGCCTTCCGGGTAATCCGGACAACGCCGCTGGCAGAGGCATACTGCTCAAGGCACCCCTTTTTGCCGCAGTTGCAGACCGCCGTCTCATGATGCGACACGAGCATGTGACCGATCTCGCCGCCGGCGCCGTGGGATCCGGGCAGAATCTTCCCATCCAGAATGATGCCGCCGCCGACGCCGGTCCCCAGCGTCACCATGACAATGCTGCTGTATCCTCTTCCGCCGCCCTTCCATTGCTCGCCGAGCGCCGCAACATTTGCGTCATTTCCCACCTTTACCGGCATGCCGTCCAGAAGACCGGACAGGATCCCTTCAACATCCATCTCACTCCAGTGAAGATTTACTGCGCCGTTGACAATGCCGTTTGCCAGCACCGGTCCCGGAACGCCGATGCCGATTCCTGCAATCTGTTCCCTCTGCAGATTCTTGCCGGCGATTTTATTCCTGACCGACTCCGCCGCATCCGCCAGAATGTGGCAGCCGTTTTCCTCGGTTCTGGTCGGAATCTCCCATTTTTCAAGCAGCTCGCCCTCCTGTGCATCAAACAGTCCGAGCTTGATCGTTGTACCGCCGACATCAATCCCAAATGCATACTGTTCCTGTCCCATGTAACCCCTCCTTCTGCAGCAGTCCTGCCGACTTAGTATACCCCACCTTCCGCCATACAAAAAGATGCTGTAATGCTAAGTTAATTCCCCTTCTCTTCGCTGTAGCGGGCCAGGAACTGCCTGGTCCGTTCCTCCTTCGGATGGTCAAAGACGTCCTCTGCCGTTCCCTGCTCTGCGATCACGCCCTTATCCATAAAGAGTACATAATCCGAAACATCCCTTGCGAACTTCATTTCATGCGTCACAATGATCATCGTCGTGTTCTTGCTGGCAAGGCCGCGGATCACCTTTAGAACCTCCCCCGTCAGCTCTGGGTCCAGCGCTGAAGTAGGCTCGTCAAAGCAGAGGATATCTGGCTGCAGCGCCAGCGCTCTTGCAATTGCCACGCGCTGCTGCTGGCCGCCGGAGAGCTGATGCGGATACAGGTTTATCCGGTTGGACAGTCCCATCTGATCCAACAGCTCCTCTGCCCTCCTGCGAAGCTGCTCTTCGCTTTCTCCCTGCTCTTTTCCCTTATCCAGAAGTCTTGGCGCCAGCATGATATTTTCCAGTGCTGTATACTGCGGAAAGAGATTAAAGGACTGAAACACCATGCCGAAATGCAGCCGCTTCCTGCGGATCTGCTCATCACTCAAGCTCTCGTGAAGATTGGCGTCAAACAACGTTTCTCCCCGAACGGAAATCGTGCCTGCATTCGGTGTCTCCAGGAAATTCAGGCACCGAAGGAGCGTTGTCTTGCCGGAGCCGGAGGAGCCGATGATCGACAAAGCCGTTCCCTCCTCCATCGTAAAGGAAATGTCCTTCAGCACCTCCGAGCGGTCAAACTGCTTCTGCAAATGTTGTACTTCAAGAATAGACATAGTTACCTCTCTTCGTCAGATGCCGCCGCATCTGCCTGGCAGACACGGCAGCTTCACCTCGCCGCAAGCTCAGCGGAAATAGCTCAGCTTTTTCTCGATCCAGTTAAACAGAAGCGTTAACAGGCCGGAGAACAGCAGATAGAAAACGCCTGTATAGAACAGCGGCCAAATGATGCCCGCACTCTTGATAAAGGATTGTCCGTTCCAGATGATTTCATAGACTGCAATCACCCGGGCAAGCGAGGTATCCTTCACCAGCGTGATGATCTCGTTCGCCATCGGCGGCACAATCCGCTTGATCACCTGCAGCAGAATGATCTTCCGGAAAATCTGCCCCTTCGTCAGTCCCAGCACCTGTCCCGCCTCAAACTGTCCTGCCGGAACGGACTGAATTCCGCCGCGGTAAATTTCCGAAAAATAGCAGGCATAATTGATGACAAAGGCAGCCAGTGCAGCGATGAACCGCCCGCTCGTTCCCGAGCCCCACCAGTTATGTCCCAGGACAATTCCCGGTCCGTAGTAGATCACAAGGAGCTGGAGCAGAAGCGGTGTTCCGCGGATCACCCAGATCAGAAATTGCAGAGGATACCGCAGTATTTTCACATTGCTCATGGTTCCCAGGCTGATAAACAGCCCCAGCGGCAGAGAGAACACCAGCGTCAGTGCGAACAGCTTCAGCGTTCCCCCAAACCCCTGCAGCAAAGATAATGTAACATTCCAGAACACAGCCTTCTCCTCCATTTTCTCCGTTAACATACAAAACGCAAGGCCGGACAACACTGTCCGGTCTTGCACGCAATACTCCAGGAAAATGCCGATTGCATCAGCGTTCCCATAGATTTGTTCTTCCTGTCCCTGCTCTTTACTGCTCGATCAGTGCATCCTGCACGCCGTACTTCTCGGCGATCTGCTGCATTGTACCGTCCGCATAGAGCGTCTTGAATTCATCGTTGATAAATGAAGCCAGATCCGATCCCTTCCGGCAGCCGACGCCGTATTCCTCGGTCGTAAGCTCCAGCGTATGTGTCAGGGTCGGATAATCCGTTCCCTCTCCGATCATCGCTCCTGCCATCAGAAGGTCAATGATGCTGGCATCCGATGTTCCGGCAGAAACCTCCATCAATGTATCTGCCTGAGAGGTGAGCGACGTGTAATTAAACCCGTTCTCCTGCGCAGCCTGCTCTCCTGCAGAGCCGGCCTCTACCGCAAATGCGAGGTCTGCCATGCTCGCCGCATCCGGATATTCCTCCGCCTTATCGGCCGGCAGCACAACCACCTGAGCATTGTTGCAGTAGGCATTGGTGCACTCCATCGAGGACGTGACCTCATCGGTCAGCGTCATGCCGTTCCATACGACATCGATGCTCTTGTTCTCCAGCTCAAGGATCTTGTTGTCCCAATCGATTTCCACGAACTGCACCTCGACGCCCAAATCCTTCGCCACCTGCGACGCCATATCCGCATCGAAGCCGATCCAGCTGCCGCTCTCATCCTTATAGTCCATGGGCTCAAAGTCAGTGATGCCGACAATCAAGGTTCCCTTATCCTTAATATAAGCGACATCGCTGTCAGCAGCCGCCGCATCTGCTGTGTCTTCTGCAGCCGCGGAGCCCTCCGCTGCATCTGCCTCCGCTGTCTCTGCCGCCGTTGATGCGCTGCTGCCTGTGCTCTCCTGAGAGCCGCATCCTGCCAGAATCCCTGCCGTCATAACACCGGCCATCAATGCCGCAATTGCCTTCTTTTTCATAATAATCCTCCTCTGCCGCAGTTCCGCCGCGGTTTAATTGGGTATCACTTTACCACAGGAAAGTGCCTGATGCAAGAAAAAACACAGTCTTTTCAGACTGTGTTTTCTGTTCAGCACCTGCCACATTTCAACATGAATTGACTGCTTGCAGGCGAATTCACGATTGAAATTGGCAGGCGGCCAAGGCTCGAAGAGCCTTTGGCCAGCCACATCGAGGATTTGCGAATGCAAGGAGAAATCCGCGTATGCGGTTTCTCCGCAGCACGGAGTGTATTGGCGGCTTTGCCGGCAATCACTCCAAGATAGGAGAAAATGCCATCGGGCATTTTCGAGTATCAAATTCGAGATGGGGGCTGAATAGTTACGACTGTGTAGGTTATATTGCGCCAGTCGGCTAACGACGAGTCTACTGCTCCGCGTCCTTTTTCAGGTACTGATCCCGGAGCGTAATGTACAGCTCCGTGCCGGCGCAGTGATAATAGGGATTGACATAAAAGATTCCCAGGATCCCCAGCGTGCAGGCATTCAGGATGTGCCATCCGATGAAGGACAGATCAAACAGGAATGCATGCCACTTGTTGCCCTGCATCATCTCCCGTGAAAGGCGGAATGCCTCCGAGGAGGCCATTCCCGGCTCCTCCGCCAGAATAAACGGAACCAGACGATAGGAATAGCTCTTTACAATTCCCGGAATCACGAACAGCAGTGACCACAGCATGGTATACAGATCCCGCAGAAACATTATTTTCACAACATTCAGGAAGCTCTTGCTGAAGCAGTGGAAAAGCTCACCAAGGGACGCCGCTGCGCCTTCCGAATGTGCAACGACCATATAACGGCGGCACCCAACCTCCAGCGGATGCAGGAGGAAATAACGGATGGCAATCTTCACCCAGGCCGCCGCCAGAACGATTGTGGCAATGAGTCCCACCACCGGCGGAATCAGAAGTGCAGACGGCCAGTTTACCGTGTAAGACGATTCCAGCGATGTTCCTGCCCCCGCCGCTCTGACTCCGGTGATGAGTACCGTCTCGCCGAGCGTCACCATGAGAATCAGCGCTGTCAGCACCATCTTCCAGTAATTAACGTTTCTGAGTATGTGTCCCTTTTCCTTTACTTCTCTAATTGTCCACATAAGAATGCCTCCTTCGTATCTTCTCTGCTGAATTTCCGTTTTATCTTAGCATTATCTCTTCTGTTTGTGAATGAAGCCTGGCTGTCAGTGAGGAATCATGTGTAATCATCTTACAGTAAACAAAAAGTCCTCAGATCCGCCGATTTCTCAACGTTTCTGAGGACTTCCACCATCGGAGTGACAAGGTTCGAACTTGCGGCCTCCACGTCCCTAACGTGGCGCGCTACCAGCTGCGCTACACCCCGATTCCTATCTCATGCTCCTGCTCTCGGCAGACGCAGTTGCTATTATATGAAACACATCTATAAAATGCAAGTGTTTTTTATCCGTTCAGCACCAGCCAGCGACGGGGTGTTACTGTACACTCGCCAGCCAAGCGACAGGGTGGCGGAGAATGTCCAGGTCCAGGGCCTTGCGAGGCCTCGGTGCTTGCGAGCGTTTTCTGCGAGCTTAGCACCGCTAGGTCCGAGGATGGAGCACGCTTTTGCCGAGTGGCCCAACGGGCCATCTCGTAGCTGACGAAGTCAGCGTAGCGTCCCAGGACCGGACAACTCCGCCAGGACCCGTCGTGGCTGGCG
>CAVJLL010000070.1:0-11207 GCA_963650385.1 Clostridium sp. CAG:508 | reverse complement strand
ACTATTCAGCCCACATCTCGAATTTGCTTCGCAAATCCTCGATGTGGCTGGCCAAAGGCTCTTCGAGCCTTGGCCGCCTGCCAATTTCAATCGTGAATTTGTCTGCAAGCAGTCAATTCACGTTGAAATGTGGCAGGTGCTGAACAGGTACCATAAAATCAAATATAGAAATCCATAAACACAGCCCCTTTGCGCATTGAAATGCCAAAGGGGCTGTGCTATAATTCCTTACGTGGTGTGATAAAAATTTAACAAAGTCACACAGACAATGAACAGGAATGGAATTGTTGTATTGGATTGGAGGAATGAGAGACATGGCAGACAGAATCGTGATCGCTAGTGCTTGCCGTACGGCAGTAGGAAAGATGGGCGGCGCCCTTTCCGCAACTCCCGCTGCAGAGCTTGGCTCGATCGTAATCAAGGAAGCAGTAAAGCGCGCCGGAATCAAGCCGGAGGATGTGGATCAGGTATTCATGGGATGCGTTATCCAGGCAGCGCAGGGACAGAACATTGCCAGACAGTGCTCTTTAAAGGCAGGACTTCCCATTGAGACACCTGCGGTTACTCTGAACGTAGTTTGCGGATCCGGCCTGTATGCTGTAAATCTGGCAGCAAGCCTTATCAAGGCAGGTGAGGCAGAGGTTGTCGTAGCAGGCGGCACGGAGAACATGTCCATGGCTCCTTACGCACTGCCGAAGGCACGTTACGGATATCGCATGAACAACGGAACCCTGGTTGACTGCATGGTGAACGACGCTCTGTGGGATGTCTTCAATGACTATCACATGATTCAGACGGCAGACAACGTGGCCAAGCAGTGGGGACTCACCAGAGAAGAGCTGGATGAGTTTGCAGCAAATTCCCAGACCAAGGCTGCAGAGGCAATTGAGGCCGGCCGGTTCAAGGAAGAGATCGTTCCGGTAGAGATTAAGAAGAAGAAAGAGACCATCGTTTTTGATACCGATGAAGGCCCTCGCGGCAGACAGACGGCAGCAGACATCGCTAAGATGCGTGCCATTAACCCGGACGGCGTAACAACGGCAGCGAATGCCTCCGGCATTAATGACGGTGCGGCAGCTCTGGTTGTGATGAGCGAGTCCAAGGCAAAGGAGCTCGGTGTTACTCCGATGGCAGTCTGGACAGCAGGTGCACTCGGCGGCGTAGATCCCTCCATCATGGGTGTCGGACCGGTTGCTTCCACGAGAAAGGTTCTGGCAAAGACGGGACTTACCATTGATGACTTCGATCTGTATGAGGCAAATGAAGCATTTGCAGCACAGTCGGTTGCAGTCGGCAAGGATCTTGGCTTTGATCTGAGCAAGCTGAATGTAAACGGCGGCGCCATTGCAATCGGCCATCCGGTCGGTGCATCCGGTGCACGTATTCTCACAACGCTTCTGTATGCGATGAAGCAGCGCGATGCCAAGCGCGGTCTTGCTACACTTTGCATCGGCGGCGGCATGGGCTGCAGCACAGTAGTAGAGAAATACGAGTAATGCATGGAATGGTTCAGAACAGCCTGCATGAACAGGCGCTGAGCAGGTGATTACAGAAAGGCGGGGTTCCAATGGGTTTTGTAGATTATGAGGTAGAGGGTGCAGTAGGACTGATTACCATCAATCGCCCGAAGGCACTGAATGCACTGAATTCACAGGTGCTGGATGATCTGGCTGCCGTGCTTGACGGCGTGGATCTGGAAACTGTTCGCTGCCTGATCCTTACAGGTGCAGGCGACAAGTCCTTCGTGGCAGGCGCTGATATCGGAGAGATGTCCACACTGACCAAGGAAGAGGGCGAGGCCTTCGGCAAGAAAGGAAATGATCTTTTCCGCCGCATCGAGACGCTTCCGATTCCGGTCATTGCAGCGATCAACGGGTTCGCACTCGGCGGCGGCAATGAGATTGCCATGAGCTGCGATTTCCGCATTTGCTCGGACAATGCAGTTTTCGGCCAGCCGGAGGTTGGTCTGGGAATTACACCCGGCTTTGGCGGCACACAGCGTCTGGCACGTCTGATTGGGCCCGGCATGGCCAAGCAGCTGGTATATACTGCACGCAACATCAAGGCAGATGAAGCGCTTCGGATCGGACTGGTGAACCAGGTGGTTGCACCGGAGGAGCTTCTTCCCACCGCGAAAAAGCTGGCTTCCGTCATCGCCGGCAATGCACCGATCGCAGTTCGTGCATGCAAGGAAGCGATCAATGTCGGCCTTGAGCAGGGAATGGATGACGCCATTGTGACAGAGGAAAAGCTCTTCGGTTCCTGCTTTGAGTCTGAGGATCAGAAGGAGGGAATGGCGAATTTCCTCCGCAAGAAGGACGATCCTGCAAAGGTGAAGCATGTCGCATTCCAGAACAGATAAATACAGGCAATGGGTGCCCGGATTCATGCCGGGCATCTTGCTGTGACGGAGCAAAAAAGCTGCACAGCAGCGATTTTGCGGACAGGATTTGAACAGTTACCGTTAAATCATTCATACAGCATATATTTTCAGGAGGAAAATCAAATGAAGGTTGCAGTCATTGGTGCAGGCACGATGGGCTCGGGTATTGCGCAGGCATTTGCACAGAGTGATGTGGTTGAGAAGGTGTATCTCTGCGATATCAAGCAGGAGTTTGCGGACGGCGGCAAGGCAAAGATCAAGAAGGGACTCGATAAGAGGGTTGCCAAGGGCAAGATGGAGCAAGCAGCAGCAGACACTCTTCTGAACAAGATTGTTACCGGCCTTTCTGACATTGCAGTGGACCCTGATCTGGTGGTTGAGGCAGTTCTTGAGAAGATGGATCTGAAGCAGGAGACCTTTAAGAAGCTCCAGGACGAGATCGTTCAGAATCCGGACTGCATCTTTGCTTCCAATACATCCTCTCTGTCCATCACAGAGATTGGCGCAGGCCTTTCCAAGCCGGTTGTAGGCATGCACTTCTTCAATCCCGCTCCGGTTATGAAGCTGGTTGAGGTTATCAAGGGTGCGAACACTCCGGATGCGGTTGTTGAAAAGGTGAAGGAGATCTCGGTTCAGCTCGGCAAGACACCGGTTGAGGTAAACGAGGCTGCCGGCTTTGTTGTAAACCGCATTCTGGTTCCGATGATCAACGAAGGCATCTGCGTATATGCAGCAGGCGTTTCCGATATCGAGGGCATCGATACCGCAATGAAGCTGGGCTGCAATCATCCGATGGGACCGCTTGAACTGGGTGATTATATTGGTCTGGATATCGTTCTGGCAATCATGGACGTTATTTATCATGAGACCGGTGATTCCAAGTACGCTGCAAGCCCGCTCCTTCGCAAGATGGTTCGCGCAAAGAAGCTCGGCTGCAAGACAGGAATCGGCTTCTATGATTACAGCAACGGCCAGAAGGTTCCCACCGACAAGAAGTGATTGTGCTGTTTGGCAGTGCCGGTTTACGGCATTGACGAAATATATTCCCTTGCTGTCCGCGGCGGCTGTGCAGGCGGATAGCGAGGGAAATGGATTTTACAACGAAAAGGAGAGTACGACATGGACTTTCAGTTAAGCAAAGAACATGAGATGGCGAGATCCCTCTTCAAGGAGTTCGCTGAAAAGGAAGTAAAGCCTCATGCGATCGAGGTAGATGAGAAGCATGAATTCCCTCGTGAGACGGTAACTAAGATGCAGAAGCTCGGCTTCATGGGTATTCCGATTCCGAAGGAATACGGCGGCCAGGGCTGCGATCCGCTGACCTACGCAATGTGCGTAGAGGAGCTGGCAAAGGTTTGCGCAACGACCGCTGTTATCGTTTCTGCGCACACCTCTCTTTGCTGCGATCCGATCCTGACCTATGGTACCGAGGAACAGAAGCAGAAATATCTTGTTCCGCTTGCACAGGGCAAGCTTCTGGGGGCATTCGGTCTGACAGAGCCAGGAGCAGGAACCGATGCGCAGGGCGTTCAGACGAAGGCTGTTCTTTCCGAGGACGGAAAGGAATGGATCCTGAACGGCTCCAAGTGCTTCATCACCAACGGTAAGGAAGCAGACATCTACATCATCATCGCTTATACCGATATCGTCGAGGATAAGAAGGGCAGAAAGCAGAAGAAATTCTCTGCATTTATCGTTGAGAAGGATACCCCCGGATTCACCTTCGGAACTAAGGAGAACAAGATGGGTATCTGCGGCTCCTCTACCTATGAGCTGATCTTCCAGGATGTTCATATCCCGGCAGAGAACCTTCTCGGCGCAAGAGGGAAGGGCTTCCCGATTGCCATGCATACACTGGACGGCGGCCGTATCGGCATCGCTGCACAGGCACTCGGCATTGCAGAGGGCGCTCTGGACCGCACCGTTGCATACGTTAAGGAGAGAAAGCAGTTCGGAAGAGCCATCGGCATGTTCCAGAACACACAGTTCCAGCTGGCAAATCTGGCAACCGAGACAGAAGCCGCTCAGCTCCTGGTTTACAAGGCGGCTGAGGCGAAGAGAACGCAGAGCCGTTACTCTGTAGAAGCTGCAAAGGCAAAGCTTTTTGCTGCAGAGACAGCTATGAACGTTACGACCAAGTGCGTACAGCTCTTCGGCGGCTATGGCTACATCAGAGAGTACGAAGTAGAGCGTATGATGCGTGACGCAAAGATTACGGAGATCTACGAAGGAACTTCTGAGGTTCAGCGCATGGTTATTTCCGGAGATCTTCTGAAGTAATTTCTGAAGCGCATTCCGAAGTAATTCGATTCTGACGATAAGGAGAATACAAATGAAAGTTGTAGTATGCGTGAAGCAGGTTCCCGATACAAAGGGCGGCGTAAAGTTTAAGCCGGATGGAACACTGGACAGAGGTGCTATGCTTGCCATCATGAACCCGGATGACAAGGCAGGCCTTGAGGCTGCACTTCGTCTGAAGGATCAGTACGGCGCAGAGGTTACGGTTCTGACGATGGGTCTTCCTAAGGCAGATGCTGTTCTGCGTGAGGCGTTTGCTATGGGCGCTGATAAGGGCGTTCTGGTTACAGACCGTGTTCTTGGCGGCGCTGATACCTGGGCAACCTCCCAGACCATTGCAGGCGCCCTCAGAAATCTTGACTATGATCTGATCATCACCGGCCGTCAGGCAATCGACGGCGATACCGCACAGGTTGGCCCTCAGATCTCCGAGCACCTTGGACTGCCGCTGATTTCCTATGCGGAGGAGCTTACGGTTGATGAGGCAGAGAAGACCGTTACCGTAAAGCGTCAGTATGATGACGGCTATCACATTGTAAAGGCCAAGATGCCTTGCCTTGTTACCTGCCTGGCAGAGCTGAATGAGCCTCGCTATATGACTCCCGGCGGAGTTTTTGATGCATTCCAGAAGGAAGTTACCGTTTGGGGAAGAGCAGATCTGAAGGATGTTGAGGATTCCAACCTTGGTAAGGCTGGTTCTCCGACTGTCATTGCAAAGGCTTCCGATAAGGTGGCTAAGGGCAAGGGCGTGAAGGTTACTCCGGATTCTGCAGAAGAGGCAGCGGATTACATCGTAAATGTGCTGAGTGAGAAGCACGTGATCTAACAGGAGGACACAACAATGGCATTAGAGGATTACAAAGGAGTATTTATCTTTGCTCAGCAGGTTGACAATAAGATCAGCCCCATTGCTCTGGAGCTTCTGGGCAAGGCAAAGGATCTGGCAGAGAGCCTGGATGAGAAGAAGGTTACAGCAGTTCTGATCGGTTCTGATGTAAAGGGCCTGACGGATGAGCTGGGTGCTTACGGCGCAGACCGCGTCATTGTCGTAGATGATCCGGAGCTGAAGGATTACCGCACGGAGCCCTATGCACATGCACTGGCTTCCGTTGTCAATGAGTTCAAGCCTGAGATCCTCCTGGTGGGCGCAACTGCGATCGGCCGTGACCTGGGACCCCGCGTATCGGCGAGACTTCACACCGGTCTTACTGCAGACTGCACACAGCTGGAGATCGGCGACTTCCCGCTGATTGCCGTTCCCGGACAGGAGCAGAAGCACAAACAGCTTCTGATGACTCGTCCCGCATTCGGCGGCAACACCATTGCTACCATTGCGTGCCCGGACTATCGTCCGCAGATGGCAACGGTTCGCCCCGGCGTTATGCAGAAGGTTGCTCCGGATGCAGCACACAAGGCAGAGGTTGTGGAGTTCAACCCCGGATTTGTTCCGAACAACTGCTATACAGAGATTCTGAAGATTGTGAAGGAGGTTTCCTCCGTAGCAGATATTCAGGCTGCAAAGATTCTGGTATCCGGCGGCCGCGGCGTTGGAAGCGCAGAGAACTTCAAGCTGCTGGATGAGCTTGCAGAGGTTCTTCACGGCACCGTTTCCTGCTCTCGTGCAGTTGTAGATTCCGGCTGGAAGCCGAAGGATCTGCAGGTTGGACAGACCGGCAAGACGGTTCGTCCTCACGTTTATTTTGCAATCGGTATTTCCGGTGCCATCCAGCACGTAGCCGGCATGGAGGAGTCCGATATCATCATCGCAATCAACAAGGATGAGAGCGCTCCGATCTTCGATGTTGCAGACTATGGCATCGTCGGTGATCTGAATAAGGTGGTTCCGCTCCTGACCGAGAAGCTGAAGGCTGCACTTGCTGCAAAGGCCTGATGAATCGCTGCAGCGGTTGAAAAAGAATAGTACAATGGGAGGGGGATGCGGACTGCGTCCCCCTCTTTGCTATTAAAAACGTTCGGGTAATTATTCAGAAAGGAACCGCATACAGATGAAACGCGTACTCAGCATACAGGATATATCCTGCGTTGGAAAATGCTCGCTTACAGTAGCACTGCCGATTCTGTCGGCAATGGGGGTGGAGGCCTGCCCCTTGCCGACAGCGGTGCTTTCCACACATACGGCTTTTGAACATTTTACGTTTCGTGACCTTACGGACGAGATTGAACCGATTAAGGCGGTATGGGAACAGGAGAAGATTACCTTTGATGCAGTGGGGAGTGGATATCTGGGTTCTCTCCGGCAGATTGCACTGGTTGAAGAGCTGGGCAGCTATTTTCGGAAGGTCTATTCCGGGAGCGGCAGCTTCCTGCAGATCGTGGATCCGGCCATGGCGGACAACGGCGTGCTTTATGCCGGCTTTACACCTGATTTTGCCAAGGCGATGGGGGGCCTTTGCCGGAAGGCAGACCTGATTCTTCCTAATCTGACGGAGGCCTGCCTGATGACGGGAAAGGAGTACCGGACCGACGGCGATGAGGCCTATTGGGAGGAAATTCTGACAGCGCTTGCGGATATGGGGTGCCGGAATGTTGTTTTGACCGGGTACTCCGTGAGCGCAGACAGCATTGGCGCAATTGCACTGCAGACGACAGACGGCAGCAGACGGATTCAATCCTATGTCAATGAAAAACTGCCGGGAAGCTATCATGGGACAGGCGACATTTTTGCCAGCGCTGTGACGGGGGCAATGGCCAGGGGCAGGTCATTGGAGCAGGCACAGAAGCTTGCGGTGGACTTTACCCTGGAAAGCATGCGAAAGACCATGGAGGATCCGGAAAGACGGTTCTACGGGGTGAATTTCGAAGAAGCTTTACATACACTCGGAAACGTCTGAGGAGGAAACGTCTGATGACGTTTCCTCCTGTTCAGAGTGCGTATCCTACGGATACGACACTCTCGCGTCGGAGAAACCGCATGTGCGGATTTCTCCTTGCGACACTCGGAAGGATCGAATGACAGCAGCTGCGGATGAAGCGCAGCATGGGAACGATGGCTAAGAAGGAAAAAGAAGTAAAAACCAATGCAATGCGGATTCTGGACCGCCTGAAAATATTCTACACACACCAGTCGTATGAGGCTGGGGATTTTGTGGACGGCGTGCAGACAGCGGATAAGCTGGGGCTCCCGCACGAGCAGGTATATAAAACACTGGTGACGGTGGGAAATGACCGGGAACATTATGTCTTTGTGATTCCGATTGAAAAGGAACTGGATCTTAAAAAGTGTGCACGCTCCGTGGGCGTTAAATCTGTAGAGATGATACACGTGAAGGATCTGGTCGGCCTGACCGGCTACATGCGCGGCGGCTGTACCTCCATCGGGATGAAAAAGGCATTTGTGACCCGCGTGGACTCTTCTGCCGAGAAACTGGAAAAGGTGTATGTCAGCGGCGGGAAGATTGGCTGTCAAATCTGCCTTGCGCCGTCGGATCTGCTGAAGGCAGACGGCGGAGAATACGCGGATCTGTGCATGGAAACGGCCTGAAGACTGCTGCGCAGACACCATCAAGCGACGGGGCGGACAACTCCGCCACATTGTCGCTTGGCTGGCCGATGGATTGCAACGCCTGAAGCGAAGAAGACGGGTGCGGAACAGGGAACACAGATCTATAATAGGAAACGGAGCAGCAGTAAAGATACGCCGGTAAATCCGGCACACAATGCAAATGGCGGTGAATCAGAGCTGCTCAGCAGCTGTACTGCGAAAGGGGAACGGAATCACTGCCGCAAATGTATGGAATGGAGGATACGAAAATGGAACTCAGGAAGGTTGTCATCGCCGGTGCATGCAGAACCGCTATCGGTAAATTCGGAGGAACGCTGAAGGACATTCCGGCGGCGGATCTGGGCACGATCGTCATCAAGGAGGCCCTGAAGCGGACGGGCGTGAAGCCGGAGCAGGTAGACGAGGTCTACATGGGAAATGTCATCCAGGCAGGAAACGGCCAGAATCCGGCAAGACAGGCGGCGGTCAATGCAGGCATTCCGGTAGAGGTCCCGGCGACTACCATCAACGTGCTGTGCGGTTCCGGCCTGCACTGCGTAAACCTGGCGGCGAAGCTGATTGCGATGGGCGACAAGGACATCATCGTTGCCGGCGGCATGGAGAACATGGATATGGCTCCGTATCTCCTTGGCAAGGCGAGATTCGGCTATCGCATGAATTCCGGAACCATTGAGGATTCGATGATTCGTGACGCGCTGACGGATGCGTTCGGCGGCTACCACATGGGAATTACGGCGGAGAATGTTGCAGAGCAGTGGGGACTGACCAGAGAGCAGCTGGATGAGTTCTCGGTGCTGTCACAGAACAAGGCGGAAAAGGCCATTGCATCCGGACGGTTTAAGGATGAAATTGTCCCGGTCGAGATTAAAACCAAAAAGGGAACTGTGATTTTTGATACCGATGAGGGAAATCGGCCCGGAACCACTCTGGAGGCACTGCAGAAGCTGAAGCCTGCATTCAAGAAGGATGGAATTGTGACAGCAGGAAATTCCTCCGGTATCAATGACGGCGCTGCGGCCATGATCGTGATGAGCGAGGAGAAGGCAAAAGAGCTCGGCGTTACACCGATGGCTACCTGGGTCGCCGGCGAGCTTGCCGGTGTAGATCCCTCCATTATGGGCGTAGGACCGATTTATGCGACCAGAAAGGTGATGGATAAGATTGGCTGCACCATCGAGGACATTGACCTGTATGAGGCCAACGAGGCGTTTGCAGCCCAGTCGGTTGCAGTAGCACATGACCTTGGCTTCGATCCGGAGAAGCTCAATGTGAACGGCGGCGGAATTGCCCTTGGACATCCGGTTGGCTGCTCCGGCGCGAGAATCCTTGTAACGCTCCTGCACGAGATGCAGAAAAGAGATCTGCACAGAGGTCTTGCAACGCTGTGCGTAGGCGGCGGCATGGGCTGCGCTGCGATTGTAGAGAGATAAAAAGCTGCGGCGGGCTGTTTCCCTAAGCTATGGCTGCCTGCAGGTTGCATACATCGGTGAGCGACACATTCACGCGGAACGCGGCAGACATTACCGATCGGTGGAACGAAATCGGATGAATGAAATGAGCACTCTTCTGGCTGTCAGAAGAGTGCTCGTTTTCTTGGCGAAATCAATCCATCTTACTCAATAACCAACAGCAAACTCATTTTGAATCGGCCCTGCGGAGTGACGCTGTGGAGCCCGTTTTTATCGAACCGGAAGCTTTCGCCGGCCTTCAGCTCATAATCCTGTCCCTCGTAGCCGATGATGGCCTTGCCCTCTAGGGCGGTGAGAATTGCATTGCCGGGGGCACGGTGCGGTGAGAGTCCTGTTCCTTCATCGAATGCCATGAGGACAAATTTCATGTTGTCTGCATGGACAATGTCCAGATTGGCAATGCTGCCTTCCTCGTAGGAAATGAGATCCTTCAGTTCGACGGAATGTCCTGCTTTGATCAGATTGTTCATGGTGTAATTCTCCTTTTTTAAAATGATTTCTGTATAAATCAGACCGGCACCGGTCTGTGTTCCGCAAAGCGTGCGAGGTGGTACCATCAGAAATGTGCCGGGGGTCATGGAAATGTGCTGCTCATCTGGGCCAAGGAGAAATTCTCCCTGCCCCTCTGCGCCCACGTAAAGGGTAACGCAATCGTAGCTTTCGGGGGTGATGGAAGTTCCCTCGCCCATGGAAAACCAGGTGACCGGAACCTCACGGCCCAGCTGTGCCGGGCGTGAAACGGTCATGCCGTCACGGATGGGCCTTTTTTCTGCAATGGTAAACGGAACGTTGTTCATGCGGTTTCTCCCTGCAGGGCTACCGGTACAATGCTGCGTATTGTACGGCCTTCATGTTGGAATTCGTTGACAACAACCTACACATCAAAGGAATAGGAGATGTTCTTCTCGTTCAGAACATCCGCAGCTGCACCATAGAAAAATTTTCCCTTTCGATTCAGCATCAGTGCCTCATCGGCCACGGTCATAGCGTTGGTAGGATAGTGTGTGTTCATGATTGCGCTGATGCCTTCCTCGTGCGCTAGGCGCTCGATCATATTCAGAACCAGAATCTGGTTGTGAAAGTCCAGGCCGGTCTCCGGCTCGTCGAGAATAATCAGCCTCGGGTCATTGATCAGAGC
The DNA here is from genome assembly GCA_963650385.1 of Clostridium sp. CAG:508. Classification (GTDB taxonomy): domain Bacteria; phylum Bacillota; class Clostridia; order Lachnospirales; family Lachnospiraceae; genus CAG-791. Next base: position 396 of record CAVJLL010000070.1, on the reverse strand, counting down.
TCTGGCGATAAGCACCATCTGCAGCTCACCGCCGCTCATACGGTTGCAGTCCTTGCCAGCGAGATGTGAAATGCCGACACGTTCCATCATGGCCTTTGCCATATTCATTTCCTCCGGGCCGGGCTGCTGAAAGGTTCCCAGGTGAGCGCTTCTTCCTAATAGTACCATCTCGAGACCGGTATAGGAAAAGGCAAATCTGTGAGACTGAGGAATATAAGAAATGGTAGTTACTGTACACTCGCCAGCCAGAACCATCACTGATCGGAGGCCATTCGAAGGCTGTCCGTCTAGGTATCAAAGGAAGAGGGAACACCGTTCGGTGCTCCCTCATTGAATGAAACAGCCTGCCCTTTCAGGACATCTTTAATAGAGCTGTCAGGCCAGCACCTGCTGGCC
>CAVJLL010000069.1:0-11526 GCA_963650385.1 Clostridium sp. CAG:508 | reverse complement strand
CGTTGTCCTTGTACTTCCTTGTGCTTGATTCGATCTTGTAGCCCTTCCTCCGCAGGTCATTGATTCGTGCCGCCAGTCTCATGCAGCCGAATGCCGCTTCCGCATCCTTGGGAGTGATAGGTCCTTTTTCCTGCATCCATTTCAGAATGCGTGCCGCTTGGCTCTCTGTTTTCATGTCCCCTCCGGATTTAATCCAATGATTCGAACGTGAACGTTGTTCTTTTCGGCATACTGCTTAAATACTCGAAGTTCCGTTACCTCTGAATCGTCCCGCCATGCAACGCCGTTTAACGAGTCCAGAATGATCTTTGCGATGTTGTCCGCATCTGGCTTTATCGTTGCTGGAATGAGTCCCTTCCGCTTCTTTTCCTTGTCGGCTTTCTTGTCTGCCTCTGGAATCTTGAAGTCGGCAAAGATGTATACGATGATGTGCATCCCTTCCGGAATCATCGTGCCGTGTATCTCCTTGCTGAAGATGTATCTCACAAGGTCCTCATACTCCCTCGTTTTTCTGGTGGTGTAGGTGTGGCCATCCTTGGAAAATCGCGGCCTGTCCTTCCCCTTTGGTCTGCCAGTGACCGTAAATTCGTATTGGATCATCTCGCCCTCCATGCTGATACCATCCTTGCCAGCTCATCCCTTGTCAGCGTCTCGATGCCGTGCTCCTTGGCTTCGTAGACCGTGCCGGAAATCAGCTTTGCCATCTCTGCGGTGTCGTATGTATGACTTCCTCGGATTACCCAGTAAATGGGGAGCTGTGCGCCGTCCTTGGTGGTTACGTTGTAGCCAGACGGCCTGTAATGGCAATCAACCGATCTTGTCCAGTTGAAGTCCTTTGCCTTTACGGACCACTCAAGAGCACCGTCTATCATGGATTCTGTGCCGTACTCACTCAGCAGGATGTTGTGCATCTCGGTCTTACTGACTCCGCGTTTCTCGGCTATCTTGGTGCAGAGCTGCCAATAGTAAGCGTTTGCATCGAGGCTTCTGTGCTTCTTGAACGGCTTGAGTATGACGGTTAAGAGCTTGCCCAGCAGCTGTTCTGCCTCAGCCGCTGGTGCATCAATCTCGATGGTTGCAATGGTCTTTCGCTCTGGAAAGGACTGCGAGATATTAGTGATCCTTGCTGTTGCTTCCATTCAGTCGCTCCTTTATGGTGGTCATGGCCTGTGCATACTGTGCTTTGTTCAGCTTCGGCCAGGTGGGGAAAATCTTCTCGATCTCTGTATTAGGGAATGCTTTTTTCGTCAGAGCCTCGAGGGTTGCACACTCAATATCGGTAATCGGTTCCTGTGAGTGATCCGGTTCCGCTGCTTCCTGCTGTGTTTCCTGCTGAGAGATTGCCGCCGCTACTTCCTGCGAGGATGCGATGTTTTCCTCTGACCCCAATCCGATCATTGCGAGGGCTCTGCCGATTGCGGAGGTTTCGCAGTTCTCGATAAAGGATGTTTTGTTGATCATCGAGGCGGCTTCTTTCTCCTGGGCATATCCTGTTGCGAGGAGCTTGCCGTTTTCATCCAAGACCCTAGCCTGCATCAGAACCACACCGTCCTGTCTGTCTACGATCTCGGTATTGATCGTTCCATCTGGGCAAAGCTCACGGAAAGCCTGCACTCTGGCGGCTACTGTGGCGTACTGCTTGCCCTTGATCTGGATTTTCTTGATCCTCTGGTTTACGTCCTTGATTCCTTCCAACGTGATGCTCATTCCTCGATATCCTCCTCAAACTCTTCTATGCACTGGTGGCAGTAGTATCTCTTTCTGATGTGAAAACAGGTATCGTCCGTGATCGGCTCACCGCATTCGGAGCAGATCGGACGATGTGAAAGCCATTCGTCATTGCCTGCCGCATAAACATCGGCATCATACTCGGGGTTCATCGTCATAGCGCACATTGTTAAGCCTCCATATATGCCGCAGAGAAGTTTCCATCCTTGTCGGTAACTTCAATGCTTATAGTGCCGTTAATGTTGTACTTGGCAACGATTGCCGTTGCTTCGACGGTTCTTGCAAGTACATCAAGTCCGTCAAAAATGTCGGTGAACTCAACGCCGCTCAGGCAATCCATAGGAACCTTTCCGGTGATCCCTGTAATGTTTACTTTTTCCATGGTATAATCCTCCTGTAATTTCTTTTTGATTTTGGGGTAGCCGTTCCCGCGGCTATCCTTTTTTATTTCCGTCTGCGTCTCCTCATTCTTCTAGCGGCGCATCCGCTCTCAAATGAGATGATGTAGCAGACCGCTGTTGCAACGATGGCGGCAACGAATGCGGGGCAGGGCCCTATCATCGTTCCCAAAAAGCACATCACCAAGAAGAAGCCAACCGCCGCACCGCCGATCGTTTCCTCAATCCACCGGAGCAGGTAGTATTTCTGCCGTCTTGTTAATTTCATGTTTTCACCTCCCTTCCAAAAATATCTTCATGTCCTCAGCATCGAAGTGGATCACTCGATGCAGTGCCATTAGTTCCTTGCGAGTCCAGCTCCCTGTTTGCATCCTCTTCCGATATGTAGATGCAGGGATTCCGGTTTTGCGGAGCAGGTCGGAGACCTGCAAGCCTGCTAGATCGGTTTTGGAGCGGACCGCATCGGCAAAGCCGACTTTGTGTGTTTTCATTTCGGCCTCCTTTTAGCAAGTAGCCATTTTGTCCACACTTTTGGCAAAAAAAATCCGCTCTCTATCTCCCTTTGTAAAATGCAAGGCCCTGCACAATCCAGAGATTTCCTCGGCGGAAAATTCTCCAACTCCATTAAGACGATTGTACAGCGTTGGTCTGTTAATCCCTGATTTCTTGGCGATAGAGGCCATTGTCATACCACTGTCTTGAATTGCTTGCTTTAACAACGGAAAATCCGTCATTTCATTATCCTCCTTTCTGTTGCCATTTTGTCTCGCACGATTAGCATATTCCATTCGGCCCATTGTGTCAACATCTTTTTTAGAAATGTTGATAACTTGCCACATATAGGGTAATATCGTGCCAGGAGGGATGATATGGAAATATAGGAGGTTTGGGCATGGATATATATGAACGAATACGGTATCGAAGGGAACAGCTCGGTATGTCGCAAGAAGAGCTAGCGCACAAAATTGGATATAAAGACAGAACAGCCGTATCTAAGATGGAAGCAGGTCAAAGGCAGGTCAAACAATCAATGATTGTAAAATTAGCATCCGCCCTCGACACAACTCCATCATATCTAATGGGATGGGATCGTGAAGATGATGACGCTACACTTGCCGCACGCCTCCTGTATAGATATAGAGCACTGGATGATCTGGATCAGACTTTAGTCAGACGCATTCTGAAGTGCGACGAGGATTTCAATAAGATATAAAAATCAGGGGCAGGACCAATGGTCTCCACCCCTTCCAAAAGCTTTCGCTTTTCGCGGGGCCCCGTCTTCCCCGCTGCTGGAACGCCGCCGCTCAGAATGACCGCCGACAGGCAGCTTACCAATAATGGAATATGGCACTCTGGTGGGCTTACGCGCCCCAGATGATTATATAGTAAGTTGAGTAAGTTGAGTTGGTATTTTGTGGTATTCGGCGGTATTTTGTGGCATTGACGAGGTGGCATAGACTTTCCAAAGCTTTCCAGAGCTTTCCAAAGTGACAAATTTGACACGAAAAAGCCGCCCAGAGAGGGGGTTCTGGACGGCTTGAAGCAAAGGAAATGTTAGGACGATTCAATCTTACACTGTGTTTCCATACATGAAAAGACCGCCTCTGGGAAGGCGGCCTCTTCATATCAACGACATATTAAGTTATGGGAGGATTATATCATGAAAGCAACGAAACTACCATCAGGCAATTACCGATGTCGCGTTTATGTCGGCAAGGATGCATCCGGTAAGAAGCTCTGGAAGTCGATCACAGGCCCCAACAAGAAAAAGGTGGAGCTAGAGGCGAGTAAATTCTCTGTTGAGCAACAGCAGGCCGCGCCGATGGTCGACAACAAGTCATTTAAGCACGCTGCGGACTCGTTCCTTGCGTCTAGAGAGTCTGTGCTTAGTCCTTCTACCATTAGAGGGTATAAGGCTTTCCTGCGGATGTATGAGGCCAATTTGGAGTGGTTCTGCAACAAGTCAATTTATGTGATCAATACCGCCGATCTGCAAAAGGTGGTGGATACTTTTGTAAGGCAGGGCCTAAAGCCGAAGTCGGTACGGAACTACTACGGTTTTGCTTCTACGGTACTAGAGAATAACGGAATCTCCGTGCATCCTCCACGGCTCCCTCAGAAGGAAAGACCAGCAATCTACGTACCGGATGAAACAACTGTAAAGAAGGTTCTGGAAGTGGTCGAGGGTACCGATCTGGAAATTCCTGTGATGCTTGCGGCATTCGGTCCGCTCCGAAGGGGAGAAATATGCGCCCTGGCGATGGAGGATATCAAAGGGAATGTCTGCCACGTTCGGCATGATCTGGCACAGAATGCAGATGGTGAGTGGATCATGAAAGCGCCAAAGACATATTCATCAGATCGCTACATCGAGCTTCCAGAGTTCGTTATAAAGGCGATCCAGGAGAAGGGATACATTACCAAGCTGAATCCTGATCAGATCAGTTATCAGTTCACTGCCGCACTGGAACAGGCAGAGCTTCCGCACTTCCGGTTCCACTCCCTGCGGCACTTCTGCATCAGCTACTTGCACAGCATTGGCATACCGGATATTTACATCATGCAGCGCTCTGGGCATTCCACCGCTACGGTCCTGCGGAACATCTATACTCACACTTTGCAGGACCACTCCAAGAAGGAAACCGACATCATTTTAAGCAGGTTTAATTCCTTCAAAAGTTGACACGTGTCATACGTTTTCGTGTCAACTGCCGTGTCAACTCTTGCGCTACAGGTGTGTTTTTTTCGCTACAACTGTGGCGATAACGCTACGTTTGTAGCACTGAAAAACCCTGTAAAATCAAGGTTTTCTTGACTTTACAGGGTTTTGGGCAAAACTGGGCTAGTTGGATTCGAACCAACGAAATGACGGAGTCAGAGTCCGTTGCCTTACCGCTTGGCTATAGCCCATTATTCACAATCCGCAGCCGCATCCCGCAGTGATCAATTGCTTCCTGCTGACTGCTACGGTTTGTTATCTTACCAGATGCCCCTGCGGATTGCAAGTACTTTTTTCCACTTTATGAATTTTTCTTCCAGATGGACGGGAGCATGAATACGAGCATCGGGAACAGCTCCAGGCGTCCCGCCAGCATATCAAACATCAGGACAACCTTGGACAATACCGTCAGGCAGTTAAAGCTCACCGCCGGACCCACGGCATCAAGTCCGGGTCCGATGTTGTTGATCGTCGCTGCCACTGCCGTAAAATCCGTCGTAAAGGACTGTGTCGGATCCAGCGCCAGCAGCAGAACGGATGCGCTGTACAAAAAGGCGTAAGCCGCCAGATAGACCAGCACGCCGCGCAGAATGGATTTATCCACCGCCTTGCCGTCCATCTTCAGCGTAGTCACCGCCCGCGGATGGATGTAATGCCGGATTTCCACGCGCACCGCCTTAAACAGGATCAGTATTCGTGATACCTTAATGCCGCCGCCGGTGGAGCCCGCGCACGCACCGCACATCATAAGCCCCACCAGAATCATCTTGCTGAACATCGGCCACAGATCAAAATTCACCGAGCTGTATCCGGTTGTGGTGATGATGGAAGCCACCTGAAAGGCCGCGTGATGCAGGGCATCCCACACAGACGGAAACATGCCGGCAATGTTCACCGTAATCAATGCCGTAGCCGCCGCCACAATGATCAGGTACCACCGCACCTCCTCCATCCGAAGAGCCTGCTTTTTATCCTTCCCCAGGAGGAAATAATAGGCATTGAAATTCACGCCGAAGGCCAACATGAAAAAGGTGAGGATGTTCCGCTGCAGGTTCGTATAATCCCCGCAGCTGCTGCTGACAATGCCAAAACCGCCCGTTCCCGCCGTGCCGAAGGTCATGCAGAGCGCCGAAAATAACGGCATCCTCGCCAGCAGCAAGAGAACGAGCTGCACCGCTGTCATCCCAATGTAGATCAGATACAGAATTTTCGCACTCTCCCTCACATGCGGCACAAGCTTCCCGACAGAGGGCCCCGGGCTTTCCGCCTTCATCAGCTGCATGTTGTAGCCGCTCGTCATCGGCATGATTGCCAGCATGAAAACAATAACTCCCATGCCGCCCACCCAGTGGGAAAAGCTTCGCCACATAAGGCTCGCATGAGACAGCGCCTCCACATCGTCCACCACACTGGCACCCGTGGTCGTAAAGCCGGAGATGATCTCGAACATGGCATTGACAAAGGACGGAATATCCCCGCACAGGACGAACGGAACCGCACCGAACACCGACAGCACCACCCACGCAAGCGCAACGCTCACCATGCCTTCCCTGGCATACAGCACCATTTTTTTCGGGCGCCGAATGGTTAGGAGCCACCCAGCTGCCGCACAGACCGCAGCCACCAGAAGATAGGCGCCTGCTGCCGTTTTCTCCCGATAGATCAGTCCCGTCAGTGCCGGCACCAACAGAAGCACCCCTTCGATTCGCAGGATCTGTCCCTGTACATAACGAACAATGGAATAACGCACGTCAGTTCACCTCAAGAATATCCGTAATATCGCCAAAACCCTTATCCGTTGTAAAAATAACCACGCTGTCTCCCACCTCAATCGTAGAGGCACCGTTTGGCATCAGAATCTTGCCCTTTCGGATGATGCTGGCGACCAGCACGTTCTTTTTGGTGCGGAGCTGTGCGAGGGGAATCCCTACCACCCTGGATTTCTCACGAATGACAAATTCCAGAGCCTCCACCTTATCCTCTACCACGTTGTACAACGTTTCCACGTTGCAGCCGATGGTATTCTGCATGGCGCGGACATAACGGACAATCGAATCCGATGTAATATCCTTCGGATGAATCTGGCTGTCCAGCTCCAGCTTGTCCAGAATGTAATCCATGTGAATCCGGTTGGTCTTGGTAACAATCTTGGCCTTCGGATTCACCTGCTTGGCAAACAGCGACATGAAAATGTTCTGCTCATCAATTCCCGTCAGCGACACAAAGGACTCGCAGGTTTCAATGCCTTCCTCGCGCAGAACCTCCTGATCCGAGCCGTCGCCCCGGATAATCAGTGCCTCCGGCAGCGCATCCGCCAGCTCCTCACAGCGCTCCTTGCTGTTGTCAACGATCTTGACGCTGATGCCGGAATTCAGGAGCATTTTGGCCAGATAGAAGGCAATCTTTCCTCCTCCGACAATCATGGCATCGTTCACGCGGTGAATATCAACTCCGAGACGCGTAAAGAATTTCTTGGCATCGCTCGGAGCTGACACCATACTGATGGTATCGCCCGCACGCAGCGCAAAATTACCGTCCGGAATCACTGCGTCGTCGCCGCGCTCCACAGCCCCCACCAGAATCTTGGTGCCGAGCCTGGAAGGAAGCTCGCTCAACTTCACGCCGTCCAAGAGAGACCCCTTCGGAATCACAAACTGCAGAAGCTCTGCCCGGCCGCCGGCAAAGGTTTCAATTTTAATGGCAGAGGGGAAGCGCAGAATTCGCGCCACCTCTTCTGCCGCTGCATACTCCGGATTCACGGTCATGGACAAGCCGAGCTCTTCCTTGATGTATCCGATCTCCTGGCTGTACACGGGATTGCGCACACGTGCGATGGTGCTGCAGTTGCCGACCTTTTTGGCAAAGAGGCAGCACAGAAGATTCTGCTCATCCGAGTCTGTAACAGCGATCAGAAGGTCCGCATCCTCCACCCCGGCTTCCTGCAGGACCGAGTAGCTGGCGCCGTTTCCGACAACCGCCAGCACATCGAACTGGTCGGACATATCCTCCGCAACCACCGGATCCACATCGATTACCGCAATATCATGGTCCTCATTGGACAGGCATTTCACAATCGTCTGTCCAACCTTTCCGCAGCCAACAACAATGATTCTCATCTCTTCTGTGCTCCACCCGTGAGGTCTTACACCTCAAACATCAAATCTTCATAGGTCGGGAACGGCCAGGCCTTCTTGTCGACCAGCTTTTCCAGCTCATCGCAGGGTCTGCGCAGCTGTGCCATAGCCGGCTTCACCACATCCTTGTAATAGAAAGCGCGATCCTTCCCGTCCGGCATAGCCGATGCTGTATTCTCCACTTCCCGAAGCGCATCCAGCGCCGTCTGCGCCTCATCGATCCGATCGGCAATCTTCTGAAGCTTTTCTTTTTCCGCCCGGAAAACCGCCCCCGCCTGCTGAACAGCAATGATCGTTGCCGCCAGATCCCGTTCATAGATCATGCAGGCCGGAATAATCTGCCGCTCCGCCATATCAATCATTGTCAGTGCCTCAATGTTGATGGTTTTCGCGTAGGTTTCGTATGTGATTTCTTCCCGAGACTCCAGCTCAGCTCTTGTGAAAATATGGAACCGGTCGAACAGCTCCACGGATTTATCCGTCGTCAGAACGGATGCCGCCTCAATCATGCTGGAGATGTTCGGAAGGCCTCTCTTTTCGGCCTCCTCCACCCAGGCTGCAGAATAGCCGTCTCCGTCGAATATAATGCGCTGATGGTCCCGGAGGTTCTTCTTGATCAGGTCATGCACCGTCAGATCAAAGTTGTCCGTCTTCTCCAGAATGTCTGCCGCCTCGCAGAACGCCTCTGCCACGATGGTATTCAATATGGTTGTGGATCCAGCCACGGAATCCGCAGAGCCAACCATCCGGAATTCAAACTTGTTGCCAGTAAAGGCAAAGGGTGAGGTCCGGTTGCGGTCCGTTGCGTCCTTGGCAATATCCGGCAGTGTGGAAACCCCTGTGCGCAGCACGCCTCCCTCGATGTGATTTTCTGCCGTACCGGTCTCCACGAGCTGGCGAACCACATCCTCCAGCTGGCTGCCCAGGAACACCGACACGATGGCCGGCGGTGCCTCGTTTGCACCAAGGCGAAGATCATTTCCGACATCCGAGGCACTCTGCCGCAGAAGGTCTGCATGCGTGTCCACCGCCTTCAGAATACAGGACAGCACCAGCAGAAAGCGGACGTTTCGCTCCGGAGAGTCTCCCGGATCAATCAGATTCACACCGGTGTCTGTCGTCAGAGACCAGTTGTTGTGCTTGCCGGAGCCGTTCACTCCGTCGAACGGCTTCTCGTGCAGCAGGCAGCGAAGCCCGTGATGATCCGCCACGCGCTTCATGGCTTCCATAATGAGCTGGTTGTGATCCGCCGCCAGATTTGCCGTCTCGTAGATCGGTGCCAACTCATGCTGCGCGGGTGCCACCTCATTGTGCTGTGTTTTCGCCGGAACGCCGAGCTTCCACAGCTCCTCATTCAGGTCCTTCATGTACTCGCCGACGCGCTCGCGGATGACGCCGAAATAATGGTCCTCCATCTCCTGGCCCTTCGGTGCCGGTGCGCCGAACAGCGTTCGACCGGTGAAAATCAGGTCCGGTCGCCGGAGATACTTATCCTTATCCACAAGGAAATACTCCTGCTCCGCTCCGGTGGAGGAGGTCACTCTGGCCGCCTCTGTATCACCAAAGAGCCGGACAATCCGCAAAGCCTCCCGGTTGATCGCCTCCATGGAGCGAAGGAGCGGTGTTTTCTTGTCCAGCGCTTCTCCCGTATACGAGCAGAAAACCGTAGGAATGCACAGCGTCTTTCCGGTTCCCGATTCCTTCAGAAACGCAGGGCTCGTAACGTCCCATGCCGTATATCCTCTTGCCTCAAAGGTAGAACGCAGGCCTCCCGACGGGAAGGAGGAGGCATCCGGTTCTCCCTTGATCAGGTCCTTCCCGGAAAATGCGGTAACCATGCGGCCCTCTTCATCCGGCGTGGATATGAAGGAATCATGCTTCTCCGCCGTAATTCCCGTCAGCGGCTGGAACCAATGCGTGTAATGCGTGGCTCCGTTTTCCATTGCCCAGTCCTTCATTGCCTTTGCCACAACGTCCGCATCCTGCCTCGACAGATCTCCGCCGTTGTCGATGACATTTTTGACATTGCGGAAGACGCTCTTGGGCAGGCACTCCCGCATCTTGCTGATGGTAAATACATTCTTGCCGTACAGCTCTTCCAGTTTCGTTTTCACTGCTTCCATATCCATATTCTCCTTTGTTCTATTGCCCATGTGCCGCTTCCGGGCCCGCTTCCCGGTCTCCGCCGGTGCTACAACTCCTTTGCCGTCCGCAGAAGGTCTCCAGCCTCAGCCTGCGCTGAAAGCTCCGCGAAGAGGACCTGCTGCGGATGCGGTGCACTGTCTACGCATTCGCCTTCTTCTGTATAAAGTCCCAGAACCCGTGCCGGCACGTCTCTTCCGTCCGGCTTCATGATCTCTATGGTGTCTCCGACCGAAAACTTGTTGCGCTGCGTAAACCGGGCTCTTCCGTTTCGGATTTCCTCCACAATGCCGAGCCAGACCGCCTCGCTGACGTACGTATTGCTGTCGTACACCATCGATTCCGCATCTGCCCTCCCGTAGTAAAAGCCGGTTGTAAACCGCCTGTAGGTGCATTTGCGAATCTCACTGCGATACCAGTCCATCCGCGAGCGGTATTTTTCCTCACTCTCATAAAAATCATCAATGGCCATGCGGTAGGTCCTGGCCACCGTCGCAACATACAGCGCTGTCTTCATGCGTCCCTCAATCTTGAGGGAGCTCAGTCCCGCCCGGCACAAATCCGGAATGTGCTCAATCATGCACAGATCGCGGGAGTTGAACAGGAACGTCCCCCGCTCGTTTTCCTCCACCGGGATGTATTCCCCCGGCCGCGTTTCCTCCATCACCGCGTATTTCCAGCGGCAGGGGTGCGTGCAGGCTCCCCGGTTTGCATCGCGCCCGGTAAAGTAATTGGACAGAAGGCATCGTCCGGAATAGGAAATGCACATCGCTCCGTGAACGAAGGACTCCATTTCCAGATCCTCCGGGATCTCCTGCCGGATGCTGCGGATTTCGGCAAGGCTCAGCTCCCTGGCGCAGACCACCCGCTTTGCTCCCATGCGGTGCCAGAACCGGAAGGTTCCGGCATTCGTGTTGTTCGCCTGCGTGGAAATGTGAATCTCCACATCCGGGCAGTTCTGTCTTGCCAGATCGAACATGCCGGGATCCGCCACCAGAACCGCATCCGGCCGCAGCTCCTCCAGCTCGCGAAAATACGCCGCAGCCCCTGCCAGGTCCGCATTGTGTGCCAGAATGTTGGCCGTCACGTGGACTCTGGCACCTTTTTCGTGCGCATAGGCAATTCCCTCCGCCATGTCCTCTCTCGAGAAATTCCTTGCCTTCGCCCGCAGGCTGTATGCCTCCCCGCCAATGTATACCGCATCCGCGCCAAAGTCCACAGCCGTCTTTAATACTTCCAGATCCTTAGCGGGACACAAAAGCTCCGGCTTGCCTTCTTTTCTTCTGTCTTCTCCTGTACTCATTGTTCCTCTCTGTATCCGTTCCTGCCGCATTTCAATGTGAATAACTATTCAGAGCCCATTCGCAAAATCGCTGCTGCGCAGCTTTCCTTTTGCTCATGTGGC
>CAVJLL010000068.1:0-11752 GCA_963650385.1 Clostridium sp. CAG:508 | reverse complement strand
TGGCTGGCGTCTGTACAGCAACCGGCGTTTGAACGGCTGCTCAGATCACATCCGGATGAATGAGCTTGCGGTAGCCGGTGGGCGTGTGGCCGATCTGCTTTTTGAAGATCTTGGAAAAATACTGAACATCCGGAATTCCGCAGGCGCAGGCGATTTCCGCGATGGGCAGATCTGTGGAATTCAGGAGGAGAATGGCGTACTCCACCCGTTTCTGGGCAATGTAATCGGTCAGCGTTTTGCCCAGCTCCTGTCGGAACTTGGTGGAGAGATAGCTGGCATTTACATTCAGGGATGCGGCAAGGCCGGAGAGCGTAAGCTCTGCGGTAAGGTCGGAATGGATGATGGTCAGAGCCTGCTGGATGAGCTTGGAGTAATTCTGCATGGAATGGTTGCTGACAAGGAGACAGTATTTGCGCACCATCTCTGCGCGCAGCTGATACACGTCCTGCTGGGTGCGGCAGGCCTCGATGCGGTAGGCAATTTTGCTGGAAAGCTGATCAATGTAAATGGGGTGCACCTTGCCGAGCTCTGCCGATTTGCGCAGCAGCGTGTTGAGAATGATGGCATAGTTCTGGGAATTGCGCAGTGCCGTGGCAGCGCGCGGCTCGGTGGCCTGGAGCGATGCGAATTTGGCAAAGTACATCTCTGCAGAGTGCAGCTCGCCCTTGGAGACGGCGTGCATCAGCGAATTTTCGAGGGAATACCGGGATGAGAGAATGTCCATGCTGCGCAGGCGGTCAGCATCGGTGACCTCCTCCGATGGCTGGCGCGAATCCATATCGCTTTGGAAGGTGTCCTTGTGCGCGAAATCCTTTTTTTCCATGCGGAACTGATCCATTCCGCCGTAGAGACGCTCGCAGAAGGTGGTCAGAAGCGTCTGAAGGATCTGCGGCTCGTCCACCTCGCGGATGGTGTTGTAGTAGCAGATCAGGCCGTCGTAGCGGGACGCGGGAGTGCGGCACAGCTCCATATTCCGGCGGATCGCCTCCTCCGTCAGCTTTTTCTCGCAGAAGGGGCCGACCAGCACAAAGCGCACCTTTTCACCGGGCAGGAAGAACAGATAGTACTGCGTCAGCAGCATGCTGTCGAGCTTGTAGAGCGTATGGCGGTCATAGCTGCTGAACACATGCGCGAGGTACCGCTCGATGGACTCGCGCGGTATGAAATAGCTGAACAGCTGAAGTGTTTCGATTTTCGGCTCGGCCAGTGCGGAGGTGTCCAGAATGCTGACTGGGATGTTGACGTTCTCCAGAAAGGCCTTCAGGAAATGAAATTCATGGACCTGGATGTCTTTGGGGACTTCACTGCTCATAATAATCTCCGTTAAAAAACTGCTGCAGCGGCCATCACGGAACGGCCCTATTTTTAGGACTATTTGTATTCCTTTTGACCTATGCTAAGAAAATGTAAAAAATATACAAAACATTGAATAAATAATACTGCTGTGTTGTGCTGATTGCAATGTATATTGAAGCAGCAAGGAAGAATGCGGAGTAAGGATGGTAGCGCTGCTGTTCGAGACTTCGCGGGAGGAAAACACGGATTTTAGCTCCGGCATAAGAAAGGCCCTTTGGGGAAAGGGCCTTCCCGGCTGGGCAAGCCGCGGACGCCGGGAGGAGCCTTGAGAAAAGGCTTTGCAGGCGGAAACTCCAACAGGCAAAAGTGCCGCAGTCGGCATTAGGAGGGATTTATGAGTAACGTTTCAAAGTATTACGGAGAGAACGGTGTGCACCGCGTTCCTCTCTGGAGAATTGCCGGATTTGCATTGAACAACACGGCAACGAATTTCTATATGTTTCTGATGAATTACGTTGCGTATTACCTGACAGGCGTTGTCGGTGTTGCGGTTGTTACGGCATCGAGCTTTGCCATGATGATGAGAATCTGGGACGGCGTGACCGATCCGTTTGTCGGCTTCATGGTAGACAAGACCAACGGGCGCTTCGGCAAGAACCGTCCGTTCATGCTGGCCGGCAACATTGTTCTGATGATCACCAGCTTCATTCTGTTCCATGTAACCGGAAAGCTTCCGGAGAATACGGGAATCCGTTTTGCGTTCTTTACGGTTGTCGCTGCGGTTTATTACATCGGCTATACGCTGCAGTGCGTGTCGACCAAGTCTGCACAGACCTGTCTGACGAATGATCCCAAGCAGCGCCCGCTGTTTGCTGTGTTTGACGGCATTTACAACACGCTCCTGTTCACGGTACTGGCCATTGTTGCAGCCAAAATCGGAACCAAGTACGGAACCATGGCACACGAGGGCGTGTTCCATGAAATGTGGGTCATCACGGCAATCTGCTCCTTTGTATTCACCTGCATTGCTATTTTCAGTATTGCACCGAAGGATCGTCAGGAGTTCTTCGGAACCGGCCAGGCACAGAAGGTTACGCTGAAGGACTATTGGGATACGCTGAAAAACAACCGCGCCATCCAGATGCTGATCGTTGCCGCATCCTCGGACAAGCTGGCAAACACAGCAAAGACCTCGACGGTTACATTGGTTCTGTTTGCTGTATTGGTAGGTAACTACTCCATGCAGGGAACGATGACCGGCATTACCACCATTCCCGGACTGATTCTTCTTATTTTCTGTGTCGGCGGACTGGCTACCAGGCTCGGCCAGAAGAGAGCCATGGTTATCGGCAGCATCGGCGGTATCATCATTTATTCACTGTTCATTCTGCTGTGGCTGTTCGGAGATCCTACGTCCATGTGCAATGCAGAGGGCGGCGTGGCATTCAGCTTCTTTACCATTGCCTATATCGTTCTCTCGGTTGCCTATACAGGCTTTACAGGACTGACCTCCAACATCGTTATCCCGATGACGGCAGACTGCGCAGATTACGAGGTATACCGGAGCGGCAGGTATGTGCCGGGCCTTATGGGAACCCTGTTCTCGCTGGTTGACAAGCTGATTTCCTCCTTTGCACCGATGCTGGCAGGACTTCTGTACGCATCGATCGGCTTCAAGGATGCACTTCCGGATATCAATACCGCTTACAGTGTGGGACTCCGCAATGTAACACTGTTCCTGGCTTACGGCATGGTTATCATCGGACTGATCTGCAACCTGATCGCCATGAAGTTCTATCCACTTTCCAAGGAGTACATGGCAGAGATTCAGGACAAGATCAACGAGATCAAGCAGAAGGCAACAGCAAAGGCATAAGTAAGGAAAAGACGGCAGGAGGCAGCAGGGAACGATATGAGCGAGACGAAAAAGAGCAATGTGCTGGTCCGGTTTATCGATGCATTGTTTGCATATAAAGAGAAGAGAGTGCCGGTGCGCCTTCGGCGCAAAACGTACCTTCTGACAGCACTGTTCCTGGGCTGGTGCGGCGGACACCGCTTTCTGTCCAGACAGTATGTACTGGGCGTGATTTATGCGGCGCTGTTCTGGACCGGAATTCCCATCGCCATGACCCTGATCGATCTTATGATCGCACTGCCCATTCCGCCGGATGAAGAAGGGTATTTTATGATTTAATGTGTGACCGTCCGGAGCCGGGCAGATTTGCAACCGGACTCCGATACGCACACCGCGTTTGGAGGCGCATCTTGAATTTCCTGAGCTGCATACGGAAATCCGGGATGCGCCTCTTTACATTGTTGTTCATATTTTGTTCATCTGTACCTGGTACCTGTGAATTGTTTAGCACCTGCCACATTTCAACGTGAATTGACTGCTTGCAGGCATATTCACGATTGAAATTGGCAGGCGGCCAAGGCGCGGAGCGCCTCTGGCCAGCCGCATCGAGGATTTGCGAAGCAAATTCGAGATGGGGGCTAAACAGATACTACAGTTCAAACGTAAAGGGGGATTACTATGAGAAAACAATATGCATTGAATACAAAATGGGCATTTTCCAAGGAGGCATCGCAGCCGCCGGAAACCATGCCGGAGAAGTGGTACTGGGTGAACCTGCCGCACACATGGAATGCCATTGACGGTCAGGACGGCGGGGCGGATTATTACCGCGGAACGGCGTACTACGCAAAGAACTTTGAGCGGACGGAACTGACCGAGGGGGAGGACGACACCGGAAGAGAGTACTATCTGGAGTTCCTCGGCGCCAATGCCTCGGCGGACGTATACGTCAACGGGCACAAGCTCAAGCACCATGACGGCGGCTACTCGACCTTCCGCGTGAACATCACGGAGGCATTGCAGGATCAGAACCTGATCGTGGTTGCCGTTGACAATTCCGTCAATAATACGGTCTATCCGCAGCAGGCGGATTTCACCTTTTACGGCGGCCTGTATCGGACGGTATCCATCATCAGCACAGATGCGTCCCATTTCATTCTGGACTACTACGGGGATCCCGGCATTCACGTGACACCGGCACTGAACGGGAGCGAAGCCGATATTACAATTGAAACGCATGTGACAGGCGCAAAGCCCGGTCAGCAGGTCCGCTGCACAGTCCGGAACGCGGAGGGCGCTGTGGAGGGTTCGGCCGTGGTGTCGGCAGCAGGAAGTCCGGAATGCGTGATTAAGCTTCACGATGTGCACCGCTGGAACGGACGCAAGGACCCGTACCTTTATACAGCGGAGGCAGAGCTTCTGGACGGGGACGAGGTTCTCGACGCCGTTTCGGCAAGGTTTGGCTGCCGGGAATTTTCCATCGATCCGGAGAAGGGATTTTTCCTGAACGGAGAGTCCTATCCGCTGCACGGCGTGTCGCGCCACCAGGACCGCTGGGGCGTCGGAAACGCGCTGCTGCCGGAGCATCACGAGGAAGACATTGACCTTATCATGGAGCTGGGCGCAACCACCATCCGTCTGGCACACTACCAGCACGATCAGTATTTCTACGATCTGTGCGACGAAAAGGGACTGGTCATCTGGGCGGAGATTCCTTATATTTCCCGTCACATGCCGGAGGGCAGGGAAAATACGATCTCGCAGATGAAGGAGCTGATTCTGCAGAATTACAACCACCCGTCCATCGTTGTCTGGGGCCTGTCCAATGAGATTACCATGAGCGGAGATTCCGATGAGGATCTGCGGGAGAACCATGTGATTCTGAATGATATGGTGCACGAAATGGACCACACGCGCCTCACCACCATGGCCGTGGTTTCCATGTGCGACATCAATGATCCGTACATCCAGATCCCGGACTGCATCTCCTACAATCACTATTTTGGCTGGTACGGCGGCGATACCTCGATGAACGGACCGTGGATGGATCATTTCCATGAGGTGCATCCGGACATTCCGATCGGCATGAGCGAGTACGGCTGCGAGGGCCTGAACTGGCACACCTCGGATCCGCAGCAGGGCGATTACACGGAGGAGTACCAGGCCTATTACCATGAGGAGCTGATCAAGCAGCTGTTCACCAGACCGTACATCTGGGCGACCCATGTCTGGAACATGTTCGACTTCGGATGCGATGCGCGAAATGAAGGCGGCGAGAGCGGCCAGAACCACAAGGGCCTCGTGACCATCGACCGCAAATACAAAAAGGATGCCTTCTATGCCTATAAGGCATGGCTTTCGGACGAGCCGTTTGTCCATATCTGCGGCAAGCGCTACGTCGACCGTGTCGAGGATGTGACGAAGGTCACCGTATATTCCAACCAGCCCTCGGTGGAGCTGTTCGCAGACGGCGTGAGCCTTGGAAAACAGACCGCTGCCGACCATTTCTTCTATTTCCAGGTGCCGAACAACGGCGAAACTGTCCTGACGGCAAAGGCCGGTGCGTGCACGGATGAGAGCAGGATCCGGAAGGTGGATACCTTCAATGAGGCCTATCGGCTGAAGGAAAAGGGAGCTGTTCTGAACTGGTTCGACATCACGGCGCCGGAAGGGTATTACTCCTTAAATGACCGCATTGATGCCATCATGCAGAATCCGGAAGGCAGGAACGTGTTCATGGAGCTGATGGCCGGAATGTCCGCCGGGAAAGAGGGCGATGATGCGCCGCAGATCGAGATGAACGAGAAGATGATGAAGATGCTGGGGAGCTTTACGGTGATCCGCCTTACCAGCATGATGGGCGTCATGGGCGGCGCACTCTCGAAGGAGAGCCTGCTCGCAATCAATGCAAAGCTGAATGCGATTAAGAAGTAGGACACATACCGCAATCTGTGGCCCATACTGCAGTTGACACCGCATAGGGAATGCCCTATCATCCACTTGTACCAAAGGTTCAGCGATACGGCTGAATGGATACTATAACTTAATATCTCTTATTCAGAGTGGTGGAGGTACATAGGACCTGAGAAGCCACGGCAACCTTTGCCGGCAGAAGGCAAAAGGTGCCTACCTGAGCGATAGCGCGGTGCGCGGTCGAGCAATAAGGGATTTGTGACACGAACAGATCCGTCTGCTTGATTTCATGCAGACGGATTTTTTCACGGAAAATCCAATGAGGATATTAAGAGCCGAACGAGCTGCGGCCAGTCAGCTTGCCATCAGATGGCTGGGAAGAGAGTGCTTCCGGCCAAAGGAGGTTATAAGTGGAGAAGTATATTTTTACATCTGAGTCTGTTACGGAAGGACATCCGGATAAAATCTGTGATGCCGTCAGCGACTCCATCCTGGATGCCTGCATGGCGCAGGATCCTATGAGCCGTGTGGCCTGCGAGACCGCTATGTGCACCGGCTTTGCGCTGGTTACGGGCGAGATCACGACGAAGGCTGTGATCGACTATCAGAAGATCGTGCGGGATACCATTCGTGAGATTGGCTACGATGATTCCTCCAAGGGCTTCGATGCAGATACCTGCGCGGTATTCGTTGCACTGGATCAGCAGTCTCCCGACATTGCCATGGGCGTTGACAAGGCTCTGGAGGCGAGAGAGAGCAGCATGACGGATGAGCAGATCGAGGCCATCGGTGCCGGCGATCAGGGCATGATGTTCGGCTATGCGACCAACGAGACACCGGAGTACATGCCTTACTCCATCAACCTGGCGCACAAGCTCACCAGAAAGCTCACTGAGGTCCGCAAGAACGGAACGCTTGCATACCTTCGTGCAGACGGCAAGTCTCAGGTATCGGTAGAGTACGATGAGAATGACAAGCCGGTTCGTCTGGAGGCGATCGTTATTTCGACCCAGCACGATGAGAAGGTTACGCAGGAGCAGATCCACGAGGACATCCGCAAGTATGTCATCGATGCGGTTGTGGATGCATCGATGGTTGACGAGAACACGAAGATCTACATCAACCCGACCGGCCGCTTTGTCATCGGCGGACCTCACGGGGATGCAGGCCTGACCGGCCGTAAGATCATCGTTGACACCTACGGCGGTGTCGGCCGTCACGGCGGCGGAGCATTCTCCGGAAAGGACTGCACCAAGGTTGACCGTTCGGCAGCATATGCAGCGCGTTACGTTGCGAAGAACCTGGTGGCAGCAGGATATGCAGACCGCCTGGAGATTCAGCTCTCTTACGCAATCGGCGTAGCACAGCCGACCTCCATCAACGTCAACACCTTCGGAACCGGCAAGACCTCGGAGGAGAAGATCGTTGAAGTGATCCGCAAGCACTTTGACCTTCGCCCGGCCGGCATCATCAAGATGCTGGATCTTCGCCGCCCGATCTACAAGCAGACGGCAGCATACGGCCACTTCGGACGCACCGATGTCGAGCTTCCGTGGGAGGCTCTCGACAAGGTAGAGGAGCTGAAGGCAGAGCTGTAAGCCACAAATTCCATAATAAGAAGCTAAAAAACTCCCTGCACGGATCAGAATGGTTCGTGCAGGGAGTTTTTGTATCTATTCAGCACCTGCCATATTTCAACGTGAACCCGCTGCTTACAGGAAAATCCATGATTGAAATTGGCAGGCTGAATAGACTTTATATCTCTTACTTCTTAATCTTGATCAGCTTGGCATTGATGCTGCGGAGGAACTTGTTGGAGAACTCCTCATCGCCGCCCATGTTGTTGGACATGCTCTCCGGTGTCATGCCCTTGAGCATGCTCCACATGCCGACGCCGGGCTTCAGATCAAAGTTGGTCGCCAGCTTCACTGCTTTGGCTACAATGGCGAAGGCCTCCTCATTGTTCGCGAGCTCCTCCATGGAATCCTTGATGCTGTAACAGCCCTCCGGGAACTCCATCGGAGCCTCGAGATCAAGGCTTCCTGCCTGCTTGAACCAGTTGGCAACGCCCTCCTGGCGCTCGTTGAATTCCGGAAGCGTGTAGCAGGACGGCTCCTTTTCAACCTTCTCCAGCGTGATGCTGTCCTTTACCGGACCTGCAACGGCCAGAAGCGTGTTGAAGCCCTCCTCCAGGGACACCTGGAAACGGAATACGCGGTGTGCGGACTGGCTGCCAACCTCCTTGCCGTTGAGGTACAGCGTAACCTCATCCTGGTTGGAGTAAACCTTGACCTCAATGGTTTCTCCGGCACGCTGTGCATAGCGGCGGCCTGCCAGATGGATCATCGGCTCCTTGCTCCAGTATGCCTGATAGAGATAGAAGCTGTCCTTTCTGGTCTTGCGGTCGATGGTGACAAGGCCCTTGTTGTTGCGGCCGGCAACACCGCCCTCGTTTCTGGCTGCACAGCCGAAATCATACATATTCCAGATGTGGCTTGCCCAGATCCACGGGCGATCCTCAAAGGCCTGCGCCATGTACTCGTGGTACTTGGCCTGGTATTCCTCGGTGTAGTCCTTGCACTGCGGCGTGCTGCTGTGCCAGTTGATGATGCCCTCGCAGCCGTACTCGGAAATGCCGAGGCAGATGTCCGGATTCTCGGCGTGGAACTTGTCCATCCAGGGACCGTTGTCCTCGATCTTTCCGCCGTACCAGCCAAAATAATGGTTGTAGCTTTCCACGTCCGTAATGCGGTGCATCGGACCGGACGTAGGTGTGTTGGAGACGTGTGCGATGGTGGTCAGGCGCGTAGGATCCAGCTCCTTTACCACCTTCTCCAGTGCGTGGTGGCGATCCACCAGCTCCTGGCTGATGCCGCCGATCAGAATCTCGTTGGACAGACCCCAGAACATAATGGAGGGGTGGTTGTAGTTCTGCACGATGAGCTCGGTGATTTCCTGGCGGGTGTGCTCATAAGCCGCATCGCCGGGCTTGAACACGCTGATGAAGGGGATCTCTGCCCATACCGCAAAGCCCAGCTCGTCGCAGGCATTGTAGAAGTCCTGGCTGTGCTGATAGTGTGCAAGGCGGATGGTGTTGGCGCCGAGCTCCTTGATGATCTCCGCATCCTCATAGTGCTCCTCAGCGGTCAGTGCATTGCCCTTGTACAGACGGTCCTGGTGGCGGGAAACGCCGCGAAGGGGAGTGGGAACGCCGTTGATCACAAAGCCGCCGTCCGGGGTAACGCTGAAGCTGCGCACGCCGACATTGACGGAAATCTCATCGTAGGTTTCGTTGCGGCGCTGCAGGCGGGCGGTAACGGTATAAAGGTTCGGCTCGTCCATGCTCCAGAGTGCTGCGTCCGGAACATAAATGGTAACGGCAGAGTTCTCAGACGGACGAACCGAGCCTGCTACCTCGCAGTCATAGTCGTCCGTGATGACATACTGAACGGTGAAGTTCTCGTCCGCGTTTGTGACGAAGGTCTTTACGGCGAAGTTGGCGCCGCCGTCCTCCGTGGGAGTGGGTGTCACCATGATGCCGGGGCCGCCGTAGTAGTCCAGATCAAAGTGTGCAGAAGGAACACTGATCAGGTTCACGCCGCGGTAGAGACCGCCGTAGAAGGTGAAATCGGCGGATGCAGGATACATGGAAGGCGTATCCTCGTTGCTGACCTCGATTTCCAGCTCGTTCACGCCTGCATGGCAGAGGTCTGTGATATCGGCGCGGAAGCAGGAATAGCCGCCCTCATGGGTGACTGCCACCTGGCCGTTTACCTTTACGGTCGCGCTGAGCGCAGCTGCAGGGATTTCAATATAGGTGCATCCGCCGGCAAGAGGCTGTGCGGGCGCAGTAAAGGTACGGGAATAAACCGCTGTGGTACGAAGATAGCTGCCGTTGCCGTCCATGCCGTCGACGGCATTCCAGGTGTGGGGCAGTGTGACCTGCTCAGTGGGGCGTTCTCCCTTCGGGAAGGAAAGCGTCCAGTTGTCGTTCAATGAGATGATCTGTCGCATGATAATGCTCCTTTCAGTTCCGGTGAACCGTTTCTATTGCTCTTTGTCGGCTGCATTTCACAGGCCGGACAGCCCCGCGGGGATCCGTCGCCGGCACCTGTGCAGCAACGTTTACTGCTGTAAGTGTACTGTATTTAAAAAATGGGGAGTAGAACGATCTTGCGGAAGAATGGTAAAATCTTTGGGGAAATTGCAGTATATACAAAAGAAACCACAAAGATATTGCGGCGATGCTTGATGCCAGCCGGCGACGGGAGCTGGCGGAGTTATCCGTCACCCCGTCGATTGGCTGGCCAATAAGCTGCAGCCAACCGTGTGCAGCTGCCCTGTATTGACGAGGAAACTCCGGGGTGCTATAACAGGCTTCGGTTAGACGAGACAATGGAGTCCGGACACGAAGCGGTGTTCGGACTTTCTTTTTTTATCGGATGTATATTCAGCGTCCATCTTGATTTTCCTTCGAAAACCTTGATACAGAGGGGCTGAACAGATGCATTATCAAGGAGGGCACACAATGGAACAGGGCTTTGATCTGCTGGCGGGCGCAAAACATCTCGAGGACGTTCCGGTTTCCGGAATCCGTACGATTATGAATAAGGCGGCAGCACTTCGCGCCGAGGGACACGATGTGATTCCGTTCAGTGCAGGAGAGCCGAGCTTCAATACGCCGGAGCCGATTGCGCGGGAGACCATCAAGGCCTTGAATGCGCATATGACCCACTATCCGGCCAACTGGGGACAACTCTCTTTGCGGAAGGCGGTTGCAGAGAAGATTGAAAAGGATACGGGGGTTGTCTATGATCCGGCAACGGAGATTCTGATCACCTGCGGCGGCGCCGAGGGGCTGAACGACTGCATCTGCTCGGTGGTGGATCCCGGCGATGAAGTCATTATTTTCAAGCCGGCCTTCATCAATTATGAGGCACTCGTGCTGGAATGCGGCGGAAAGGTCGTTGACGTCAACCTAAAGCCGGAAAACGGATTTGAGATCAGCATCTCGGATGTGGAGGCGGTCATCACGGAGAAAACGAAGCTCCTGATCCTGAATTCTCCGAACAACCCGACGGGCGTAGTCTACAGCAGGGAGCAGCTGGAACAGCTGTGCAGCCTTGCGGTGACGCACAATTTCCTGATCCTGTCGGATGAGATGTACAGTAATCTTACGTATGACGGTGCTGAATTTTATTCCGTGGCATCCTTCCCGGGAATGAAGGAGAGGAGCCTGATCGTCAACGGCTTCTCCAAAACCTATGCGATGACCGGATGGCGCCTTGGCTACGTTACGGGACCGGCTCGGCTGATGACCGTGCTGGTGAAGCATCATCAATATGTCACCACCTCCATCGCCACCTTCATACAGGAAGGCGCGGCGGCAGCTATGAACCTCCCGGAAACGATGGAGGAGGTGGAACGGATGCACGCGGAATTTACGAGAAGGCGTGCACTCATGATGGAGGGCCTCGACCGGATCCCGAAGCTCTCCTATGTCGCACCGCACGGAGCCTTTTACATCATGGTGGACGTCAGCACGACCGGGATGACCGGCGAAGAGTTCGCAGAGAAGCTCCTGTATGAAAAATACGTTGCAGCCGTCCCTGCCATCTGCCTCGGAAGCCATTGCGGCAATTTTGTCCGCTTCAGCTTCGCAGCCGATGAAGAGAAAATCCGCGAAGG
>CAVJLL010000067.1:0-11852 GCA_963650385.1 Clostridium sp. CAG:508 | reverse complement strand
AGTAAGGATTTTGTCGCAGGGATTCTTGCTTTTGCAAGCAATGAAGAGGATCAGCAAACGATACTCGAATTTATAAAAAGCGGAGATGACATTGACGAAGAGACTGTTACAGTCTTAGCTATTGAATTAAACAGAAGAAGGAAGAATCGTGAGCGATTTTGAAATACGCAATGACAACCGTGGACCTTGAAGAGGCCAAAGAAAAAGTAAAGACCTTACTTCCGGAAAAGTAAGGTCAATGGGTTGAGAAAAGGGCGGCTGATTTGTCTAGGCCGCCTGCATTTCACAAATCATTTTAATGTTAATCCGAACGATAGACAAGAGAAAGGGGAAAATTGGAGGAGGAACATTTTGACCAGATCAAGTACAACAATGATTACAATCGGCAGAATTATGACCGGATCAACCTAATGGCCCCAAAAGGCCGAAAAGACGAGATCAAGGCAGCCGCCAAGGCCGCGGGGATGAGTATGAATGAGTACATTCTGGCGGCGGTGGCTGCGAAGATGGAAGAGCAAAAATGAGAACGGAGCTTTTGGGTAAAAGCATCCAAGGGAGTACGCCGCCGTCATGCGGCAGATAAAAGAAAAGAGCAGAGGATAACCTCTGCTCCTTTTCGTGAAGCGGTATATGGGAATCGAACCCACAACTCAACCTTGGGAAGGTCGCATTTTACCACTAAACTAATACCGCATAACGAACGCTGCACATACCGCGGTGACTTATATAATAACCTATAATAACCGAAAACCGCCCAGAAGCGTTACGCGATTCATTATAGCAAAGAGGAAAAGAAAAGCAAGGAGTTTTTGGCACGCGTGGATGGAGCTAAACGGCTCATGGTTACTGTACACTCGCCAGCTACGACGGGTTTGTCTGTACAGTAATGGTTCATTCTTTTAATGCCCTCAGTGCTTCTTCCACGTCAGAGTAACGCCTTACGGAAGGATCATGAGAAATGCGCTCTGCCTCCAGCATGGCTGCAAGGGTTTCTTTGTTAGGCTGCTCTACGCGGACATCAAAAGGCAACTCCCGGACACTGAGATTTGTTGTGTTAGCCATACCGATCAACTCCTTCGGGACATTTCAAAACAACCGCACCTATATTATACAACAGCATGCAAAGAAGTTAATTGCGGCGGCCTGCGGACAGGAAATGGAATGGTGCGATTTTGAGACGAGCAGACGGATTCTCATGAAGCGGGCGGTTTCGCCAGCCCGACGGGAGCGCATGCGTGTTTGAGTCCAAGACGCGGGCCTTCCGCAGGAAGACCCGCGGACGGACGAGTTTTGCGCGGATCGGGCGTTCGGCGAAGAAGCACGCTTCATAGAGAATCCCTGCGAGGAACACATGAGCACCATCCATTTCTGACCGGGGCCTGCCGGAGGAGGCCCCCTTCGCATCTCATCACAAGCTAGCTGGCGAGTGTACAGTAACCAAACAGGCGTCCATCGACCCGCGGCTCGAAATACATATTGATGTGTTCATGCAGGATTGATATAATTTCAAGCGTAGGTGCGCATAATTATGGGAACTGTGACAAAATCGTGCATGGCGTACCGGGAAAGAGAGGAAAAGGATACTATGAAGAATGTAGTTGTTGGTCAGTCCGGCGGTCCTACAGCCGTAATCAACTCCTCCATCGCAGGAGTGTATGCAGGTGCAAAGGCAGCAGGAGCCGAGCATGTATACGGCATGATTCATGGAATTGAAGGCTTTTTGCAGGACAAACTGGTGGATCTGGACAAGTACCTTGCAGATCCCATGGGAATTGAGCTTCTGAAGAGAACCCCCTCTGCATTCCTTGGCTCCTGCCGTTTCAAGATGCCGAAGATCGAGGGACACGAGGACGTTTATGAGAACGTCTTCAAGATCATGGAAGAGCATGATATCGATACCCTGTTCTATGCAGGCGGCAATGACTCCATGGACACGGTGAAGATGCTCAGCGATTATGCGAAGGAGCACGGCAAGCCGCAGCTGTTCATGGGCGTTCCCAAGACCATTGACAACGACCTTCCGGTTACGGATCACTGCCCGGGCTATGGTTCCGCTGCAAAATATATTGCAACGACCATGAAAGAGATCATCCGCGACAATGAGTCCTTCGGAGCAGCAAAGCCCACCATCGTCATCGCAGAGATCATGGGACGCGATGCCGGCTGGCTTACCGCGGCAGCAGCACTTGCCAAGGGCGATGACTGCAGCGGCGTAGACGGCATTTATCTGCCGGAGCGTATTTTTGATGTAGACAAGTTCCTGGATAAGGTGGATCACCTCTCCAAGACCAAGAGATCCGTTGTCATTGCAGTATCGGAAGGCCTGAAGCTGGCAGACGGACGCTATGCCTGCGAGCTGGGCGAGGCATCGGACAAGGTGGATGCATTCGGACACAAGCAGCTCTCCGGTACGGCAACCGCACTGTGCAAACTGGTTGCAGAGCGCACCGGCTGCAAGACAAGAGCCATCGAGTTCTCCACCATGCAGAGAGCAGCAACGCACGTGGCATCTCTGACGGACATCGAGGAGGCATTCACGGCCGGCAGCATGGCTGCAGAGGCTGCTTCCAGGGGCGAGACCGCCGAGATGGTCATTTTTGAGAGAGTCAACAAGGAAGGCGAGCCCTATCGCATCGGCTTCTCCAAGTTTGACATTCATCAGATCGCAAACGGCGTGAAGAACGTTCCTCAGGAGTGGATCAATGAGGAAGGTGACGACATGAAGCAGGAGTATCTGGACTACGCACGTCCGCTGATCCAGGGCGAGCTGCTTCCGTTCTGGGTAAACGGCACGCCGCGCCACCTGGTGATGGAGGAGCTGCAGGAGTTCTGATCATACGGACTATACATTGCAGTTAAAAGTGCCGGAAGGACTATTTCCTTCCGGCACTTTTGCTGTGCGAGCCAGTCAAGCGACAGAACGAATTCCGGATATTTCCACCGGAGCAAAAACGCGCTATGATGGGGCGGGGTAAGAGCAAAGGAGAGAACCAATGAGATCACAGCACACCAACATGCAAAGAGATATTCTGGCACTGAATATGGAACAGCAGCTTCAGGACATCGCACGGGAGCGTTTTGGCGGATCCATCGCATCCTGTACCAGTCAGGAGCTGTACTACGTTCTGCTGGACTACTGCAAACGGCTGCTCGCCGTCACGGAGAGAAACGTCGGTGAGAAGAAGGTGTTCTATATTTCCGCAGAGTTTCTGATCGGAAAGCTTCTGAGCAATAACCTGATCAACCTGAAAATATACGACCGGATGAACGAGATTCTGGAGAAGAATGGCCGGAATCTTGCGGAGATTGAGGCGGTTGAGCCGGAGCCGTCCCTCGGAAACGGCGGACTTGGACGGCTGGCTGCCTGCTTTCTGGATTCCATCGCAACGCTGGGACTGCCGGGCGAGGGCCTCGGCCTGAACTACCATTACGGCCTGTTCCGCCAGGTGCTCGATGATCATCTGCAGAAGGCGGAGAAGGATCCCTGGATTGAGGAGGATTCCTGGGAGGTCCGGAGCGATGTTTCCTTTGATGTGTACTTTGGGAAGAGAAAGGTAACCTCCCATATGTACGACATCGATGTCATCGGGTACGATGCCGGCGTGAATAAGCTGCGCCTCTTCGATGTGGATACGGTGGACGATTCGCTGGTGGAGGAAGGCATTACCTTCGACAAGGAGGAGATCGAGAAGAACCTGACGCTGTTCCTGTACCCGGACGATTCGGATGAAAAGGGACGGCTCCTGCGGATCTATCAGCAGTATTTCATGGTGAGCAATGCGGCCCAGTGGATTCTCTATGAGATGAAGGCTAAACAGTACGACCTGCGTCACCTCTATGACCATGCGGTCATTCAGATCAACGACACGCATCCGACCATGGTGATTCCGGAGCTGATCCGGATCCTGACGGAATACAAGGCGATGTCGATGGACGAGGCCATCGAAGTGGTCTCCCGGACCTGTGCCTATACCAACCACACGATTCTGGCGGAGGCACTGGAAACCTGGCCGATGGAGTACCTGGAGAAGGTGGTTCCGCAGCTGGTGCCGATCATCCGCGAGCTGGACCGCAGGGTGCGCGCCCGCTATTCCGACCCTAAGGTTCAGATCATCGATGAGGATAACCGCGTGCACATGGCCCACATCGATATCCATTACGGGTTCTCGGTCAACGGTGTGGCCGCCATTCATACGCAGATTCTGAAGGATACAGAGCTTCATCCGTTCTATGCGCTCTATCCTGAAAAATTCAACAACAAGACCAACGGCATCACATTCCGCCGGTGGCTTCTGTCCTGCAACCATCCGCTGGCAAATCTTCTCTCGGAGCTTCTTTCGGATGCGTATAAGAGGGATGCACTTCGCCTGGAGGAGCTGCTGCAGTACAGGGAGGACAGCGATGTGCTCGAGCAGCTCGATCAGATTAAGCAGAACAACAAATGGGTGCTGGCGGCCTATATCAAGGAACGGGAAGGCGTGGAGCTGGATCCCAACGGTATTTTTGACATCCAGATCAAGCGCCTGCATGAGTACAAGCGCCAGCAGATGAATGCGCTGTACATCATCCACAAGTATCTGGAGATCAAGAGCGGCAAAAAACCGAAGCGTACGCTGAATTTTATTTTCGGTGCGAAGGCCGCCCCGGCCTACATCATCGCGCAGGACATCATTCATCTGCTGCTGGTGCTGCAGGATATCATCAACAACGATCCGGATGTGAGCCCGTACATGCGGCTGGTGTTCGTGACGAATTACAATGTGACCTATGCGGAGAAGCTGATTCCGGCCTGCGACATTTCGGAGCAGATTTCACTGGCCTCCAAGGAGGCGTCCGGCACCTCCAACATGAAGTTCATGCTCAACGGAGCGGTGACGCTGGGAACGGCGGACGGCGCGAACGTGGAGATTCATCAGCTGGTCGGCGACGACAATATTTATATGTTCGGCGTTGACTCCGAGACGGTGATTGCGCACTACGAGAATGCGGACTATGTATCCAGGGATTACTATGAGAAGAGCCCGGTCATCAAAGAGGCGGTGGATTTCATCGTCGGTGAGCAGTGCATGAAGCTGGGACACAAAGAGAATCTGGAGCGGCTGTATAAGGACATCCTCGGCAAGGACTGGTTCATGGCACTGATCGATCTGGAGGACTACATCCGCGTGAAGGATCAGATGCTGGAGGACTATGAGGACAGGCGGCACTGGAATCAGATGAGCCTTGTAAACATTGCAAAGGCCGGCTTTTTCTCCAGCGACCGCACCATTGAGGAGTACAACCGGGATATCTGGAAGCTTCGGTGAACGGTGGGATTTATGGGAATATGACCGATGGAAATGGATTTGTTTGAATATATGCGGCAGCAGACGACCGAAAAGGAGGCTCCGCTGGCCGCACGGCTCCGCCCGAGGAGCCTGGATGAGGTGGTGGGGCAGCAGCACATCATCGGCAGGGATAAGCTGCTGTACCGCGCTATCATGGCGGATAAGCTGGGGAGCGTTATTTTCTACGGCCCGCCCGGCACGGGCAAAACAACGCTCGCCCGCGTGATCGCCAATACCACGTCGGCGGAATTCTGCCAGATCAACGCCACCTCTGCCGGGAAAAAGGACATGGAAGAGGTCGTGGCGGCAGCCAGAAACCGGCTGGGCGGCTACGGGAAGAAGACCATTCTGTTCATTGATGAGATTCACCGGTTCAATAAGGGGCAGCAGGATTACCTGCTGCCTTTTGTGGAGGACGGCACCATCACGCTGATCGGTGCGACGACGGAGAATCCGTATTTTGAAGTAAACAGCGCGCTCCTGTCCAGATCCATGATTTTCGAGCTGCGGCCCCTGGCTCCGGAGGACATCAAGGAGCTCCTGGTAAGGGCGGTGACAGACCCCGAAAGGGGCATGGGCAGCTACCATGCGAAGATCGATGAGGACGCACTGGACTTTCTGGCGGACATGTCCGGCGGGGATGCGCGGCATGCTTTAAATGCGGTGGAGCTGGGGATTCTGACGACGGCCCGCGCAGAGGACGGAATCATCCACATCACGGCGGATGTGGCAAGAGAGTGCATCCAGAAACGTGTTGCGCGATATGATAAAAAAGGCGATAATCACTACGATACCATTTCGGCGTTTATCAAGAGCATGCGGGGCTCGGACCCGGATGCAGCGGTGTATTATCTCGCACGGATGATCGAGGCGGGAGAGGAACCGGAATTTATCGCCAGACGTATTATGATCTGTGCGTCAGAGGACGTCGGGAATGCGGATCCGAATGCGCTGCAGGTGGCAACAATGGCCAGCCTTGCGGCAGAGAGGATCGGTTTTCCGGAGGCACAGATTATTCTCTCACAGGCGGCGGAGTATGTTGCAACCGCTCCGAAGTCCAATACGGCCTGTGAATCCATCATGACAGCAAGAAAACTGGTGCAGGAGACGGGAGATGTGCCCATTCCTCCGTACCTGCAGGATGCCCATTACCGGGCGGCTTCCAGTCTGGGACGCGGCATCGGATATGCGTATGCGCACTGCTATGAGTCGCATTATGCGGGGCAGCCCTGCCTTCCGGAGGCATTGCGGGACCGGGTGCTGTATCAGCCCTCGGAGAACGGCTATGAGCGGAAGATTCGCGCGCATATGAGCGCATTGACCGGCGATCCGCGGTACTCCGCCAAAGAGGAGCTGCTGCCGAGAGATGATGCTGATTAATCGTGTATAGAACAGGAGGGACGAAGTGGCAACGAATGCAGAAAAGGCACTGGAGCTTCACAGAGAGTGGAAGGGCAAGATTTCCACGCAGTCAAAGTGTGAGGTAAAGACAAGAGAGGATCTGGCACTGGCGTATACACCCGGCGTTGCAGAGCCCTGCAAGATGATTCACGAGGATGTGAAGGAAGCCTATACCTATACGCTGAAGCAGAACACCATTGCGGTAGTCAGCGACGGCTCGGCCGTTCTGGGACTGGGCAACATCGGACCGGAGGCGGCAATGCCGGTAATGGAAGGCAAATCCGTTCTTTTCAAGGAGTTCGGCGGGGTGAACGCGTTTCCGATCTGCTTAAAAACGCAGGACGTGGATGAGATCGTAGAGACGGTACAGCGGCTGGAGCCGACCTTCGGAGGCATCAACCTGGAGGACATCAGTGCACCGCGCTGCTTTGAAATCGAGCGCCGTCTGAAGGAGACCATGAACATTCCGGTGTTCCACGATGATCAGCACGGAACAGCCATCATCGTTCTGGCCGGCATCATCAATTCCCTGCGGATTACCGGCAAGAAAAAGGAAGAGTGCCGCATCGTAGTGAACGGCTCCGGCGCGGCAGGCATTGCCATCAGCAAGCTCCTTTTGAGCTATGGCTTTCAGCACCTGATCCTGTGTGATTCAAAGGGAATCATCAGCAAAGACCGGGATAAGCTGAACTGGATCAAAAAGGAAATGCTGGAGGTGACGAACCTGGAGAACCGCACGGGAACACTGGCCGATGCACTGCAGGGAGCGGATATTTTCATCGGCGTGAGCGCGCCGGGAAGCGTAACGCCGGAGATGGTCCGGACGATGAATTCGGATGCCATTCTCTTCGCGATGGCCAATCCGGTTCCGGAAATCATGCCGGATCTGGCGAAGGAGGCAGGCGCGAGAATTGTGGGAACCGGACGCAGCGATTTCCCCAATCAGGTCAACAATGTGCTGGTCTTCCCCGGAATTTTCAAGGGAGCACTGGAGGGAAAGGCACGGCAGATCACCGAGGATATGAAGCTCGCCGCAGCCACAGCGCTGGCCGCAATCGTAACAGACGAGGAGCTCAGTGAGGACTTCATCCTTCCGGAGGCGTTTAATCCGAAGGTGGCAGAAGTGGTTTCCGAGGCCGTTCGCAGCAATATCAAAGAGGACAACAGATTGTTCTGATGGAACCGGTTGCAATCTACAAGTTAATCATTCTGTACATGCTGGACCGCGCGGGCGGCGAGATCGCCATGCCGCGCACCAGCACGTTTCTTATTGAAAACGGATATGCGGCGAACTTTGAGACTCTCCTTCAGACCTATGAGGAGATTGAGAAGAACGGCTTCGTGACAGAAAAGAGCATGGGTGGAAAGACCTTCCTGCAGATTACACAGGAGGGAGAGGAGACGCTTGGCTTTTTTGCCGGGCAGCTCTCCGACAGCATCAAACAGCAGATCCGGAACTACCTGCGGGACATCGGACGCGAGCTGGCAAACGAGGAGGCAATCCTCGGGGAGTACTACCGCTCGACCTATGATGATTACACGGCCCGTCTCGTCGTCAAGGAGAATGGGCACTCGATCGTGTCCATTGATCTGTCGGTTCCGGATGAGGAGACGGCGAAAAAGGCAGTCTCCGAATGGAAGAACAAGAGCAGTGAGATCTACCAGAAGCTGCTGGAAACGCTCCTGGGGTAAGTAACAGTACACCCGCTAGCCAGGCGACGGGGTGGCGGAGGATGTCCGGTCCTGGGACGCTCTCGTTCCACCTTGTACCAAGGTATTTTTGCCAGGACGGATTGACAAGCGGTTTTGAGAATCGCTACAATAAGCACGTACGTAAGTATCAAAACGATCTGTTTCACCGGATCACATCTGTGCCGCTGCCTGGCGGCGCCGCACGGCTTTTCATAAAAGCGCGGACAGCTCTACAGCATAGAAACACTCACAGAACCACAAGCACATAGAAATACAGTATCTATTTAGCCTCATCTCGAATTTGCTTCGCAAATCCTCGATGTGGCTGGCCAGAGGCGCTCCGCGCCTTGGCCGCCTGCCAATTTCGATCGTAAATATGCCTGCCAAGCAGTCAATTTCCGATTGAAATGTGGCAGGTGCTAAACAGATACGAAATACATATCAGGCAGCGATCTACCTACTATTTTCATAAGCTTCAGAAATACCAATTATCATAACGTAAGGAACAAGAGAATGAGAATGACAAAGGAAATGTATGAGTCATTGCAGGTGAAGGACCTGAAGTCGATTGCAGAGGACAGAGGGATGAGTGTCCCTGCCAGAACCAGGAAAGAGAAGCTGGTGGAAATGCTTCTGGAGCTGGATCAGGCAGAGGATGAAAAGGTCCTGGAGGAGCGCAGGAAGAAGGCGGAGGCTGCAGCGGCAGCAGTGGAAGAGTCCGTAAGCGATGCGCCGGCAGCGCAGGGAAAGCGTGCACAGGGCGAGGAGCGTTCGCAGCAAAGACGCGGAAAGAGCTCCCATAGACGTCCGGAAGCCTCTGCGGCGGAGGAGCGTTCACAAAGCGATGCTGCAGAGCCGAAGGATGCACAGGCACCGGAGGCTTCAAACGAGGGAGAAAGTCCTTATGCGCAGCAGCCGGGGCAGACGGGAAGAGTCCGTGAGACCCCCGGACGTATGACAGGGACCGCTGCTCCCCGTACGGCGGTGCGCAGGATCTCCGGGAAGGAAGCCGGGGCTGAGAAAAGCTATGAAGCCGGTAAGGAGGCTGCACCTGGCCGTGAGCCGGGACAGGCCAGCGCCGGCGTTGCAGCCAGCTATGCACGCCGGGGATTAAGCCGTCCGGATCAGCAGATCGTTCATAAAAATGACATCAATCCGGAACTCGACAGCGGTGAGAAGGCAAGGGGCATTCTCGAGGTGCTGACCGAGGGCTATGGCTTTATCCGGTCTGCCAATTATATGCCGGGTGACGGCGATGTCTATGTGGCACCGAGCCAGATCCGCCGCTTTAATCTCAAAACCGGTGATATCGTCGAGGGCGGTCTGCGCGTCCGCAATCAGAATGAGAAGTTCTCGGCGCTTCTGTATGTGACCGCTGTCAACGGACTGAATCCGGAGGAATCCAAGAAGCGCTACAACTTCGAGGATATGACACCGATCTTCCCGAATGACCGAATCCGTCTGGAAAAGCCGGGAGCGTCTATCGCCATGCGTGTTATGGATCTGATGTGCCCTGTCGGAAAGGGACAGCGCGGAATGATTGTGTCCCCGCCGAAGGCCGGCAAAACAACGCTGATGAAGGAGGTCGCGAAGTCGATCAAGGCGAACGAGCCGGATATTCATCTGATCATTCTCCTGATCGATGAGCGCCCGGAGGAGGTGACCGATCTTCGCGAAGCGCTGGAGGGACCGAACGCGGAGGTGATCTATTCCACCTTTGATGAGCTTCCGGAGCATCACAAACGCGTGGCGGAGATGACCATCGAGCGTGCAAAGCGCTTGGTAGAGGCCAAGAAGGATGTCGTCATTCTGCTGGATTCCATTACGAGACTGACAAGGGCCTATAACCTGACGGAGCCCTCCAGCGGAAGAACCCTTTCCGGCGGTCTCGACCCCGTGGCACTTCATATGCCGAAGCGCTTTTTCGGAGCTGCCCGCAATATGCGCGAGGGCGGATCGCTTACAATCCTGGCAACCGCTTTGATTGAGACCGGTTCGAAGATGGACGACGTCGTTTATGAGGAATTCAAGGGAACCGGCAACATGGAAATGATCCTGAACCGCAAGCTTTCGGAGCGGCGCATTTTCCCTGCAGTGGATCTTGCCAAGTCCGGAACCAGACGCGATGATCTCCTCTTGACCCCCGATGAGCAGGAGTGCGTTGCCACCATCCGCAAGGCCTTTATCGGCTCCAAGGCGGAGGAGGCAACAGACAGCGTGCTGGATCTGTTCTACAAGACCAGAACCAACGGAGAGTTTGTGAACATGGTGAAGAAGCACATGTGGAGCTTCTGACGCGAGAACGGGGCCTGGCGGAGTTGTCAAAACCACTTGAAAATATCTGCGAAATCCACTATGATGGGCAAAGTGATGCCGCCATGGCGGAATAGGTAGACGCGCGGGACTTAAAATCCCGTTCCGGCAACGGAGTGCGGGTTCGATTCCCGCTGGCGGCACTTTTATAAAACCTTGTATTTCCAACGAATGTCGAGAAAACGTTGAAAATACAAGGTTTTTGTTGCATCTGACACTTTGTATGAAATGACTGGGGATAGATAACGTTTTGACGGAGGGAGATATGCTGCGGGAATTTGATTGCGTGCGAATAAAAAAGAATGGCCTGGTTGGGCATATCGTGGATATATATGGGAAGGACAGACAATACTACACAGTTGAGACCTGCACTGACGGCGGAAATGGAGTAAATCTGTGGGAGCTGCACGAGTGTGTTGCTGACGATATTGAGCCTGCTGAGTTAGAAGAATGACAATTAGGAGACGGAGAATTAAAAGAAATGTGAGGTTGGTAGTCATGAACATGGATGCATATGCAGAAAAACACGGTAAGAGCTATCCGGTGATCATTATGGAAGATAAGGACAGCTCGTGCGAATGGCGGTTTCTTGCGAACATTCCTGACTTTGGAATCTATACAGAAGGCCGGGATTTCGATGATGCGATTGAGATGGCAAAGGATGCAATCGGAGCTGTCGGTCTTTCATTGATGGATGAAGGAAAAGAACTTCCGAAGCCTGGAACAAAAAAGCCAGATCCTGACTATACAGGAACAGTAGTACGTGTAGAAATAGATTTTGAAAAATACAGAAAAGAAATGAATTGACTGCGTAATTAGGATGTGGCAAAATAGAGAAGATAGCAGCGGTCGTATAGGAGGTTTACAACATCCGAAAGGATGGTGAAGCAGTGCAACGCTGTCGAACTGTTATCGATAAGGGACGGCTTACAGCTGTTCCTTTTTTGCTATCAAAAAGTGAAATCAAAGTTAAGCAAGGACGAGACGGCAAAGTAATCACAGCGTTCAGAAAACCTTTCGACGGAGAATGATATGCTACAGGAATATGATTGCGTGAGAATAAAAAAGAATGGGATGATCGGGAGAATCGTAGATATTCGCAACACAGATATGATTTAT
>CAVJLL010000066.1:0-12334 GCA_963650385.1 Clostridium sp. CAG:508 | reverse complement strand
GCCTTTCCGTTGTTCACACGGGAGAAGGTTCCGGAAAAATGATACGGATACCGTCCGAGATATTCATCAATGTAGTACGGTCCGCCGTCATGGCAAAGGACCGCATCCCATTCCTGTCCGAGCAGAATATTGGTCGGACGGATGGACCGGATGCTGCCGGCCTTCTCGATGGCTCCCCAGTCCTTGAACAGACACATCAGACGCGTGATGCGGTCATTGGCTGTCGAATTCATCAGCTCATACATTACATCGCAGTCAGAGATCCCAAAGTGCGGCAGCGCACGGGAATCATTGTCAATCATGATGGCAATCGGCCGCTGGTCCTGAATGTCCTTGCTGATGGGCTCTCCGGTCAGCTCGCTGTAATACATGTCGTCCGGAAGCACATACGCTTCCTCTTCCGGTTCCTCCTCGGCTTCCGCCTCCTGAACCGCTCCCTGTCCGAGATCCTCCGGATACGCTCCTTCCGGAATCGGTTCAAATCCATGGGCCGTTACGCCCTCGCTGTCACTGCTGCCGCAGGCTGCCGCCGCACCTGCCATGCAGACAGCCAGTATAATTGCACATACTCTTTTTTTCATACGCTCTTATCCGTTTCCCGTTTTCCGGTTCCGCAGGAAGCGGCTGCCGGAAACTCACTCACTGTACTGCACATTTTAGTACAGTCGTTTCCTTTTCGCCACAAAAAGGTATATGCATTTTCCGGAGATTGGTATATAATGCTCTTTGTTCGCACGAAACATTCCGGTGTGCACCATGGGACGGTAGCTCAGCCGGGAGAGCGTTCGCCTCACACGCGAGAGGTCACGGGTTCGAGCCCCGTCCGTCCCACTTTTAAAAGCCCTGTATTTACAGCTTGTAAATACAGGGCTTTTCTGTATGCTTTTCGAACAGATGATGTTGGGGACAAACGGTCTTTTGCCCCCAACTGATATCGGATTGCCGCGCGCGTTGCGATCACGCCGCCATCTTCCGCTTCCGGTTCTCCTCCTGTCCTTCCTTATCTGCCAGACTCACGCCCACCAGTACAAACAGCGAAATCGCATAGGCAATCAGCAGAGACAGATCCGTATTCATCAGTCCGCTGAGAGGTCCGACCGGAATGCCGATCAGGAATGAAATCACGCCAACGATGCCGCCTGCAAACGCTGCCGCAAAGGCGCCCCTTCTGGTGGCCTTCTCCCACAGGAGTCCGCCCAGAAGCGGGATCAGCATCGATCCCATATAGGGATAGTTGAAGATGATCATCGCATCCAGAATATCCGTCATCTTAAAGGCAAAGATAATACCGACGATCGAGCCGATCAGAACCGTTGCCTGTGAGATGCGTTTGGAGCCCGGCAGCGAATCCATATCCTCTACCTCCGGATGCAGCACCTTGTTGTACAGGTCTCTTGCGAAGGACGAGCCCAGCGAAAGAATGACGCAGTTGGCGCTGGACATCGCAGCAGAGAGAATGGCTGCAATCACAATGCCTGCCAGGAAGGGCGGGAGAACATTGATGGTCGTGATCGTGAAAATGCCGTCCTCCACGCCGGGAAAGAGTCTGGCCGCCATCACACCGATGGCGGAGCACATGCTGCCGATGACAATAACAATGATGCCGCCGTAGATGCAGCCCTTCTGTGCCGTTTTCACATCCTTTGCGGACTGAATTCTCGAATACGCATCGTAGGACATGGAGATGGACAGGAAGAACGGCAGAACCAGATAGATAAACCGGGTCAGCATTCCCTCCGGCAGGAACGGCGTGCTGAACACTGCCGCCATAGAGCCGCCGTCTGCTGTATACTTCAGTGCCGTTGCCACCGTGAGAATCGGGATGGCGATCATAATGATCGTCGTCTGCACCACGTCCGTGAGCACGACGCCCCACATGCCGCCGATCGTGCAGTAAATCAGGATTACCACTGCCGTCACGATCACGCCGACATTAAACGGAATGCCGAAGCCTGACAGAATGCTGCCGCAGGCCAGCATCTGCGCAATGAAGATTCCCAGGAGACTCGGCACATTCGAAAGCCATGCCCAGAACCGGATTCCTCGGCTGTCGCCGTATCTCTGTGCAAAAAAATCAAGCGGCACATAGCTCTCCTTGGCTCTGAGCTTTCTGCATGCCAGAACACCTGCCAGGATCAGACCGCCGCCGCAGCCGATGGAATAGTAAATGCCCGGCCACATGCCAAGATTATACCCGTTGGTAGCACCGCTGAGGACGATTCCCACACCGATCTGTACCGCCGCCATCGTCAATGCCGTCATCGGCACATTCAGATTGCGTCCCGCCACCAGATAATCCGACGTTTTCCGGTTTCTTGCTGCCGCATAGATTCCGACGCCGATCATCAGCAGAAAGTAAATAATGCAAAAAGCAACGATCACTCCATTTTGACTCATATTTTTCCCCCTTTACCGGTTCTTAACCGGAACAAATTTTGTTCGGTTCATCAGCGGATGCTCCAGATGAATGGCTCCGGCGACCGGACATTCCATCACGCAGCTGCCGCAGTATATGCATTCCCCGGGATACATGACAATCGGGTGCTCCCCCTTATTGACACTGGGAATCAGCACGTCCATCTGACAGGCCTGCGCACATCTGCCGCACCCGATGCACTTATCCGCATCATAGGTGATCGGGCGTGCGCTGCAGGGAACTACACTCGCATACAGTTCTGAGGCTTCATGCATAGTATTTCGGTGCCTCCTCTTTTATATAATCCTGATTGTACTTCTCGTACATGGCTTCCACATCCCCGTAATAATCGTGCGGAACCTCTCCGCGGACAGCCTTGCCGTCCTCCTGGCGGATGGTAATGTACTTCCGGTCCTCCTCCGGATCCATCTGCGGATAGTCACTGCGCAGGAAGGAGAGCGGCTTTGCGCTCGATTTCCGCATCCGGCATGCCTCCAAGATGATCTTCGCCACCTCCAGAATGTCCAGCACCTCATGCGTTCGCATCAGATCGTGCGGATTCTCGCAGTGAAGCTTCGGAACAATGTCTCTCTCATAGCTGTGCAGCAGATCCAGTCCCTCCTTCAGGAGCTCCTCGCACTTGATCTCCGCGCAATAGTTCTGCATGCACTTGGAGATGGCAAAATTGAGTTCCTTCCAGCCAACATCGCCGGAACTGGTCAGCGGTGCGAGGAGCCGCTCCTTCTCCCCGGCCGCCTGCTCTTTGTCATAATCCGCAAGTTCTGTCACCGCCGCATGGGCCGCCGCTTTCCGTCCGGCATAATATCCGGTGGCGGCTGCCGCGCCGCCGCAGTCCATGGCATAGAGCTGATCGCCCGCCGCAAAGACGCCCTCGATGTTCGTCATCAGGTTCCAGTCGGTAATGATGCCGCCCGGTGCACCGAAGAGCTGTCTCTCCTGGCCCAGGAAGTTTGCCGACTGCCAGCCGGTCCCGTAGCTCTGCAGCATGTATTTTTCCGGATCGAAGCCCTTCTCGGTATAGTACTGCAGGACCGGTATCTTGGTACGGCCCTCCTCTCCGACCATCATGCCCCAGATCACCTTCCGCTCACTCTCCGGCATCCGGCTCAGATCCGCATAAAACGGCAGCTTGTAACCACGCTTGTCCAGCTCCTCAAAGGACATCGTCTCCGGTCCCCGGTATTCGTATTTGGGCTCATCGATCACGCCGCCCTTGAGGAAAAACTTCTGTCCCTTTGCCGGATGAAAGCGGTCTCTGACGTTCTTCAGTTCGTTTCCATCGCGGTCCAGATAGGGGATTTCCACGCCTCTGGCATCCACCATCGTGGCTCCGTACCAGGTATTGTGATTGTTCCCTGTGCTGTAGGGAGGGAAGCTCCTTCCTGCCGCAGAGAACTCTCCCCGGACGGATTTCTCCATCATGGTGAATTCCATGCCGGCCCGGTATCCCATGGCGTGACCGCTGCCGATGCTGTTCATCGGCCGAAACTCGCAAAGGCCCGGAAGATCTGCATTGAAGAGCCAGACTCTGGCCGGTCTGGACATCGCCATGACCGTCGCTTTGGCACGAATGACATAGAATTTTCCGGTGTGGACATCCATGGCACAGGCACCGACGCCCTTGATTTTCTCTCCGTCTGCCTGCTTGCTCTTTTGGGTCAGAAGTGCAGTTGCTTCCGTGCGGTCGAGCACGCGGACACCCAGCCGCAGGCATTCTTTGTACAGCGCCGGCTTAAAGCCGCTGCCCCAGATCCGCAGCGTATACCGGTTGGTGTAATCGTAGGCAAACATCAGCTTCGTCTTCTCGTCCCTGAAATCGGCTCCGGCAAATTCATCCTCCGTGTCGCGGATCTTCCCGCCGAAGCTCTCGATGTCCAGGAGGCGGTCCCACCCCTCGCGGCATTCGATGTAATGCGCAATGCCGTTGCTGTAATGATCCTGCTCATCAATGTAGGCCTCGGCGACCTCCTTCGGCGTCACCTTGCAGCATGGGTTCGTACAGGCCGATTCCCAGTGATCAAAGCCGCTTCCTGCCGCCCCGGCTCTGGCAGTCGTTCCCTTCTCGACCAATATGACGTGCTTGCCCTTTCTGGCCGCCGCAATGGCAGCAAAGCACCCTGCAAGCCCTCCGCCGAGCACGAGCACGTCACAGCTAAGCTCTTCCTCCTGCCCGATTTCATTGGCATAGGGCCACTTATATTCCTGCATATTCTTCTCCCTTGGTTTTCCTTACGTCTTTCCGAAGGCTGACATACCGATGCATACACTCCAATTTGCGTATATGCCGGCCGCAGCAGCAGAATCACTGCCGCAAAGCTTCTCTTTTGCCTCATGTGGCGTTCTCGTCACTGACATCCTGCGTCAGCATTTCATAGGTGACACCGTATTTGACCGCAATGTCATGGGCATAAGACTGGCCCTGCGGCGGTGCCTCCACAACCTTAAACGAGCGCTTCCCTGCGTCACTCAGTACCACCAGCGACGCCGCCTTGTCCTCTGCGGACTGTGCGTTCACCTCGTCCAGATCCATAGCCAGCTTATGCATATGCGTATTGTAGACCGTCCGGATGCCCTTCTGCAGAATGGCACGAACGGAATCTCTGGCTATGTAATAGCCCTCCTCAAAGGAGGTTGTGGAAAAGGTCTCATTGAGCAGCAGAAGACTCTCTCTTGTTGCCTCTTTGTAGATTTCCCGGAAGCGCCGGCACTCCTCTCCCAGCCGTCCGAGATCCATGGTTTTGTCCTCGTCCGCCGGAAAGTGCGTATAAATGGCATCCGCCGGATGGAAGGACAGCTCGTCACCCGGCACATAGATGCCGCCCTGCGCCAGGAAGAACAGCTGACCCACAGCCTGTGTGATGGTCGTCTTCCCGCCGCGGTTGGCTCCCGTCAGCAGATAAACGCGGCGCCCGGCATCAAATTCGAGGTCGTTGGTTACAATGGTCTCACCATGCTCCAGAACCGCCGACGCCAGCTTCAGATTATAGATTCCCTTTGCGTGCATGCGCCTTTCCGCTGCAGGCTCTGCCGCAATCTGTGCCTTGCAGAAATTCATCCCATGGCCAGAGAGCTTTTCCAGATACTCCGCCCATCGAATGTAATAAATGAATTCTGGGATCAGATCAGTAATATCTGTAATCGTCACCGACACATACCGGTTCAGCATCTCCCGCAGACGCTTCACCATTGTGCTCAGCATATGGTTCGTGATGCGGTCCATGTATGAGGTGACATCGGCTGCGGCATCTCCCTGCGGAATCGATGCGATCCCCAACACCGCATTTCGCCGCCTTTCTGCCTTCTCTGCCGCCTCCACGATCCGTGATTCCGAGGCACCGAACGGATGGAACCGGTAATTCTCCTTCCATTCCGTTCCCTCCTGCACGCCGTCCTTTCCGGACATCCGATCGCAGAAGCTGCCAAGCGCTCCCGACTTCGTAAAGGGCCGGCTGTTCACAGAAATCAGGCCGATTCCGCACGCCTCAAACCGCTCATTGAGGTTAATTCCCACAGTCACGCTCTTCAGCGTAGAGGTGTCCGCCTTCATCCGGGAAACGTCCTGCGTCAGTTCCGCAAAGCCCTGCTCGTGATATAAACGGTCCACGTAGTCTCGAAGCCGCAGAAGCCCCTCCGAATGCAGATCGGCGGCCGACAGGCACTCATAAATTGCCCGGACGCATTGGATATAATCCATCATGTCGTCCAGCCTGTGCAGGAGATCCCAGACGCTGGCGCTCTCCTCATAGTCACGCCGTATGGCCCCATAGTCCCGCAGGAAGTCAATCCGGTCCAGAATTTTCAGCATCTCCTCCCGCATCTGCGGATGCTTATAAATATCATCAAACACGTCACAGCGGTAGGCAGTCACGGCCGGATCCGGCGTCATGGCTGACATCACCTGCAGGATCATGTTCTGCTCCTGCTCCTTGGATGTCACATCCTTCAGGATACTGTCCATGCCAAGATCATGCACGGTTTCCCGGGAAATCTTTCTGGTCTGCAGTGATTCCGGATCCGGAGCCAGCAGACTGATTTTCTGTGTCATAGCATTCCTCTTCCCGGCATCTGACCGATGCCTTCCCTGCACATTTTGCTCACGTGGCGTTCTCGCCAAATAAATTTGCAAAAAGAAAGCCGCCCCTTTCGGGCGGCTCTCCTGGTGCCGTCACCGCGATGGAACGCCGCGCCGGCACACCAACTCTCCCTTATGCCTTCTCTTCACGAATCCAGACACTCATTTCGGATTCTCCGCGGTTTGCCCATGCATAATACGGGATGTATGTGAGCTTCTGCGTCTGCGTTTCATAGCCGAGGCCTCTTTGGTACAGCGGTGCCTTCTGCCGCGGCAGGATCTTCCGCGTTCCCATTCCGGTAATAACGCCGATGCCGCCCAGTATCGGGCTTTCCGTATATTCCAGCTCCGACTCCGGATCCTGTGCCAGAAGATGCAGATGACTTCCGTTGTCCGCTGCCTCCAGGCAGTACACAACCGGTCCTCTGGTCACAGCGGTTTTCCCAAGATCCTCGGATACCAGAGGATTGGCTCTCCAGCGCTGAATTTCCATCGGAAGCTCCAGGACGATCTCCTTCTCCTGCTCATCCAGTGCAAAATAAAGATATCCGTCCTCCGG
This sequence comes from Clostridium sp. CAG:508, assembly GCA_963650385.1. GTDB lineage: Bacteria > Bacillota > Clostridia > Lachnospirales > Lachnospiraceae > CAG-791. Next base: position 5,266 of record CAVJLL010000066.1, on the reverse strand, counting down.
CTGATTCTCACACCGGTTCCCGTTTACGGATACAGCATAGCTTTCCGTCCATCCGGGAATCCGGACGCCGATCCGCTTCACCGTCTCTTCCTCACTCCCGCTGATCTGCAAAGCGATCTTCCCGTTCTTCGGGTACGCGGTGCTCTGTGCAATCGTCCTGCTGCCGATGGTGACGGAGGACTCCATGAAGAGATTTACCAGCACGGTATCCTCTTTGACGGTATAAATGTATTCCTCCACCGAGGTCAGGAGCCGCGCCAGATTCGGCGGGCAGCATGCGCAGCCGAGCCACTGCGGGCGCACACACTTTACATGGCTCTTATTCGGGTCCTTCTGCGACTTCTGCGGATCCGTCTCCAGAGGATTTACGTAGAAGAAATGCTTGCCGTCCAACGCCATTCCGGCCAGGACGGTATTGTAGAGCGCCCGCTCCATGACATCCGCATACTCTCCGCAGGAATCACACAGCAGCATCTGCCGCGCAAAGAACACCAGGCCGATGGAGGCACAGGTCTCGCAGTACATGGTGTCATTGGGCAGATCATAATCCAGCGTAAACGCTTCTCCGCGGTAGGTGGAGCCGATGCCGCCCGTGATATACATCCGCTTATCCACAATATTGCGCCACAGCCGGCGGCACGCGGCCAGCATTGCCTCATTGCCGGTCCTCGCCGCAATGGCAGCCATGCCCGTGCACAGATAAACCACACGAACCGCATGTCCGTCTGCTGTCGTACGCTCAACCGGCGGAACATCTGCCTGATAATAGGACGGCGGCAGAGAATCCATGCCGGCAATCACCGGCTCCTTATCGCCTTCTGCTGCCACCTGCTTGGCAAAGAATTCCGGATCCTTTCCCCGGATCTCAATGAAATACTCTGCCAGCTTCAGATAACGCGGCTCTCCCGTCTCCTCGTACAGACGGACCAGGCCGATCTCAACCTCTTCATGACCGTCACTTCCGTGAATCTTGCCGTCCTCCGGTCCGAAGCTGCGGTCAATGCAGTCGGCCAGCTTCACCGCCGTCTGCAGCACCGTCTCATTGCCCGTCGCCTGATGATAGGCAACGGCAGCCTCCATAAAATGACCCGCGCAATACAGCTCATGGCTCTCCCGCAGCCGTTTGTAGCGCCGCTCCGGTGCCTTGATGGTAAAATACGTATCCAGATACCCATCCGGCTCCTGCGCCGCCGCGATCAGCTCCACCACATCATCCGCAAGGCTCTGCAGCTCCGGATCCGGTTCATTGTTCAGTGAATAGGCAACCGCCTCCAGCCACTTGTACACATCGCTGTCCTGGAAGACCCAGCCGTAATGCTCTCCCTCTGCCTGTCCTGCAGCAATTCTGAAATTCTCCACTGCATGGCTTTTCGCGTTCGGAATGGTATCATCATTCCGTTCCCGCTCAATGTTGATGTCAATGGCGTCGCTCAGGACCGCCCACTGATAGGGAATCATCTCCTTCCGGACCAGCTTCTGATAATTCCTCCAGAACTGATCGGTCAGCTTCACCGTGTGATTCATTTGCTCCATGACCTCATTTGGCCGGGGCAGCCGTTTTTTTGACAGGATCCTGCGTCCAGGTTCCTATGAGCTGCTTCTCAATGGCTCCGATTGTCGAGGCATCCCCCTCTGCGTAGATGATCCGTCCGGATTCCATGTAGATCTCTCTGCAGGTGTCCTCCACGGTCTCTACCTCTGCCTGATAATTGGGACCTGTATACTCACTGCCGTCCATCTGATCAGCCACAGCGTTATAGTACGTCTGCGCCTCCTTCTGATCCGTGAACCGCACATAACATACGGAAACCAGTCCATCCTCCGTGGTGGCAATATAGGCATCCGAGAGGGTCTTGTACCCGCCTGCCGATGCTACTGCCTCTGCCGTATCCTGAACCTGGAGCCCGTTGTCCTCACAGATCTTCCGGAATTCCTTGCCGGATGCCAGGAACTTCATGGAGCTGCATCCTGTCAGCATCAGCATCGCTGCCGCCAGCAACATTCCCCATATCCGATTCATTTTCCCGCTTTTTCTCTTCACAACAAAAGGGCCCCCTTTCTTTATAGAATGGACACCCTGTCATTATAACCAGATTATATGGATTTGTAAGCACTGTTCCCGACAAAAATGTCGGAAATACCTGTCATTTGTTATTGTACAGACGCCAGCCACGACGGGTCCTGGCGTTTGGCCGGTGAATGGGCGGCAGCAATTACCGCGCGGATTTTCTGCGGCCGTACTGCACCGCTTCTCCGATTCGTCTTGTGCTGCCGCGCAGCACGCATCTGCCCTGCACCAGGATGACACCAGGGCGATGCTCCCTGCCTCCGATCCGGCGCAGCATCTGTCTTACCGCCTGTGAGACCATTTCCTTCCGGTTGATATCATAGGTCGTCAGGACCGGTTCCCCGCGGCCGGCCTCCTCGTAATTATCAAACCCAACCAGTGAAACATCCTCCGGGACGCTCCGGTTCATCTTCTGCAGCTCCCGCATGAGCAGCTGCGCCGTCCGGTCACTGCTGCAGAAAAAGGCGGTAGGCATTTCTCTCTCCGGCAGCACCAGCTTTTTTTCATACATTTTACCGGTCACCGGATCTCTGTCATTGACAATCCATCCCGGCTCATACGACAAGCCGCGTTCCATAAGGGCCTTCATGCCGCCGAGATACCGATCATCAATGCTGTCTGTTGTAAGCAGGGTCCCCACAAAGCCAATGCGGCGATGTCCCAGATTCAGCAGATGCTCCACCATCTGATAGCCGCCGCGAAAATTATTGGAAACCACGCAGTCATAGTCATCCGAGGGAGATACTGTATCAATAAAGGCCAGCACCGCCTCTGCGGATGCCTCCAGCTGCTCGGTGTATTCGCGTTCCATGGAGCCGAGCACAAAGAGCCCGTCCAGATGCTTTTCCGTTAAAAGACCGGGCAGCTCGCCCTCCTGTTCCGCCTCCTCGGAAACAATCTCCAGGAGACAGAAGCACCCCTTTGCAGCAAGAAGCACAGAGAGATCCCGATACAGCGTCCAGTACATGGACATGCGGTCTGTCAGATAGCGGGCCGCTGTCACAACACCGATCGTATAATTCAGTCCGGAGCCGCCGTCCACATCCCTGCTGCGCAGATACCCCATCTCCTTTGCGGTTCTGCAGATCTGCTCTCTGGTGTTCTCTCCAACCCCCTTCTGGCCGGACAGTGCCTTGGACACCGTCACAATACTGACCCCTACCTTTGCGGCAATGTCTTCCAGTGTAACGTTTTTAGACATAACTTCCTCTCTATGCCGCTGCACTGCAGCGGCAGCCTGCGGAGAATTCCGCGAAGGAAAATTCCCCGGCAGGTTCACGAACGGACGGCATTTACGTCATCGTTTTGCCGGACGCTCTCTCGTTCCACCAATACGCTGTCCACATAGATGGCTCTTCCCCTCTGCTGCTCTGCAGTTCCCTGCAGCAGCATCTGCACGGCATTCTCCGCCATGCGTTCCATATCTACGTGAAATGTGGTCAGCTTCCGGCGCAGGTCATCACCGCCCATGTAGTCATCGTAGGAGGCCAGTGACAGATCCTCCGGCACACAGATCCCTCTGGCCAGCAGCGCCTCCATCAGGACCGCTGCTCCAAAGTCACTGCTGCAGGCAATGGCTGTCGGCAGTGCGTCCGGCAGCTTTACGCCGGTTTCCGCCTCATTTTCCGGATTGCGGTCGGCCAGTATCCACTCCGGATGAATCGGCAGTGCATTGTCATCCATGCACTTCATATATCCGTAAAACCGGTCGCGGATATTGCGGGAGATCTGGGGCGTTCCCAGAAAGCCGATGGCACGGTGTCCGTGATCAATCAGATACTGTGTTGCACGATACATTCCCGTGCAGTTGTCCGAAAGCACCGCACTGCAGCTGTAATCCGGATCACGGAAATCCAGAAGGACCGTTCGGTCCTGTGCCTTCTGCATCAGCCGCTCCAGATACGGCTTGTGCAGACTGCCGATCACGATCAGCTGCTCCGCCCTGCCGGATTCCAGGCAGCGCGGCAGAGCCGGCTTCTCTGCATCCTCTTCCTCTTCCGACAAAATCTCAAGTGCCGAATACATGCCGTTCTGCGAGAGAGAAAATGCCACCTTCTGGTACATTTCCCAGTAAAAAGACAGACCGACCCGGATGTACCGGCTCGACACCAGGACGCCGACGGTCTCCTGCTGCTTTTTTTTGCGTTCATAGCGGGATAAGTCATAGCCGCACTCCCTGGCGGTCTCGAAAATCCTGCTGCGCAGCTCATCACTGACTCCCTTTCGGCCGGCCAGTGCATTGGACACCGTCACGGTGCTGACGCCCGCCCGTTCTGCAACATCACTTAATCTGACTGATTTCCTGAACATACCGCACTCCCTCCGACTCATCATGCTGACTGATCCGCCGCATCAGAATCCGGATGGCCTCCTGTACCATTCCTTCCCTGTCCGGAAGGACGCTCTCCTGTGTTCCTGTATCCTCCCGGCAGCCAATGACCCGTTTACCCTTCTCCTCCAGAAGGGCAGCATCCTCCCCGGAAAAGCAGAAAAAGGTCTCGCAGGCCGACTCCAGTGCCTCTTTGACGGAATGAAATACATTCCGGCGCTCTCCGATCGGCATATCGTAAAATTCTGACAGGCCGCTCCATAAGCCGTATTCGTGATCGCGCAGCTCCTCTTCCGGATCACAGAGCACCATGCCCGGCTGCTTTTCACCTTCCCGGTACAGTCGGTCAACCGCGTCAAAAACACCATGGTACGCATCAGGAACAATATAATCGCCCCGAACGTAGATGTTCCATCCTCCGATCACGACAAAGGGCAGCGCATACCGCTCCTGCAGGCGGGCGACATCCTCTGTGCTCCACAGGCCCACCAGAAGGATTCCTTCCGTTTCGTTCTGCATGCGGTCGATACTGACTGTGCTGCCGTATTCCTTCAGCATACGGCCGGCTGCCGCTGCATACTGTGCCCACTTGCCGTCTTCTGCATGAGCCGAGGAGCGGTTTGTCAGAACGGCGATTTTTCTGGCTGCCATTGTCTGCACAGCGCGCTCTTCGGTCTTGTACTGATATCCCATCTCCGCTGCCGTGTCACAAATGGTCTTCCGGAGCTCCGGGCTTACCCCGCCCCGTCCCGACAGAGCATTGGAAACGCTTACAATGCTGACCCCGACGGCATCAGCAATGGTTTTCAGGCTAACATTTTTCTTCGGTCTCATAATTGTCTTTGTCCGATGTTTCTCAAAACAGTCTT
>CAVJLL010000065.1:0-12477 GCA_963650385.1 Clostridium sp. CAG:508 | reverse complement strand
AAATTATTCAGTAACCAAAAGCTTGCTGAGTGGAAGCTGCTCAGCAGGAATGAAGAGCTGGCAGATCAGTTTGATAACGCTCACAAGACTATGCTGAATAAAGACACCTTTAAACAGGAAGATATCGACTACGCATTTAACTTAAGAAAAAAGGAAGTGAGCGGCAAGAGAGCGAGGAATACATCGGCAATAGACAGCGAGATGTATACGAGCCATTCATTGGCATCAGAGACATATATGGCTCTTTTCTTTGACAAGATTTTTGGCGGGATACAGAGTACAGCGGTAAAGCCCGTGAAAGATGGAGGCGTTCCGCCTAATGCACATTCAACGATTATAGCGATCTGGCTGGATAGACACCTTGCAGCGAAAACCAGGAGCAAAATGAATGAAATGGCAATGATTATACGCGGAATAATGCGGGCATATGACGGCAAGCACACGGACAAGCTCATCAAAGAGTCCTTCCATTTTTTCCTGCAGCATGCCTATCTGGAAAGAGCATTCCCGAATACTGCAAAAAGGGGACAGGCGATGTATCAGTTAGGTGCGTATATGGATGACATCTATGGGCAGATCAGCAGGAACCATCAGATGGAATTTACAAAAATAATCGATAGTCTGGTACGCATCGTGATGATGGAGAATAAAGCGGTTATGCAGCTCAATGCTGCCCAAAAGATGAAAAAGAAGTAAAGCCAGACGGCAGGAGCACGGCCTAAAAGGAGCAGATATGCCTGCAGGAGCATACCTTGAAACAGGAAATTGCAGGGCTGAGGTGTCAGGTACAGATGAACAAACCATGAACAAACCATCACAGGTTGTTCGTCCGGTCCTGATACCCTCAGATTATATTTCCGCCCTGCGGGGAACTTTCTGCAGGCAGTTATGCCGTGGCACAACTGCTGCCAGCAACACTGCTGATATAATCATCAATATCCTGCACAAGGCAATGATCTCCCATTGTATGCAGTGATTCAAAATACTTGGTGACATACCCACAAACTGGCTGGTGTCTGTACAGTAACAATAAATTCACATTCTCGAGATTGCAGCGGCTACAATCTCTCTTTGTTCGTCAGTTCACCAAGGGTTATTTCTCCCCAGCTGTAGTTGGTCAAATAGCTGCCCTTGAAAAGTTGTGCATATTCATCTTTGCCGGAAAGATAATTATATAAGTCGCAATCTACCTTATCCATCACAATACGTCGTTTTCCGTCAACAGCCTCGACTATGTCAGAAATTCCGTATTTCTCCAATGTGCTTTTCAGGCGAAGAGCCACCTTGCGATATCTCGAGAAGGTTAAGCTGCTTGCCGGCTCATCCTCCCACAAAAAGCTGATTGCTTCCTCGGATGTCACATAGCCGCCCTTGCGGTCAACAAGCAGCGCGAGAAGCTCCTTCGATTTTTTATTCCGAAAAGCAATAGGCACATCTCCCACAAATACATCGAAATACCCGAAGGTACGAATGGAAACAGTACGATTTTCAGGCAAGGTCTTCTTGTCGGTTTCCAGGCTGCTCTCTACCGGATAGAGCATGACATAACGTGATGTATCGGCATTCGGCTCCTTTTCAGAACAGATAGCTTTGATTTTCCGTTCCGTCTCTGTTTGATAATCGAAATATGAAAACTCTGCTTCACCTGTCGTGAGCAGTTTCTCAAAGCTCTCGTACGCCGCCTCACTATATGCAACAAAGTTCTCTACGGGAGTATATCGTTCCGTAAGCGGCAGCCATTCCTCCTCTGTGTAGCCAAAGAATTCACAAACATTTTCAGTTGCATATAACGGCTTCACCATTCCATCTGATGAAATCTCAAAGGCTGCAATGCCATCGGAAAAACGTGTGACCAGATCACGCATCTTCTCCTTAAGCTGAGCATTTTCCTCTTTCAGTGCCTTTGAAGCTGCAATCTCCTTTATCTCGCGACAGCAATATAAGCTGACAGCATCATCCGCCTTAATAAATATTCCCGTATATTGCTTCACGCTGCCATCAGTGGAACGAGCCATATAGCTGATCTGAGGCGGCCTGCCGTCAACGCTGGTCAGCTTTTTCTGACTGAAATCCCTGAAAAATCGTCGTACAGAATCCTGTTGTTTCGGATCCACAGAATCGACCAGCCATTTTTCCAGCGCATCCTCAACCTGCATGGCTATGTTTTCAAAACGTTTGAAATAAGATGCATCCTCGCAATGAAGGCATTTCACCGTGTTGGCATCAAGATCGAACTCGAAAATTTTGTCATAGACATCAGTGAGGGCTTTAATGTAGCGCTTGTTTTCCTTCGCCTTTCGTGCCCGATAGCTCTCGGTTATATCCATACATACACTTTGAAATTCTTCCTCACCATGCTCATTCACCACCTTCGTAACCCATCCGAAAACATGCGCACGGGTTCCGTCGCAGCGGAGCAACGTCATTTCACCTGCAATGGGGGCGTCCGCAGAGAATACCCGATTAAGATATTTCGAAAATCTGCGTCGTTCCTCCATTGGAACCATCAGAAAGATATTGCTCTTATACATTTCCAGATAATCAAAATCCCCCTCCTCCTTTTCAGGAAGGCGAAGGATTTCAAGCATTTGGGGATTAATATAGGTGATTCTCGGCTGCTTCTCACAGGTATATCTCAAAAATCCGCAGGGAACTGTTTCATTCAGAAACTGCAGATCGGTTTCCCCGGTTTTATTATCAGTTTTAGTTATTGTACTGCCCATAGCTAGCCTCCTGTCTGTTTTTGACCGCGAAGCACGGTTTTCTGTATCTTACCGCTGATCGTCTTTGGCATTTCGGCTACAAACTCAACGAGACGGACCCATTTATACTCCGCAAGCTTTTGGTTGCAGAAATTCTTTATCTCCAGCTCAAGATTTCTTGATGGTGAATAACCTGCACATGGAACAATTACCGCCTTGATCGACTGGCCGCGGAGAGAGTCCGGCACACCGATTACACTGCATTCCGCAACGGCAGGGTGCTCCATCAGCACATTTTCGACCTCATATGGTCCTACGCGAAACCCTCCTGTCTTAATGATATCGTCAAATCGTCCGTGAAACCAGTAATGACCGTCTTCATCCATATATGCGGCATCTCCCGTGTGATAGACTCCGTCGCGCCACACATAACGATATTGCTCTTCGTTGTCCAGGTATGATGCAAATACGCCCGCCTGCTTACCTTTTTCAGGCGGAATAATAACGATCTCACCTATTTCTCCGACATCAACAGCGGCTCCGTTCTTTCCCCGGAGCTCGATATTATAAAACGGTGACGGTATACCCATCGATCCTGCAACAGCATCATATCCCTTAAAGTTGGCTATCAAAAGCGTTGTTTCGGTCTGTCCGTATCCCTCGCAGAGCTGAACTCCCGTTCGTTCCGTGAACCTGCGAAATACCTCAGGCGCAAGCAGCTCTCCTGCGGTAGTGGCATATTTCAGCGTCGGCATATCCGGAATGCCCTTGCGTACAAGATACCGATAGACTGTAGGCGGTGCACAGAAGGAAGTAACACCATAACGGTTGATCACTGCCGTCAGTTGTTTTGGATCAAAATTATCGAAATCATATACCATAACTGCGCTTCCAACCAGCCACTGACCGTAAATTTTCCCCCAGGAGGCCTTGGCCCATCCCGTCTCCGCTACGGTAAAATGCAGTCCTCCATCCTCTGCCCTATGCCAATACTTTGCCGTCACTATATGTGCAAGAGGATAACTGTAATCGTGGATCACGCCCTTAGGATACCCTGTGGTGCCGGATGTAAAGTACATGATCATCGGATCAGTCACTCTTGTCTGAACGCGAGCGAAGTCTTCGGATGCAGCATTCATTGCCGTCGTCAGATTTTCGAATCCGTCCGTCTCCTCCTGCACGCACCAGCACAGCGCCGATATTCCGGTCTCCTTGAGTGCGGATCTTATCTTTTCGGGAACATCATTCTGCGCAGTACATATAAGGGCTTTTACTTTAGATGCTTTGATCCGGTACACAAGGTCGGTGACCGTCAGCATATGGGTTGCCGGTATCATTACCGCACCGATTTTGTGCAGCGCAACCGTGGCAAACCAGTATTCATAATGCCTCTTCAGGATGACCATGACACGGTCACCCTTTCTAATGCCCGCATTCCGGAAGACATTTGCCATCCTGTTGCTGTATCTTTTTATGTCTTCAAATGTAAAAATATGCTCTTCACCTTCCGTGTTGCACCAGACAAGTGCCCGTTTTGAAGGCGTTTCATCAGCGATCTTATCGACAACATCATATCCGAAATTAAAGTTGTCAGGATATTCAAGCGCTATATCCTTCAGTCTCCCTTTTTCATCGACAATCTCTTTGCAAAACCGTTTGTATATGCTCATGCCTGCTCCTTAATGAGTGCCTCTGCGCCAATCTTGCGGAATCTGTTATAGCGGTTAATCATCAGGTCAAGGTCTTCGGACAATTTCTTGAGCTCCCTGGTCAAAAGCGTACCGATGCGTGCATAAAATTCCTTTTTTCCGAGGTCATTTTCCGAAAGGATCCTCTCAACCACCCCAAGACTTTTTGCATCCTCTGCCGTCAGCTTCAGGCTTTCGGCAGCGATCCTTGCCTTTCCTGCATCCTTCCACAAAATACTTGCGCAGCCCTCCGGAGAAATCACCGAGTACACTGCATTTTGCAGCATCCAGACCCTGTCCGCTGCCGCAAGGGCAAGCGCTCCTCCGCTTCCGCCTTCACCGATCAGAATGGAGATTATCGGAACACAAAGCGTTGACATCTCAAGAAGATTTTCAGCAATGGCCTGACCCTGTCCGCGTTCCTCGGCCTCGATCCCGCAATATGCGCCCGGCGTATCCACAAAGCAGACTACGGGTCTTCCGAATTTATCTGCCTGCTTCATAAGGCGCAGCGCCTTGCGGTATCCCTCCGGCTGCAGCATGCCGAAGTTACGGTATGCGCGTTCCTTTGCAGTATGTCCCTTCTCGATCGCTATCACTGTTACCGGCATGTTATCTAACCTTGCAAGGCCTCCGACTACTGCATGATCATCCGCATAACGGCGGTCACCGTGAAGCTCGATAAAATCTCTGAAAATGTTGTTGATGTAATCAAGCCCGGTCGGTCTTTTGCTGTCGCGGGCAAGTTTCACCCTGTCATAAGCGGCTTCATTCATGCCGTTGCTCTCCTCCTGTTATGCAGTTTCAAAAGCTCCGTCAGGTATTTCCTTTGCCCGGAGCGCGGAACAATGCTGTCAATAAACCCGTGTTCCAAAACAAATTCAGATTTTTGAAAACCGTTCGGCAAGGCCTTCCTTGTTGTCTGTTCAACTACTCTTGCGCCGGCAAAGCCTACTGTCGCGCCGGGTTCTGCCAGAATAATATCTGCCTCCATGGCAAAGCTTGCAGTCACACCGCCCGTTGTCGGATCCGTAAGAACCGCAATATATAAAAGTCCGGCATCGCTGTGATTCTTTACTGCTGCACTTGTTTTTGCCATCTGCATGAGAGACAGTAAGCCCTCCTGCATACGGGCACCGCCGGACAGCGTAAAACCCACGACCGGCAGACGATGCTCAAGAGCATATTCAAACAAAAGGGTTATTTTTTCGCCGACTGCGCATCCCATGCTTCCCATCATGAAATACGGCTCCATAACAAACAGGCAGCACTTCTGCTCCCCGATCATGGCGGTACCGCAGAGCACCGCCTCCTTTTCACCGCTTGCCGCACGGACTGTTTCAAGCTTGGCATCATAACCTGAAAAATTGAGCGGATTATCTGCTTTTATATTTGAATACAGCTCATGAAAGCTATCCTTATCTGCAATCATTTTGATGCGCTGACGAGCCTTCATGCGGAAATGATACCCGCACGGGCAAACAAGGTTATTCGCCCATAGGCGGCTTAAAGGGATATCCTTGTGACAATTCGGGCAATTTTTCTCAGGCTCACCTGCATCGCCCTGAAAAGGTGCTGTTGTTCGTCCGCCCTCTTCCAGTTTGTTTTTAGGCTTTAAAAAATTCAGAAGTGCCATCTCATCACCTGTTTCCCATAAATGTTAAGTCATAGTTCCCGGATACAAAACGTTCATCTTCAACGATACGCAGCTGTTCTTCAATGTTTGTAGCTATTCCGTCTATTAGAAGCTCACAAAGTGCCGCCCTCATTTTTCTCAGCGCTTCCTCGCGGGTTTTTGCATGTACGATGAGTTTACCGATCAGCGAATCATAGTACGGTGTCACAACTGAGCCGATAACTAAGCCGGTATCGAATCTCACCGACGGTCCCCCGGGTACATGGAGCATTTTTATACTCCCGCAGCTTCCTGCGTTGATACGGCACTCTATCGCTGAGCCTGTTATCCTGATATCCTTTTGAGTAAAGCTGAGCGGAATACCGGCAGCGATGCGGATCTGCCATTTTACAATATCAACGCCTGTCAGCATCTCTGTCACACAGTGTTCAACCTGCAAGCGCACATTCATTTCCATAAACCAGAATCTACCTTCACGATCCAGCAAAAACTCAAGAGTTCCCGCGCCGATAAAACCAATCTTTTTTACTGCCTCTGCCGCAAGCTCAAAGATCTCGCGTCGCCGAGCATCATCAACTGCAGGAGACGGCGTTTCTTCAACCAGCTTCTGGTTTCTTCTCTGGAGAGAGCAGTCGCGGTCTCCGAGACAAACCGCATGGCCGTGTTCATCTGCAAGGACCTGCAGTTCAACATGCCTTGCCGGAAAAATATATTTTTCAAGATATAGGCCTCCGTCACCAAAGGCACCGATGGCTTCGCTTGAGGCCTGTCTGTATGCATCGTCAAATTCATCTTCGGAATGGATAAGCCGGATCCCCCGTCCGCCTCCTCCGGCGCAGGCCTTTAGCATAACCGGATATCCGATTCGTCCGGCCTCCAGCCTTGCTTCAGCAACAGATGTCACCGCCCGGGTCCCCGGGATCACGGTAAGTCCCGTGCTTTGCATCAGCTCCTTTAGCTGGGCCTTGTCACTAAGCCGTTCCATGCTTTCCGGATCCGGACCGATAAATACCAGTCCGTTCTTCCTGCAGGCGCGGGCAAAATGAGCGCTCTCAGCCAAAAATCCATATCCCGGATGGACTGCCTGTGCCCCTGTAAGGACTGCGGCGCTTATGATTTGGTTTTCATTCAGATAGCTTTCAGCTGCTTCAGGACCGCCAATACAGCAGCTTTGGTCGGCAAGCGCCACATGGAGGGCATTTTTATCAGCCTCAGAATAAACGGCAACCGTGGCAACACCCATTTCCTTGCAGGCACGAATGATACGCACTGCAATCTCGCCGCGGTTTGCAATCAATATTTTTGAAAACATGACTTACACTCCCGTGATTGCAAAGGAGAAAACTGCCGATGCACAAAGCCTGCCGTCCACCGTAACGGTCCCCTCTGCAAAATAGAAAGGCTTCTTTGTCCGCTTGATATGGCAGCGCGTTTCAACAACATCGCCCGGCTTTACAGGTGAGCGGAACTTAACATGATCAAGCCCTGTATAAACCGGAAGCTTCCCGTCGGTCATGGCATCCCTCAGCAGTATGCAGGCTGACTGAGCCAGTATCTCGCAAAGGATGACGCCGGGTACGATCGGATGATCCGGGAAATGCCCCTTCATAAAAAACTCATCGCCCCGAACCGTATAGTGCCCGATGGCATTACCTTCCTCTTCCTCCACATCGTCAAGCAGCAGCATGTTATCCCTGTGGGGAAGTATCTTCATGATTTCATCCCTGTTCATATGCCTGCCTCTTGATATGGAACAGCTCCGTCCCGTATTCCACGACCTTTCCGTCAGTAACGCAGATCTGTGAAACGACTCCGTCCTCCTCGGCCGTTACCTCGTTCATCATCTTCATTGCCTCTACAACACAGAGTGCCTGTCCCTTAGTAACTGTATCCCCGACAGCCACATAAGGAGCGGCATTTTCTGCCGGTGCTGCATAAAATACACCGACCATAGGTGATTTCACGCTGATATAGTCTTTCTGTGCAGACGCAGGCTGTACAGTGTCTGCCGCTTCAGGAACAGCATAAACTGTCTCCTTTAATGGCGTCGCAACAGAACGCTCCAAACGCACTTTGCTGTTCTCCCCGGTAACTTCAAGTCCCGTCAGCTCCAGCTCCTTCATGAGCTCTGCATATTTTCGAATATCCGTTTCTTTCATCAAATCACACCCTTCTGAAGGCAAGGCAGGCATTATGACCGCCAAATCCAAGCGAATTGGAAAGAGCCAGCGTAATATCCGCTTCCACCGCCGCATTCGGTACATAGTTAAGATCACAGGCTTCGTCCTGCTCCTTCAAATTGATCGTCGGAGGAATGACGCCCTCGTTCAATGCCAAAAGGCAAGCCAAGGCTTCAATCGCGCCGGCTGCTCCGAGCATATGTCCTGTCATGGATTTCGTGGAGCTAACATATGCTTTTCTTGCATCTTCCTCTCCAAATGCCTTCTTTATAGCTGCTGTCTCTATCACATCATTCATAGGAGTCCCGGTCCCGTGGGCGTTGATATAGATTGTATCGGCTTCTGTATAACCGGCTTCCTTTATCGCATCATGCATGGCCTGCGCACCGCCCCGACCCTCCGGCTGAGGCGCCGTAATGTGGTAAGCATCACAGGTCGATCCATAACCGCACACTTCACCGTAGATTCTTGCTCCACGCGACTTTGCATGCTCATATTCCTCCAGAACAAGCGCGACAGAGCCCTCTCCGATGACAAAACCGCCTCTTCGCTTATCAAAAGGCAGTGATGCCTCATCCGGATTCTCAGAGGTGGAAAGTGCCTGCATATTCGCAAAGCCCGCGACGGCCGATGCTGTTATCGCAGCCTCTGCACCGCCTGTGATAACAGCATCGGCATAACCGTGACGGATAAGACGCATAGCCCCTCCGATTGCATCGGACCCTGAGGCACAGGCAGTAACCGCCGGCATGGCCGATCCGCGGCAGTCGTGTCTGATGGCGATCATCCCCGCTGCCATATTACCTATCATCCTCGGTATGAACAGAGGCGAAACCCGCCGCGGTCCTTTCTCCAGAAGCCTTGCATATTCAGTTTCAAAGGTTCCGATACCGCCTATACCCGTCCCGAAGATGACGGCAAAGCGTTCAGGTGCAACCGTTCCCTTAACACGACTTTCATCCACGGCCTGCTGTGCTGCTGCAACAGCAAACTGAGCATAACGATCCGTGCGAAGTATGTCATTGACCTCTAAATATCCCTTTGGATCAAAGTTCTTGACCTCTGCTGCCAGCTTTGCCTTGAAGCTTTCTGCATCAAAAAGAGTGATAGGTGCTATGCCGTTTTTACCTTTTTTCATCGCATCCCAGGTATCGGCAACATTATTTCCCAAAGGCGTAATTGCGCCGATACCGGTCACAACGGCTCTTCTGTGTTCACTCATATCGTTTCTCCTTACATGGCGATTCCGCCGTCAACCCGCAGAATCTCACCGGTCACATATTTTGCAGTCACAAGATATGCCACAGCATCTGCAACATCCTCCGCTGCTCCCATCCTGCCGAGAGGAATCATTTTAAGGAGTGGATTATCTGCCTGATTTCCTGTCATATCCGTTGCTATAAATCCGGGAGCGACCGCATTGCACCGTATGCCCTTCGGGGCAAGCTCCTTGGCTGCAGACTTTGTAAGTCCGATAAGTCCGGCCTTTGACGCGGAGTAATTGCACTGTCCGGCATTGCCCATCATGCCTGCTACCGAGGAAATGTTGATGATGCAGCCCTCCCGTGCCCGAATGAACATTCCTGTCATATGGCGTATCATATTGAAGGCACCTTTAAGATTGGTGTTAATGACAGAATCAAAATCCTCCTCTTTCATCATGGCAAGCAGCCCGTCCCTGGTGATTCCGGCATTATTCACCAAAATCTGAATCGCTCCGAAATCGGCTTTGATCCTTGCGACAGCTTCTTTTGCTCCGGAAAAATCGGCAACATTGCATTGATAAGACTTTGCTTGAACGCCATACCTCTTCCTGCAGGCTTCACAGACATTTTCTGCTGCGGATGCATTTCCCGCATAAATCACTGCCACGTTGGAGCCCATTGAAGCTAATTTATAGGCTGTTGCCTCACCGATACCACGAGAGCCTCCGGTTATAACGGCTGTTTTTCCTTTCAGCATTTCTCCACCTCCGCAAGATACTCAGCAAGACTCACAGCCTTTACGTCTGTATCGGTCTTTCGGATCATGTTGGTAAGTGTCCTGCCCGGGCCGATTTCAACAAAAGTATCTGCACCATCTGTTATCATGTTGCGAATAAGCTTCTCCCACTGCACAGGATTGCAGATCTGGGCAGAAAGAAGCCTTATGACGTCATCTCCGTATGGCTCCGCCGTAAAATCAGAATAAATAGGAATGGTCGGTGCTTTGATGTCTGTTCTGGCTAATTCCGCAGCAAATGCTTTCGCCGTATCGCTCATAAAAGGCGAATGAAATGCTGCATTTACCTTGAGCAGGACAGCCTTTCCACCTGCCCTCTTCACATCAGTCAGGAAAACGGAAATCTGAGAAGATAAACCTGCCACAGTGATCTGCCCCGGACAGTTAAAATTCACAGGGTAAACAGCCGAATACCTATTACATAACTCCTGCACCTGCACAGGTGTAAGCTTCACTACCGCTGCCATAGAGGTATCGTGCTTTTCAGCTTCATCCTGCATCAGCTCGCCGCGCTTACATACGAGGCGGAACCCGGCATTATTGTCAAACAAGCCGCTGACTGTTGCTGCAACGACTTCGCCAAGAGAAAATCCGGCTACGGCTTGAGGAACAATACCCTTCTCTATCAGAACACTTGCCGAAGCCAGCTCCATCGCAAAAAGGCATGGCTGCGTGTTTCGCGTTTCCTTTAGCTCATCCTCCGTGCCGTTAAAGCATTGAAAAGAGGTTCCGGGACGCAGCCGGTCGCATGAATCAAAGATTTCTTTGGCAACCGCATATCTTTCATAAAGTTCCTTTCCCATACCGGGGAACTGATCTCCTTGCCCTGAGAAAACAAATGCTATCTTATCCATCGTGATGCTCCGAGAAGTGTGGACTCTGCCTCCTCCATAACCTCCTTGACTATTTCAGCTGCCGGTTGTTCTTTTTTGACCATGGCGGCAATCTGGCCTGAGAGAAAGCAGCCCTTTTCAGTATCGCCTTCCTGCACGGCAAGTCTAAATGCCCCTGCGGCCATGTCCTTTAGAGTTTCATCAGATGCTCCTGCGTATTCGGCCCTGGAATACTCCCTGGAGAATCCGGTGCGAAGACTGCGGATAGGATGTCCGGTACGCTTGCCCGTTACCATGGTGCAAAGATCTGTAGCCTTAAGAATCTTTTCTTTATATGTGGGATGTATGGTGCATTCAATGGCACTGAGAAAACGCGTCCCCATCTGTATGCCCTGGGCACCAAGCATAAATGCCGCTGCAGCTCCTCTTCCGTCTGCAATGCCGCCTGCTGCAATAACAGGCAGATCAGTCGCATCGCAGATCTGCGGTACAAGGACCATCGTTGTAAGCTCTCCCACATGACCGCCGCTTTCTCCGCCCTCCGCGATCAGTGCCGCAGCTCCGAGCCGGGTCATAAGTCTGGCTATTCCTACAGAAGCAACAACGGGAATCACCTTTATTCCGGCGGCAAGCCAATCCTTGATATACTTCGAGGGATTACCTGCACCTGTGGTCACAACATCGACCCTTTCCTCGGTGACGACCCTTGCTACGTCGTCAGCATGAGGACTAAGCAGCATGATATTCACGCCGATAGGCTTATCGGTAATATTTCGAGCAATCCGAATCTGTTGTCTTACATAGTCACCTGAGGCATTTCCCGCCGCAATAATGCCAAGACCGCCGCCGTCTGACACGGCAGCGGCCAGTTTTCCGTCAGCGATCCAAGCCATTCCTCCTTGAAACACAGGATATCTGATATCAAGCATCTCGCAAATTGCAGACTTAATCATAAGCGTCAGCCCTTTTTGCTCTGGATGAACCTATCCAGATCGTCAATGGTCTCTACCTTCTGATCCAGTTCGATTTCGATGCCGATTTCATCCTCCAGCGTCATAAGAAGCTCAACTGTGTCAAGTGAATCGATGCCAAGCTCAGAGAATTTGCTTTCCGGTTTTACATCTGAAATATTGCAGCCGGTACGTTCCGAAACAATTTTTGCAATAGCGTCAAAGTACATAATCAAAATTCCTCCAGTATAAAAATTTACGCAGCCTTTTGCTGCCCGTTGGAATTCACTATACGGATGTACCGTTCCGCTAAAGGAACCTTGGCGTTCCAATAGCGTTCCTAAATTTGTAAACAATTTGTGTCTGTTACTTTGCAGCTGTTTTAACCGGATTTCACCGCCTTTTCAGAGTATCTCAGCATGAGACTGATAATTTTTGCCCGGCATAAGTCTCAGTGTAAGTCCCTCTCCGAAAAACGGACTTCTAC
>CAVJLL010000064.1:0-12785 GCA_963650385.1 Clostridium sp. CAG:508 | reverse complement strand
TTCAGAGCCCATTCGCAAAATCGCTGCTGCGCAGCTTTCCTTTTGCTCATGTGGCGTTCTCCGTCCGGATTACAATCGATTCTGCACTGCGCAGAGCACCGGCCTTATCCCCGGTCAGGACAATGGTCTCCATCTCACCGGGCGCCATGACCGGACGCTTTCTGGCGAAGATCCGCTCTCCGTTCACATACAAGGCCAGTGTCCGGTTTTTGAACACATTTCCTACGCGCATCCGGAGCGTCAGCTTATCGCCGATGTGCTCCGGGTGAATCCGCTCCGGTACACAGTAGCGGACGCCGTCCTCGCAGGCAACCGTGATACCCGGCGCCTCCTCCGCTCCGGCCTCCTGCTGCCCCAGAATGTAAGCCGCCGCTTCTCTTCCGGCAAGGCCGGCTTCCTCCGACACGTAATCCACCAGATCGTGCACATGCAGCACATTTCCGGCTGCGAAAATACCGGGAATGCTGGTTTGCAGCGTCTCGTCCACGCAGGGGCCGTTCGTCACCGGGCTCATCTCCACGCCGGCGCTCCGGCTGAGTTCATTCTCCGGAAGGAGTCCGCAGGACAGAAGGAGCGTGTCGCAGTCGTAATGCTCTTCTGTTCCCGGAACCGGCTTCCCGTTCTCTACCCGCGCCAGCGTAATGCCGGTCACGCGCTTGTCGCCCTCGATATTGACGACCGTGTGGCTGAGCTTGAGCGGAATGCCGAAGTCATCCAGGCACTGTACAATGTTGCGCTTGAGTCCGCCGGAATAGGGCATCAGCTCCGCAACACACAGGACCTTCGCACCCTCCAGTGACATGCGCCGTGCCATGATCAGTCCGATATCGCCGGATCCCAGGATCACCACCCGGCGCCCCGGGAGATACCCCTCGATGTTCACCAGGCGCTGCGCCGTGCCTGCCGTATAGACGCCGGCCGGCCGGAAGCCCGGAATGTTCAATGCGCCTCTCGGGCGTTCCCGGCAGCCCATCGCCAGGACAATTGCCTTTGCCTTGATGCTCAGGATGCCGTCTTCCCGGTTGACTGCAGTGATGACACGGTCCTTCGTGATGTCCAGAACCATGGTATTTTTCTTACAGGGGATCTGCAGCTCCTCCACCTGCTCCTCAAACCTTCCGGCATATTCCGGCCCTGTCAGCTCCTCCTTGAAGGTGTGCAGACCGAAGCCGTTGTGAATGCACTGGTTCAGAATTCCGCCCAGCCTCTCATCCCGCTCCAGAATCAGAATGTCCTGAATTCCGGCCTTTCTCGCCTCAATCGCTGCCGCCATACCGGCCGGTCCGCCACCGATGATTACCAAATCCATTTCTCTCATTGCCGCTTCCCCGCTTGCTGCACGCACTTTACAGCTGATCCTTGTTGATTCCTACAATGAATTCCGAGCCGGCGCCGGATTTCGTCACCTGCTCCTGCGGAATCTGAAGCTCCCTTGCCAGTATCTCCATGATCTTCGGACTGCAGAAGCCCGCCTGACAGCGGCCCATTTCAGCACTGGTCCGCCGCTTGATGCCGTCCAGGCTTCTCGCACCCGGAACGCGGTGAATAGCTTCCACGATTTCTCCCTCCGTCACGCTGCGGCACCGGCACACCATCACACCGTAGGCCGGATCCTTCTCAATGAGCTTCTGAAGCTCGTCCCTGGGCAGGAGATGCGTTTTCTGAATTCCCTTCCGCGTTTTCTGATAATCCGGCTTCTCCTTCAGGCCCAGAATGTCCGCGGCCATCTTCGCCACAGTCTCGCCGATGGCAGGACCTGCCGTGAGTCCCGGCGATTCAATGCCGGCGCAGTCGATAAAGCCGGGACGGCTCTCCTGAATGATAAAGTCGTGCCCGAGCTCGTGCGCACGCAGTCCGGAAAAGCTGGTGATCGTCTGCCGAAGCGGCAGATTGTCCACGGCGCGGCCGGACTTCTCCGCCACTTCCTTAAGCTCTGCCGCTGTGGTCGACACATCGTCCTTATCCTCAATGTCATTGGCAGTCGGTCCGATGAGCAGATTCCCGTGCACCGTCGGTGTTACCAGTACGCCCTTCCCGTATTTGCCCGGGAGCTGGAAGATGGTATGGCTCACATGATTTCCTGCCGTCGTATCCAGCAGGAGGTAGCTTCCTCTTCTCGGAACGATGGTCAGCTTGTCCTCACAGACCTGGTTGTGGAGCTCATCGGCGTATACGCCGGCCGCATTGATCACAAGATCCGCCTCGAGAACGCCCTTCGAGGTCTCGAGTCTCCATCCGCCGCCGCTTTCTGCTCCGAGCTGCTCGACCTTCTGCACCTTCGTATCAAACTGAAATTCTGCTCCGTTTGCCGCCGCATTCTCTGCCATAGCGATGGTCAGTCCGAAGGGACATACAATGCCGCCTGTAGGAGCATACAGCGCAGCCACTGCTTCCTTTGAGATGTTCGGCTCCATCTGCCGCAGCTCATCCTGCTCCACAATCCGCAGTCCCTCAACGCCGTTGGCGATGCCCCGTTCATACAGTGCCTGCAGCGCCGGCCGGTCCTCCTCCTGGAGACATACCACGAGGCTCCCGCACTGCTGAAATTCAAAATCAAGCTCCTTTGCCAGCTCCGGCATCATCCGGTTGCCCTGCACGTTCAGCCGTGCCATGCAGCTCCCCGGCTCCGCATCAAACCCGGCATGCACGATGGCGCTGTTGGCCTTGCTGGTGCCGCAGCACACATCCTCTTCCTTATCGATCACCAGAATATCCGCCTGGTATCTACTGAGAAACCGGGCAATGCTGCAGCCGGAAACACCGGCTCCGATGATGATGACACCCCTCCTGTCCTTCTTCATGGTCTTCACTCCTGCCCTTCCCTTGCATAGTCAAATGAATATTTCACTGCATTCTTCCAACCGCGCAGCTTCGCCGCCAGCTCTTCATCCGTAATCTGCGGCACAAACCGCCGCTCAATGCCGTTGTTGGTGGAGAGCTCATTGATGTTTTCCCAATAGCCGACGGACAGACCGGCCAGATAGGCTGCTCCCAGTGCCGTCGTCTCCACGCAGGCCGGCCGCTCCACCGGA
Source organism: Clostridium sp. CAG:508 (assembly GCA_963650385.1). Taxonomy (GTDB): domain Bacteria; phylum Bacillota; class Clostridia; order Lachnospirales; family Lachnospiraceae; genus CAG-791. Next base: position 9,753 of record CAVJLL010000064.1, on the reverse strand, counting down.
ATGTTCGCAATGTCCGCCTGCATCTGCATGAGCAGGTTGTTGACACTGGCTCCGCCGTCCACCTTCAGACTCTGGATGCCGATGCCGGAATCCCGCCGCATGACATTCAGCACGTCATTGACGAGGTAGGCAATGGATTCGAGCGTGGCGCGGATGATGTGATTCTTGTTGACGCCGCGCGTGATGCCGACAATGGTGCCGCGCGCATACTGATCCCAGTAGGGTGCGCCGAGCCCGGTGAACGCCGGAATCACATAGCAGCCGTTGGTGTCCTTTACCTTGGAGGCGAAAAACTCCGAGTCCGCCGCCGAATCGATCAGCCGCATCTCATCCCGCAGCCACTGGATCGCAGCGCCCGCCACGAAAATGGAGCCCTCCAGTGCATAGGTGATTTTGTCGTCAATCCCCCAGGCGATGGTGGTTACCAACCCGTTGTCCGAGAACACCGGCGTCTCTCCCGTATTCAGCAGCATGAAGCCGCCGGTTCCGTAGGTGTTCTTCACGTCGCCGCGGTGAAAGCACGCCTGCCCGAACAGGGCGCAGTGCTGGTCACCGGCGGCTCCGGCAATCGGAATCTCCGCCTGGAACAGCGTCGGATCCGTGTGGCCGAAATACCCGCTGGAGCTCTTCACCTTCGGCAGCATGCTCCGGGGGATGTCCAGCTCTTTAAGGATCTCCTCGTCCCAGTCCAGCGTATTGATGTTGAACATCATGGTCCGGCTGGCATTGGAGTAATCGGTGTTGTGATGGCGGCCGCCGGTCAGCTTCCAGATGAGCCACGTCTCCACGGTTCCGAAGGCGAGCCTGCCTTCCTGGGCCTTCTGCCGCGCGCCCTCCACGTTGTCCAGGATCCACTTCACCTTGGTCGCGGAAAAATACGCGTCAATCACCAGTCCCGTCTTGCTGCGGAACGACTCGGTCAGCCCCTTTTCCTTCAGTGCATCACAATAGCCGGAGGTTCGTCTGCACTGCCAGACTATGGCGTGGTAGACGGGTTCTCCGGTCTCTCTGTCCCATACAATTGTGGTTTCTCTTTGGTTGGTGATGCCGATGGCGGCAATCTGCTGTCCGGTGATTCCCACCTTATACATGGCCTCTACCGCCACAGCCAGAATGGAGGACCAGATCTCGTTGGCATCCTCCTCCACCCAGCCCGGATTCGGATAATACTGAGGAAATTCCCTCTGTGCCATGCTGATGATCTGTCCTGTCTTGTCAAACAGAATGCACCGGTTGCTGGTGGTCCCCGCATCCAGTGCCATTACATACTGCGTCATACTGTCCCCTCCCGAAAAGTGCTGCTGCGCAGATTTCCTTTTCTGACATACATTGGTATTATTCAGCCTGCCAATTTCAATCGTGAACCTGTCTGCAAGCAGCGGGTTCACGCTGAAACGTGGCAGGTGCTAAACCTGATATTCACATTGTACTTCCCCGGAAATCGGATGACAGTATATAATTCTTACCTTTTACAGGAAAATCCTTGCCCCCACTCAGCCCCTACGCAAAAGGAGAGCTGCACAGCAGCTCTCCTTTTCCTCATATGGCATTCTCTGCCGCGACCCGCGCGATGGTTTCAACCGCACTCTTCACGTTGAGCGGCTTGGCGATGTGCTCGTTCATTCCCGCCTTTCGGGTGCGGATCCGGTCCTCAGCAAACGCATTGGCCGTCATGGCGATGATCGGAATCGTGCGCGCATCCTCTCGTTCCATGCCCCGGATGCAGGCCGTTGCCTGATAGCCGTCCATCTCCGGCATCATCAGATCCATCAGAATTACATCCAGCTCTCCCGGCTTCGACACTTCAAACGCCTGTACGGCTTCCTTTCCGTTCCAGGCCTTCTGAACCTTAGCTCCTGCGTTTTTCAAGACGAACTCCGCGATTTCCATGTTCAGCTCATTGTCCTCGACCAGGAGAATGTGACGTCCCTCCAGCGTTGCCTTCGTATCCCCGGATTCCTTTTTCGTTTCTCCCTTCCCGCTGATGACAAAGGGAAGCGTTACCACAAAGGTGGTTCCGACATTCAGCGTGCTCTCGAAGGTCAGCGTTCCGCCCATCTTCTCGACCAATCCCTTGGTGATCGGCATTCCCAGCCCTGTTCCGCCGTACTTGGACGAGATCTTTTTGTTTTCCTGCGTGAACGGCTCGAAGATCTTCTCCTGGTACTCCCGGCTCATTCCGATGCCGGTATCGGAGCAGACGAAGCGGATCACCGCCCGGTCCGGATTCTCGCTCTCGAGCTCCTCACACGCAATGGTAATGGTGCCGTTTGGCCGGTTGTATTTCACCGAGTTGCTCAGAATGTTCATCAGAAGCCGTTTGACATGGCCGGGACTTCCGATCAGGAACCGGTGCGTCACCTTCATTTCGCCCCGGATCACCGTCAGTCCCTGCTCCGCCGCCAGCTTTTCGATGACGACAATGACCTCCTCGATGGACTCCTGCAGATCAAAAACACGCTCGTCCAGAACCATTTCTCCGGACTCCAGCTTGCCCATGTCCAGGACCTCGTTCACCAGCTCCAGAAGAAGATGGGAGGCCTCTCTTATTTTGGTTCGGCACTCGGTCTGCTTGTCCAGATCATCTGCATAGTAATCCGCCACATCGATCATGCCGCAGATGCCGTTTATGGGCGTTCGGATGTCATGACTCATGCGCTGCAGGAACTGCGTCTTGGTAACGTTGGCGGCCTCCGCCTTCTTTCTCGCGTCGATGAGCTCCTGCCGGTATTTTTCATCCTTTTCGGACTCCAGCCGGCGGTATTCCTCCTCATACTGAAACTCCGATCTTTGCTGCAGGCCCACGGAAATCAGAACAAAAATCAGGTAGCCCATCACGACAATAAAGATGCTCTGCGGGAGCGTACGGAAGGTGGTTGTATCCGGAATGTACGCGTAGATGTAATAGTCCCGCTGCTTGAGCATGATCCCGCTGCATCGGCTGTCGCGGACATGTACGATGTGCCGGCTGTCTCCGTTTGCCTTGATGGCCTGTATCACCGCATTGTCCGCGGTCTTCTGACCGATCAGCGAGGTATCGTTGCTGGCCGTAATGACTCCCTCATCGGCGATAATGACGGTTCCGTCCTCCGCCGTGCGGTAGCCGGACAGAAGGCTCTGCAGCGTCAGTGCATAGTTGCGCGCATATCTGGCAGAGGTGTAGTAGTAGCTCACAATAATGCCGCCCCTGCCCTGCCGTCTGCAGGCCGCCATATCCAGATACGCGCCGTCATCAAAGTGAATGCGCTGTGCATACACGCGCTCCTCGTAAAGCGCCGCGTCCAGAATGGCGTCCTTCTCCAGGTACCCGGCAAGCGTATCGGCAACATTTTCATTTTTGTGATAGCAGACCAGCTCGTTTCCGTCGGCATCCAGAAGGATGATGCCGTTCAGCCAGGACTTTCTGGCACACTCCTTCAAAAGACTCTGCGAGGGAGCCTCTTCGGCATCAGCCAGTCGGTCTGCTGTCTGCTTTACACTCTCAATGGCACGCAGAAGCGCCAGGGATTCCGACGCCTCGTTGTACTTGGTATAGGTGGCACACTGCACCTTAACATAGGAGACCGTTTCCCGGAGCTTCTCCTGCGCCGTCATCTTATCCGACCAGATAAAATACATGGTCGCCCCCAGGAGTACAGCGGTTCCCAAAAGAGCGACAAACAGCCAGAATTGTTTTCTCACACGCCCGTTCTTAGTATGCAAGCTGATCCACCTCCAGATACTTTTCCGGGCTCTCCAGATATTTCCCGATGATTTTCTCGGAGGTTCCGTCTTGTCTCATTTCCTCCAGGGTCCGGTCCAGCTCCTCACAGATTCCTCTCTCGTCGCCTTTGGCAAAGGCCGCACCGATGCCCACCGTCATCAGAGGCTCGTCCAGAATCCGGTAGTCGGCATCGTAATCCTTCATGTACTGCAGAATGGAGGTTTCGTGAGCGGCCACTGCATCGGCATATCCCTTCTCCAGAAAAGTGTAGATCAGGGCTCTGTCCCCGAGGCTGATCAGGTTTTCAAGCTTCGGAATGCGCGGATCCGTCCGCTTCAGGAAGATTCCCTCCGGCTTTGTCGTGGACTGCACGGCCAGTGTTTTGCCCTTCAGATCCGCCAGCGTTTCGATGTCGCTGTCTGCATTCACTGCCACCACCTGGCGGCTTACCATGTAGGAGCCGGCCCAGCGATAGTCCTCCAGCCGTCCTTCCATGGAAAAGCAGCCCCAGATGCAGTCAATCTCACCACTCTCCACCAGCTCATTTTTCTTTTCCCAGTCGATATAGACGATCTCCGCCTGATAGCCCATCCGCTCAAACGCTTCCGTCGCCAGCTCCACGTCGATGCCGGTCGGGATGCCGTCCTCATCCAGATAGTTAAAGGGCGGATAGTTGTCGCTCCCGACTTTGATTACCGGACGCTCCGTCTGTGCCGAGGACGAAGCCCCCGTTCCCAGACTGCACCCGCTCAGCAGGGGCACTGCCAAACATAGACATAACATATGAAGTGCTCCGGCGAGCCGGCTCTTCCGTTTTCTCATGAACGTTCCCATCCCTCTTCCTGCCTCCACGGCAGTTCTTCCCATCGGTCCCCCGGCCGTCTGCAAAGCCCCGAACCCGGACATTCTCCGATGCCCTGTCGTTTGGCTGGCAAATATACTGTGACCATTTCCCCAAAAGGAAAAGCGCTGCCCCCCACATACAGGAAAGAGACAGCGCTCCACACCGATGTCATTGATAATTACTTAACACATGTAAGCAATCAAGACAAGCGATATTTTCGGTTTTACTACATATTATTATGATTTATTGTATTAATTTTGTATTTTTCTCGTTTTACCGTATTTGTAATTATTCAGAGCCCATTTGCAAAATCGCTGCTGCGCAGTCGGGCTCACGAATGAAAAACCGGTCGGCTGCATCGCATTTTTCAACGCAGATTCAATCACTTCGCCTTGCGGGCTGCCAGAGCATCCACGTTCTCCTGCACCTTCTTCTTGGAAAGCGGGTAAAGGAATGCAAGCGAAGCTGCCAGGATTACAAAGCCGATGGCCGGGAACAGGGTTGTTACATCGTAGATGCCGTTGACAACATCGGTGTCAAAAGCGGTTGCACTGGTATAGCCGACCATGGAGAGGAACAGACCCGTGAGGCCGTTTGCTGCCGCCTGGCCCAGCTTTCTTGCGAAGGAATACACCGAATATACCGTACCGTCGCTGCGGATGTTCTTCTTGACCTCGATGTCGTCGATAACATCAATGATCATTGCCCAGCACATCAGGTTGAAGAAGGCAAGTCCGACATAGGCCACCAGATAGATGCCAACGAAAACCACTACGCTCGTTGTATGGATAATGTAAGCGAAGAACAGCGCTGCTGCGCCGATGAAGGCGCCGATGATGGAGAGCTCCTTTTTGCCGAATTTCGCAGCCAGCTTGGTAACAAAGGTGGACAGGATCAGCACCACGCCGCAGGCCAGAAGTCCGCTGACGGAGATGGCCGTTGCACTGTTGAAGTAGTTCGGATAGATGTAGTTGTTCATGCCGGACAGTGTCATCTGTACCAGCAGGAAGATCAGTGCGGAGATGACGATGCCGACGAAGGAACGGTTGGTGAAGAGAACGCCGAACAGCTCGAACATGCTCTTCTGCTCCTCAGCGGGCTGCATCTTGACACGCTCTGTGGAGAGATGGTAGCAAACCATGTAGACCAGGACCGCCAGAATGGAGCAAACGCCGGATGCCAGCATAACCTTGCTGCCGCTGAGCACCTGATGTCCTTCCGCATCCGTCGTGTACACCACCATCGGCAGAATAACCACGATGACGATCTGTGCTACGGTTGCGCCGATGGTTCTCCAGTTGGAGAGCATCGTTCTCTCCTCCGGCTTGTCGCTCATGGCCGATGCCATGGAGCCGTAAGGGATGTTGACGCCCGTGTAGCATACAGAGCCCCAGAGGATGTAGGTGAAGAACATCCAGAACACCTTAAAGCCCATCGGCTTATCTGCAAAATACGGAGCAAAAATAAGGAACGAGGCCACGGCCACCGGTCCTGCAAAGCGGCGTACCCACGGAGCGAACTTACCCTTTGCGGTATAGGAGGAGCGGTCTACGATCTGTCCCATCGCAACATCGGTAAAGGCATCCACAACCTTGGCGACCATCATCAGTGTGCCGACAAGAGCTGCGCTGACGCCCATGATGTCCGTGTAGAATTTCATCATGAACAGAGCGGCGATGACGAAGGTCAGGTCATTGGCGAAATCACCTGCGGCATAGCCGATCTTGTCCCGGATGCCAAAGGGTCTTTTGGCATTCTCCTCGAACTGCGCCATAATGGCGGCGTTGTCTTTTTTACTCATCTTTTTCTTTCTCCCTTCTTATACGGAATTCCGGCCGATTCCGGAATTCCCTGCGCTTTTTGCCGCTTTGGATTTCCCTGCAGCACTACGCCAACAGCCAGTCCAGAATATCCTGGATGTATTTGTCCCAGAAATTCCAGTCGTGACCGCCCTCATCCTCTTTATAAACAAGGTCTGCCTTCTTCTCCTGCAGCACATCTCTGACATGAAGATTTGCCTGATAGAGGAAGTCATCATAGCCTACGGCCTGATAGAGCTTCGGCACGCATCCCTTCTGTACATCCTGATCGTACAGCGTGAACAGATCATATTGGCTGCCGGACAGCTTTTCCGGATCTCCGAAGCAGTTCTCCCAGGAGAACGGGTTGTTCTCGGTTCCTTTGCCCTGCTCCTCATAGAGCCGCGCAATGTCCAGTGCGCCCGACATGCTCGCCGCCTTTGCGTACAGGTCCGGACGGCTCAGTCCCAGATACCAGGCGCCGTATCCGCCCATCGAGAATCCGGCGATAAAGGTCTTCTCTCTCTTTTTGCTGACAGGGAATACGTTCTGGATGAATACCGGCAGCTCCTCCGTGAAAAAGGTCTTGTACTTTCTGCCGCTCTGCAGATCCTGATAGAACGAATTCTCCGCAGAAGCCATGACCACAACGATGCCGCGGTCCTGTGCGTACCGGTCAATGTTGCTGTAGCGGATCCAGGAAAATGCGTCTCCGTACGCCCCGTGCAGAAGATACAGAACCGGCAGACCGCCCTCATAATCATATTTGTCACTGTGGTTGATCTGTGTGATCTGCTCACTGCTGCCCGGTGTCGGAACGAACACGTTCAGCGTGATGTTGCTCCCGAGAGAGCAGCTGTAATAATGTGTTTCCATTAAAGCCATCGCAGTCCCTCCTTTCGGCTTGCATTTCGCATGAATCGTAGCAAAATGAAAGGACGCAATACTACACCATTTTTGTTCTCATGGTGTCTATCTTTTACAGATCTTGTTGTTTTCCGCCTTTTTTGCAGACAAAGCGCACAAAGCTTTTTATGATATGGCAAAGTTCTTTGTACACCGGAAACACGCAGATGCATTCCGTGTTTCCCTGACAGAAAGGATATTTTTCCCGTGATTGATTACGCCTCAATCCAGATGGAGACCGGATCCTCCGTTGCCTGCCAGCAGCTGGAGGGTGTGAATGACAACATGTCTCATTCCCACTACCACACCTATTTTGAACTTTATTTTCTGGAGGAGGGTCACCGCTATCACGTTATGCAGGGTCAGCAATATGAGACGGTCCCGGGCTCTTTGATGCTCTTTGCGCCCTATATCATGCACCACTCCTTCTCTGACCGCGATGTGGTATTCCGGCGAATGGTTCTGTATTTTGATGAAACAGCCATTCTGTCTCCTGCGCTTCTGACCATGCTCCAGAATGGGAGCGGCCTGTATGTTCCCTCCCGCAAAATATCCGACTCCATCCACTTTCTTCTGCGGGAGCTGCTGAAGGAGCAGGAGGCCGACGATTCACTGCACTCTGCTGCGGCGCAAAGCCTTTTAAACGTGCTCCTCATCCTCCTTATGCGCAGCACTGCTGTATCTCCGCAGCCCGAGGTGCAGAGCCGGATTTCGCAGATTGTCTCCTACATTGAGAACAATTACCAGCATGAGCTTCGCCTCTCTGATATTGCAGAGCGCTTCTACATCAGCGAATACTATCTGTGCCACGAATTTAAAAAATACACCAACCGCACCATCGTGCAATACATCAATACGCTCCGCATTCTCCATGCACAGCGATTGATCACGGAATGCGATCTGTCTCTGACAAAGATCGCGGAGCAGACCGGGTTTTCCTCTCTGACGCACTTTAACCGGACCTTCAAGGCTGCAGTCGGCATCAGTCCCTCCGCCTACCGGAAGGCCAACGCCGCGGGAATTCACGGGAAGAGATGACGGTATTGTCTGTTCAAAGCCCATCCGCAACGACGCTGCTGCACAGCGCCGGGGTCTTGACAGCGATTTTGAGACAGATACTGAACAACTATTATTTCAGGAGGGAGCAAGCAAATGAATTATCATGACGTTACACCGCAGATGACAATCAAAGATCTGGTAAAGAGCGGCAATTATGGTGCATTTGCCAACTATATTTTCACGGATATGACGCCGGATCACTGGAATGCCGCACTGGAGAGCTACGGCTTTGAAACGGTCGGCTTCCCGGAGGCGCTGCACCGCATGGAGGAGCTGGCAGCCAGTGACGGCAAGGACGGCGCATCCTACGCGCATCCTATCTATGACGAGGAGACGCGCCTTAGCAGCTGGGATAAGCGCAAAAGCGTTCTGCTTCATTTCCCCGGTCCGGTATCGGAGAAGCCCTATGTGCTGGTGCTCCCGGGCGGCGGCTTCAACCGCCAGTGGGGACTGATCGAAGGGATGGCCATTGCCGCAAGACTGAACCGGCTCGGCTATACTGCCTTTGTCCTGTACTACCGCACCAAGCAGGAGCCGGTGCTGGGAAAGGCGATTGAGGATATGCACGCCGCTGTCCGCTATATTGAGGACCGCGCCGATGTATTCCATGTGCCGGCAGGCCGTTATCTTCTGGGAGGGTTTTCTGCCGGAGCAACGCTCGCCGGAGAGATGGGATCGGATAACTTTGGCTGGAAGGCAGCGGGACTTCCCCGCCCGGAAATGATTTTCCTGGGCTATACCGCAATCGATATGAATTCCTTCCTGCAGGTCTATCATGCATTTCCGGCAAGACATCCGGCACATACCGGCATGGGCGATTTTCTGCGGCGCATCGGCGGTCCGGAATTCACGGACGCAGATCTTGCACCGTATCAGCTGGCTGACCACATGGATGAAACCTATCCGCCGGTTTACCTGACCGCCAATGAGGATGACGGAACCGTTCCCTTCTCCAACAGCCTGCTCATGGAGGAAACCTGCAAGAGGCTCGGCATTCCCTGCCGCACCCGCTTCGGCAAAACCGGCGGACACAGCTTCGGCCTCGGAAACGGGCTCGAGGTGGACGGCTGGCTGGAGGATGCACTCCGCTTCTGCAGCACATTGTAATGATTTCGATCAGGCGGGACCACGTGTTATGACAGCATAAACGTCCCGCCTTTTTCAATCAATTGCAGTGTGCTGATTTGCAGGTGGTTTAGTCGATAACATACTATACAAAAAATCCTGTAAGATCATCGATCTCACAGGACTTCCTCAGAGCGACAGACGAGGCTCGAACTCGCGGTCTCCACCTTGGCAAGGTGGCGCTTTACCAACTAAGCTACTATCGCATTCCATATCGTTTCCTGAAGCGTCTCGCCTCAAGACGAATGTCATGATACTATATCCCCCGCCGCCTGTCAAATACTTTTTGTATCCCCCGCTCAGCACCTGCCGATTTC
>CAVJLL010000063.1:0-12804 GCA_963650385.1 Clostridium sp. CAG:508 | reverse complement strand
GCTAAACTATTGAGTTTTCAAGGAACAATGGCATTTCCCATGTGGGAAGTTTGAGATATATATTCATAATAAAAAGCAGAGCCATCAATGGCTCTGCTTTTTGTTGCGGCCGCTTTGACAGGACTGTCAGGTTTTCTACCGGGCACCTGTGCAGCAGTCCCTTGGCGAATGGATTTTGAATGGATACCTATCTGCTTCCTTCTGCAAACAGCTGCAGCTTCGCATACAAATCTTCCAGAATCAGTCGGCTGTCAATGGACCGATACACGCGGATGGGGCGATGTTCCCCCGGGTGCTCGTAATACTGATCCGGTGCAACCCCGGGTGCCGGCACCATGTCATAATCAAAGCGGTGCTCATACAGGATCAGACCCACTGCCGGACTGTCTCCCAGCACCCAAGTCTCTCCCGTTCGGAAATTACTTTTGCGCGGAATTTCCTCCTGGCTGTGTGCTACCAGCTGATCGAACAGATATCTGCCGATTTCACCGCAGGGCCGCACACGAACCTGCAGCTCTGCCAGTGATACCGGCATCATCTCGTAGACATTTTTTGGTACCTGCCACAGCTCAATATCACTGGAGAACACAACATTTGCCGCATTCACATCATTGCCGAGATTGAATTCCGGTCCGCCGTTCGGATATGCACCGCCGCCAATCCAGATGGCTGTCAGCCGTCCTGCAATTCTCGGTTCCATCAGATAAGCGCTCGCAAGATCTGTAAGCGGTCCGAGGAAAATGACATACAGTCGGCGCAGATCGTCCTTCATAGCCTCCCGGATAATCAGCTCCGCTCCTTCGCTCACCTCCGGCGCCGCCGGATTTTCAAGCGCATGTGATGCTCCGTGATACAGGACGCCTTCTCCGGAAAAATGCATTTTGCCCAGTATGGTTTCCAGTTCCCGGTAGCTTGCCTGCATCGATTCCGGCACGCGATCATTTCCAAAGTGCGCCGCAATCAGACCCACATTGTCGATTTTGGGGCTCAAAAGTGCCTGTACAACCGCAAACTGGTCGTCCGCCTCATTTTTGGCGTCCGTATCCGTGATGAGCCGGACCTGTTTTTCCGGCGGAACCGGAAAAGCATAGCGATCATATACCATAAGACATCACCCTTTCACTGCGCCGTTCGTAAGACCGGCCACGAAATACTTCTGGAAATACGCGAATACAACCATCAGCGGAATGGTAACCATGCATATTCCTGCTGTGTACTGCCCCCACTGCACACCCATTTCCGTTTTAAAATTCAGAAGGCCAACCGGCAGTGTTTTGATCGTTGTAGAGGATGCCGTTACAATGTTTGCCCACATCAGCTCGCCCCAGTTGCCGATAAAGGTAAATACAACGATTGTGGCAATAGCCGGCGTAACCAGCGGAAACATGATATGGATGAACGTCCGTATTTCATTGCAGCCATCCACCCGAGCACTCTCTATCAGCTCCTGCGGAACCGTTTCAAAATACTGCTTCATGATGTACATGGCAAGCGGGATCTGCCAGGCAACATACGGCAGAATCAGTGCCGCATAGTTTCCTGTCAGGTGCAGCCTGGACATGTTGGTGTACAAGGAGATATAGATAGCAATCCCGGGAATGAAATTGAACACCATAAACGTGTCCATAATCAGCTGTGCCTTTGGAATCCGCAGCTTCGCCAGTGCATAACCACCCAGTGTTGCGACGATGCAGGTGAGCAGCACTGAAACAACGGTAACCAGCACGCTGTTGCCAAAATATTTCCCAAGCTTGCCAATCTCCCACGCGTTGACGTAGTTGATCAGCTCCAGATGCTGCGGAAGACCGAACAGATTGACAAAAAACTCCTGATTTGTCTTCACGCTCGTAAACAGAAGGAACAGCAGCGGATAGGCAACGATCGCCGTATATATTCCCAGAACAATATAGGCCGCAGCTTTCACTTTACGGTTTGCTCCAAACACTTTACTGCTCATAGGTATCTCCTTTGACAACCGCCTTAACTGCAACCATGCCGAGTAGGACGATCAGCACGAAAATCATGCTCATTGCTGCCCCATATCCGTATTTGTTAAATGAGAAGGAATTCTGAAGAATCCACAGCGGCATAACGGTAGTGGATTTCGCAGGGCCGCCGCCGGTCAGAGCAACAACGGTATCATAAATCTTCAGGCCGCTCATCATAGCGAATATCGCCGATAGCTGAACGAACGGCATTGTTAGCGGCAGCAGGATGTCTTTGAAGATTTTCCAGTCACCTGCGCCGTCCAGCCTTGCTGATTCGACCAGCGATGCATCAACTCCCTGCATCCCGGCAAAACAAAGGACCATAGTTAGACCAACCTGCTTCCATGCCGATACGAACAGGATGCAGTTCAATGCTGTCGCCCGGTCCGTCAGCCACGCATGTTCAAGGCTTTCCAGGCCAATTGCAGCCAGAAGATTGTTCAGAACACCAATTTCCGGTTCGTATACAAATGCAAAGATCAGTCCCGTAATGACCGCCGGAATCATGCTCGGTGAGAACAGAATCGTCCGGAAAAACGCCCCCCAGCGTCTGCCGACATACAGCAGGAGCCACGCCATCAATACGCCGACAATGACGCTGATGATCGACGACACTATGCCAAGATACACGCTGTTTTTGATCGCCAGAAGGAATGTTTTATCCTTGAAGGCCGCAATGTAATTGTCCAGTCCCACAAACGTTCTGGATGAGAAACCGTTCCACTCATGAAACGACAAAACCAGGCTGTCAAAGAACGGCCACACTGCAAAAATTACATAGATCACTGTGGCCGGTGCCAGGAACAGGAGTCCTGCCAGCATATATTTTCGATCCAGGGAGCTTTTTTTATTTGATGCCATTTTACATTTTCCCATATTTGCGTCTCCGCGCTTCAGGATCTTGTGCCGCGGCTACATGGACAGTCGCAGATCCTCCAACTGCTGCAAAGCGTCTTCTACGGACGTGCCGCTGCAAACACCGCCGATCAGATCATTCTGCACATAGGAATAGATTTCCGAAGAAAGATTCTGAATATGTGTGTAACCGACCACATTGTCGCCGATAGTGGTATTCAGGAGATCCTGCATAATTGGTGTGGTTACCTTGTCCTGCATGCTCTTTGTAGAAGGCAGGCGGCCGCTGTTGATGATTTCAGAGATACCGGCATCGCTTGTATAATATTGGATGAACTTCACTGCCTCCTCCGGATGCTTGGCATTGGCCGGGATGAAGAGCGCATTGGTAACTACGTTAACCGCATATTTGCCGCCTTCTTCTACCAGAGGAAATTTCATTACGCCAACCTCGAAGTCGCAGTCCTGTGCATAAGAGCCTGCATTCGAGCCGGCATCAATCAGTGTTGCAATCTTTCCCTGATAGAAGGCTGCCTGCGTCTGGTCCTTTGTGCTGGTCAGAGCACCTTCCCCCGGATACCAATAGCCGTTATCATATGCTGCTTTCCAGTTTTCAAGGCAGTTTTTCAATCCAGTGCAGGTTGTAAAATCCGTCTCCCCTGCCGTCACCGATTCCAGCGTTCCATCATTTGCCATGTACTGATAGGCGAACTCCAGAAGCTGGTGATTCTGTCCGCTCCAGTTGCCGATGCCGTAAATATCATTCTGCTTGAAGGTCTCGCAAGCCTTCATGTATTCATCCCAAGTCGTCGGAACCTCTACGTTGTACTGTGCAAAGAGATCCTTGTTGTAAAAGATCGTTTCAATAACCGGCTGATAGCTGACCGCGTAGTATCTGCCCTCATACATTCCGCCGTCCAGATACGTCTGAATAAAGGTGTCCTTCCACTCGTTATTGTTCGCCTCCAGATAGGGTGTCAGATCCAGGGCCATTCCGTCTCTTGCAAATGTTGAAATCTGCGTTCCCCAGAAAAAACTGACATCGACCGGATCCCCTGAAGCGATGCCCGTCTTGATAACCTGTTCTGCATTATCAAAGTCAACCGGAACGATTTCTACCTTGATGTCCGGATTTTCCTTCTCGAAGCCGGCAACAATATTCTGGTTGTATTCACTGTCCGATCCGTAGAAGCGAATCGTTGTCACCTCTCCTGCAGCCGCCGCTTCCGTCGTTTCCTCCGAAGCAGCCGATGTTTCCGACACCACGGTTTCTGCCGTCTGCGATGCGGTATCTCCGGAAGCCGTACCGGACGCGGTTCCTCCGCACCCGACCAGCGCGGTCCCCAGCATTGCTGCTGCACATATGGTTGATATTGTCTTTCTCATGTCCCTCTCCTTTGTTTGAAGTGCATCAAGAACTAAACTTTTGTTGTTTAGTTCATTTTCTATTTGTTTATATAATAAACCTTTTGTTGTATATTTCAACTGTTTTGTCCATTTTCGTCGTTTATATTAACGGAATACGCGCACTTTTGGCAGTTGTTCCCATATGTCCGCCTTTGCAATAAACTTTTTAAACTTTCATCGTATAAAAAAAGTCCCCGGCAGAACAACAATTCTGCCGGGGGCCTTTTTACGTATGCTCCGTTTTCTCGGTTTCTCTCATTTATCCGCGTCTTCTTACGCTGTCGCCTTCCTCCAGAGCACAGTTGGTATACAGCTTGCATTTTTCTTTTGCAGGGTGCCGGATTTCCTTCAGCAGCATCTGAATGGTCCAGTAGGCACGTTCCGTGTGAGGCACGCGGATTGCTGTAACGTGAATACCTCCCGTAAGGTAGCATGGAAGGGCGTCAAAACCGATCAGGCTTACATCCTCCGGAATACGTATTCCCAGCTCCTGCGCCGCCATTACCGTTCCCATTGTCACATGATAGCTTTCTGTAATAAAGGCATCCGGCAGCTTGTGGTTCTGCAAATAGCTGCGCATTGCCTGATGGCATTCTTCCACGGAACTTCCGGTCGGAACAATGCATCCCGCTGTATTTTTGATATTCCGTCTGCCCATAATCTCCAGAAAGCTTTGCTGACGGCTTGTATAGTTGTACATCGGCATTGGATTGGAGAGATATACAATTTCCTGATTGCCCTTGGAAATCAGTTCATTCACTGCCAGTTCGATTCCCTGACGATTGTCAATAACAACCACAGGATAACGTCCTGCCCCCAGCGTCGTATCATGAATGACCAGCGGCTTATGAATTCCTTCCAGAACCGAAACGTTCTCCTTCTTCAGCTCCGTTCCGAAAATGATGACTCCGTCTACGTCTTCGCGGTTGCATTCCTCCAGCATCGACGTCTGATCCTGTTCGCGCAGATCTGCGTATACAAGGCCCATGGAGTATCCGTTCTCTCTCAGGTTCCGCACAAAGACTTCATTCACATCCGTCCACAGGTCCAGCTCTGCCCCCTGAACGTTCTTCATTCCGTTAATAATCCGCACCACCTTAATCTGCGCGGTCGTCGCTTTCTCCGTGTCCTTTTCTGTCAGCATCTGCGCAAGCGGCGTTCCCTCCTCCAGGCGCCGTCTGCACTCCTCAATCTCCTGTCTTGTTTTTTCGCTTACTCCGGGTTTTCCGTTCAGTGCAAGCGAAACGGTGGACTTCGATATTCCAAGTGCACGTGCAATATCAACCGCTTTTGTCTTCATCTTAAGTCCGCCTCCCACTGCCTGAATTCTTTATCAATCTGCCCCGTATGATCCGACCGTCCCGTCATGCGCTAACACCTGGCCAACCGCCTGCTGCCATCCTCTGTATCTGTTTTCTCGCTGCACCGCATCCATCTGCGGATGGTACTCCCTGCGGCTCAGCTGTTCAAAAATCCGTTCCTCTTCGTAAACGCCTGCCGAAATCCCCGCCATGTATGCAGCTCCCATGCCGGACAGTTCCTGGATTTCCGGCACAAAAACCACTGCATTCGTCATGTCGCTCTGTAACTGCATAAGATACGCATTTCCCGTGGGACCGCCGTCGGCCCGAAGCTCTTTGATGCTCTCCCCTGACATTTGCCGCATCAGCTGTATCAGGTCTGTAATCTGATAGGCAATGCAGTCCACACAGGCTCTGACGATTTCCTTCTTACCCGTGAGTCTTGTAATTCCCGTCAGCATGCCGGTTGCCTCACTGGCCCAATAGGGTGCCCCAAGTCCCGTAAATGCCGGAACAAAATAAGTTCTGTCCGCCGGATTGGCTCCTCTGGCAATGCTCTCGGTTTCGCCGGCACAGGCGATCAATCCCACATTGTCCTTAAGCCATGAGATCACCGCTCCGGTATAATTCAGATTTCCCTCCAGGACATATTCAACCCGGCCGTGCCTTCCCCATGCCAGCGAGGCTGCAAGTCCATTGCCCGGCTGCACTCTCTTTTCGCCGGTATTCATCATTACCGACGAGCCGGTCCCGTAGGTTGCCTTCGTCTGTCCCGGTTTTCGGCAGTTCTGTCCGAACAGCGCTCCATGGCTGTCCCCCAGCACACCGCAAATCGGAACCGCCTCCGGCAGCAGCCCGCCAAGATTCGTGTATCCAAACACGGAGTCTGACATGCAGACCTCCGCCATGGCATCCTCCGGAATTCCGAAAATTCTCAGAAGCTGCTCATCCCATTGCAGCGTTTCAATATTGAACAGCTGCGTCCTGGACGCATTTGAATAATCCGTCTTAAACGCGTGTTCTTCTGTAAGAGAATATATCAGCCAAGTATCGATGGTACCCGCCGCAAGTCTGTGTTCCTGCCCCAGAAGCTGTGCTTTCTGCACATTTTCCATCATCCACTGCAGCTTGGATGCCGGAAAATACGGCGACAGCGGCAGCCCCGTTCCGGCCTGAATCATTGCCGCATCCTCCCGATGCCGGCGGCAAACCTCCGCCGCTCTGGCACACTGCCAGACAATGGCATTGCAGACAGGCTCTCCGTTTTTCTTATCCCACATCAATGTGGTCTCTCTTTGATTGGAGATACCCACAGCCCGGATCTGCTCCGGAAGAATCCCCGCTTCTGCTGCCACATCCCTGCAAACCGCCAGTGTATTCTCCCGTATCTCCTCCGGATCGTGCTCCACCCAGCCCTTCTCATTCACAAGCTGTCGGTGACTTCGGTCTTTTCTGGCCGTCAGATGCCCTGTTTCATCAAACAAAAGTCCCTTTGTCCCCTGCGTGCTCTGATCGATAGCCAACACGTATTTTACCATATGATTCCTCAGCTTTCCCGTCTTATTCGTTTGCAGTCCGCAATCTTAAACAGCCCGGACTGCAATGCTGATCTGTGCAGTCCGGGCCTTCAGAAATGACTTTTTAATTCCTTTTCCGGTTCTTATTCTCCTTTGCCAAGCTCTTTTCTTATTCTTGCCGCAATTCCTTCCCCGGTCATTCCATAGTACCTAAACACTTCTGCTGACGTTCCCGTTATAACCGGCTCATCCGGAAGAGAAATTCCAATCACCTTTTTCGGGCAGCATTCACCGATCACCTGTGCCACCATGGATGTCAGCCCTCCAAACGGAGAATGCTCTTCTGCAGTGACAACCAGATCGGTGCTTTCGGCCGCTTTTACAACCGCCTCTTTGTCCAGCGGCTTCAAACAGTACATATCAATGACCCCTGCACAGATTCCTTCCTTTTCCAGAATCTCTGCAGCCTCTTTTGCAGGGCGCACCATCTCTCCGCAGGCTATGATCACAGCATCGCTGCCTTCCCGGAGCACGGTCGCTTTATCCATTTCAAACGGACAGTTTTCTTCTTCATACACATCCTCTACCGGGTTGCGCCCCACGCGGATATATGCACATTTTTTATCCCGAAGAAGTGCCTCCATCAGGCATCTCGTCTGGTGCCGGTCGCTCGGCAGATACACCCGCATGTTCGGAATTGCAGACATTGCCGCAATATCCTGTGCCGAATGATGGCTCATTCCAAGCGCCCCGTAGCTGATCCCGCCGGAAATGCCGATCAGTTTTACATTTGTATCGGAATACGCACAGTCCACCTTTGCCTGTTCATAGCTTCTGGTTGATAAAAAGCTTGCCGGGGAGGCCGCATATGCTTTCTTTCCGCACTTGGCAAGGCCCGCTGCCACACCCACCAGATCCTGCTCTGCAATACCGATTTCCACAGACTGTTCCGGATACGCCTCAAAAAAAGGTGACAGAGATGCCGATCCTCTTGAATCACTGCACAAAACCATAATATCTTTGTCTGTTTCTGCATGCTCCATCAGAACATCACAGATCACTTTTCTGTTGGGAATCTTATTCACCGCAATGCCTCCTTCTGTTCCTGAAGATCCTTGTAAATCTGCTTCAGCTCTTCCTCCGACGGCAGTTTATGGTGCCAGGCGGCCTTATTTTCCATAACAGGCGAGCCTTTCCCTTTTACTGTATTGGCAATGATGCAGGTCGGCTTCCCCTTACACCTTCTGGCCGCCTCAAAGGCTGCATCCACTTCGTCCAGATCATTGCCGTCTTTAACGACAATGACATTCCAGTTAAAAGCCGCCGCTTTGTCAGCCAGTGTATCCAGCGCCATCACAGATTCGGTATCGCCGGAAATCTGCAGATGATTTCGATCGATGACACAGCATAGGTTGTCCAAACCAAACATTGCGCCGGACATGAAAGCCTCCCAGTTGGAGCCTTCCGCCATTTCTCCGTCCCCTGTCACTACATAAACCCGGCTTTTTCTGCCATCCTTTCTGCAGGCAAGTGCCATTCCGACCGCCACCGGAAGTCCATGCCCCAGCGATCCGGAATTCATCTCAATTCCGGGAAGCGTATTGTGGGGATGCCCGATATAAGGTGAACCAAATTTGGAAAATCCGGCCTTTACCTCCTCCAGATCCAAAAATCCTTTCGCGCACAAAACGGCATAATATGCCTCCATGGAATGCCCCTTGCTCAGGATAAAATAATCCCGATTCGGATCCTCTGCATTTTCCGGCGACACATTCATCTGGCGGAAATACAAATCTGTCAGTACTTCCATCACTGACATATCACCGCCGATGTGGCCGCCGCCGCCCGCCATAATGATGTCAACTGCATCCTTTCTCAGGTCATAGGCCTTCGCCTTCAGATTACTCATCGTTCCCCCCTCAAATATGCCTTCACGTCCTCTTCCACCGGATCATACAGATCCGGCTTAATGCCTATGTATTTGCACGCTTCATACAGGACCGGCACCACATTCTTGTGTATTCCAACGCAGTGATGGATGTATGGTCCTTCCACGATCTTGGCCTCCAGGCGCTTGATGTTGTCTACCTCCACCCATAAATAGGTGCCCATTCCCTTCGGTCCATCCACGCCTCTGGCATTTCCCAGGAGCAGGCTGTATTCTCCGTTGTCTCCGTCAAAGCGTGCCAGTGTCACCTCTCCGTGCCGAGCTTCGGCCGTGACAGCTCCCGGATAATCGAATGCAAGCGGATAGGTAATGCAGGGCTTTTGAGCTGCAACCGAAATCGGCCACGGACCGCAATGCTGCAGAAGCTCCCCGTTCTCAATGTCCGGATGCCGTATCGTCCAGTCCGCAAAAAATCCCCTGGTTCCATCATTCGCTGCAGCCTCCGCCATCAATGCAGTAACTGCACCGTGAATATCCGTCTCACAGACCATCGGTATTCCCTTCTCATTCAGAAGCGCATTTGCTGCACACGGCATAATCCCCAGTTCTCCCTGCAGCGCATTCCAGCACTGAATTGCCCCTGCATTGCAGTGATATCTGTGAACAAGCCTTTCCATTGCTACTGCAAGTCCTGCAATGTTCTGCAGCTGTTCCTCACTCACATTGATTTCCATATGCGTCCGGCAATAATCCATCGTTCTCTGAACTTGCGTCTGCTCCGCAACGCATCGTTTTACTTCCTCCGTCAATTCCGGCAGCGGAATCGGTGAAAGCTGTATTCCAAACTTCTCCAACAGCTCTCCTTCGTTGCACATGGTGGACCAGAAATCAAAGGGCCTGGGCCCAATCTGCAGAATACGAATACTGCGAAAGGTTTTCACTACATTGCATACCGCCAGAAAATCCCGTATTCCCCGTTCAAAAACAGGATCGGAAAGCCGGCAGTTAGTGAGATAAGTGAACGGCACGCGGAATCGCCGAAGGACCTTTCCCGTCGCAAATAAGCCGCACTGTGTGTCGCGAAGCCGTCGCCCCTGCTCATCCGGCCGCTCATCCAGAGGCCCCCACAAAAGTACCGGTACACCCAGATCTTTGGCCAGACGGGCACATTCATACTCGGTGCCAAAATTGCAGTGTGCCAGCAGCAGCCCATCCACGCCTTCCGTTTTAAACTTTTCAACAATTTTCAGCCGATCATCCTCGTTGTACAGTAGTCCCTCTGCGTTAATATCTTTGATATCAACAAAATCAACCCCAAGTTCTGCCAGTCTGCCCGCTGTGAGGTTTCTGAATTTCACAGCGTCCGGCGCACTGAATATGCTCCTTCTCGTCGGCGCGTAGCCTAATTTTATGTGTCCCATGCCCCTCCTTCTCTTTTCATTGTAAAACTTTTCCGTTTATTATTTCGTGTAATTTGTTGATCTATGTAAACTTTATAAACCAATTCAAAAACTTTTTCAACTGTCGTATTTACTAATTCAACCTAGCATCGTTTCGTGCAATTTGTTGATACCAGGGTCGCAATGTGCGCAGCAATCCGGTATCACCCGAAGACAAAGGGTCCAAGCCTTCGATACAGCCTTGCTTTCGAACATATGTTCTGCTACACTGTTCCCATGAGTGCAGCCGCTGTGAACAAAACCTACATTGCCATCGATCTGAAGTCCTTCTACGCTTCTGCCGAATGCGTGGACCGGGGACTGGATCCTTTGCGCACGCACCTTGTCGTCGCCGATGCCAGCCGCACAGAGAAAACCATCTGTCTGGCTGTATCGCCTTCCCTGAAGGCATACGGAATCCCCGGCCGTCCGCGCCTGTTTGAAGTGGTGCAGAAAGTCCGGATGATCAATGAACAGCGCGAGCGCCTTGCTCCCGGACGCAGTCTGACTGGGAGCTCCTTTGATGCTGGAGCTCTGGCGGCAGATCCTTCCCTTTCCCTGGAGTACGTCATCGCTCCGCCCCGCATGTCGCGCTACATGCAGATCAGCACGCAGATTTATCAGATTTACCTCCGCTACATCGCCCCGGAGGATATTCATGTGTATTCGATCGATGAGGTCTTTATCGACGCCACAGCGTACCTTCGAACCTATCAGCTGACGCCGCGCGGGCTGGCAATGAAAATGATTCTGGATGTGCTGCAGGAAACCGGCATCACTGCAACCGCCGGCATCGGTACGAACCTGTACCTATGCAAGGTGGCCATGGATATTGAGGCCAAGCACATCGCCCCCGACGAAAACGGCGTCCGCATTGCCGAGCTGGATGAGATGAGCTACCGGCGCCGACTCTGGACGCATCAGCCTCTGACTGACTTCTGGCGTGTCGGGCGAGGTCTGACACGGAAGCTTCACGGTGTTGGCTTATATACCATGGGCGACATTGCGCGCTGTTCACTTGGCTGCGCCGGTGATTTCTACAATGAAGACCTTTTGTACCGCATGTTCGGTGTCAACGCAGAGCTCCTCATCGATCACGCCTGGGGATATGAGCCGTGCACCATGACTGACATTAAGTCCTATCGCCCCGCCGCGCACAGTACCGGCTCCGGCCAGGTGCTGTCCTGCCCCTATCCCTTTGATAAGGCCAGGCTCGTGCTGCGGGAAATGGCAGATCACCTCGCCCTGGAGCTCGCCGCCAGGCATCAGGTAACCGATCAGCTGGTCCTGGACATCGGCTACGATACCTCCAGTCTGGATGCATGCAGCTCCGGCAGCCCGGCCTCTTCCTATCGCGGTCCCGTTGTTTCCGACCGCTACGGAAAGCCGGTCCCCAAACCGGCCCACGGCTCATCCCGGCTGGGTCTCTGGACTCGTTCGCCGCGGCTGATTCCGGAGGCCGCAGCCGCTCTTTTTGACCGGATTGTGAATCCTGCACTTTTGATTCGGCGGATCAATGTCACAGCCGGAAATGTAATTGCTGAGGAGGACGCCATCCGGGAAGAGGAATATCAGCAGCTGGATCTTTTTACGGATTATGAGGCGGAATTTCAGAAAAAAGAGCAGCAGAAAGAAGAAGAGAAAAAAGAACGTCAGCTGCAGGACGCGGTATTAAAGATTAAGGAAAAATACGGAAAAAACGCGGTGCTGCGCGGGATGAATCTGGAGGACGGCGCCACTGCCAGACAGCGAAACGAACAGATCGGAGGCCACCATGCCTGATACAGGTTCCTTTGGAATGAACAGCAGAACTGCTGACAGGAATCCGGCAGAGAACACCGTGCAGGCGGATTTTCCCTATGGGGACATCCTGCAGCTGCCGCATCACAGGTCCGGAACACATCCGCCCATGCCGCAGTCGGAGCGTGCCGCCCAATTTGCTCCCTTTGCTGCACTGACAGGCTATGACGATGCTGTGAAGGAGTCTGCGCGGCTTACCGCCCGGCGCGTTGACCTGGATGAGGATGCCCGGGAGGAACTGAACCGGACACTGCAGCTCCTGGCAGCCCAGCTGCGCAGCCAGCACTTCACGCAGCAGATCCGTGTCACCTATTTTATTCCGGATACCAAAAAAGCCGGCGGATCCTACGTCTCTGAAGACGGTACGATCCGCAAGCTTCCTTCTGATATTCGTGCAATTGTACTGGAAACGCCCTCCGGCAGGTGCATAACCATCGCGTTGGAGGATATACTCCGCATCGAACTGCTGTAGGCAGCCGGCGGATCACTCGGATTTGCCGTGAAATTTACTGCTTTGCGGCGCAAATCCGGCGTGGGAAACGAAACGCCGTGTTCTATTTGTATACTCTGGGAATCCGCTTCCCGAGATCGCACGCGAACTCATAGTTA
>CAVJLL010000062.1:0-12910 GCA_963650385.1 Clostridium sp. CAG:508 | reverse complement strand
ATTCCGATATGCGGATGGTAACACTGCTGTCATGCTGATATTCTCCTCTCACTTATTCGTGTTCCGTTCTCTGCTGTTTCTTAGAATCTTCGTTTCCTGCGGAATGCACTTGTTTTATTCGTGATCTTGGGTCTCCGAATCATTGGACCGCAGCACTTCGTCCCCTGCTGTTTCATCAAAGAACCGCATCAGGATGCTCTGGATCTCCTCCGTCCAGAATTCACTTCCGCCATGATCGGCTCCCTCCAAAAGATACAACTGCACGTCCTTATTGCACTGCTTCAACCGGTTGTAAACCGCAACGCTCACCGCCGGATTGATCGTCCGATCCTTTGTCCCGTGAAACATCAGAACGGGTGGGAATTTCGTGCCCGGATCAATGTTGCACTCCACCGACATCTTCCGGCACAGCTCCGGATGCTCCCGCAGATTGACACCGCCCATCTGCATTCCCTCCGGGCTGTCCGGAAGGTGATGATTCAGCGTGCTCGGCATACCATCCTGCAGCATGACACTGTTGGCCCCGTAGAACGACACAATACCCTTTACATCCGCATCGATGCCCGGATACAGATTGGTCGTCTCCCCGTCGTCCTGAATGATCTGGGAAAACATCGCTGCATGCCCGCCCGACGAATCTCCGCCGACAAACATTTTGGCTGTATCCACTTTATATTCCTCGCTGTGCAGCTTCATAAAGCGGATGGCATTTCTGGTATCCACGGCAACGGCCGGAAAGGGAGCAATCTCCGAATGCCGGTATTCCACAACGGCGATCACATATCCTTTTTCTGCCAGTCTGGCAAGCACCCCCAGCTTGGCATTCACGTTCTGTTTCATCCACGCCGAGCCCTGGACGTACACCAGACACGGATACGTCTGCGCGTCATCCCGCTGATTGCGCGACTGCGGCGTAATAATCTGCAAATGCAGAGGCATTCCGCTCATGTTCGCGTATTCCACGTTGGAGAATATATAGGTTCCTTTTTCCTCCCCGGTCGTAGGAATCCGGATTGCCCCCTCCACATATGTGTCAAACGCAGGATATTCCTCATACTTCCATTCCTTGATTTCCATGATCAATACTCCCTCCTTGATGGATGATCCATCTATGGCTCAGCCGTTCATCTGTTCCTGACGCGTCCGCAGCGCCTTACCTGTTCGGCGCCCATTCTCATAATCGCTGCTGCAAAGCTTCTCTTTGGCTCTTAACAGACATATCCACATTCTCCAGTCTAAGCAGCGAAATCTTTTTTTCAATCCCTCCGGCATATCCTGTCAGACTTCCGTCTGCCCCTATGACCCGGTGACAGGGGATAATAATGGATATTTCATTATGTCCAACCGCGCCGCCGACTGCCCGGGCCGAGCTGTGGGAAGTGTTATCCATACCGGTCAATCCGCGGGCAATTTCGCCGTAGGTAATCGTCTGTCCGTAGGGAACCTGCAGTAAAATTCGCTGCACCGCCCGTCTGAATGCGGATCCGCCCGGATGAAGCGGCGGAGTAAACCTCGGTTCCTCCCCAGAAAAATACACATCCAGCCATCTTTCTGCCTCTGCGAGAATCTCCGTTTCCTTCGGAATCTGCTCCTTCGGAAGTGCAGCCGCATAATACTTCTGGCCCTCAAACCACAGGCCGGTCAGTCCGACCTCATCCGCCGCCAGCAAAATCTCCCCCAGCGGTGATGCATATCTGCACGTGTATACCATGTTGATTCCTTTTCTGCCGATGTGATCTTCCGGTCCTGACAGCGTGTTACTGTACTCATCATTTTACCGTAACCCTGCTCAGGAATCGAGGTGCTGAAGTGACAGGTTGGTGGTTGCCTCTTATATCAGAAACGCCCGCCCTGGGTCTAACAGGACGGGCATTTTTATTTACGCTTGTTCTCTATCGGTTCACTGTTGCAAAGGTGCCGGCCATGCTGCGGAATCCGCAGAACTTACTCGTGCCGAACAGTTCCGACATCTTTTCTGCCGAGCCGGCAGGAATCAACATCTGATACCTGCTGCCCTTGTACTCGTAGTTCACGACAAGGCTTATATCCGGCCTTGCCGCCAGCTCATCCTTAATCATTTCGTGGAACGACACAAATACCGGCGTGTCTATGCTCACAGTCGCGCCCTGCTGGGCATTCCTGATCTTGTCAACGGTATTCGCGTTGAACTGGTAGTAGGCGGAGATCGGAACCGCGTATTTCACCTCCCCGCATGTCGTGCACTGATACCGCATTTCACCGTCTGTGGTTTCCGTTGCTGTCCGAACGGTATTCCACTCATAATCCGAATCCCGGTGAATATGCTGCTGAGCAGGAGCCGATACAGGCGCAGCCGTATTTGGCTTCGCCTCAGTCTGTTCGGTCTCCTCCTTTTTATCAAGGTCGCTGATGACGAATTGGCCCCAGTTTCCGCTTTCGGTGCGGATGTCCCACGAAGGAGTATTGCCGTTAATGTATACATCCGGATTGTTTCCGCTTATGAAGAACGTCATTGAAAGCCAATAGTGCTTCCCTTCTTCAAAAACATCATTCTCATCCAGATAATATCCATCTCCCGTCTCAGGATTCACACTAGACCACCGATAATGGTTATAGCGGTACGGCACAGTATATTCCACATTATTGTCCCAGTCGCAGAGAGTGGAATCCGTTTGCGGTCTGTATTTCGGATCGCCGACTCTCTCGCCGGGTACCGGCTTTGCAACCGTAAAATCAATCCTCTCTGTCGAACGCTCATCTGCATACGCCACGTAATACCATACGTAAGAGAAATCGGTTGCAAAGGTAATTGTCTCCGTGCCGCGGCCAAGTTCAATGACCTTCCCGGATGCATCTTTGACAAAGAGCATAAAGACACGGTTGGGCCGGTGCCGCAGGTATTCAGGAATCGTCAGCGTCAAAGAGATCGGTTCTGTCGTAGTAACGTTGTCAAAACTATACGAGTTTCCCTCTGCGTCCGTTCCGGCAATCGACAGCGTTGTTTTATAATTCAGCGCCCCCCCGTATCCATTCTGCTCCTGCAGCTGCCGGAACAGATAAAAGTACTCGCACAACGTGGAATTGGTCAGAGGACTCGTAATAGTCGCAGTAAACTTCCCCGCCGTCTTTCCGTCCGGGAGCAGTTCCTGGTAGGTGGATTCCAATGTAGCCAATGCCGCAGTCTCATCGGTAATGCTGAAGCAGGCCGCCCGCTCAAGTTTGATTTCTGATGCCCTTGTCCGGATCGGAAAACAAAGGAAACACAGAAGCACCAGTATTGCCGGATATGCAGCACGCGTCGTCTTTCTCATAAATATCCCCTCTCCTTTTTGAAACATAACATTTTCCTTCGAGACCAATAGCCTCTAGTCAGATTGTGGTAAATGTTCAACCCGTATAAAGCTCGCAAGGCACTGCTTTCTGGCACAACACCTTACTTCAACACTTGGCAAACGCTCAAGTTGTCTGTCTTCAATGATATATTAACCATTCCAAGCGAATTTGTTAATCAAAAATCCATCCGTGCTGAAGTGTCAGGTACAAATGAACAAACTATGAACAATTGTCAACCTGCGATTGGCGACCATAATTGCCATCTGAAATCGGCGATTGAATTTCACGCCTTCGGATGCTATATTGTGCATAAAGAAAGACACCTGCTGTAACAGGTGCCTTCCTCGGAACCCCACTCCAAAGGTGGAGCTTCCCAAAGCGAGGTTTACCTCTTATTCAGAGGCGCCCGTCCTGGTGCATACAGGGCGGGCATTTTTATTTGCTCTTGCTTCTCTTATCGAGAAAGGCAAGCAACGCAATAAGCAGACTGCCAAAGGACATCAGCAAAGCCAAAATCCCAATGAAAATCGTAATGATCTCATAAGCTGTCATCCGCGCCACCTCCCTTCCTATGTATTCCGGCAAGCCGGTTTAAGGCTTGGGAGGCTGCCACCCCTGTCGCGGGTTCCATGCTCGGATTCTATCATATCGTCCGCCCAGTTTCTACACGCTCTCTCTTATGTGTCAGGTACAAATGACAAAACGCAGTGTCAAAAAACGCAATGACAGGTACACCATCTGCAGGCTCAATTGTATCGTTGCTGGGCGGGTGAGAAAGAGTTACACTTGAACCGAGTTTTCGTATCAAAAGAAGGTGAACTCTATGAAAGAATATAACATCGACATTGCTGATATGCAGTGCTGGGTTTTTCGGATGGCTCAGACTCGATGGAAAATGTCCGCAAAGGTCTGCACCGAATTATTTAAGAAATACAACATTTTCGGGTTTATTGCCGACTGCTATGACATTCTCCATCTGAACAGTTACGAATGCGTATTAAACGATGTCGAAACTCTGCTCCGAAATCGAGGTGTTACCCTATGATAGGCCTTGAAGATGGCATGCTTCTTTACCACGGAAGTTACGTCAGCATTCCGAATATCGATTTGAATCGCTGTATGGGCGGTCTTGATTTTGGTCGTGGTTTTTATTTAACCTCGTCTTATGAACAGGCATACAACTATGTCCAGCTTTCTGTTCGCAAGGCGAAACACATCGGTGTTATACCAGAAGATTTTGATCCAATGGACGGCCAGATCTCAATCTACAAATTTCATTATGACCCGAATATCCTCGCTTACTTTTTTCAGGATGCCAGTATCGAATGGCTGCATTTTGTGGCAGCCAACCGAAAGAAAACCCTTTTCCCGCAGCTTTTGAAAAAATACAGTGTTATCGATATCGTTGGCGGAAAGATCGCCGATGATCAGACAGCTCGTACCCTTCAGCTTTATATCAACGGTGATGGCGCCGGTGCTCCCGGAACTCCAATAGCAGACAAAGAAACCCTTAAAAAGCTTTTGCCCAATCGCCTTAAAGACCAGTTCTGTTTCAGGACCCAGGATGCCGTCGAGCATCTTGAATTTATAAGGAGCGAGCGCTATGGAGACATCAAATTACAATAATGCAGTCCCCCATAAAGCCACAGATTCGCAAAAAGAATGCTGTGCAATAATTGCAATGCGCGAAACCGCAGAGGCTCTTGCTGTGCGGGAGAAAATTTCTTATGAAGAAGCTCTTCTTCGGTTCACAAGCTCCCGCGCATATGAGGCTCTGTTTGACTACGATACAGAGATCTGGAAGGAAGGCTCAGATTACCTTTTGAACCTCTATGACGTCTGCAGCTCCGTAAAGACGGCGTGATCTGCAGGGTGCGTAAGATGTCCGTATACGTAAAATGGCTGAAGTGACAGGTTGGTGGTTGCCTCTTATATCAGAAACGCCCGCCCTGGGTCTAACAGGGCGGGCATTTTTATTTGCTCTTGTTTCTCTTATCGAGAAAGGCAAGCAACGCAATAAGCAGACTGCCAAAGGACATCAGCAAAGCCAAAATCCCAATGAAAATCGTAATGATCTCATAAGCTGTCATCCGCGCCACCTCCCCCTCACTTCCGCCCTTTTTCAAATTTTCAATTTGATTCCGTTCTGAATAACAGCCGTTAAGAGGGCTGCTACCTGCTTTGGTGATTGTCGGCATCCGCTTTCCAGCCAACCGCACACCATGGCATAAGCTCCACCGCTCACGAATTTTGTCAGGAGTTCGGATTCTTCCTCCGAGTAGGCACTGCCCGCTTTCTGCCAAATCTCGTTGCACCCCTGTGTTTTCAGCAGCTTGGAAGAAAAATCGGGGTCGGCATTGTTGGTAAGCAGGAGCAAGGCGGTGTCGGCGTTCTGCTTCAATTTCTGGCAGCGTGCTTCAATGTGCCGCTCCAATCCATCTTCGCAGTTGGAAAGGGTATCAGCAGCGGAAAGCTGCGCCAGAAAATGCTCCTCGATTTCGGCCAGCACCTCATAAGTGCCATCGTAATGGTTGTAAAAAGTTGTTCGGTTGATGCCTGCGGCATCGCAAAGTTCCCGGACAGAAATTTTCTGGATGCTTTTGGTCTGTAACAGTTCCAGCATTGCTTCCCGGATCAGGCGTTTTGTCAGGGTGCGCCGCTGCGGGCTTTTCAATTCTTCTTTTGGCATGGAAGCTCCTTTTGTGAACTTTTTTCTTATTTCAACACTTTGCTGTTTACCTGTTGAAATAACGGCAAATCGAGCAAAACGAGTTGTTGTTCTTTCGACAGGTGTATGTAATGCTTTTGCCGTTGAAAAGTCAAGAGGCGATTTTGATTGCCATTTCATACGAGCAATGAAAGGAAGCTGTACAATGAAACAGGTCAATGTGCGTGTTATGGACATGGACTACCGCACCCACATGGAAACCAAATAAGCACAGGCAGGGAAAGGAGCCGGAATATGAAACCGATTATTATTTACTACTCTCGTTCGGGTAATACGGAGGAAATCGCATTGCAGGCAAAACAGGATTTGAACTGTGAAGCCATTAAAATCGTACCGGAAGAAGCCTACGGAAACTATATTTCCGCCTGCCTGCGCGTCAGCAAGGAGAAGAAGAACCCGGTTCCCCCTGCCTTTGTGACCCCGCTCCCTGATTTGGCTGGATATGATTTGGTTCTGCTGGGCTACCCGGTTTGGGCGCAGGATGTTCCCCGTTTTGTGGCGGACTTCGTTGAAAAATGTGACCTGACAGGCAAAACCGTCATCCCCTTTGCTACCTACGGCATGAGCGGCATCAACTGGACGATGAAGCATCTGGAGAAAATCTGCCATGGGGCAACGATCAAGTATCCGTTCGACAGCGGCACGTTCAAAAAGGGCGATTATGCCGCATGGATGGAACAGGTTCGGGCAGAGTGCCGGAAAGGATAGGTGTCTCCGTAAGGTGTTAGTTACAAATGAACGGTTCCTGACGCCTTTTTATAGGCATCGATGGTAGGGACTTTGAGACTCTGGTATCATAGATGATGCAGAGCTCATTGGCTCCGAGTTTTCGAGGAGGAATCTTATGGGAACCATCTTTGGCAGTAACGGAGACAGGCTGTTTCATCCGGGTGACACATCGTTTTTTGATCGGTCTTCCGGGGAGAATGATCGAATTTACCATTCGGAAAATATGGCTTTCGGAGAGGACAATATGTATACCGGAGGAAGTGTCTCCTCTTTCGGCAATCATCGCATTTTCAGCTGCGGAAACACATATGAATGCAACGGGAACCGCTATACAAGAGTAGGAAACACACTTTTCGGACCAAACGGAGAGCGATGGTACGGCGATGACCTGTCAGACGGTGATATTCGGGACATAATTTCCCACGATCGAAGCTAATGGGTGAGAGGGGCTGTGTGGTCATTCCTTTTCCCAGAAAATATCCCATAATGAAGCCATATCCGCAGTGCATTACCGTGATGCCTCGCAAAGCAACCGAAGCTTCATCAGGTACAAATGAACGGTTCCAGCCGAAGTGTCAATCTGTGATCGGCGGCCAGAATTGCCATCCGAAATCAGCGATTGAATTTCACTCCTTCGGATGCTATATTGAGCATAAAGAAAGGCACCCGCTGGTAACAGGTGCCCTTCTCGGAACCCCACTCCAAAGGTGGAGCTTCCCAAGTTGTGGATTACCTCTTATTCAGAGGCGCCCGTCCTGGGTCTAACAGGGCGGGCATTTTTATTTGCTCTTGTTTCTCTTATCGAGAAAGGCAAGCAACGCAATAAGCAGACTGCCAAAGGACATCAGCAAAGCCAAAATCCCAATGAAAATCGTAATGATCTCATAAGCTGTCATCCGCGCCACCTCCCTTCCTATGTATTCCGGCAAGCCGGTTTAAGGCTTGGGAGGCTGCCACCCCTGTCGCGGGTTCCATGCTTGGATTCTATCATATCGTCCGATCGGTTTCTACACGCTCTCTCTGATGTGTCATGTACAAATAACACGAAAATTACGGATGCAGCGCATAAAAATAACCCTGAGCAAGAGATCATCTGTTCATATGTAGTTCACAATGTTCATAGGTCGTTAATCTGCTCCTGACACCTTTTCACGGAACCCCACTCCAAAGGTGGAGCTTCCCAAGGTGGTTTCTACCTCTTATTCAGAGGCGCCCGTCCTGAGGCCAACAGGGCGGGCATTTTTATTTGCTCTTGTTTCTCTTATCGAGAAAGGCAAGCAACGCAATAAGCAGACTGCCAAAGGACATCAATAAAGCTAATATCACTGGTTGATCATGGGGCTTTAACCTGTCAATCCACAATACTGAAAAAAGTAGCCCTACAATTGCTGTAGGGCTACTTTTATGCCATTCGAATTTGAAGAACTTAAGCTTATTTTGCGCACGTTACGCCAGTTATTTTTCCATTGGCATCATATGTAAAAGTCACCGTATAACTACCAGGCTCATTATCCATCGC
Organism: Clostridium sp. CAG:508; assembly: GCA_963650385.1. Classification (GTDB taxonomy): domain Bacteria; phylum Bacillota; class Clostridia; order Lachnospirales; family Lachnospiraceae; genus CAG-791. The sequence continues at coordinate 4,622 of CAVJLL010000062.1, read as the reverse complement.
TGTGAGAGCAGTGGTGGGGAAAGGCATCTCTGTGTTATCAGACACTCCACCAGTAACAGTTCCTTTAGCCACAACTTTTGCTACTGCAATTGTTTTTATAACACCATTCTCCAGAGTAATCGTCACATCATCGCTTGATTTTGTTTCTGTAAGATAAGATGCCTGAGCTTCTGCGTATGCAGATCTGAGGTTGGCCAGAGTAACAGCATCTCTGCTCTTCTCCAACTGGCTGGTGAAGATCGGAATGCTGATTGCTACCAGAACGCCGATGATTGCTACAACGATGAGCAGCTCAGCAAGTGTAAAGCCTTTTTCATTCTTACGAAGTTTCTTGATCATAGATTTGCCCTCCCAAAAGCAAATAATCATATAGCCTTGAAAGCTTTCAAAATCGCTTTCGTTTTTGATAGATTAAATTTACTTCTCTCCTCCCCTATTGTCAAGCTCTAATTCTCATGAGTATAATTACACAACTTTTCATGCAACAGTACATTCGCCAGCCAAGCGACAGGGTGGCGTCTGCACAGTAATCTTTCATCCCCCCCTACGGAGGTTCCTATGCCGGCTTCACTGATTCCATCCTTCCTGTTCTACTGCTACATCGGCGGCATCACGCCGGGTCCTGCCAACCTGTGCTCCTTGAACGCTTCTCTTCGCTACGGCAGAAAAACAGCACTCCGTCAATGGCGGGGCCTGTTCGCCGGATACTGCGTCATTGCGTTCGGGTCGGTTCTGGTGAGTTATTTCATCGGCGGGGTCCTGGGCGATTCTGTGAAATGGCTGGCCTATGTCGGCGCGGGGTATCTTATTTTCCTTGCGGTCAAGATGCTGCTGCCGCAGTCGGCGCACGAGGAGGATGCGGAGCGCTCCTGCAATTTCTTCACGGGCCTTCTGGTGCAGTTCACAAATGTGAAGATCATGATGAGCTGCCTCACCGAGCTTTCCGCCTACGTGCTGCCCTACTCGCGGTCCTTCCGGAGTCTCCTCCTGGTGGGCCTGTTCCTGCCGTTTACCGGCCCCATGTGCAATCTGGTCTGGCTCTTTGCGGGCGACGTGCTGCGCGGCTTTTTCAACCGCTACACGAAGCTCATCAATATCCTTCTGGCCATCTCGCTGGTCCTGTGTGCCGTCAGCCTGATCCGCGCAGTCTGAATAGTTGCAATCTGTTCCGCCGGTTGCATTGAGGGTTGTGGTAATTATTCACCCATCTCGAATTTGATACTCGAAAATGCCCGATGGCATTTTCTCCTTGCATTCGCAAATCCTCGATATGACGGTAATAGCTAGGGAAATCTGCTGTCGGTCTGCACCCGTCACCGGCATCCGATGATGACGCACCCGTGCAGCACGGTGTGCTTCTGCAGGAAGGTACGGAGCGGCACGATGTGATTCCGCTTCTGATAGACGGCGTTGTACAGGTGTACAGTCCTGTCATCGACGGCGTGATACGCCGCGTAGTGGGCGCCGCGCCGGTGCACATACATCAGGATTCCGTTTGGGTACTGCCGCAGAAGTGCCTCGCACCCGCGGTAGCCGGGCACGGAGAGGCGGACATGCAAGCCCTTGCGGCGCAGATAGACAAGGAGCCAGACGAGCTCCTGCCCGAGCACCTTCCCCGGCAGTCCGTAGTTTTGCACCTCCCGGCAGACCCTCTGTGGGGACTCCTCTCTTCCGCACAGCTTCAGCAGGTTGTAGGCCGCGATCCAGCCGCATCCCTTCTCTCTCGTCGAAAACCAGCCGAACGGGATCTCTCCCATATGGCCCTGGTCGATGATATAGCCTTCCGCGTCCAATACGTTTTCCGGAAGTGTCCAGGATGCGCGTCTGCCTGCTCCCACAGCGTTCTCTCCGTTTCGATACTCAGTCTTCCCTGTAAATATTCGTCGAGAGATATTTAAACGCATTGTCCGCGCAGATGGCAACAATATTTTTGCCGGCGGCCTCCGGGCGCTTTGCGATGTCGGCAGCAACCTTCACCGCAGCCGCCGCGGACTGGCCGAGAAAAATACCGTCCGTCCGCACGAGCTCCCGTCCGACGGCGTAGGCATCGTCCGCGTTCACCTCGATAACCTCATCGCACTCGAATCCATACTCGTCAAAATACCGGATTTTCTTGCCTTCCGACACACCATGGAACACCAGCACGCCATCCAGCGTATTCCGCTCCGGATAATTGCTGTCCTTGATCGATTCCGGTGCAGGCTGCACGCCGATAATCTTGATGTCCGGATTCTGCCGGCGAAGGTAGGTGCCGACGCCGATCAAAGAGCCGCCGGTTCCGACGAGCGCAACGAGGTAGTCTACCTTGCCCTGCGTGGCCTCCCAGATTTCCGGTCCGGTGGTTGCAATGTGCGCATTTGGATTCTCGGGATTCCGTCCCTGGTTGATGTAGTACCAGCCTTTTTCATCGGCATACGCCTGCAGGAGATCGTAGAAGGCATCGAACTGGAGTCCCTTCTCGGCGATCAGCTCGGGAACTCCGGGGATGTCCTTGAACTCGAGGAAGACGGAGCCGTAAGCCTTGAGGATCTGCGTCCTCTCCTTCGAGACCCCGGGCTGCAGCACGACGGCAAAGTGATATCCGAGTGCATTGGCATACGCCGCCAGTGCGATGCCGGTGTTGCCGCTCGAGAAATCCATGATGGTATCGCCGGGCTTTATTTGGCCTTTCTCCTGTGCATCCAGGATCATGGCCAGCGCTGCGCGGTCCTTGACCGAGCCGGACGGATTGAAGTACTCGAGCTTGGCCAGGACAGAAGCCGGAAGGGCGTTCTCCTTTTCATAGTTGGTGAGCTCCACCAGGGGCGTCTCGCCCGTCAGCTCTGCAATGGAATGATAGATTTTTCTCTCTGCCATGATGGCATCCTCCTGTCTGTTGGGATGAACGTTAGTTGACTCCTTTAGTCAAAGTAGTTGTATTCGATCGTCGGGATCCAGTTCTTATGCTCTAGCGCTCCTGCAAGCGAGAGCAGCGTCCAGGCATTGCCGGTGGTTCCGATGTACAGACCGGTATAGCTGTGTACGTTCTGCGGCATTGTGCGCCACCAGCTGCCGTACCAGCTGCGCTGGAGCTTCTGTTTATAAATATCTCCGGGCTTGTCGGCCACAAATGACTGTCCGATCACGACTCTGGCGGCGCGCTTCGCATAGTCCAGAAACTCCTCGTCTCCGGAGATCCGGTAGACGGATACAAAGTGCTCGAGAATTCCCGGTGTGCCGCAGCACAGTGACTGGCTGGGCCAATAGCCCCTGGAGAAGTTCTCCGGTGCGCCGGCCCGGATGATCCCACGCGACATCCGCTTTGTCCAGTCCAGATACTCCTGCTCGCCGGTGATCTGATAGAGTGCCTGGAACAGCAGGGAGGTTCCTGCCGGGCCGTGGCACTGGCTGAGGTAATAGAACTCCGTGGACGGTCCGCGCTCTAAGCTGTCAAGGTACGGGATCAGCACGGCGTCCTCGTCACCGACGGCAATTCCTTCTATATACTTCGCCGCATCAATGGCTGCGTCGAGATAGCGTTTTTCGCCGGATGCCTTATACAAAATGGTATAGGCAAAGCCGATGCCGGAGGTGCCGTGCGCCATGTTGACCCAGAAGACATCCTTCGGGAAGTCGATGATAGTAAGGTCGACGACGTTCCAATAGCGTCCGCCATGGGGAGCCGGACTGCTCTTTTTCAGGAGAAAATCTCCGAACTCCTTCGCCGTGTCCAGAAACCGCTTCTCACCGCTGACCTTCCACGCGGAGACCAGCACGGGAATGAAGCCGGCATCCCCGCAGAAATCGTTCTGCTCGCTCCAGTGGAGTCCCTCCTCCGTCCTCACCGCAGCGGCGAGGACATCGTCTGCCGCCTTGATGACGTAGGCCTTATACGACTCCTCTCCCGTCACCTCATAGAGCTTGAGTGCAAGGTATGCGCCGCCGGTCGGGCCGTTGTAGAAGCCGATCTTCCAGCCGGGCATGTTCTTGACGTGAATCAGCTTGTCCGCTTCCTGGTTCTGCGCACCCAGGATGTTCTGATAGAAGGAAACGCCCTCATCCGACGCAATGATGTGATCGGCCGCGGCCTTCGCGTCGGCAAGGTACTCCTCCTTGCCGGTCACCTGGTACATACGCAGGTAAAACAGCCCGATTCCTGCCGAGCCTCCGTACAGCGCCTTCTCGATCAGCATCGGGTAGTCTGAAAAGTCCTCGTCGGAATCCGGGCTCTGCACCCAGTACTTGCCGTCCGGTGCAGTCACCTCATAAGCCTTTGTCCAGGCTGCCGCCTGCTCGGCAATGTCAATGTAGTCCTGCGTTCCGTATTCGCGGAACAATATATTCTGTGCCATAGATGTCTCCGTTCTGTGCTTGGTCTCATTGCGGCTGCCAGAATGCATTCTGAAGTTCGCCGCTGTGCTGGTTAACATAATACCCCATTATTCCTACTATTTCAATATGATTATATATGCCCGTCCCGGCTGACAAATGTACTGTTGCGCAATGACAAAAAGAGCCCCTCCAGATCTCTCTGGAGGGGCTCCGCACATCCGTGCCTTCAAAACCGAATACATATTTCAGGAATCTAACGTTCCAACAAGCAATACAATGAATTCAAAGGATAAGCTTCCGACCGATTAGTA
>CAVJLL010000061.1:0-13029 GCA_963650385.1 Clostridium sp. CAG:508 | reverse complement strand
TCCGTCTGCTCGTCTCAAAATCGCACCATTCCATTTCCTGTCCGCAGGCCGCCGTAATTAACTTCTTTGCCTGCTGTTGCGGAGATCGGCTGCATTGGCTGTCATGCGAAACTGAATAATGAGTCTCTATGTAAAAGGGTGAGGTCGGTTGCGACGGCATATTGCAGTCGACCTTTTAAATTTAGGTCTTGGTGCCCTTATATGGAAAGTGTATGTGCAATGTGATAAAATCAGTGTATTAATATTAGAAATAATCATAAAACGCTGTAGAAAACCGATAAAAAACTGGGTGATTGACCGTGTATTCAAAACTGGAAATGAGAATGAAGGGAAATCTGGAGATTTCCAACCAGATGGCATCCGCTTTTCATGGCGCATTGATGGAACTGCTCCCGGAGGAGTATGCAGAAGAACTGCATGAATCGAAGCTGCACCCCTATGCACAGCATCTGGAGCGCAGGGCAGGCGACTGGTACTGGATTGTCACGGCATTAAACGAGCGGGCATCTGCAGTGATTCTTAGGGATACGCTGCTGCGAATGGAAGGCGTTGACCTGAAAAGACATGAGACCTACCTGAGTATTGATCAGCGAAATTATCAGGAGCTGTCGGAGACAGAGCTGGCAAAGGTCTTCTACGAGGGAGACAGCGGAAGACATATTTCCATCCGGTTTGTGACGCCGACCGCCTTTAAGCGGAACGGACAGTACATGAATTATCCGGATCTTCGCAGTATCTACAGCAACCTGATGAATAAATACGATGCGTCCAATGAACAGGACAGCATGAAGGATGAGGATACGCTGGAGCAGCTGGTGCAGAATACGGTTGTGGCAAGGTACCGGCTTCACAGCACGGTATTCTGTCTCGAAGGAGTGCGAATTCCTGCCTTTGCCGGTGAAATGACACTGCGCATAGGCGGAAATCATACGATGTGCAATTTTGCCAGAATGCTGTTCCGATTCGGGGAGTATTCCGGGATAGGGATTAAGACCTCTCTTGGGATGGGAGCAATTGAACTGGTTCAGGATAACAAGGAGTTGACCAAGAATGGAAGACAGACAAATCAAGCTGATCATAGGCAGTCTCCTGCATGACATCGGGAAGGTTGCCTACCGCGCGGGTGATGGAAGGAATCACAGCCAGAGCGGATATGAATTCCTGAAGGAGAACTCTCTGGAGCTGGATGGCGATATCCTGAACTGTGTTCGCTACCACCACGGAGCAAATCTGAGAAACGCATCCGTTTCACCGGACGCATTGGCCTATCTGACCTATTACGCTGACAATGTGGCTTCTGCGGTCGACCGGCGTGAGGCCATGGATGCGGAGGATGGGTTTGACAAGACCGTTCCGCTGGACAGCGTCTTCAATCTGCTGAACAACAATCATGGAAAGGCACATTATGCGCACCATGTGCTGAATCCTGAGAAGGAGATTCCGTACCCGACCGAGGAAGCGGTGGATATGGACGAATCCTTCTACGCCGGCGTTTTGGATCGCATCAATGACAATCTGAAGGGGTTGGAGGTCAGTGAGGAATATATCAGCTCGCTTCTGTCTGTTCTGGAGGCCACCCTGTCCTACATTCCGTCATCCACCAGCCGGAGAGAACTAGCGGATATTTCACTGTATGACCACGTGAAGCTGACGGCAGCCATCGCGGAGTGCCTGTACCAGTACTGCAAATCGAAGCGAATATCAGATTATAAGAAGACCTTCTTCTCGAACGAAGCAGACAGGATGTGGGGGGAGAAGGCGTTTCTCCTGTATTCAATGGATGTGTCCGGCATTCAGAAGTTCATCTATACCATCAGCAGTGCGGGAGCCTTGAAGGGACTCCGGGCGCGGAGCTTCTATCTGGAAATTCTGATGGAGCACATTCTGGATGAGCTGCTCATGAGGCTGCAGCTCTCGCGCTCCTGCCTGATCTATTCCGGCGGAGGGCACTGCTATCTGCTGCTCCCCAATACGAGCGAGGCAATACAGATTACGGAGCAGCACCGGGCAGAGGTGAACCGGTGGTTCATGAAACAGTTCGGTGTTGCACTATATATTGCCGGAGGGCACGCTGCCTGCAGTGCCAATGACTTCCGGAATGAACCGGCGGGCAGCTACAGTGAATTGTTCCGGACGGTTTCCAGGAAAATATCGATGGAGAAAAGCCATCGGTATCGTGCGGAGGATATCCTGAGCCTGAACCACGTTCATATGAGCGGCAAAAGGGAATGCAAGATCTGCCGCCGAACCGATGATGAACTGGATGTCGAAGGAAGGTGCAGAATCTGCTCTGCGCTGAATCATTTGTCGGCGGAAATTCTGTACCAGGATTATTTCATTGTCATGACAGACCCGCAGGAGGAGTCTCTGCCGCTTCCGGGAGACCGGCATCTGACTGCTGGGAATGAGAAAAAGCTGCGGCAGCTGATGGAACGTGACACCTACGTGCGAAGCTATACAAAGAATCAGCTCTTTACGGGAAAGCATGTCACCACGAAGCTCTGGGTAGGAAACTATCAGACGGGAGATACCTTTGAGGAACTGGCAGAGAAAGCGGAAGGCATTAAGCGGCTGGCCGTTCTGCGCGGAGATGTTGACAATCTGGGAAATGCCTTTGTAAACGGCTTCCGGAGAAATCAGGAAGGGGAACGATATGCTACGCTATCGAGGACGGCAGCGCTGTCCAGACAGCTGTCGCTGTTCTTTAAACTGCATTTGAATCAGCTGCTCCGGAACGGGAAGAGCAATGATTTCTCAAATGGAAGGATGCGTCAGCTGTGCATCGTGTATTCCGGCGGTGATGATGTCTTTCTGGTGGGGGCCTGGAATGATGTGGTGGATGCGGCAGCAGATCTGAAAAATGCGTTTGAGCGGTATACAGAAGGAACGCTTACAATATCCTGCGGTGTTGGCTTGTGCGGCAGCTCTTACCCGATCAATCGAATGGCGTTGGAGACCGCGGAGCTGGAGGACTATTCCAAAAAGCTGGAAGGAAAAAATGCGATTACACTCTTCGAAAAAGAAGGAAGGTATTCGTGGGACGTATATCAGAAATCCGTAGTGCAGGACAAATATCGGGCCGTTTATGAATACATGATGGTGACACAGCAAAGAGGAAAAGCGTTTTTGTATCATCTCCTGGAGCTGCTGCGCGAAGCGGAAGAAGCCTGCGGCGCGGAGAATCCAGCCGGTAAAAACAGATTCAATCGCGCACGCTTCGTATATTTCCTGTCCAGAATGGAGCCAGAGGAAAATCGCCGTCAGAAAAAGGAGCAGCTGGAGGTGGAGCAGACGGCTTACCGGAGCTTCTCACAGAAAATGTATGAATGGTCTTTAAGTGCAGAGGACAGACGGCAGCTGATCAGTGCAATTTACCTGTATGTATATCTGACAAGAGAGAGGGAAGGAGAGGCCAGGACATGACAAGCGGGTGCAATATCAATGAATCGAATTACGTGGACATGGCGGAAGCGCACATCAAGGAGCTGATCCAGAAGAACACGAGAGTATCGGCAACAGGGAAAAAGAGCGTCAATATTGTAACAACATCGAAGATCAGAGGCCTGCTGTCCATGGTATCAGATATCTACAACGATGTGTTAAATGAAAAGGGAGAAACGCTCAGCTCCGATATCGTTTCCCGGATCAGCTATATGAAGGTACATTTTTACTACGAGGCAGGACGAGAAAAGCTGGTAAAGAGCTTTCTGGATACAGCAGAAGTCTTCCCTCTGCTGAATGAAATTAAGGGGAAGCGCAGCGGCTTCATTTTATTCAGCCGGTACATGGAGGCGTTGGTTGCATTTCGTAAGTTCTACGTAGAAAAGGACGATTGAGAGGGGCGAAGCTCATGTTTGCAAAGATCGAAATCACAGGAATAGTAGAGGTAGTTACCGGATTGCATATCGGCGGAAGCAGTGCTTTTGCGGCTATCGGTGCCGTGGATTCTCCGGTCATCAAGGATCAGAAAACGGGAGACCCGGTTATTCCCGGCAGCAGCGTTAAAGGCAAAATGCGCTCGCTTCTCGCCAAAAAATACAATGAAACCTTTGCTGCCAAGCCGGATCAGGATGCAGAGTGCATCGCCAGTCTCTTTGGTACGGCTGCCAACGGGAAGCCCAGACCCGGAAGGCTGCTGTTTACAGATATGTATCTGACAGAGGAGAACAAAAAGGAGTTGGCACGGTACAATATTTCACATCCGGTGGAAGTGAAATTCGAGAATTCCATCAACCGTTCCACGGCAGTTGCCAATCCCAGACAGATCGAGCGCGTGATTCGCGGTGCGGAATTTGGCCTGAATCTGGTCTATGAAACGCCGGATACGGAGAATGCAGAGGAGAAGATCCTGGAGGATTTCAAGCTACTGTGCGACGGATTCCGGATGATGAAATACGATTACCTTGGCGGCAGCGGCTCCAGAGGCTACGGCAAGGTGAGCTTTAAGGAATTGTATGCGGAAACCGTTGTCGGCGACGTAGATGAGTCGATCGTAAGCGCATGCAATGACCTGTTGGCTGAAATCTGAAAAGGTCATTCAGGATTCGGGGAAAAGTATGAACTACAAGATATGTAAGCTGGAATTCAATGCTCCTGTGCATTTTGGAAATGGTGCGCTCAGTGATTCCGGAAAAACCTTCTGTGCAGATACGCTGTTCTCTGCACTGTATCTGGAGGCGTTGAAGAGCGGGCAGGCGGAGGAGCTGTATCAGAGAACGAAGGCCGGAGCACTGTTGCTGTCGGATGCATTTCCCTATGTTCGGGAGGAGTATTTCCTTCCGAAGCCGATGGTATACATTGAACCAAAGGAGTCAGGTAACTCTGTTCAGAAGAAGCGTTATAAAAAGCTGCAGTACATTCCGGCTTCCGCGCTGCAGGACTACCTGAATGGAGCAGAGCCGGAGCCGGAATGGGATCTGGACGGATTGGGGACGGAGAGCAGCCAGGTGATGGCAGCCGTGCGCAGGGAAGAGGACACTCTTCCGTATGTTGTCGGTAATTTTCAATTTTCGAAGGGCTGCGGGTTGTATTGCATTCTCGCCTATGAAGATGATGAGGATCAGTATCTGGCGGAGGATCTTCTGATGAGTCTTTCCTTTACAGGAATCGGCGGAAAGAGATCCAGCGGAAAAGGCCGCTTTAATTTTAAATACGGCAAAAATACGGCCGATCTGGAAAGTTTGCTGGAAAAGAAAACCGGTGGGCGAAGCCTTTTGCTGTCAACGGCACTCCCTAGGGAAGAGGAACTGACGGAGGCTTTGGTGGGAAGCTCATATCTGCTGCAGAAACGCTCCGGCTTTGTATTGTCAGAGGATTATGCACCGGAGCAGCGAAAGAAAAGAGACCTGTTTACCATGCAGGCGGGATCCTGCTTTGCGCATCGATTTGAAGGAGATATCTACGATGTGTCAATGGGCGGAGCACATCCTGTTTACCGATATGCGAAGGCGCTTTTTGCAGAAATATAGGTGAGAACCATGAAGGATTATCTGCAGCATTACACCATGAAGCTGACGGCACTGGCCCCGATTCACGTGGGCAACGGCCGACTCATTGGTAAAAAAGAATATATTCAATACGGAATGAAATCGCCGGTGACGATTCTGAATCAGGAGAAAATGATCCGGGATTTGTGCCTACTGCATAAGGAAAATGCCTATGCTGCTTTCATGCTGAGCGATGACAGACGTGCGTCACTTGCGGCCTGGCTGACGGAGCAGCGCATCGATAAGACGCGGATCCAGAAATGGGCCAGCTACACATTGGATGCAGGAGATGCCTTTATCACTCCGAGCGGAAAGGGTGCACCGCCAAAGGAAATCAATTGCTTTTGCAAGGACGCCTATGGAATGGCTTATATTCCGGGGAGTACGCTGAAGGGAATGATACGAACCGCTCTTCTGGTGCATGCGGTTAAAAAAAATCCGGCGGGCTATGAACGTCTCCTGGAGGAGCTGGACAATGCATCCAGCCGCGGCGGGAAGAGAAACAGCTTTCTTCTGGCAGAAACACAGCGATTGGAAATGCAGGCATTTCATACATTAGCGCGACCGGAAACGAAGGCGCGGGATGCTGTGAATTCGGTGATGTCCGGCCTGGTAGTGGGAGACAGCAAGCCGATACCGGTAACACAGCTGATGCTGTGTCAGAAGATCGATTATTCGTTGGAGCGAAGAGAGAAACCGCTGCCGACGCTGCGGGAGGCATTGAAGCCCGGAACGGAAGTCCTGTTCGAACTGACAATTGACAGCCAGCTCTTTCCCTATGAGATGGAAGACATTTTGGAGGCACTGAATGAATTCCAGGCAGATTGCTATGAGTATTTCTATCAGCGATTCGGGAGAGGAAAGGATGCGAAGGGGATTGTGTGGGTAGGAGGCGGAGCCGGTTTTCTGTCAAAGACGATATTGTACAGCTTATACGGGGACGATGCCGTTCCGATCACAGACAATGTGTTTCGGACAACGCTTTCCGGCAAAATATACGACCAGCACAAGCATAGCCGGGATCTCAGGCTGGGCATTGCACCGCATGTGTGCAAATGTACAAGGTACCAGGGAAGGCTGTATGATATGGGAATGGGCAAGTTGGAGATTGTCGGGAGGTGAAAATGTGAACTTTGCGCCGCAGCCTGATTTTACAGGCTTTTTCGGACATTTAAGCGATAAAAACTGCGCGGCAGGAGGCGGAGCGGCGTTTGCGCCGCAAACCGCCCCGCGAGCCAGCCAAAACAGGGCGTTTCCAGAGACAGTATTGAGATAGACACGATCCCCACAGGGGACGGAAACGCAAGCGCAAGAACAGTTGCAAATAATTTTTTCTTCATTGAGATAGACACGATCCCCACAGGGGACGGAAACTGTTGATGCAGATGCTACCCACAACTTAGCATCATTATTGAGATAGACACGATCCCCACAGGGGACGGAAACCAGTATTACCATTTCTGGTTTTAATCGCCTTAATATCAGTATTGAGATAGACACGATCCCCACAGGGGACGGAAACCCATGTCAACTTTCCTCCAAAATTTCCTGTAGCCGCTATTGAGATAGACACGATCCCCACAGGGGACGGAAACTCCGAGAACAGAATTATTCGCCCGCTTGGAAAGAATTGAGATAGACACGATCCCCACAGGGGACGGAAACTCGGCTTATTTAAGCTTAAGGATTGCGTCCATGCAATTGAGATAGACACGATCCCCACAGGGGACGGAAACTATTCGTCCTTTAATTGTTCCTGTGTTTTCATCATATTGAGATAGACACGATCCCCACAGGGGACGGAAACGACCTGCGTCTTGTTGTACGATGTACTCGTTCTTTATTGAGATAGACACGATCCCCACAGGGGACGGAAACTTCACTACGTGTCATTTTTAATACCTCATCTTTCATTGAGATAGACACGATCCCCACAGGGGACGGAAACTGCGACTACTTCAACTTCTGCGTCTGCCTGTCCAATAATTGAGATAGACACGATCCCCACAGGGGACGGAAACGCCATGGATGGTATCGACTGCCATAGTCGTTACCTATTGAGATAGACACGATCCCCACAGGGGACGGAAACGCTATCCAGTTCCGCGTCTTGCCTCATTATGAAAAATTGAGATAGACACGATCCCCACAGGGGACGGAAACTAGCCTGCTCTCTCATCTTTTCACTTCTCTTCATTTGAATTGAGATAGACACGATCCCCACAGGGGACGGAAACAACAGGAGTTGCTCTGTTATGCGATTTTGTAATGTAATTGAGATAGACACGATCCCCACAGGGGACGGAAACTTATATCCTGTTAACATAGCGTAATTTTGCGCTATTGAGATAGACACGATCCCCACAGGGGACGGAAACTTCTGACGGATAGTGTAACTGTTGTTTTTGTCTCATATTGAGATAGACACGATCCCCACAGGGGACGGAAACACGTTACGAGGTCTGCAAGCATTGCTACGCAAAGCATTGAGATAGACACGATCCCCACAGGGGACGGAAACCTTTCTCTGCGTTCTTCTTCCGTAATTCTCAAGTCATCATTGAGATAGACACGATCCCCACAGGGGACGGAAACCTGGACAGAGAGATTAATGCCGGAAAGATTCTATTGAGATAGACACGATCCCCACAGGGGACGGAAACGATCATTGCCTTCAGCAGTTCGTTGTTGTCCATGTGATTGCGACAGACGCGATCCCCACAGGGGACGATAACTACTGTTACAACTCAATCAAGCAACAATATCTGTATCAGATATGATCCCCTCAGGGGCCGAAAAAACGATATTGAAAGTGGGGTAACGAATATTGAAAAGAAATAGCTTACAGGGGGGATGGTATGAGCTATTTGTATGTGAGCGAACAAGGGGCAACCATAGGCATTAACGCGAATCGCTTCGAGGTGAAGTGCAAGGACGGCACACAACGGAGCATTCCTGCAGAAACATTGGAGATGATCGAACTATTCGGCAAAGTCCAGATGACCACGCAGTGCATGGAGGAATGTCTGAAGAGGGGCATCAACGTTATTTTCTACTCCACCGGAGGTGCCTACTACGGACGGCTGATATCGACCAACCATGTGAACGTTGCCAGACAGCGCAGACAGGCAATGTTGTCAGAGGATTTCTGCACCGCACTGGCGAAAAACATGATTCAGGCCAAGATTCACAACCAGGTCGTAATCCTGAGGCGATATGCCAGAACGACCGGCGTAGATGTGGATGAGGCGATTAATATGATGCAGATTCTCTCACGCAAGATTGACGTCTGTATCTGCACGGAGCAGATCATGGGATTTGAAGGCGCGGCAGCAAGGCAGTATTTTGAAGCGCTGGGGAGATTGATCAATCCGGAATTCAAGTTCGCCGGGCGCAATCGCCGGCCGCCGAAGGACCCCTTTAATTCTGTAATCAGCCTTGGCTATTCCGTCATATTGAACGAGATTTACGGGAAGCTGGAGGGGAAGGGACTGAATCCCTACTTTGGTGTACTGCATAAGGATAGGGAGAAGCATCCGACGCTCGCCAGTGACCTGATGGAGGAATGGAGAGCTGTGATTGTGGATTCGCTGGCAATGAGTCTTCTGAATGGTCATGAGCTGCGGATGGAGCATTTCTACAGAGGAGAAGAGGGGGATCCCGGCATCTACCTTACGCGAGAGGGCTTCAAAATCTTTATTGCGAAAATCGAGCACAAGTTCATGGCGGACAGCAGGTATCTGTCCTATGTGGATTATACGGTGAACTTCCGCAGAGCCATGGATCTGCAGGTCAATCAGTTCTGCAAAGCAATCGAGGAAAATGATCCGCAGCTGTACAAGCCGGTTCTGATTCGATAACGGAGGGCAGAGATGGAGGAATATTTCTGGAATACAAAGGAAAGAGCCTCTTCAAAACAGCTGTTCGTCCTGGTGATCTATGATATCGTTAACAACAAGCGGCGGACAAAATTTGCGAAGGAAATGAACGGTTATGGCTTCCGGGTACAGAAGTCTGCATTCGAGGCGCTGATTGACGAATCACTGTTTGACAAGCTTCGGCGCGTGATCCCGACATTGATCAATGAGAAGGAAGATAGTGTGCGCATTTATCGGATGACCGGATACGGAGAAGTGAATCTGTTCGGTGTCAATTCCAAGCTGGAATCGGAGGAGGTAATGATTCTGTGAGTAAGAGAATACTGTTCTCACCGGTGGGAGGGACGGATCCTATTTCGTCTACAAATATGCATGATGGTTCCTTGCTGCATATCTGCAGGCATTATCGGCCGGATGTGATCTATTTATATCTGTCGGGTGAGATCCTGGAGAACGAGAAAAAGGACGATCGCTACATGTACTGTCTGCACAGACTGGATGCAGCGCAGGGAAGGGCGCCGGAATACGTCCGCATTGAAAGACCGGAGCTGAAGAATGTGCAGGAGTTCGACTTCTTCTACCGTGAGTTCCGGACGATTATGAAGAGCATTGAGGAGGCGATGGAACCGGAGGATGAGCTTCTGCTGAACGTGTCCTCGGGAACACCTGCCATGAAGAGTGGTCTCCTGGTTCTGAAGACGATTGGGGAGTTTCCCTGCAGGGCCATTCAGGTCCTGACTCCGGATCTGAAAATGAACAACCATGATCACAGATCCTACGATGTCGAAACGCTCTGGGAGATGAACGGTGAACTGGAGGCGGAGGGAGCAAATCGCTGCCGCGAAGTGAGCTGCCCGACGCTGTCTGTGATCAAGCAGGAGAATGCAATCAAAGAGCTGGTTCATCGATATGACTATTCGGGCGCACTGGCGCTCGCTCAGATGCTGCCGTCGGAAGATACTGCTGGCTATATTGATCTGCTGCAGATGGCATCGCGCAGAATTCTTCTGGATGCGTCCGGCGTGGACAAAATTCTGCTGGGCGACTCCAGATATACCCTTCCCGTTCGGAATGGGAGCGAGCGGAAATATTTTGAATATGCGCAGGTGATGCAGATCCGTGTCCTTCGGGAGGAATATGCGGATTTCATTCGATCGCTGACGCCGATGCTGAGTGTGATCTTTCAGGGAATCCTCAAAGCGAAGACATCCATTCGGCTGGAGGATTATTGCAGACAGACGCGGGAGCGCATGAAGTGGGACAGTTATAAGCTGGCCGGTACGGAGGTAGAACGGGTGCTCCTGTCCAAGGGGGATGGGAGGCTGTCGGATATTTACAACAGCCAGCTGTCCGAATTGATCAGTTATTTCTGCAAGGATCCGGATGTTGTCGATGTGTCAGCTGCACTGCGCAGTGTGGAGCAGGGGATACGAAATCGCGCCGCACATGAAGTAATATCCATTACCGATGAGGGCGTAAAGAAAATAACCGGATATACCAGCAAGCAGATTATGTCCTATGTTCGCAGGGGGCTGGATTATGCCGGCTTCCGTTTTAAGGGAGCCAGCTGGGAGTCCTATGATGAAATGAACCGGGTGATTGCAGAGGAAATTGACCGGAAATAAGGAAAGCTGCGTATAGGAGAGAAGCTCCATGATTTCAAAAGCAAAACGCATGGAATACATCGCATCCGTTCAGGAGGCGGTCGAGCAGTACTGCTCGACTCCGCAGGGAAAGGCCACGATGCGCAACCGCCTGGCAGAGGAAATTGACGCAGCAATCAAGAAGCTCGCGCAGTGGAGAATGTGGGAAGAGGTGGCGGAGATCCTGCAGCAGCTCAGTGACGTCTGGGAGGATCTGCCGGGGAATGGCGTTTGCTACAGCACATGGCTTGACATAGCGGTACGGAACCTGCAGCCGGAGGGTGCATGCTGGCTCTTCCGGGAGCATCGGGAGCTGTTCCTGACCTGGCTGTACGATGTGGGAGGAAGTGAGCAGTCGATCGAACTCATGCTGGCCAATATGGATGCAAATCGGTGGGATGAGCATGCCGAAAAGTCGCAGGAGGTGAAGGACTTTAAGCGTTTTGCTGTCAGGAACAGGAAAAAGGCTGCATCCGTTCAGGAGGCGGCTGACAAACGAAGGAAGGAAGCCCTGCAGGAACAGGCACGGGTCCAGGCAGAATATAAAGCCGCAAGACAGGCGGTGAAGGAACGGAGAGAGAAAAGAGCCAAAGAGCGGGAACAGCTGAGGGAAGAGGCGGCAGGCCGGGAACAGACTGCAGGAACGGCGGTTTCGATCCCGGATGAAACGCAGAGCGCACTGGCTTTTCTGAAGGACAACGGGATTGATCTGCCGAAGCCGTTTTCGAAGGAGCTCCGGCTCCTGAACACCAGAATCAACGGCTCCCGGTATGTCGAGAATATTTATTCGCTGGCGAAGAGCCTGAAAGAGGGGGATGCGGTAAAACTGGTTCTGGAGCCGGACAATCCCTACGACGCGCGAGCCATTCGCGTGGATACGGCCGGAGGAGACAAGCTGGGCTATGTACCGCGCAGAGTCAATGAGATCCTGCACAATCTGATGAAAGCGGGCAAGCACGTATACGGCGTGGTCGCTGACGGAGATGTCGGAGCTGCTCTTGGCAGGGAGCTTCCTCCGGAGCAGATCGAGATATATATTGATGTGTATATGACGGATTGATGCAACTGATCTTTTGAACCCGGCGGATTTTGGTGAAGCGATGGATGATATTGTAATTACAGACATAGATGGTTCGCTCAAGGAGGAGATTCGGATTCTGCGAGCGCAGCTGGCTTTGCTGCTGCAGGAGCGGGAGGAGCTCCTCTATCATGTGTGCCCGGAGCTGGCGGCCCGCTATGCGAGGGATGTCGGCTCCTATGAGAACCGGGCGCATTACCAGGAATACATGATCCTGGAGCTGAAGCGCCGGATTGAGATTGCGCGCGCGGCATTAAACCGCGAACAGACGGTATCGAAGGAAGCCGTTGACGAGCAGATCAAGACAGAGTACAGAGAATTCTATGAAAAGGTAGAGCAGGAGCGCCGGCGTGCAGAGCAGGCGCAGAAGACGCAGGCGGAGAAGGAACGCAGGAGGAAGGAGTCTGAGCAGCGCTGGCAGGAAAAATACGGAGCCGGTGCAGAAGGTGGGGGCGGACACAATCCCGGCGAGGAGAATGCAGACGCAGAAGCCGGGAAATTCATAGGAGAGGATCCCGGGAATTCTTCCGGAGAGGCAGATAAAGAGCACGGCCGCGATGCGCAGGAGAGTGCCGGAGAGGACGATGCAGGAAAATCGTCCCGCACGGAGGCGGATGCATTCGAAGAAAAGAAACGGCCAAGCCTGAAGGATCTGTACCGGAAGATTATCAAGAAGCTCCATCCGGATGTGAATCCTAATGCAACGGAGCGGGAACAGGAGCTTTTCCGGCGGGCGACGCAGGCGTACGAGGAGGGAGATATCGAAACGCTGCAGGAAATTTACGACGAGGTTTTCTCTACAGGCGGATCGGAGACGGAGCAGGATGACAACCTCTCGGCGGGGGAGCTGCTGGAGCTCAAGAAAAAGCTGGAGGGCCGGATCCATATTTTGCGGGCGGAGCTGGAGGAGATCAAGGGCAGGAATCCGTACCGGTACAAGGAGC
>CAVJLL010000060.1:11080-13131 GCA_963650385.1 Clostridium sp. CAG:508 | reverse complement strand
CTCCTACGGCGGAATCCGTGGGTTCCGCCGATTACTTTGATTTCCCGATGACCACAAGCGGGGCGAACCTATTCGAGTGGGCCGCGTTGCTGCCGTTCACGTAGCCACTGGCGTTGACAAACCACGTATTAAGCGCATAGCCGCGAAGCGCCGACCGCAGACGGACATGCTGAGCGCTTGCTTGATTCTCGACCGCAAAGTGCTTCAGAATCGGATAAGTCTGTCCCTGCCCCCACTTTGTCGAAGTGCCATTGACGTTCTTCCAGTAGGTGTGTGCCTCGCCCTCTCCGGTATGCTGAGGTGTGATATACATCTGCTCCAGAGAGATCAGCGATACCTTGTCATAGGTCACATCGTAAGTATCATTCGTGCCATCCTGCGCCGTATTGACGTAAGTGACATTCTTGACCGGAAGGATGTTCGCAAGCATATCTGCATCCATTCCGCAAAGGAATCCATCTTTTGATGCAAGCTCGTTCGGTGCGATGTCCCATGCGTCCTGTGCGGTCCACCAAGAGCCTTTTACCTTGTCAGAGTTGAGGTACTGGCGGATTGCGCTGGTCTGCCAGCGGTTCCAGCCGTAGGCCGTCTCCTGCATAGAGTTGAGGTTGTCGGTACGCGTCTGATAAGCCATCGTGCCAAGGGAGGTTCCTGACTGCTCAAAGGTCGGAGTGACAGTCTCCAGAAGCTCAATGCCATCCGCTGCGTATGAGTAGATCCTCCAATTCGACATTGCCTGATCCGGTGCTCCGTAGCATCCCGCAAGTCTGCCGCCCTTCGGGACATCCTTTGTCAGCGTAAAGGACACATAGGTGCCTTTCTTGACGTTACTGCCCCAGTCCTGGCCATCGTAGAGGAAATAGTAGGTGCCTGCCGCAAGGCCGTCCGCGGCCGCATAGAATGCTCTATTGTGCGAGAACTGCACTCCGAATGGATGCGTGTACACGTTCTGGAGCCACATGCCAGGCACAGTGGAGCCGTCCTGCAATTCGACATCAGAGAAGTGATTTACTCTCCAAGGGTTGTCGTACTCCTTGGATGCTGCTGTGTCCGTCCACGGCTCGGTGAAGGTTGAGCCGATGGAGAAAAGTGACTCGCCGTAGCCGTTCGAGACGGCTCTTGCGACCGCGTCCCAGTCCTGGATAAACTCGGCCTCTTTGCCTGCCGTGAGCAGGGATAAGAGCTGATTCTGCTTGGCGATTTCGGACACCATCGCCTTACCTGTGGTATCAGATATGATATCTACTCCCATTTATGCCTCCTTTTCTTCAATGTGAAGTAAGCCTTCTGAGGTGATCGACAGCTTTACGTTGCCGATCTGGTCTACCAGTGTGTTGTATCCTTCTGGGGTTGTTGTGAGTGCCTGTGCCGCTGACTCCGCCGCTGCCGTTGCACTCGCCGCAGCATTCGTTTCTGATGTAGCCGCCGCTGTCGCTTTGGTGGCTGCCGTGCTTGCGGAGCTCGCAGCGTTCGTTTCACTCGTTGCGGCATTGGTAGCAGAATTTGATGCCGCCGCTGCCGACTCCGCGGCATCATTTGCCTTTTCTTCTGCGGTTCCTGCCGCCGTCTGTGCCTTTTTTAGGTTGCTTGCCACCGTCTCGGTGTTGGTTTTAACCTCATCCGCTCTCTCAGCAAACTTCGCCAGGAGGTCACAGAACTGCTCATAGGTTCCGGTATAGCCTCCTTCGACCGCCTCCGCATAAGCAGTGACAGCTCCAAGGTCTTTCGTACTACTCATGTAAATGTCACCTCCAGATTCTTGTTGTCTTTGATTGCAAAATCTATATCTGTTTCAGCCGCTGTTGAGCGGTAAAGCCACAGATGGCCGTCATCTTTTATATCCAGCTCTGCATAGCCACTTGAGACGATTGTGTTTTTTACACTCTCATAGCTTTCCGCTGCCGCATCAGCAGATGCCTTTGCGTTCTCCTCTGATGTAGCCGCCGCTTTTTTGCTGGATAGTGCTGACTCCATGTAGCCTTCAACAATCGTTTTGTCTGCTTCTGTTTTATTTGCATTCGTTTCTGCCGCCGTTACATTTGCCGCTACGG
>CAVJLL010000060.1:0-10571 GCA_963650385.1 Clostridium sp. CAG:508 | reverse complement strand
GTATTCTTGTTGACACTGTTCGCAAGTGCGTTGATTACCGCCTGAAGTGTATTGCCTGCTTTAACAGTAGACGGGGCAATGACTCCAACGTTTCCTGCCGCAGAAGTGTTTTCAAGCTCGTCCATTAACTGGTTGAGCTTTGTAAGGGCCAGTTCGGCAAGGCTATCGAATCTTGCCTGCAATTCAGCCGCTGTCATATTGGGAGTATCCGGTAAGCCAGACACTCCCTTATTGTCTTTATCTGCATCTACTACTCTGTTGAATCCCATGATTTACCCCTTGTGATTTCCGTTCTGGGTGTACTCGATTGCGAAATCATTGATGGCCAATGGCTCGTTTAACTCTTCATTGATAAACCGGAACCGCACGTGATCCAGCTTTTTCAAGCGCACCTTGGTAGAGGAAATTTTGGTTGTTGCATCCGTTGAGAAGGAGAACTTAGAGAACATGGTTCCTGAAAACTTGAAATACTTCAGAACGGAGGTATCCGATTTTATCAGTTCCCAGAGTCCGTGCCGCTGTCCCCAGATTTCAACAGAAGATATGCTCTCCGGCATACACCTTAAAGCAAGATATCTGTAGGTCTTGTTCTTGTAGAAAAGCTGTTCAGATACATCCGTTGTTTCCCAGACGCACTTTATTTCTTTCCCATTGTCGTTGTATGACTGCGGGTCCGTATCATCTATGTAGAACTTATAGATGCCGCCATCGGACGAACCGAAATACAACTCCTCGTTCACTTCAAAGAAGCACGTAGCCGGAACATTCTCCCAGTAGAAGCCAACATACTGCCTGGTTGCGTATGGCTGTGACTTGTCCGTTCGGATCGGTTGCAAACCATCAACGATATATACGTGATCGTTCACGCACAGCATGTAGAAGTCCTTGTAAACGTAAGCCGCAGCGTTATCGAGGTTTTCTTCTTCCAGAAGTTTGCCGTTAAGGTAATAGCTTCTGTTCTGCGAATATTTCTCGCCGGTGATATCCTGTGCCGTTACCGCATATACACCAAGGTTGGTTAAGAACAATGGCTCCGTTTCGAGATAGCAGAAGGAGTATCTTGCAACAGCTCCCGTCCCCTGCAACGTGTTTACAAGCTTGAATGTCGGTACGTTATCGACCAAATCGCCAGACCGAAGAAGAATGGACTGTGCCTGCTCCTCGCCGCCTTTGTGCGTTGCAAGGTAGTTGTTGATGATCGAGTATCCCATGATCGGCGTTGCGTCCGATCCCAGTCTTGCGTAGCCATCATCAGGAAAGTATGTCGGATCGTAAATTTCTGAATGCCAGTCCCAGTTGTAACGATTGTAGAAATTACCTTCCGAATCCTTGCCTTTATCGTCATTGCCAGACAGGAACAGTCTGTCATTTGCACCGCCGACTCCGAACAATGCTCCGATGGTGCAATGGTTGATCTGCTCCATATATCCATCGGCGGTCCGGTATGCCTGAATCTTTACGTTGTCGGACGGAAGTGCAGGAGACACGCCTGGTGCTTTCACGAATGTAACGGTTCCAAGCGTTCTGTCAACAGAGAAGTCCACCCCCTCTGTTTTCAAAATCCACTCGCCCTCTGAATCCATCACCCATGCTTTAACCGGCGTTGCATCAAGGTTTTCTCTGGACAGCTGGAACACGGTTGCATTTGCATTACTGCTATCCACGGTAAACTGCTCGATCCATGCAGGCTGAATCAGGTTGATCGACTCATATTGATCCGTTGAATCAGAAGGAGAACTGCCGTCTGGATTGAGGCCGACATACAGCGTTGGCACATAGGCTATATCCGACAGCAGACCCGTCTTTTCACCATCAAAATAATGGACGCTTGTGCCATCGAGAATAATCAGCAGGCTGTTCAGCTCGTAGGAAATGCTTCTATGGCGCGCCATGTTGTCGCACATTGGGTCCGGCAGACCGGAAAGCAATACGATGTTGTCTCCGCTGTGATCCACAATTTCATCATCGCCGTTTACCCAGTTCCTGCCGTTCAATGCTCGGAAGTTATAGAGTTTGTTTCCGGCATGAATCAGGATAGAGTCGTTGGCAATAAACTTATGAACCCCATATATCGTTTCGCCATAGTCAATGATCTTGTGGTAGCCCATCCGCTTGCGGACCTTGCCAGGAACCGACCGGATCATGTTTACGCAGTTCGGAGATTTTGTATCATCAACCGTTGATGCTTCCGAAGTGAAATCGCATCCAAGGAAGTCGTTATTCTGATATACACGTATTGTTGGACTGGAAGGGACCTTGAATTGCGTTGCCATTTACACCCACCCATAAACCGATTGAAAGCATTCCAGTGATTGCACATCTGCCTGCTGTGACAGCACTTCTCGGCCTACTTCGAACTCGTTACGATACGATGTAGCAATACCGTTGTCATCGTCCTTATAGAGCTGTGAAGCCATGTACAGCGGAAGCAGTGCCGCAACCTCCGGATCAATGGATAATTCATATGTGTCAGGCGTATCCTTTGTTATCTGGCCGGGATATGCCCTGTAATAAATCGTATAGTCACCTGCCTGCGCTCTCGGAATGACAAGGTATTTGCCTGCTTCCTGGTAATACTGCTCTGCCGCGATGTAATACGGATCATCATCTGTTTCCTGATACACCTCGTTTGGCGCAAGCTGGTAGAAATCCTCCGCAACTTCCTTCATGTCGATACGAATGTACTTCTCATAAGGCAGTACATCGGATTCCTTTTCAAACTTAACCGGATAAAGCGCAATGTTTCGAACGTGTGCCGGATACTCCGCAGTGAATGTCAATGACACATCATCCTCACTGTTGGTATCAAGCAATCCTCTATGCGCCGTGAAATTATCATCATCCAGATCAACCGTTTCAATAACTTCGCCGTTTACACGGATCGTCAATGTAAGTTTGCCCATCGACCGGAAGTAATACGATTTTGTGCCATCGGCATTGCATGACCACGAATCATCCGCAATCTGAATGTCTGACATGATTCCGTAAGACGGTTCGTAGGGTCTATTAATGTACGTATACTTCTTTACGATGAACTTTCCGGATGTAGACAGCAGCTCTAATGCTTCGTTGGCCGTCTGCGGCATTGCGTAGATATACTCGGAGTTTGAAGTATCAAGCTGGATTTTTGTCCCGTTCGCTGAAAAGAGCTTCTGCAACGTGGCAAGTTTTATATCTCCCCAGGTGATAACATTCTTAGACATTCTTTGTCCTTCTCCTGTGCTTCACTTCCGGTTCCTTCGGCTCCTCATGCGGCTTATACGAATAGTTCTCACCGGAAACGAAAGTAACCTCGTATTCCTTGCCGTCTATTTCAACGATGTCGCCTACTTTCTTCATTGGATTCCTCCGTTTTTCTAAACAAAGGGAGAGGGGGTTCCCCCTCCCTCCATCGACTATCAGGTAAGAGCTGTTGCGGTGGAATCCTTGGAGCCGCAAAGCAGAACGTGCCGCCAGTTCGTGAAGCCTACGGAGCATCTAGCAAAGCCGTTGTAGGTCATGTTTCTGGAATGAACATCCACATCGTTTGCTACATCCAGTTCGGTTCTGTTGTAGAAGCGAGTAGCGCGAAGGGCCTTGTTTGCCTGAGAGGACATGAGGATTGCCGGGTGTCCGGTGTTGCCAGTCCACAGATAATCAACAACCAGCTTCCACTTGCCGCGCTGCGTGTTGATATCGTTGTGATCGGAGCCAACCTCACCGTCAGAGCCGATTACTCTCTTGATGTAGTCCTCGTACTCCGGATCATCGCCAGGAATGATGATGGTATCAGCATCGAATCCAAGCACCTCGCCGCGATCATCCGTAAAGTTTCT
Organism: Clostridium sp. CAG:508; assembly: GCA_963650385.1. GTDB lineage: Bacteria > Bacillota > Clostridia > Lachnospirales > Lachnospiraceae > CAG-791. Next base: position 6,756 of record CAVJLL010000060.1, on the reverse strand, counting down.
CATCTTGTTTGCCAGCTTGTTGAGAATAACCGTATCGTTTCCAAGCTCCGTGGAATACAGGTTGGAAACGGTTGTGCCGGATACGCTCTTGAGCTTGTGTGCGCTGTTAAACAGTGCCAGCCCATCCGGTGCAGAGATGTCGATTCCGGTCTTGCCGCCGAAAGTCATGGTCTTGGTAGCGCCTACAGAGGAAGCAATAGCCTGCGTAACGAGCTTTGCTCTGGTTCTCTTATATGCCTGCACCATGTTGATAGCCTTGGTCTTTGCCTCAGCAATCTGGTTATCATCCATCAGCTCCTTAGAAATGGTGAAGTCCTTGGAGAACGTGATGTGCTCAATCAGCTTGGAGTATCCTTCCTCGAAGGTATCAACGTCTGCTACCGCGCCCTCGGTCTTTACCGTGAAATCGCCCAGTCCGCCGATGGTCGTTGCTTTCTCACCGAATCTGGAGGACTTATCAACGATTGCGAGAGCGTTCAGCAGATCGTCATACTTGTTCTGCTGTGCATCTGCATCGAAAATAGCCGCGTTGATGAACTTTGCCCACTCATTCCAAAGGGAGCCGTTCTTGGTGTTGTCGCGAATTGTAACTGCCATGATTATTTACCTGCCTTTTTAGATTTGTTGTACAGAGCACGTAACTCTTTGGCAGACTTCTCAGGGAACCACTCTCTCCACTTATCGAACTCAGCAGAAGGAATGTCGTCACCTTCCGATGCTCCATTCAGTCCGCTTGCCTTGTTTAAGTGGGTTTTGGATTTTGCCTGATTGATTGCCGCCTGTTTGGCCGCCTGCTTCTGTACGTTGGTTAAACGCTCGAAATTGATGATCTTATACGCATCGGAGAGTCTTGCCCCAGGATGTGCGTTGCAATAGTTGACTACATCTGCGAAGTTGTCCTGTGCCTGCAAATCCTCAATGCTTGAAACCGTTGGGTCGATAGCTCCGATGTTTCGAACATCTTCTTCTATCATTCTGTTTGCTTCTTCTTGCTGTTGCTTTAAGAGGACCGCCTGCGCCTGCTGCATTACAGGGCTTGACTGAACCTCCTGCTGAACCGTCTTATTGATCAGTTCAGGATCAATACCGGCATCCTTTAACTTCTGTTCCTGCTGCTGTTTCTGCTGTGCCGCAAAGGCTTCTGCATAATCGGCAGCACTCTGAATCGGTTTTCCAGTTACCGGATTTGTGTAGCCAGAGAACATTGCAGCAAATTTCTGATCGACAGAACTCTGGAGCGCACGATACTTCTTCTCGGCATCCGCTTCTGCCTTTCTTCTCATTGCCGCGTATCTCGAATTTTCCTCCGCAGACTGCTGATTGGCGGGTTCAGCATTTTCGCCGTTTTCTTCTGCTTCTGGTCCGTCAGAAGATTCCTCTTCTAACTGGTCTTTGGATGTGTAGACTACTTCCGCATCCTCATCGGCCTGTGACTGGTCAGCGACATCAGCCATGTTCTCGCTTGTTGTTCCTCCAATACTGGTGTCAGTATCAAAGAATTTGGTAAAGAACCTCATTGAAACTCCTTTTGGATTTTTCCGCTTTTCCTGCGAATCTATAAAAAGTTACTCATCATCAGTCACTGTTACCGGATGGTACGTAGTGTTGATGACTTTCCCATATTGGGCGCACTGTTTGTTTCGGCATGAGATTTCCATTTTGTAGGCAAGGGTGCCGTCTTGCTTGCGGACAATTTTGTTTGACGTAATGCGTCCCTCGATGCTACATGTTGGGCATTTCATTTTGTCCCTCCTGTGCGTCTTGCATTCCCTGCTGCATGGCCATCATCTGCTGTTCCTGTAATTGCTCCTGCTGTGCCTGCATTCTCTGCTTAACCGCATCGAGCGCCATTCCTGCATTGGGATAACCGGATGCTTTCATGAATGTCCAGTAGGTCTGAATCGTTTCCAGTTCTCCAAGCTGTCCGAATGCGCCAGACTGCAATTTCTGATCCGCCTGATTCCACAAGCTTTCTCTGTTCATCATGAGAGTGGATGTGGGATCGGTATCGAAAATAAATTCATCGTCCCAGTAAAATTCGCCTGCCGCATCGATTCTCAGGAACTCGTGTCTATCAATCTCGTCATAGGTCTGTGTTCCGTCCGCCTGCTGCGCTGTGATCTCCTGCGTCTGATCTGCATAGGCCAGCCAGAACTTGAACATGATTTCGTAGAGCTTGGCGTAGGCTTCGTTCTTCATGATTCGTTTGGATTCCAAACGGCCTGCCGCCTGATTGATGGCGTACTGTCTCGCGGTACCGGATGTTTCAGAAGCCTGGAATTTACCCTGATAAGCGTCCGTGATACCAAGCGTGTTCTTCGCCCAGTCATAGTTCATGGACAGGAACGTTTCATCGTTCTGTACGTTTGGCTGAACGTTAATAACGTTGATAAGGCTTGCTTCGTTTGCGTTGGAAACACGAATGATCTTCAGCTCCTTGTCATTCGTCTCCACCTTCACGCCCCTCGGAAGTGTTACGTAGGAGCCGCCCTTTAACAGCTTCTCGTTGATCTTCGTGCCAAGCTTCTTGATTGTGTCCTGCTGGTCGATGATTGCTTCTGTATCGGAGCCACCTAAGAGCCTATCGTTCGCGGTGATGTTCTTTCTAAGGACTACCGGATAGCAATTCGGCTTGTAATACGGAACCTTCTTCTTGGTTTTCTTGATCTCGGTGACAGGCTGTCCGCCCTCATCGAGAACCGGCTGTCCGTTCTCATCCAGAACTCCCAGTTCCTGATCTTCGTAAGGGTCCACCTGCATATTGATGGGGTTGCCCTCTTCATCACTGAAGTCGGATCGCACCTCGATAGCGTCCACAAGCTCCTCATAATCTTCCGGAGCCTTCTTTGACTTGGTGCCGCCGCAATTAGGGCATTTCCCGTCCACCATGACGGTTCCACACTTGGTGCATCTATCTAAGTGTCTCGCCTCAAAGTCCTCCATATCGAGCAATTCGAAGCGGTCACACCATACATAAACGCCTACTCCGTGATCTTCATTGCGGTAATAGGCCGTGTTGACTGTTACAAGGTCGCTATTGGTTGTTGCATCGTCGATGCTGCTGGAAATCTCGGTATCATCGTTGGATGCGTCCGTTACATCAACGCCGTAAACCTTCTTGACGGTCTTTTTTGTCATTACTTCCTGGATAAAGAAGTAGTCCATGTCATCAAAGTTGATAACACCGGGCTGTGGAATGAGCTTTTTAGGGTGAACCTCGGTTACTTTGACATCGCCAACCTGGCAATGGAGACCTGCGTTCGAATCCCACTGGACATGGAAGTAATCGCCACCCAAAATCGGTACATTCCGTTCCATAAGGTCGTTTAAGCCGGTTAAATTGCACATTTTTACCTTATTTTCCAGTAAATGCTCGATTTTACGCGCCAGTTCCTCATCTTCTGGGTGAATGGCACGTACTTTAGGCATGGGAACCGATGAATCTACCTCTGATTCGATCAATTCGTAGACGATATTGCGGACATTCGTTGCGACTTTGCTCACTTCTGCGCCGGTATTGGGGTCGCTGCGCATCATTCTGGTGCCGTCGTAGTAGGATTGAAGCTCTTTTAAGGAGGAACGTGTATCGCCGTAAAGCGTTCTTGCGGTCTCGAACTTGCTTTTCCACTCTTTGAGCTTGCTAGATTCCGGTTCAGCAATCGTTTTTGCCATATTCTTTACTTTTCTCCAAAATTTAGATGCCATCCGGCTCTCCCCATCGCTCGATCAGCATTTTCTTATCTTCTTCATTCGCATTTTCGTAGTCCTCATACATATCAGGCCGCCAATGGATGCGTTTCCGGTTCTCATAAGCGACTGCCGGATTCGTCCAGTAGATGCAATAGTATCTAAGGCCGTCCGGCGCATGTGTGAGGTCATGAGGCTTGTTTGCGTATATGTTTGGCCTGTTCTCGTCTCTCTGGATCTTTTTGAGGCACCGCAGCAGTGTAGGAGCACAGTTGCCAAGCATGGTTAGTTTCCCCTTGGCACCGTCTGTATGCTGAAGCAATTCCTTCATGGCGGCGCATCCGGCAGCAATGTCGTTATTTACCTTCGACAGCACAAGCCCTGCCTCCTGGAAGAGTATTGCTCTTGATTTACCGCTTTCCTGCGATCTGTTCCACAAATCCGGCGGAGCCAGATACTGCTGAACGCGCTGGATCATGCCGCGCTCTCTAAGCTCACGTGTAATCGACAGAATCATGTCTGCCGTAGCACCGATTGTTAGATTGGGGTGGCACTCTTCACGAACGATCTGCGAGTTGCCGTAGGCATCACGGTTGTACCAGTAGCCTGCGAACATATCTAAGCCGTAGTCCATGGAAAAGTACGTTACGATGTTTCCTTTAAGCGGCTCGTTCGATATGAACGATTCGTCCGTGACTTCCGGGAAGAATGCTCCGCCAGGGACCGTTAATGCTTCCTCGATAGTTGCGGGATACTCGGCAGTCATTAGCACGGGATCAGCAAGGTTTGCTTGCGTCTCCTTGTACCACTCCTCGTTTCTATGAGGGTCCGCGTACCATGGAATGAATACCTTTTCAAAAGAGTTGCTTTCGTTCGTGTACAGCTCCTCGAACAGCGATCCACGCTTGATGGAGGAAATACCGATAACCTGTCCAGAATTGGGACGGTTGATAGTCGGATAAATAGCCGCCCAGATGTCTCTATCGAATTGCTGGAAAGCCCACTCATCCATCAGCAGAACATCTGCCGTGAATGAACGGCCCGCGTTCGGAGACGATGGAAAGCACTCAAACACCGAATCGTTTCCGGTCGGATGATGGACCGTAAGTGTTAAAGCAGTGGATTCATACCAGAGGCCATCCCATCCTTTTGGGATATATCCCTTTTTGGCGATAAGCTCCGGCATATACCGGAATATGACCTGATCCAGTCTACGGACCAGTTCCTTTGCCTTATCCTCGGTCTCTGACAGGCCGATTGCCGTCTTGGTGGGCTTTAATAACATCCATGCGATGTGATGAAGGGCAAGCCACGTGAAGCCAAGCTGACGCGCTTTTAGCACAATCACTCTTCTGCACCGGTGGAACTTATCCAGCGTTTCTCTCTGCGCTTTCCACATCTGAAACGGTACAATTACTTCCGCCGTATCTTTATTTTCGATATGGCCGTAGGTGTCTACGAAGTAACCCTCGTTCTCAATGCAATATTCCAGTTCCGCCTTGTATAGGTTCTTGATTCCTTCATTCATGGGGTAAACTTACAAAAACTGTGGGATTTGTAAAATTGGATTTGAAAATTAGAAAAAATTTTGCGGGGCAGTAGGGTACCCCCTCAGCGCGCGCGGGAGCGATCGGGGTACCGGGGTGGGGGAGGGGCCATAGGGTGGGGGAGGAAGCTCTGAGGCTAGCCAGGGAATGACCTGGTACCACAGCAAGCATAGCTATAGCAGGGAGTGGCATAGCACTACAGAGAGAGAAAAACACCCCCTCTAGCCAGTAGTCTACACTAACTATTCGCAAAACATCTCTTTAGCGAAGAGTTAGCCATAACAAAGGACCGGAAATCCTGGGAAATCCGGTCCGAAACTGTCTATATCTTTCCTGTATTGTGCATATTGCCAAACGGCTAGAGTATAACCCTGGGGATTTTTGATACCTCGGTAGCAGATTATACAAAAACTGTATCATTTAGAGCCGGTTGCGGCCTGCCCTGAGCCTGTAAGCCTGGCATTTACCTTCTCTAAAAGGGCTCTTTCCTCTGCTGTAATGATGTCTGCGCTGATCTCCTGCCGGTCTGCTGGCTTTTCTCCGATCGTATCCCGGAGGAATTCGGCTGCTTTTGTGCTGTTTTTGGCCGTATCGGTGGCTAAAAGGGCCTGAGCTGATACAATACACTCCAGCATACTAGAATCTAAGTCTAGCCCTAAGTCTTGGCACGTCTTTTTGGGGGCTTTGCTGTATAATGCCCGCTTTATAGCTGCTGCGAAGGTTTCGACCTTCTCTTTCTGCTGCTGTCTTACCTGACCGCCTTTTATCCTGTCCTCGTCTGTAAGGGTCTTTACATAGCCGCCGCTGAATGCTCTTTTATTGCCTGACTCGTTTACTGTTCCGTTGGGAAGCTCTTTGTAATGCTCCATAAAGAACTCATCGGATACAATAGCGTTTCCCTTGCTATTTACTGGATAGCCGGTTACATCTATGCATTTTCGCTGTGTTTTCGGTCTATACTTGGCGTTTGGGTTCTCTTCCGGTGTTCTTCTGGTCTCTCCGTCCTGCTGTGCTCTCTCTTCGGCCTGATCGGCTGCCATCTGTAGAGGATCGGCGGCGTGCTCTTCTGCTGTTGTCTTGGTGTAGTCTGTCATATGGTCAATTCCTGGTATCTTCTGCCGGTTCCGGCTCTTCTGGACTCTCCGCGGCGCTTCCGGTCCTGTCTGCCGTCCTGATCCGGTCTGTTATGGTCTGTAATGAGCTTCTGCCGGTTCTCCTGGTCTTTTCTTCCAGTATCACCGGTTCTTCTGCTCTTCTGATCCTGTTTATATATCTTCTGGGCGTTATCTGCTCTTCTTTACTCTCTCTTTTCTTGGTTCTTCTTTTCTCGCGGCTCACTGGCCCCACCGAAGCAGGGCCGCCGCGCAGCCACAATGAAAGGAGGATACAAAAGAGGAACTACCCATATGGATATACTACAATATCCCTCGCATTTTGCAAAAAAACCTTGAAAATAAAGGCTTTTTGGCATGAAAAAAGAGCTGTCCGGTATTTCCGAATAGCTCTTTATGTACTATATGCA
>CAVJLL010000059.1:0-13156 GCA_963650385.1 Clostridium sp. CAG:508 | reverse complement strand
CCGAGGATGGAGCGAGAGCGTCCCAGGACCGGACAACTCCGCCAGGACCCGTCGCCGGCTGACGTCAAAACAGTGCGGTTACGCAAACTTCACTGCGGTATTCAGCGCAATCTCCATCATATCCGTGAAGCTGTTCTGCCGCTCCTCGGCAGACAGTGCGATCGGCTTGAACAGGTGATCCGAGATTGACAGGATCGAGAGTGCCTTCTTGTGGTTTGCGCAGGCGGTCCAGTAGAGGCCTGCGGTCTCCATTTCTACGCACAGGTGACCGAAGTCACGGAGCTTCTCGTTGATTCCGGCCTGCGGATAATAGAAGAAGTCCGATGTGTATACCTTTCCGACGTTGAACTTGCAGCCCTGTGCCTTTGCATTCTCAACGGCCTCTGCCAGCATCTCATAGTCTGCGCAGGCAGCCAGCTGTCCGGGAATTCCGTAGGCATTGCCGTAGCTGGAATTGGTGGAGGCAGCCTCTGCAATGACGACGTCCTTGGCATCGACACCCATATCCAGTCCGCCGGCGGAGCCGATGCGGATGATGGCCTCTACGCCGAACTGGCTGTAGAGCTCATGCGTATAGAGTCCGATGGAGGGAACGCCCATGCCGTGACCCATAACGGAGATTTTCTTTCCCTTGTAGGTGCCGGTATATCCGAGCATGTTGCGGGTGTCGTTGAAGCAGACCACATCCGTCAGATAGGTCTCTGCAACCGTCTTCGCGCGAAGCGGATCGCCGGGCATCAGCACAACCTTTGCAATCTCTGCCTTTGCAGCAATACAAGCCGAAATACTCTCTTTGATTTCCATGTTCTTCCTCCTTATCAATCGTTACTGTACAGAAGCCAGCCAACGACGGCTCCTGGCATCTATACTGTTGCTATCAATCCTGGAATAACTTCCTAAGGTTCGTGTCAAACGGCGGATACACGACACCGCGCTCCGTCACAATGCCGGTCACGAGCTCATGATCGGTCACGTCAAAGGCCGGATTGTAGCTCTTTACTTCCCCAAGCGCCATCGGCTCCTTGTACCACATTTCCTTCACTTCCTCCGGATCCCGCTGCTCAATGCGGATATCCGCGCCCGTCGGCGTATCAAAATCGATGGTCGAGGACGGTCCGAGGGTATAGAACGGAATTCCGTAGTGTTTTGCGAGAATCGCCACGCCGGAGGTTCCGATCTTGTTGGCAAAATCGCCGTTTGCGGCAATCCGGTCGCACCCGACGAAGACCGCATTCACCATTCCCTGCTTCATGACGATGGACGCCATATTGTCGCAGATCAGTGTGACATCGATGCCGGCCTTAGCCAGCTCATAGGAGGTGAGCCGCGCCCCCTGCAGGAGCGGTCTTGTCTCATCCGAGAAGACATGCAGCTTCATGCCCTGCTCGGCGCCGTAGTAGATCGGCGCGGTCGCTGTCCCGTACCCAAGGCAGGCGAGGTACCCTGCATTGCAGTGGGTCAGAATGCCGTCGCCGTCCTTGATCAGGGAGACGCCGTACTCTGCGATCTTCCGCGTCATCTCCTCGTTCTCGGCCTCGATCTTCTTCGCCTCTTCGCCCAGGAGTGCGACGATCTGTGCCGGGGTCTTTCCCTTGTTCTCTTCCACGAGCCTTGTCTGGCGCTTCAGTGCCCAGGACAGGTTCACGGCCGTTGGCCGGGAGCTGTTGAGATACTCCGCCTGTCTGCGAAACTCCCCAAGGAATGCATCGTAGTCCCGGTCCTGATAGCGCTGTGCCAGCACGTACATGGCATAGCCGGCGAACACGCCGATGGCCGGCGCGCCTCTAACCTGCAGGAGCTTAATGGCCTTCCAGGCCACCTCCTCATCGTGAATCCGAAGATACTCCTCGTGATTCGGGAGCCTAGTCTGATCCAGAATGATGACATCCTTCTCATCGTCCGAGAGGCGAATGACCTCCAGACGATTTCCCTTTGCACTCTCCATTTTCTCTCCTATCTGGTATCTGTTTATCGCTTTACACCACCAGACAGTGTATCCGCTTTCCCAGCACGGCGTCAATAATCTCGCGGGGCCCCATTTTCGCAAATCCGTCCGGATCGGTTAAAACGCCCTGCTCCAGATCCCAGTGCATGAGATTCCCGGTGCGGTACTTAAGATCACATTCCCTGGTCGCATAATGCCGGTGGCATTCCGGGAAATACCTGGCCATGGCGTTCTCCGCAATCCAGTAGGACTGGGTCGTCTTCTCCTCTTTCCCCGGCAGCATGGTGCCGGAGATCTGAACGCCCGTATTGGGGCTGCTGTGGACGAGAACCGCGCTCCCGTCTGCGCACTGCCCGAGGCAGATCCATACGTGTCCTTCCATGCTCACGATGTCTCCGGGGCGGTAGGCATCGATCCGATCATTCGGCACATAGGTGCCGTATCCCTTCTCGGCGAAGGTCTTCGCCATCACCGTGGAGCTCGTGACGTATCCGGGCTGCCCGGAGACGTGCTCGAGCGTGTTGTACACGGTCCAGCCGACAAACCCGGAGCAGTCCAGGCCGTTTCCGTATTCGAACCGGTGCTGATCGTAGTCATAGCTCCCGGCATTGGCGTCAAAATACGCCTTCCACTGCGGATTCAGTCCGATGCGGACGCCGTCCTCTCCGGCGCCGTCGTCCTCCTTGTTCCAGCCGCCGCCCCAGACGTACAGCGTCTGTCCGCAGGGCCTCAAGGCATTCGTCAGAAGCTTTTTCAGTGTCGGCCTCCTGCATTCTCTTATTTTCTCTGCAAAAAAAACGAACAGCGGCGCACCGTCTGCGACGCCCTCCTCCGCGGTCTCCCAGCAGTTTTTCTCCGGATGCCACTGGGAGCCGTAGATGGGAAGACTTTCGTGCGTGATGAACTCAATGACGTTGTCATCGCTCTTCTGGATGACCGTCAGGCCCTCTCCGAGCCTGCCCAGAGCCTGGTGATGATAGCTGTTCGTGACGACGCTGTCGCCGTACAGATCATGCAGGAAGGTCCCGGGCTCGATCACAGTCTTATGATACTCTCCGGTTCCGAGGCCGGAGTGATAGCTGTGCCTCTCCCGCACGCCGTCCGGCAGGTCCTGAATGAGTCCGCCGCCAAAGCACACGTTGATGATCTGCGCGCCCTTGCAGATGCCCAGGATCGGCTTTCCCGCCTCCGCAAAGAGCCGGCAGAGCGTCAGCTGCGTCACATCCAGCGCATGGTCCACCTCTCTTGTTCCGTTCATCTCCTCATGAAAGAACACTGGATCAATGTCATCGCCGCCCGGCAGAATGAGAGCATCGTATTCCTCGATGCTCGCCGGAATCTCCCGTGTGTTCACGCACTCTGCACCCACATGCTCCATGGCGCGGACGTAATTCGGCGTATCCACATTGGCAATCAGAACCTTTATTTTCTCTTCCATCTCCTGCTCCTTTCAAAAACAGCACAGGGATGACGAAGCAGCGGCTTCTCTGCCGTCTCGTCATCCCCGGTCTATTGTTTTTCTGTATTAACTGTGTGCGAGCACGCCCCGGTACTCCTCCAGCTCCTTTTCGTTTGCCAGAATGAAATGCCCCGGAAGAATCTCGGTCCACTGCGGCTTGTACTCGGAATAATCGTGCACCGATGCATCGTAGATCAGGAGCTTCTTGTTCTTCTCCTCCACCGGATCCGGCTGCGGAATGGCAGACAGAAGCGCCCTGGTATAGGGGTGCAGCGGATGGCGGAACAGCTCCTCCGATTCTGCGAGCTCGACAATCTTCCCCTTGTGAATGACCGCAATCCGGTCGCAGATAAAGCGTACCACGGAAAGGTCGTGTGCGATGAAGAGGTAGGTCAGCCCGCGCTCCTTCTGGAGCTTGGACATGAGGTTCAGCACCTGTGCGCGGATGGAAACGTCCAGCGCGGAAATCGGTTCATCTGCCACGATAAACTTCGGATCCATCACCAGCGCTCTTGCGATGCCGATGCGCTGCCTTTGACCGCCGGAGAACTCGTGCGGGAAGCGGCTCGCAAACTCCGGAAGAAGTCCTACGGCGCGCAGCGCGCGGTCCACCTTCTCCTGGCGCTCCTGATCGCTCAAGTGATGGCCCGGCGAATACAGTCCCTCGGATACGATGTAGCCGACCTTGGCACGCTCGTTCAGGGAGCTCATGGGATCCTGGAAGATCATCTGGATGTCCTTGGTAACCTGCTGGTCCTCCTCCTTGGTGAGCTTTCCGGAGATCCGCTTTCCGTTAAAGCGAATCTCACCCTCCGACACCGGATTGATGCGGATGATGGAGCGGCCGATCGTTGTTTTGCCGGAGCCGGACTCGCCGACAAGGCCGAAGGTTTCGCCCTCGTAGATGTCAAAGCTGACGTCATCGACCGCGACAAAGGGGTGGCGCTTGGAGCCGAACTGTACCTTGATATGGTCTACCTCGACGAGCTTTCTGCGCTCTGCAGCCTGCGTATCAGCCATTGGCTTCACCTCCTCTTGCGTCATCTCCTGCCGGCTTTTCTTCCGTCTCCACCGGAGTTCCGTACGCCGGCGATGCAATGCCAAGGGCCTTGCCCTTTTCGCGCAGAGACCGGATGTGCTCCGGCGGCTCGATCTTCGGAGCTCTCGGATCCAGGAGCCACGTTCTTGCGTAGTGCGTCGGCGTCACCTCGAACATCGGAGGGCGCTTTACAAAGTCAATCTTCAAAGGTCTGGGGTTACGCGCAGCAAAGGCGTCGCCGTGCACCTCCATGAACAGATTCGGAGGCGTTCCGACAATCGTGTACAGATCCTGCCCCTTGATGCCCAGCTGCGGAAGGCTCGAGAGCAGTGCCCAGGTATAGGGGTGTCTCGGATCGTAAAAGACCTCGTTGCAGCTGCCGATCTCCACGAAATCGCCGGCGTACATGACAGCGATCCGGTCGGCCACGTTGGCGACAACGCCCAGATCGTGCGTGATGTAAATGGTCGTCAGGTCATATTTGGCCTTCATGTCCTTCAGAATGCCAAGGATCTGTGCCTGGATCGTCACGTCCAGTGCCGTCGTCGGCTCATCGCAGATCAGAATCTGGGGCCGGCAGGCAACGGCGATGGCGATGACTACGCGCTGGCGCATGCCGCCCGAGAATTCGTGCGGGTACTGCCGGTAGCGCCGCTCGGGATCGCTGATGCCGACGTCCTCGAGGAGCTCGTATACGGCCTTTCGGGCCTCCTCGCCGCGCAGGTTCTGATGGAGCTCCACCGCCTCCTGAATCTGGTAGCCGATGGTCTTCAACGGATTGAGGGACGTCATCGGGTCCTGCATGACCATGGCGATCCGTTTGCCGCGGATCTGCAGCCACTCTTCATTGGTATGAAGTTTGGTCAGATCCTTTCCGTCGTATGAAATACTGCCTCCGGTAATTCGTCCGTTGGAGGCATTGAGGCCCATCAGCGTCGATACAAAGACCGATTTGCCCGAGCCGGACTCGCCGACAATGGCAAGGCTCTCTCCCTTATAAACGTCCAGTGAAATGCCGCGCAGTGCATGCAGCACCTGACCGCGGAGGGTAAACTGAAAGTCCAGATCCTTTACCGAGAGGAGCACCTCCCGGCCGGATGATGTCGTATTTGTGCTCATAATATCCTCCCATTCACCGGCGGTGCATCAGTTCATGTGGTTCTTCGGATCCGCTGCGTCTGCAAAGGCGTTTCCTACGATGTACATCGAGATCGTAATGATGGCCAGAATTGCCGTCGGGAACAGGAGCTGATAGCGCAGCTCTGGCTGGCTCATCAGAAGACGGCCGGCCTGTACCAGGTTTCCGAGGGACGGAATGTCGGTCGGAAGTCCGATGCCGATGTAGGTCACGAACACCTCATTGCCGATGGCCGAGGGGATGGCCAGCGATATGCGCAGCGCAATGACCGAAACCAGGTACGGCAGAAGGTTCTTCGTCACGATGCGGCCGGTGGTCGTACCAAGGCACCGGGATGCCAGGTTATAGTCCCGGTCGCGGATGATGACAACCATGTTGCGGATAAAGCGCGCCATGGAGAGCCATCCGGTCAGGCACAATGCGAAAATAATGGTTCCCACGCTCGGATTCATGATGTAGGAAATCAAGATCAAAACGAGCGTCTGCGGCACATTGTCGAAGATGTTGTAGAGCTCTGTAAAGAACGTGTCCAGCTTGCGGACATATCCCCATAACAGTCCGATCAGCGTGCCGAAGCCCGCCTCAAAGGCCGCCACTGCAAAGCCGATGCCAAGGGACGTTCTCGTGCCGGCCCAGGTTCTGGCCCACAGGTCCTGTCCGATGGAGTTCGTTCCGAACCAGTACTCGGAATCCGGCTGGTGATTGATGATCTGAATGCCGGTTTCCGGATCGTTGTTGATGGTCTTCGGACTTCTCTGGTTAGGAAGAATCGGCTGGATGAAGGTAAATGCCAGCACGGCAATGATCACGACCAGGAAGAACACGGCCGCCTTGTTCTTGAAGAAGGCGCGGAGCGTCGCTCCCCAGTAGGAGTAGTTGGAATACCCGCCGCGCTCGGCGTTCTTCTCGTCCGACTCCGCCTCCGCAAAGAGCTCCTCCTCCGGAAGGTCCTTATACCGCTCGTAGGGAGAAAGCTCCTTTTTCAGGTTTTCTGTCAGCGCATTTTCCAGCTGTTTTTCTTTTTCGCCGCGGATGGTCATGCTCTTGCGCCCTCCTTTTTCGTGAAGCTGATTCTGGGATCCACAAGGCCCATGAGGATGTCACCCAGGAGAAGCCCGATGACGGAGATGCCGGCATAAATAACGACCAGCGCCTGCACCATGGTGTTGTCCTGAATCTTGATCACCTGCACCAAGAGACCTCCCATGCCGGGGATCGAATACAGGGATTCCACATACAGGGAGCCCATCAATGTGAACAGAATGGAGTTGGGGATGTACTGCACGAGCGGAACGAAGGCATTGCGGAACACGTGCGTTCTGCTGATCTTTCCTTCCGGAACACCCTTGGCTCTTGCCAGGCGGATGTAGTCCTTGTTGGCCTCATCCACCATGTACCGGCGCAGCCACATGGCGTAATAGACAATATTTCCGATGGAAAGGGAGAAAACAGGGAGAATCCAGGTCAGCCAGTTGCTCTCATCGAAGAGCATCGAGACGCCCAGAAGCTCACTGCCGTAGAGCTGAATGAGCAGATGATAAACGGCCGAGGGAACAGCCTGCACGATGACGATGAGGACGGTGCCGAACTTGTCCCACAGCTTCCACTTGCTTCTCGTGGATTTGGCCATGGCAATTCCGAGCGGAAGGCCCAGCGCCAGCGAGATCAGCTCCGCCAGAAGTCCCATTTTGATGGAAATGGGTGCCTTCTTGGCAATGATCTTGGCAATCGGATAGCCCTCGCGGTACTTGTTAGAGGTTCCAAGGTCGCCCTTTAAAACCTGACCGAAGTATTTTACCACCTGCACCGGTGCCGGATCCTTGAGTCCGAGCTTCTGCAGCGTGACGTTGATCTGCGTCTGCGACATCTTCTCGTAGTTGTTGAAATACCCTTCCACGGGCATCTTGCGCAGCAGCAGCAGCACGATGGTGATGACAATGCACAATGTGATCAGAGAGTGCAAAAGGCGTTTTAGAATGTACTTGCTCAAAGGGGACCTCCGTTCCGGGCAAATGATTCCTTGCTTTTCAAGTATTCTGACTGCAGCCTGCTGCAATCGAAATCCGACAGGTGCCTTGTCAGCGCCTGCCGGAAGCATGATGCACTCGGTCTTGCTGTCCTGATCACCGGCTCCAAAGGCATTTGGTCTCCGGCATCATTTTCTTATGTGCATCAAATGAATGTCTTTTAAATAGATTGTCTCTTAAACAGATCTTAATCGCTGCTGCAAATCAGCCTGCAATCACTCTGCAGCCGTCTCCAGAGAAGCGGTTCTCTCCTCTTCCCACTGCTGCATCGCTGCCTTGAACTCATCCATGCTCATGGATGTGTCGCTTAAGTGCTGATACTTGTATCTCTGGGTTGCAACACCGTAGGGAGCATACTCACCCTCAAACGGGTTCAGCTTGGAAACGACATAGCCGTCGCCGAGGGAAATGCTGTACGGAACGATGATTGCGTGGTTGATCAGGATGCTCTCTGCCTCAGCAAATGCGGTGTAGCGCGCCTCATCATCGTCGTAGATTGCAGAAGCCTCTGCTACCTTATCGCTCCACTCCTTGTAGACAGCCTGTGTCTCGGAATCCTCAGAGGTATCCCAGAAGTTGTAGTTGTTGCCTTCGCCGAACGGCTCAGCCCAGGTCTGCGGATCTGCGTAGTCAGCGCCCCAGTTGCACTTCATGAATGCATACTTGCCGCTGCGGCGTACTGCAGAGAGGAATCCGGTCTCCGGACCTGCCTCAACAATGATATCGATGAAGTCAGAGCCAAGAACCCCTTCCATCTGCTGCTCCACAACCTGGCACTCCTTGTCCCAGTTGGTCGTGGAAGGATTGTAAGGCATCAGGACCTTGATCGGGAAGGTGCAGCCTGCTGCTGTCAGCTCTTCCTTGGCCTTGTCGCGATACTCAACGGCCTTTGCCGCATCGAAGCTGTCGCCGTTCGTGATGTCGGCCAGTGCATCATACTGTGTGTAGTCCTTGCCGGCAGCTGCTGCAAAGTTTGCAGGCGTTACCGAGTTGTTCAGAAGGCTTTCCGGGTTGTAGGGCTCGCTGACGGTCAGTGCCTTTACGCGGTCCAGAGAAGCCATCAGAGCCTTGCGGAAGTTCTCGTTGTTAACAGCGATCTTCCAGTTCTCCGGCTCGTACTCTGCATCGAACTCCGGATCGAAGTTGAATGCATAGAAGTAGCTGAAGGAGTTGGACGGACGGGAGCCGTGCACCTGATCCTTGACGGCATCGTCGTTCAGCCAGGAATCCAGAAGGTCTGCGCTGATGCTCGCGTAGTCGATCTCGCCGTTCTTGTACATGTTCGCTTCTACGCTGGATGCATCTGCGTTGTAGGTAGAAACGATCTCATCGATGTACACGTTGTCCTTGTCCCAGTAAGACGCGTTCTTGGCCAGTACGTGCTTCTCCTGCGGCTCATAGGTATCCAGGACGTATGCGCCGTTGTACCAGAGGCTCTCATTGTCGAGTCCGAAGGAATCGCCGTACTCATCCAGGCAGGCCTGGGAAACCGGCATGTAGGATGTATAGGAAACAATGCTGGTAAAGAAGGAGCAGGGAACATCCAGTGTGTAGACCAGCGTGTAGTCATCGGTCGCCGTAACGCCGATATCCTCTGCCTTTACCTCATCCACCGGCTCGATTTCGTTTCCGTCCTCGTCCGTTGTCTTCGTGCCGTCCTCGCTGGCGATCATGTATGCAGTGTAATCGTAGTAAGCCTGTGCGTTGTGAACCACAGCACCGGTGTCATACATGTACTGGTTGTCCGACTCGTTCGCCGCGTTGTTCACGTAGCGGGCTGCTGCAACCCAGTCATTGGCGGTTACATCGGCAACCTCTTTGCCGGTGTTGTCGACCCACTTGGCACCCTTGCGGATGTGGAAGGTCCACTCGGTCATATCATCGTTGGACTCCCAGCTCTCTGCCAGGCCCGGGATGATGTTGCCGTAGGAATCATAGTCCACCAGACAGTCGATGATGTTCGCGCTGATCGCGTAATCATTGGTCGTGCTGGTCGTCAGGTAATTCAATGTCTGCACCTCGCCGGAATACAGAGTCCGGTAAGTCACCTTCTCATCTGCCGATGCGCTGGAGCTCTCTGTTCCTGCGCTCGTGCTGTCAGAAGAAGATCCCGAGGAGCTGCTGCCGCAGGCGGCCAGGGACGCGGCCATGACGCCTGCCAGCATTCCTGCCAAAAGCTTGCTGGTCTTTTTCATAATGTCCTCCTTTAGCTGTGTACAACTGCATACAGAAAGTACTCCTCCCCGCCGCTCTGCTTTGCTGCAGTGGTGCAGTTTGAAAGCTCGATCTGTATAATTGTATACGTTAATAAAGATCGCGGAGTCTGTCAACCGCCAGAGCAGATTTTGTGATACCGCCAGAGCAGATTGTTACTGTACGGACGCCAGCCAGGCGACAGGACCTGTCTGTGCTTGACAATTGTACGATTTCGTACTATATTTTCCCTCGTTTCAATTGTACGATTTCGTACGTTTTGTACTCAGCACTGTCAGGAGGTCCTTTTCATGCAGCAGATTCAGCTGTCCGAGCACTTCACAATCCGTAAGCTTCTTCGCTTCACGCTTCCTTCCATCGCCATGATGATCTTTACATCCATCTACGGCGTCGTGGATGGATTTTTTGTGTCCAACTATGCAGGTGCAACCGCCTTTGCGGCCGTGAACCTGATCCTGCCCTATACGATGATGTTCGGCGGCATCGGATTCATGTTCGGAAGCGGCGGAACTGCACTGGTATCCATGGTCCGCGGACAGGGACGACACGAGGAGGCCAATGAGATTTTCTCTCTGGTGGTTTATGTACTGCTGGCGGTCGGCGTCATTTTGTCGGTGATCGGCTTTCTGACCCTCCGGCCGGTTGCCGTTCTTTTGGGTGCTACCGATGCGATGCTCCCGTACTGCATTGCCTACGGCCGCATATTGATGCTCGGCCAATGCTCCTTCATGCTGCAGTATTTCTTCCAGAATTTCCTGATTGCAGCCGAAAAGCCGCACCTGGGCCTTGCTGTCACGGTAGCAGCCGGTCTCACGAACATGGTGCTGGACGGCGTGTTTCTCGCGGTTTTCTCCATGGGCGTCACCGGCGCCGCCGCAGCGACTGTCATCAGCCAGTGCATCGGCGGTCTTCTTCCTCTGATTTATTTCATCCTTCCGGGGAGCAGCCCGCTCCACCTCGGGAAAACACATTGGGCCCCTTCCGCCATCGGCAAGGTGATCCTGAACGGCTCCTCCGAGCTGATGACGAACCTATCGTCCAGCTTTGTAACCATGCTCTACAACAAGCAGCTGATGAAGCTGGCTGGGGAGAACGGCGTTGCGGCCTACGGCGTGATCATGTACGTGTTCTTTATTTTTGCTGCGGTATTCGTCGGCTATTCGATGGGCAGCGCCTCCATTGTCAGCTATCACTACGGCGCCGGCAATCATGAGGAGCTGCGCGGACTGCGCAGAAAGGGCCTCGGCATCATCGGTGCCTGCTCCGTCCTTCTGACGGTCCTGGCACAGATTTTTGCGAGGCCCCTCGCGATGATTTTCGTCAGCTACGATGCCGATCTTCTGGCGCTGACGGTCCATGGCTTCCGTATTTTTATCTTTACCTTCCTGCTGATGGGCTTTAATATCTGGGGATCCTCCTTCTTTACCGCCCTGAACGACGGCATGATTTCCGCGCTGATCTCCTTTGGCCGGACTCTTATCTTCCAGCTCCTGGCCATTCTCCTGCTGCCGCTGGTCCTGGGGCTCAACGGTGTGTGGTCGGCCAACATTCTGGCGGAGGGGCTTGCGCTGTTCCTGACGGGGTGGTGCCTGAAGCACTATCAGGCAAAATACAACTATTAAGCCTGCCAGGCCTGTCCCGGTGATGTCCGCGGGCGGCCGGGCACATTGAGTGCAGGCTCCGGTTGGGCTGCCGACCGCTATGGAGGGTCTATGAACTCTACAATGAAGGAATTCAATCAGCTGATCGGGCTGATATACAATGCCTATCACGATTTTGCCGCGGCCTGCGGCATGTCCGATGCGGACTTTCTGGTGCTGTATACGCTGCTGGCGCACGACGGCACCTGCCGGCAGTCCGTCCTCTACCATGAAACCGGTGAACCCAAATCCACCATCAACACCTCGGTGAAGCGGCTGCAGCGGCAGGGTGTCCTGCTCGTCACCAGGCAGGACCGGCGCAGCACGCTGGTCTCTTTGACGGCAGACGGACAGAGCTATGCAGAACGCACGGCCGGCGTCCTGATTGCCGCAGAGGATCGGTTCTACAGCTCCATTCCGGCGGAGGACGCCGCTCTCTTTCTCCGGGTGAACCGGCAGTATCTCGCCGCGCTTCTAGGCAGCGTTCGAAGCATACAGAATGATGCTGGGAGCAAAGGGTCTTCTGCTGCCAACTGATACCCTAATCCTTCAGCGGTCCGCAAAAAAGTCCATGCAGCGCTGCTTGTAATCCGGTGCCTCGTCGTAGACGCCGTGTCCGTAACTCTCGTCATACATGTACAGCTCGCTCTGCGGCAGCGCAGCGGCGATCTCTCTGGAGCCCTCCGGCGTTACCACCTTATCTCCTTCCGATCCCAGCACCAGTACCGGGCACTGTATCTGAGAGAGCTCGTCGTAACAGTCAAAGGTCAGGCAGGCCTTCGCGAGCCGGATGAACCGCTCATACTCCTCATCCGTAATCCCGCGGTTTGACGAGATCATCACATCGCGATAGGCCTCCAGTGTGCCTGCCGAATACACTTCGTCGACAAATGCCTCCAGAAGGCCCTCTTCGTCCTTATCCTCTGCCAGTGACAGCCACTGGTTCACAACCTCCAGAAACGTATCGTTCGGCTTTGACAGCGTGGAGCCCAGGACCATTTTGTTCACCAGCTCCGGATGGTCAATGGCCAGGTACTGTGCAATCATGCCGCCCTGGGATGCGCCGAAGACACAGGCGTCCTTGATGTTCAGTGCCTCCATGGCTGCTGCCGTATCATCGGCAAGGTCCCGGATCGTGACACCCTCTGCCAGATCCTGCGGACGGTCGAACAGATAAACGGTGTACTCCTCCGTAAAGTCCTTGTACGCCTCCGCAACAGAATCTGCCAGTCCCATCACGCTGTGCACCGACAGCCCCGGAATGATCACAAATGCCTTTTCTCCTGTTCCGAATACCATATAGTCCACCTCCGTATCGTTTGCAGAAACTGTTTTGACCTGTACCGATGCTGTATCGGAAGATGCCGTTTCCGGCGATGCATCCTCTGAGGATGTTGTCTCCGTTGATGCTGTCTCCGATGACGCCGCCTCCGAGGATGAAGTCTCCGATGATGCCGTCTTCTGACAGCCTGCCAGACTCAGCAGCAGGATGACTGACAGCAAAAGTGCAATGCTCTTTCTCATACGCATACGAATGTCCTCCTTTCACGCGTTTCAGTTGACAGACGATGGAAAAGCCTACGGGGAAGCGGCCGGGATGGAGGTGCTCATGTGTTCCTCGCAAACCGCTTGCGTCCGTGCTTTACCGTGCTACAATGTGAAAATATCTGTATAGATTATACTCCATGCAGACA
>CAVJLL010000058.1:0-13177 GCA_963650385.1 Clostridium sp. CAG:508 | reverse complement strand
CGGATGGCACCCTTCGGTATAATCACTCGCAAAATTCAGCATAATTTCTCCTCGTTCTTGATATCGCGCTACTGTACAGCTGCCAGCCACGACGGGTTCTGGCGAGTGTACTGCTACGTTTGGTCCTATGAAACCTGGTCATCATAATATCATAGGTAGTGTAAAAACTGTGGGGGAGCGTATAATTGGAAACATATGACAAGGGAAGGTGCGTAACAGTACACTCGCCAGCCAAGCGCCAGGACCCGTCGCTGGCTGGCGTCGGTACAGTAACGACGGTGCCGGACAGGGTATGGATGAGATAAAACCAATGGACAGAATCAGAAACGTATACGGACTGCTGTGCATGATTTTTGCGGTCGTCTGCATGAGCCTGCTGCTGAGTCTGCCGGCTGCCGCGCAGGAGCCGGAGGGACAGACGGTCCGCGTGGCGTTTCCGGTGCAGGAAGGGATCAGCGAATATAAGGAGAACGGCAGCCCGACCGGCTACAACTACGAATATCTGGAGAAGCTGTCGGAATTCACCGGATGGAAGCTGGAATATGTGCGGTATGAGGCGGAGGATGAGAACCGGGCACTGGAGGATGCCATCCGGGATCTGCAGGCAGGAAAGGTGGACCTGTTGGGCCCCTTTCTGAAGCTCGACTCCACGGAGGAGGAGTTCGAATATCCGGAATTAAGCTACGGCTCGGTGTATACCACGCTCTGTGCGCTGAGCACCAGCAGCCTTGGGAACGACAATATCTTCCTGCAGAAGCCCCTTCGCGTCGGGCTGCTGACAAAGGCAAAGAGCAGGAATGCGGAGGTCCGGGACTACCTGGACGCACAGAAGGCGGATTATACGATTGCCTGCTATGACGATGACGAGGCACTTCTGGCAGCGCTCAAAAGTGGGGAGGTGGACGTGATCAGCGGCGTGTCCCTCTCACCGGTAGGTGGAACACGGATCGTGAAGCGGTTTGCTCCAAGACCCTATTATTTTGTATCCGCCAAGGGGAACACCGCACTGACGCAGCAGCTGGACGATGCCATTGCACGGCTGAATCAGGTACAGCCGAATTTTCAAAGTGGGCTGTTCGAGAAATACTTCGGCAGAGCGGATTCCGAATTTGCAATTACCGATTCGCAGAAGGCATATCTGGAGTCCGTAGGCACACTGCATGTGCTGTGCGTGGATAATGACGGCCCATATGTGTTCCAGAGGGACGGACAGGCCGTCGGCATGCTGGTCTCCATCATCGACAGCTTTGCGGCGCAGGGGAATATGACCGCGGAATATACCTTCTGCCGGAACCGTGAGGAGGCAGAGGAGAAGCTCTCACAGTCCGATTACGATATGCTGATCGGCGTGCCGTTTACATCCGAATACTGCACGTCCATCGGCTTTGTCACCAGCGAGACGATCATGGAATCCAATTTCCTTCTGGCATACCGTGAGTCCGATGCGAAGATGGATACGGCGGCCGTTGTGAGCGGCGTTGAATCGATGGTGGACACCTCCGGATACCGGGAGGTGAAGCTGTACGACAACACGCAGGAATGCCTGCAGGCGGTGCAGACAGGGGAGGCCGATGCGGCGATCGGAGACCGGTCCATCCTGGAATATTACACGCATGATGAGCACAGCGCCCTTTGTGTGACGCTGCTGGCCGGAGAAACTCAGAACATCTGTGTGGCGCTGTCGCAGAAATGCGACCTGGAGCTCCTCCAGCTGTTTAATTCTTATATTGACAGTCTCTCGGACGCCGAGAAAACAAGCTACCTGGATGAGGGGAGCGTTCATGTTGACCGGATGTCGGTCGCTTTGTTCATCCAGACCTATCCGATCCAGGCGGTTATGATTTTCTCTGCGTTCTCCGCTGCACTGGTGCTGCTGTGCTGCGGCATCTATTATGTACGTAAAATGCGGATCAAGAACGAAGAGCTGCGGCTCTCCAATGAGGTCAAGAGCGATTTCCTCACGCGGATGAGCCACGATATCCGTACGCCGATGAACGGCATCATCGGTCTGCTGGACATTTCCGACCGGTTTGTCGATGATCCGGAAATGATCCGCAAATACCACCGGAAGATCCATATGGCTTCGGAGTATCTGCTCTCACTCATCAACGATGTGCTGAACATGAGCAAGCTGGAATCCGGCAAGGTATACCTCGTGAGGGAGTCGGTCTACCTGCGGGAAACCATCGACAACTGCAAGGACATACTGGAAGCCAAGGCAAACGAGCAGGGAATCACGCTGGATATATCCGGCATGGAGACGTTTGATCCGCCCCGCGTGTTTACCAGTCCGCTGCATCTGCGGCAGATCTTCATGAACATCATCGGGAATGCCATCAAGTACAACCGGCCGGGCGGAAGCGTGGCTGTGCGGGCGCAGATCCTGAAGCAGACGGAGCGTACGATCACCTGTGAATTTATGGTAGAGGATACGGGAATCGGCATGAGCGAGGAGTTCCAGAAGCATGCCTTTGATGCGTTCTCCCAGGAGAATCAGAATACGCACGGAGAGCTGAAGGGAACCGGTCTGGGGCTCTCCATCGTAAAGCGGCTGGTGGATGCCATGGACGGGAGCATCCGTCTTGAGAGCCGGATCGGAGAGGGGAGCCGTTTCACGGTGATCCTTCCCTTTGACATCGATGCAGACTATCAGGAGCAGCCGGAGGAGGGAGCCGTTGTTTCGTTGGAGAGCCTGAAGGGCAAACGGGTCCTTGCGGCAGAGGACAATGTGCTGAATGCCGAAATCCTGCAGTTCGTACTGGAGGATGCAGGAATGGAGGCCGTGATCACAGAGAACGGCCGAAAGGCGGTGGAGGCTTTCAGGGAGTCAGAGCCGGGGAACTTTGATTTCATCCTGATGGACATCATGATGCCGGAGATGGACGGCTATGAAGCAGCCAGAGCCATCCGGAAAATGGACCGGAAGGATGCCAATACCATTCCGATCATTGCGCTGACAGCAAACGCGTACACGGAGGATCGGCAGAAGGCATTGGATGCCGGCATGAACGATCATGTTGCAAAGCCGGTGGACATGAAACGGCTCCTGCAGATTCTGAAGAGCTGCCTGTAAGGGCATCGCCAGCTGTTCTGCGGGCGTTGTACCGAGTCTGCGGAAGGTCATGCGGATTGCCGGCAGAAGGCGCCGCGGCCAAGAAGGAAGCGGCATCGTTGAGCCGATGACAAAAGGGGAACACCAGGAGGGATCTGCGTATGAATACAACGAAAAATTCGGGCTTCCCGGCCGGGGCTGCGGAGGAATCGCGGAATATGATCATGGCGCTTGCGGATGATTATACGGCGGTTTACCTGCTGGAGCCGGAGAAGGACAGGGCCTCCGTTGTCAAGCTTGACCGAGCAATCCGGGATAAAGCGGGGGAGATTCCGGAGAGCTTCTGCTACTCACAGCTGTTCCGAAGCTATGCAGACAGGCGTGTTCACGAAGAGGACAGAGAGCGGTTCCTGGCGGTTGTGCTGCCGGAGGCGATGATGCGCAGCTTCGCCGACGGCAGGAAGAAGCTGGAGCTCCATTATCGTGTGATCCGGGACGGCAGGAAAAAGCACTACAGCTGCCTCTTCATCCGCATCTCCGGGTCCGGTGAGGAGCTGAAGCTGATCGCCGGCTTCCGGAACATAGAGGACGTGATCAACGTACAGAAGGAGATCACGAGGAGCTATGAGAAGCTGGATGAGATGCGCGATATTTTCGCTGCCTCCCGAATGGGAACCTGGAGCATCTATCTGATGGACGGGAAGGCACCTGCGATGGAGGCGGACGCCTTGATGAAGGAGCTGCTGGGCATTGAGGACAGGGAGCTGACGGCGGAGGAAACCTATGATGCGTGGTTTTCCAATATAGTGCCCGGTGCGCTTTTGTCCGTGCTGGAGAGTGTAGAGGAAATGAAGCTCAACGGCCGGAGCGAAAATACGTATCTCTGGCGCCATCCTGTCCTGGGAGAGCGGTATGTGCGCTGCGGAGGAACGGGACGGCAGATCGAGGGCGGATATGTACTGCGGGGCTATCATTATGACGTAGACGCAGTCGTTCGCGAGCAGAAGGAAAAGGATGCGATCCTGGCGGAGCAGACGGCCATTACCAACACCTTATCCAGAAACTATCGGAATGTATTCATCGCGAATATGGATGAGGGCACGGCGAGAGTGATACGGCTTGCCGACAACTATGATGTACGGGCTGTCCGGGATGTCTGTGGGCAGACGTTCTCTTTCGATGCGGTCATAAAGCGGTGGATCGAGGAAAATGTCCACCCGGAGGATAAGGAGAGAGTAAAAGAGGCACTGAACGTCGAACATCTCCGGAGAGTATTTGCCGGGCAGGATGCGTGCACCGGCACCTACCGCAGCATCGAGAACGGCGTCATCCATCATTATCAGTATGACTTCCGCAGAATTGACGATACGTCCAATGTGGTGGCCGGCTTCCAGATCATTGATTCGATCATCGAGGAGCACCGGGCACAGGAGGAAAAACGAAGGGAATTCGAGGAGGAGTACCGGAAAAGGCTGCTGGCGGCCAAGCAGGAGGCAGAGCGCGCGAACCGGGCCAAGACGGATTTTCTCCTGCGGATGAGTCACGATATCCGCACGCCGCTCAACGGCATTATGGGAATGATCGATATTGCGGAGCGCTACCGGACGGATCTGGATAAGCGGGACGACTGCCAGAGGAAGCTGAAGGAATCCGCACAGGTCCTGCTGGAGCTGATCAATGAAGTGCTGGACATGAACAAGCTCGAATCCGGGAAGATCGTTCTGGAGCACGTGCCGATGGATCTGCTGGCGATTTCCAGAAGCGTATTCACGCTGATTGTCAAGCAGGCGGAGAGCCGCGGGATCGAAATCGTGGAGGTGGACTGCAAAACGCCGCACTTCCGGCTGATCGGCAGCCCGGTCCACTACAAGAGAATTCTGACGAACATTCTCAGCAATGCGATCAAATACAACAAGGACAACGGGAAGATCTATGTCACCTGCCGCGAGGTCTCCTGTGACGGGGATACGGCTTATATTGAATTCAAATGCAGGGATACCGGGATCGGCATGTCACCGGAGTTTTTGGAGCATCTGTTTGACCCGTTTGAGCAGGAGGACTCAACCGCCCGCTCGGAGTACGGCGGAACCGGCCTCGGCATGACAATCACCAAGAGCCTTGTGGATAAGATGAACGGCACCATCACGGTGGAAAGCGAAAAGGGCGTCGGCTCGACCTTTGATGTGATCGTTCCGTTTGAAATCAATAAGACTGCGCCGTGCGATGCCTCGGAGGAAAAGGAACCGGAAACGGTGTCGATCCGGGGCTTTAAGATCCTGCTGGCAGAGGACAATGCACTGAATATGGAGATTGCGCGGTTCCTCCTTCAGGAGGAGGGAGCAGAGGTCCTGGAGGCAGCAAACGGCAAGGAGGCTGCAGCAGCCTTTGCGGGGAGCAGGCCGTATGCGATTGATGCAATTCTGATGGATGTCATGATGCCGGTGATGAACGGGCATGAAGCGACCAAGGTCATCCGCGCCATGGACCGGCCCGACGCCGCAGCGGTCCCGATCATTGCCATGACGGCCAGCGCCTTTGCGGAGGACCGGATTGCAGCCAAAAAGGCCGGGATGAATGAGCATCTGGCCAAGCCGCTGGATACCGAGCTCGTCATGCGGACGATTGCGCGGTGCGTCGAGGAATACAGAAAAGGGCAGGAAGAGGAGAAGGAACATGCAGAAGTGCTTTCTGGCAATTGACATCGGGGCATCCAGCGGCCGCCACATCATCGGAACGGTAAACGAAGGGAAAATAAGCCTGCAGGAGGTTTACCGCTTTGAGAACGGCGTCGGCAGGAAAAACGGCCATCTTTGCTGGGATATTGAAAACCTGGAACGGGAAGTGGTGCAGGGACTGAAGGCAGCACATGCGGCCGGCTTTTCGCCGGAAACCGTCGGCATCGACACCTGGGCGGTGGACTTTGTTCTGCTGGATGAGCAGGGTCACCGGATCGGGGATGCGGTGGCCTACCGCGACGAGCGGACAAACGGAATGAGAGAGCTCCTGGAAAGGGAGCACGGCCTTTCCTTTGAAGAGCACTACGCCCGCACCGGCATCCAATACCAGCCGTTTAATACGGTTTATCAGCTGACGGCACTCATGCGCGAGCATCCGGAGTATCTGGAAAGAACACGGAGCTTCCTGATGATCCCGGATTATCTGAATTACATCCTGTGCGGCGTGCAGGCAAACGAATACACCAACGCCAGCACGACGGCACTGGTCAGCGCCTCCGGCAGGGACTGGGACCGGGAGCTGATGGAGAGATTGGGACTGCCGCAGGATATTTTCCACAAGCTGCAGATGCCCGGGACTGTGCTGGGGCATTTTACGGATTCGATTCGGGAAGAGGTAGGATTTGATGCAGAGGTAATCCTGCCGGCAACGCACGACACCGGCTCGGCATTTCTGGCGGTTCCGGCGCGGGACGAGAATGCGGTGTATCTCTCCAGCGGGACCTGGAGCCTTCTGGGCGTGGAGAATAAGATGCCCATCACCGGTCCTGCGAGCTGCGCGGCGAACTTTACCAATGAGGGCGGGTATGCGTACCGCTACCGATATCTGAAGAACATCATGGGTCTGTGGATGATCCAGTCGATTCGCCGCGAGCTCGGCGAAGAGACGGGTGTAAGGCCTGGCTTTCCGGAGCTGATTGCGGCAGCAAGAGAGGCGGAGGATTTCGGCAGCTGCGTGGATCCGGACGAGAACCGGTTCCTCGCACCGGCATCGATGATCGGCGAGGTGAAGGCAGCCTGCCGGGAGAGCGGACAGCCGGTTCCTGCGACAACCGGCGAGGTGATGCAGTGCGTGTACAATTCGCTGACGCAGGATTACCGGCGGGCGGTGGATACGCTGCAGAAGCTGACGGGCAGAACATACACGAGTCTGAACATTGTGGGCGGCGGCAGTCAGGACGAGTACCTGAATCAGCAGACGGCAAATGCTGCGGGGCTGCCGGTGCTGGCCGGCCCGACGGAGGGGACGGCACTGGGAAATCTTCTGGTCCAGTTCATTCACGCAGGAATCTTCCGGGATCTTCCGGAGGCAAGGGCAGCCATCCGAGAGAGCTTCGAGATGAAGGAGTTCCTGCCGCAGAATTCAAAATAAGTGCAAGGAGGAAATCATATGCTGGTACATAATCTGGTGGAGACAAAAGCCCGCGTCGGCGTGTTCGCCATCGCGCTGGGCGCGTATCTCCCGCAGTTTCCCTCGCTGGTTCCGGAATTCGAGAGCCAGTATGCGGCCTTCCGGGAATCGCTCCCGGATACCGTCGAGGTCATTGACGGCGGCATCGTCACGACGAAGGAGCTGTCCATGGCAGCAGGCGATAAGTTCCGTGCGGCGGATGTGGATCTGGTGATCCTGCAGCTATTGACCTATGCAACGTCATACAACATGCTGCCGGCAGTCCGGGACCTGGACGTTCCGGTGGTGCTCGTCAACGTGCAGAAAAAGAAGGCGCCCGATTATGCCGCAACGGATACGCCGACGTGGCTCGGCGAGCTGTATGCCTGCGGCGCTGTCGGCGAGATGGTGGCGGACCTCGAACGCGCCGGCAAGCGCCATGCGGTGATCACCGGCGTGGTGGAGGGCGGAGATCCTGCGGTACAGGCTGAGCTGGAGGACTGGTGCCGCGCGGCCCAGGTGCGGCGGCGCTTCCGCGATACGAACCTGGCACAGATCGGACGGCCGTATCCGGGTATGATGGATCTGTATATCGATGAGACCAATCTGTACAACCGCATGTGGCTCTACACCAAGCAGTTTGACTGGGAGAAGATGTGGGCCATTGCAGACAACATTGGGGACGAAGCGGCTATTCGCGAAAAGGCGCAGGATATCCTGGATACATTCGACATCGAGGGCGGCGGCACCATTGAGAAGGTCTGGGACATGGCCCGGTACATTGTTGCCTTCGAGCAGTGGGTCAAGGAGGAGAAAATTGCCTTTATCGCCTCCCATTACGACGGCTATGCCCAGGGAAAGGCGGGCGTTCTGGATTCCATGCTGATTCCCGCCTTCTCCATGCTGATCAGGCAGGGCGTTGCCTGCGCGGTAGAGGGAGACATCAAGGTCGCGATGGCCATGTCCATCTTAAAGACCATCGCCGGCTGCGGGCAGCTCAGCGAGATGTATTCCATTGATTTTAACGAGGACATCTGCATCATCGGCCATTCCGGCTCGGGCGATGCAGACATCTCGGCCAAGAAGCCGACCATGAAGATCGTCCCTGTTTTCCACGGCAAAACAGGCGGCGGATACCTCACCCAGTTCTATCCGCACCTGGGACCGGTGACCTATCTTGGCATCACACAGGACAAGGACGGACACTTTAAATTCGTGGCGGCAGAGGGCATCAACGAGGAGGGACCGATCTTTACCTTCGGTGACACGAACATGCGAACGCGCTTTGCCTGCGGTGCCCGCGAGTTCTGCAACCGCTGGAGCGAGGCGGGACCGACGCACCATATGGCAGCGGCGAGCGGCCGTCACATCGATACCATTCTGAAGGTCGCGAAGATCTTCAACGTGCCGGTGGATGTGATTACACGGTGAAGAGCAAATGGCGTTCGTGCTTTCCCGGACGGGGATGTGCGTGACGGATACGAAGAAACGACCGAATGGGCTCTGAATCGTTACGTATTTGGAAAGGAATGGAGAGGAGAAAAAATGTCTGCAATTTATGATGCTGCATGTGTACAGGGATTCATGCGGATGTGCAATGATGGATGGCTGCAGGGTTGGCATGAGAGAAACGGCGGGAACCTGACCTACCGCATGACCGGGGAGGATGTGGCGGCATGCCGTCCGTATTTTGACGAAGCGCCGCGCGAATGGGTGAAGATGGGGGTACAGGCGGAAAACCTTTCGGGAGAGTACTTCATCACCACCGGCTCCGGCAAGTTCTTCCGCAATGTGGAGCCGGATCCGGTTCACAGCATCGGTATCGTGGAGATTAATGATAAGGGCGACAGCTGGCGCATCGTCTGGGGACTTGCGGAGGGGGCTAAGCCGACCTCGGAATTCCCGAGCCACTTCATGAATCACAGCGTCCGGAAAACGGCCACGAACGGCGCAAATCGCGTAATTTATCACTGCCACGCGACCAACGTCATTGCGCTGACCTATATCCTGCCGCTGACGGACCGGGATTTCTCCCGCGCATTGTGGCAGAGCGCAACCGAGTGCCCGGTGGTGTTCCCGGAGGGCGTCGGCGTCTGCCCCTGGATGGTTCCGGGCGGTGCGGACATTGCCATGGCGACCAGCGAAAAAATGAAGACCTATCAGGCGGCCGTCTGGGCGCAGCACGGACTCTTTGCCTCTGGCCCGGACTTCGACATCACGTTCGGCCTGGCGCACACCATTGAGAAGAGCGCAGAGATCTATGTGAAGGTGCTCTCCATGGGCGGCGGCAAGATCCGTCAGACCATCACGGACGACAATCTCCGCGCCATCGCCCGGGACTTCGGCGTGACGCTGAACGAGGCGTTTCTGGACTGAGATGCCGCACGCATCCGGTGAGCAGCCGGGGGCAAAAAACTTTTGCCCCGCCATCATGGGATACTCCTGAGAAATGAAGAGAACGCAGATTTGCTCAGGAGAAGCTCACGATCGTTACGCCCTCCGCACGGACGAGCTCTTCGAGACGCGCCATCTCCTCCTTCGAGGGGCGATAGAACTCCTCGTGCTCGTAGGGAATGCCGATGGCTTCGTATTTGACCGTTCCGAAGGTGTGGTAGGGGAGCAGCTCCATTTGGGCCTTCGGCAGGTGCTCATGGACAAAAGCGGCGCTGGCACGAATGTTCTCCTCGTCGTTGTTGACACCGCCGATGACCGGAATGCGGATGACCGCGTCGGCAGGAAGGGCGGCGAGGTTCTGGATGTTCTCCAGGGTCTGCGCATTAGATACGCCGGTGTACAGGCGGTGTTTTGCATCGTCCATCAGCTTGAGATCCATGAAAATAAGGTCCAGCCGCTCCAGTGCCGGCTGCAGGGCAGAGAAGGAGAAGTGCCCGCAGCTTTCCAATGTCATAGACAGACCCATGTCGTAAATCCGCGCAGTCAGCTCATTCAGAAGAGCCGGCTGCGCGGTTGCTTCGCCTCCGGAAAAGGTGATGCCGCCGCCGCTGAAGCGGTAGAAGATCTCATCCCTTCGTATCTGTGCCAGAATTTCATCCGAGTCACAGACGCGCACCATCCGGGCGCGTGCACCGTTCGGGCAGGCCTCGGCGCAGGCACCGCACCCCGTGCACCTTGCACGGTCCTGATTCAGATCGATGCCGATACCGTTCGGACAGACCTGCGTGCAGACGCCGCAACCGGTGCACTTTCGCTGATACCACCCGACGAGGGGCTTTGCGGAAAACCCCTCCGGGTTGGAGCACCAGCGGCAGCGCAAAGGGCACCCCGCCAGGAAAATCGTTGTTCGGATGCCGTTTCCGTCATTGACGGAAAACGGCTGGACCTGCATCACATATCCCTTCACGGATCAAATCCTCCTGCACATCAGAACGCTTCATGCGCATTTCTGGCCATGATGGAATCCTGCATCTGTTTTGACAGATTCGTAAACTGCGCGCTGTAGCCGGCCACACGGACCAGGAGGCTCCGATAGTTCTCCGGATGCTCCTGCGCGTCCTTCAGCACCTCATTGGAGATCGTGTTGAACTGCACGTGAAAGCCGCCTAAGGCAAAATAGCTCTGCAGCATGGCCCCAAGGTTGGCGCGCCCGCGCTTGGTCGCGACCAGATCATGCCCGAGCCGCAGGTTCAGGAGCGTTCCGCCGCTGTGCATGTCGTGCTTGATTTTGGCGGCGCTCTTTAATGCCGCAAGGCAGGTCGAGGTATCAGTGCCGGTGACGGGCGATACGCCCTCGTTGATGGGCTCCTTCGCACGGCGTCCGTCCGGCGTTGCACCCAGGACACGGCCGGTGGGAAGATAGTTGGAGATGCCCATAAACGCGGTGACAAAGTGTGCGCCGTAGATGTCCTTGTACTGCACGACCTCCTCCCGGTAAAAGTCGGCGAGATCCCTGGCAATGGTATCGACATAGTCATCGTCGTTGCCGTACTTGGGGCAGGCAAGTGCCAGACGGCGCAGCTCCTCGTAGCCGTTCCAGTCGGCATTTAAGGCATCAATGAGGGTGGGGAGCGTTGTGACCTTCTCCTCATAGACGAGGCGTTTGATAACAGCCAGGGAGTTGGCGGTTACGGAGAGTCCCACACCGGTGAAGACCGGTCCGATGTTGTATTTGGCGCCGCCGTCGACGAGATCGGCACCCTTTTGCATGCAGCTTTCGTTGCAGGCGGACATGAAGGGGCGCTGTCCGATTTCCTTGTGGATTTCCTGGGCGGTGACAAGGCTGATGACGCCGTGCTTTACGAGGTTGCGGAACTGTTTTTTCCATGCCTCCAGGAGCTCCTCGTAGGAAGCGAAGGTCTTAGGATCCTTTTCCGGGACGGAAACCTGGATGCCGGTGAGCCGGCTCTTTCCTTCATTCAGGGCAAACTCCAGCGCTGCAGCAAAGCTGATGGTGCAGGCGGAGGTCCACTGGAAGGTCTTCCGGGAGTGAGGAACAACGCACCCGCAATTGTTCCAGTCTCTGGCGTCGATCGGATCGTAGCCGAGGTTGGAGAGCATCTGGTAGCCGGTCCGGTCGCTGTGAATGGCGGGGAAGCCGCACCCGGTGGCGACCAGCTCGGTCACTGCCTCCATGAACTCCGGAGGGCAGTCCGGCTGAATGCGGCAGCTCAGGGTCGGCTGGTGGGTCATGATCTCCCGCGTGGCCTGGATGGCCAGGTAAGAGATTTCGTTGACCGCATTTGAGCCGTCGACCTTAGTGCCGCCGATGGTAAGGTTTTCAAAATTCGTGTAGCCGGCAAAAAAGCCGGCGGTGTTCTTGGAAATGGTCCAGGCCCATTCGCTGTATTTGAGCCAGAGGAGCTGGATCAGCTCAAGGGCTCCGTCCCTCGTGATGCGTCCTTCTGCGAGGTCCTTTTCGTAGTAGGGGAACATGTACTGATCGAAGCGGCCGGGGTTCCAGGCGAGGGGATTCTCAGACAGAATTCCGCCGAGCTGAACAAACCACACGAACTGAATGGCCTCGCGGAAGGTCTGCGGCGCCTTTTCGGGAATCACATCGCAGACGTCTGCAATGCCGAGCAGCTCTGCCTTCCGCTGCGGATCGGATTCCTCGCCGGCCATTTCCCGTGCCTTCTGTGCATACCGCTGTCCGAGGCGGATCATCCCGTCGCAGATCAGAACGATGGCACGGTAGAATTCTATTTTTTTGCGTTCGAAGGGGACGGCAGGGCTTAAGGATTCGATGTGTGCGAGCGCCTCTGCACGGATGCCGCCGAAGCCCTTAGGCAGGAGCTCATCGATGTAGTCGGCGGAGATTTCGCCGACGCCGTTGCGCCATTTGGAATCGGTGTCCAGAAAGCCTGTGTCGACGCCCAGGATCTTAGTGTCGTCCGGAATTCTCGACAGGAAGGCCTCCTCAACGGACTTGCCCTTCCAGTAGGGGAAGATGTTCTCCTTCACGAAGCGGACCTGCTCGGGAGTCACATCATAGGGATCCTGCTCGCGCTCGGGAAACGTATCGATTTCATCGGCAATCCACTTCCAGCCGAATTCCGGCGTCAGGATCGCGCATTTGCGGTATTCGCCGCTGGTGCCGACAATCAGCTCGCCCTCCCAGATGTTCACGGACAGCTCACAGCAGGTGTCGTAAAAGGCCTGCGCCGTACGCAGAATGTGCGGCTGTCCCTCGGTCCGCTGGAAGGATTTGGTCCAGCTCCATGCCCGCTCGCAGGAAATGTGCGGTCTGGTATTTACATAGTTTTCACGGATTTTCTCAACTCTTTGTGTAACAGCCATAGAAGCCTCCATTGCTCTGAACATAAAAGAACGGCGCTTCCGGACAGAGATTCCTCTCTGCGGAAGCGCCGTTGCTCAATGATAACAACGAAGGTAGCGCGATCTTGCAGATCTGTCAAGGTGATGCGGTGCTGGCCAGAAAACACTACCGGCTGCGAATAGGCCTTACGAACCACAGGCGCCTGCGAAAGCCCTGCCAGCGGTAGCCGGAGGCTCTGTCCTTCTGCTCCATTTTCCGCCGGATTG
>CAVJLL010000057.1:0-13256 GCA_963650385.1 Clostridium sp. CAG:508 | reverse complement strand
CCCAGGACCGGACAACTCCGCCAGGACCCGTCGTGGCTGGCGTCTGTACAGTAACGACCCGTCGCCGGCTGGCGTCTGTACAGTAACGGGGGGGCTTGACAGCGGGCGCCCCGGATGCTATCCTTGCATACGGAGATCGCGAGAAGATCTTTTTTTTGTGCGCAAATGCTGTGCATCTGCGACGAAGCCGGGAGGCGGGGATCCGTAAGAGGAGCCGCCGATTACCGGAGTATAGTTCATCATTTGGAGGTAAAAACTATGCGTACTAGAATCACCCTGGCCTGCACCGAGTGCAAGCGCCGCAACTATAACACGACCAAGGATAAGAAGACCCATCCTGATCGCATGGAGATTAAGAAGTACTGCAGATTCTGCAGACAGCATACCCTGCACAAGGAGACGAAGTAATTCGCCGATTCTTTGGAGGATCGTATGGGAAACGAGAAGTCAAAAGCCAAAGAGTCCAAGGCAGTGTCCTTCTTTAAGGGCGTCAAGGCTGAATTCCGCAAGATCATTTGGCCGGACCGCGATACCATGCTCAAGCAGCTGGTGGCCGTGCTGGTTGTCACCGTCATTCTTGGCGCTGTGATCGCATTGCTTGATTTTGGATTCCAGAATCTGATCGATTTCCTGACAAGCCTTTCTATTGGAGGCTGACCGGGTGCCGCCCGATGAGGACGGAACACACAGGCAGCTTTCGGAGGGTGCCTCTTATAACGGGGCAGGACAGATCAGAAGAGGTGGATCGATGGCAGATAAGAAGATTGCAAAGGTTCGTGTCAAGGCCGGCGTTCTTCCGCAGGTGCGGCAGATACGGCGTCCGGATTTCACCGCGAAGGCGGCGGACATCGAGAAGGCTGAGGCAGAGCGCGTATTGAATCAGGGCGACGGCGTTTCGGATGAGACGGAGGCCGCTGCGGTAGCACAGTCACTTGCTGCGCAGGAGGAGGCCGGCTCAGACGGCGATCAGCTCGATGAGAGCGCGATCAGCGATGTCGCGAAGTGGTACGTGGCACATACTTATTCCGGATATGAGAACAAGGTCAGAGAGGGACTGGTGAAGACGGTGGAGAACCGCCACCTGGAGAACCAGATCTTTGACGTGATCATTCCGGTGCAGGACGTTTATGAACTGAAGAACGGTGCAAAGAAGCTGACGCAGCGCAAGCTCTTCCCGAGCTATGTTCTGGTCAACATGATCATGAACGATGAGACCTGGTACGTGGTGCGCAACACCAGAGGCGTGACGGGCTTTGTCGGACCGGGATCCAAGCCGGTGCCGCTGTCCGAGGCCGAGATGAAGAATCTGGGCATTCATACAGCGGATACCAAGGTTGACTTCGCAGAGGGCGACAGCGTGGCAGTTATTGCCGGTGTCTGGAAGGATACGCTGGGCGTCGTTTCCAAACTTGATTTCAGCAAGCAGATTGCGACCATCAGCGTGGAGCTCTTCGGAAGAGAGACGCCGGTTGAGATTAGCTTTGCTGAGCTTCGCAAGACCAACTGATCTTGCCTGATTCGGACAATACAGGTCACATATTCGCCTGTTTGTTGCCGCGTGGCTGACAATTGCGGCGATTGCCGGAATCATCCGGCGAAGGAACATGCGGGAGCAGGAGCCACCTGCGATGACCGCAAAGGAGGAATTATTTTATGGCTAAGAAGGTAGAAGGTTACATCAAATTACAGATCCAGGCCGGCAAAGCAACCCCTGCACCGCCCGTAGGACCTGCACTGGGACAGCACGGTGTCAACATCGTAGAGTTCACCAAGCAGTTCAATGCCAAGACTGCAGATATGGGTGACACGATTGTCCCTGTTATCATCACGGTTTACGCTGACAGATCTTTCAGCTTCATCACCAAGACCCCTCCGGCAGCTGTTCTTCTGAAGAAGGCAGCCGGCATCCAGAAGGCATCCGGTGAGCCGAACAAGAACAAGGTTGCGTCCGTTACAAAGGCACAGGTTGAGGAAATTGCCAAGACCAAGATGCCGGATCTGAATGCCGCTTCCCTCGAGGCAGCAGCAAGCATGATCGCAGGAACTGCTCGCAGCATGGGCATCACCGTTACAGACTAAGGATCGGAATTGGAGGTTAAATCATGAAGCACGGAAAGAAGTATGTTGAGGCCGCTAAGCTGATCGACAAGTCTAAGGTTTATGAGGCTTCGGAAGCAGTTGCACTGGTAAAGAAGAGCGCATCCGCCAAGTTTGATGAGACAATCGAGCTGCACATCCGCACGGGCTGCGATTCCCGTCATGCAGATCAGCAGATCCGCGGCGCTGTTGTTCTTCCTGCAGGAACCGGCAAGACCGTTCGCGTTCTCGTATTCGCAAAGGGTGCTAAGGCCGATGAGGCTGCAGCAGCCGGCGCTGATTTCGTAGGCGGCGAGGAGCTGATCCCGAAGATTCAGAAGGAAGGTTGGCTTGATTTCGACGTTGTTGTTGCTACGCCTGACATGATGAGCGTGGTTGGCCGTCTCGGTAAGGTTCTCGGACCGAAGGGTCTCATGCCGAACCCGAAGGCCGGCACGGTAACCATGGATGTTACGAAGGCAATCGCTGACATCAAAGCCGGTAAGGTTGAGTACAGACTGGACAAGGCGAACATCATCCACGTAACGCTCGGCAAGGCTTCCTTCACTGAGGAGCAGCTGCTCGAGAACTTCAACGCTCTGATGAACGCCATTGAGAAGGCTAAGCCGTCATCGGTAAAGGGCCAGTACCTCAAGAGCATTTCCATGGCAACCACCATGGGCCCTGGAATCAAGATCATCGCAAACCGCTATTAATCATTGAAAAGCCGTGCGCTGCCGGCCGGCAGAATCGGATGCAGACAGAGAAAACTGTGTAAAAGTTCTTCTTGACGCTGCCGTCTTGTTCTGCTATAGTAGCGAAGGTTCGCAAAGAACCGGCCGAAGACAGCAGGTGTCCGTATGGACGTAATGCGCAGCAGCCTGCCGAGGATGATGAAGTGAAATTCGTTCCCCTCTGTCGTTGGCAGAGGGGATTTTTCATTATCTCCCAATCGGCAACAGAATCTATAAGGAGGTAAGAAATGGCAAAGATCGAAGAGAAGAAACCTATCGTTCAGGAGATTTCCGAGAAGATCGACGGCGCTGTATCGGTTGTTCTGGTTGACCACAGAGGACTGACCGTTGCACAGGATACGGAGCTCCGCAAGCAGCTTCGTGAGGCTGGCGTTCAGTACAAGGTTTACAAGAACACCATGATGCGTTTCGCATTCAAGGGTACTGATTTCGAGCAGCTTGACCAGTATCTTGACGGACCCAGCGCAGTTGCAATCTCGAAGGATGATGCAACCGCACCCGCAAGAATTCTCTGCAAGTTTGCTGCAACAGCAAACAAGCTGGAAATCAAGGGCGGTGTAGTTGAGGGCAAGGCATACGACAGTGCCGCTCTGGATGAGCTTTCCAAGATCCCTTCAAGGGAAGAGCTCCTGTCCAAGTTCCTTGGCAGCATCCAGTCCCCGATCACCAACTTCGCCCGCGTACTCAAGCAGATCGCGGAGAAGGACGGCGAGGCTGCTCCCGCAGAGGAGCCTGCAGCAGAGGCAGAAGCTCCTGCAGAGGCATAATCGTGCCTGTAACACGAACCAGAGGGCGGCATAGAGCCGCGTAGAATTACAAAATTAACAGGAGGCATTAAAATGGCAAAGTTAACTACCGCAGAATTCATTGATGCGATCAAAGAGCTGTCCGTACTTGAGCTGAATGACCTTGTAAAGGCTTGCGAGGAAGAGTTCGGCGTATCCGCAGCAGCAGGCGTTGTTGTTGCAGCAGCAGGCGCTGGCGCAGCAGCTGAGGAAGAGAAGACTGAGTTTGACGTTGAGCTGACTGAGGTTGGCCCGAACAAGATCAAGGTTATCAAGGTTATCCGTGAGGTTACCGGCCTTGGCCTGAAGGAGTCCAAGGACCTCGTTGAGGCAGCTCCGAAGGTTGTCAAGGAGGCAGCTCCGAAGGCAGAGGCTGACGATCTGAAGGCTAAGCTCGAGGCTGAGGGTGCAAAGGTTACTCTTAAGTAATCTGCGGCATCGTTTAAATCCTGCAGCATGGAATACCCCTTCCGGGAAACCGGAGGGGGTATTTTTGCTGTGGAAATCATTCTCCGGATTCGATATACTAAGGAGCGGTGATAAATGTTAAGACGAATAGCAGACGGAACCGGTGTTTCCGGCTGCACGTTTCTCACAAGGAGGATTGTATATGAAACCAGTAGTTCTGGTAGTAATGGACGGCGTAGGCTGGACAGAGAAGGACCAGGGAAATGCGGTCATGCACGCATACAAGCCGCAGATCGATGAGCTCATGACGAAGTGGCCGCACACCACCATCAAGGCAAGCGGCACGGCTGTAGGCCTTCCCAGCGATGATGATATGGGCAACTCGGAGGTAGGACACAACGCACTTGGCTGCGGCCAGATCTATTCGCAGGGTGCCAAGCTGGTCAACGAGAGCATCGAGTCCGGCAAGATTTATGCATCCGATGCCTGGAAGGGCGCAGTAGAGTATCTCAAGAAGAACGGCGGCAAGCTCAACTTTGTCGGCCTTCTCTCGGATGGAAATGTTCATTCCAATATTTCCCACCTGATCGCCATGATTAAGGAGGCAAAAAAGGAAGGAATCGCCGAGGTTCGCGTGCATGCGCTTCTGGACGGACGCGATGTGCCGGAGACCTCCGCGCTGCAGTATGTGGATGAGCTGGAGGATGTTTTCAAGGAGCTGAACGATGCCACCTTCCATGGCTGCATTGCTTCGGGCGGCGGCCGCATGACCATTACGATGGACCGCTATGAGGCGGACTGGTCCATGGTCGAGAGAGGCTGGCACATCCATGTGATGGGCGATGGCCCGAAGTACGCATCGGCCAGAGAGGCCATCGAGGCACTCCGCGCAGAGGGCGGCTATACGGACCAGTATCTGCCCGGCTTTGTCATTGCGGATGCAGACGGAAATCCGGTCGGACCGATCGATGACGGCGATTCGGTGATCCTCTTCAACTTCCGCGGTGACCGTGCTGTGGAGTTCTCCAAGGCATTTGATTACATGGACAAGGGCTTTGACAAGTTCCCGATGCCGAAAAAGCCGAAGGTTTACTATGCCGGCATGCTTCAGTATGACGGCGACTTAAAGCTTCCGGACAACTTCCTGGTAACACCGCCGCACATCGAGCATACCATGAGCGAGTTCCTGGTCGAGAAGGGCGTGAAGTCCTACGCGTGCTCCGAGACGCAGAAGTTCGGCCACATGACCTATTTCTGGAACGGCAACCGTTCCGAGAAGTTCTCCGACGAGCTGGAGGACTGGGAGGAGGTTCCTTCTGACGTTATCCCGTTCGATCAGAAGCCGTGGATGAAGGCAACCGAGGTTACCGAGAAGATCGTAGAGGCCATTGAGAGCGGCAAGTATCAGTTCATCCGCTGCAATTACCCCAACGGCGATATGGTCGGCCACACCGGCAACTACGAGGCAACGATCATCGGCGTCGAGTCCGTTGACCTGAACCTCAAGAGAGTGATGGATGCCTGCCTCAAGCACGATTACTGCCTGCTGGTTATGGCAGATCACGGAAACTCGGACCAGATGTACGACAAGGGAAGCAATCCGGACGGATCTCCGAAGCCGAAGACCTCGCACACGCTGGCACGCGTTCCGTTTGCTGTTTTTAACGGACCGGAGGGAACGAAGGTAAAGGACGGCGATTTCGGCCTTGCCAATGTCGCTGCAACCACCGTTAAGATTCTGGGCTACGAGCCGCCGAAGGAATGGATGGAGAGCATCATTGAGTAATTACGAACAGGACAATACAACGCATATCAGATATTGCGCCATTTGCCATCGTTCGGATAAGGATGCAGGTCACCTGGTAGATATGCCGGGTGGCCTGTCCATTTGTCCGGACTGCATGCAGAAAATGGTCAATATGGCGAGCACCGTGGATTATTCCTCCTTTATGGAGCAGCTTTCCAAGGGGCAGTTCCCGGATCTGTCCTCCTGGATGCTGCAGGGAAATACACAGGAAAAGAGCAGTCAGGATTCGGCGGCCAATTCCGGCAGTATGGCTTCTGCAGACGAATCGCCTCTGAAGGAGCATGCAGAACATGCGGTTTCCGACGGGAACGGGCAGACAGAAAATCCGCCGGCAGCGGCGGAACCGTCTTCTCCGGAAGAACCGTCAGAGCCGGATGAAAGCGAAGCGCCGAAGGAAAAGCCCCAGGGACATCCGACGGTCAGCTTCCTGAATCTGGGCGATATCTTCGGCATGGGCGGCATGCCCGGCATGGCACGTCAGCCCAAGGTGAAAAAGAAGAAAAAGGAAGGCCCCAAGCCGGTATTTACATCCGAGAACATTCCGGCACCGCATCTTCTGAAGGCGGAGCTGGACAAATATGTCATCGGGCAGGAGAAGGCCAAGAAGACCATCTCAGTCGCCGCCTACAATCACTATAAGCGGGTAAAGACGGGAACCATGGACGAAATAGAAATTGAGAAGTCCAACATTCTCCTCATCGGACCTACCGGTGCCGGCAAGACCTACCTTGTCCGCACGCTGGCGCGGCTCCTGGATGTACCGCTGGCCATTACGGATGCAACCAGCCTGACCGAGGCGGGGTACATCGGCGATGATGTGGAGAGCTGCATTTCCAAGCTCCTGGCTGAGGCAGACAACGATGTGGACCGTGCACAGAAGGGCATTGTGTTCATCGACGAGATCGATAAGCTCGCGAAAAAGCAGAACACCAATGCGCGGGATGTGTCCGGCGAGGCGGTTCAGCAGGGACTCTTAAAGCTTCTGGAAGGGAGCGAAGTGGAGGTTCCGGTCGGTGCCAGCTCGAAAAACGGCATGGTGCCGATGGTGACGGTGGACACCAGCAACATTCTGTTCATCTGCGGCGGTGCATTTCCGGCATTGGACGGCATCATCCGCGAGCGTCTGCACAATCAGACGGCAATGGGCTTTTCTGCACAGCTGAAAGAGACGCATGATAAGGAAACGTCGGTGCTGGATAAGGTGACCAATGAGGATCTTCGAAGCTTCGGAATGATTCCGGAATTCATCGGACGTCTTCCGATTGTGTGTACGCTTCAGGATCTGGACGAGGAGATGCTGGTTCGGATTCTGCAGGAGCCGAAAAATGCCATTATCAAGCAGTATCAGAAGCTCCTGGCTCTGGATGATGTCCTTCTGGAGTTTGATCAGGACGCGCTCCATGCCATTGCTCAGAAGGCAATGAAACGGGATACCGGTGCGCGCGCCCTGCGCTCCATTATTGAAGAATTCATGATGGACATCATGTACGAGATTCCGAAGGACCAGAACATCGGACATGTGACCATCACGGCCGATTATGTCAACGGCCATGGCGGTCCGAAAATTGAGGTCAGGCA
Source organism: Clostridium sp. CAG:508 (assembly GCA_963650385.1). Lineage (GTDB taxonomy): Bacteria > Bacillota > Clostridia > Lachnospirales > Lachnospiraceae > CAG-791. Next base: position 5,847 of record CAVJLL010000057.1, on the reverse strand, counting down.
GTAATAACCGTGCCTGCCTTTCCCTCGAGGGCGGCAATTGCGTTCTCTGCGGTCGTGATGATCGCCCGGCCGGAAGGGTTGGAACGCAGGTAGGAAATCGAAGCATTGATCTTGGGAAGCATATCGCTGACGCCGAACTGGTTGTCAGCGATATATTTTTCTGCCTCGGCGATGTTCATGGAGGTGATTGCCTTCTGTCCGTTCTGGCCGAACTGCAGGAACACGTTCGGAACGCTGGTGAGGATCAGAAGGATGTCGGACTTCAGATCGCTGGCAAGCTTGCCGGCAATGTCATCCTTTTCGATAACGGCAGAGGCACCCTGCAGCGCCTCGTCCTGAACGATGACAGGAATTCCGCCGCCGCCGCAGCAGATAACAGCCTGGCCGTTGTCAGCCAGAAGACGGATGGAATCGAGCTCGAGAATTTCAAGCGGCTTCGGAGTTGCTACGACGCGAAGGAAGCCCTTTCCCTCCTCCTCGGTGACATAGTTTCCCTTTTTAACCTCATTGTCGGCGTCCTCTTTGGACATATAGCGGCCGATCCTCTTGCCGGGTGCATAGAACGCCTCGTCATAAGGATCTACACTGACCTGCGTCAGAATCGTGGAGACCGGTGTGGAATTGCCGCGGGAGAGGAGCTCTGCCTTCAGGGAATTCTGAATGTCGTAGCCGGCATAGCCCTGGCTCATGGCGCTGCAGACACACATCGGTGCCGCAGAGTAGTCGATATAAATGCGGTGCAGCTCCGTCATGGCCTTGTGAATCATGGATACCTGCGGCCCGTTGCTGTGGGTGATGGTCAGCTGGCAGCCGGCGTCCATCAGATCCGCCAGATATTTGGCCGTGCGGTGTACAGCATCCCATTGCTGTGTGGTGGTATATCCAAGCGCATTGTGACCGAGAGCGACAACAACTCGTTTAGTAGTATTCTCCATTCTGTAAATGCCTCCGGGTGATCGATTTCGTGTTACAGTCCATTCGTCAGCCTGTCGCTGACAGGCGTCTGCACAGTAACGGTTTCGTTGCTGATACACTAGTACAGTGTACCATAAAACGCCGGCGCTTATGAAATCTTCATGAAATCTGCGCCGCATTTCTTTTTCTTTGTCCGAAAAAAAGCTATACTCACCTGTAATGGCCGCCGGCAAATGAACGGCAGCGCTGACATAACGGAAGGAAAAAAACCATGAGTTCCTATTACAACGATCCGCATCAGAATCCCTATTGGCAGAATCTGAACGGTAATCAGAATGCAGATACAGAGGCAGGGCGCAGGACCAGGGATCCCAACTGGCACCCGGAGCCGGAATACGGGCGGCAGCTCGGCAGAACGGCGGCTGTGCTGGCGGTGGTCTCACTCCTGAGCACGATGTTCCTGCCGGTGATCCTGCCGCTGATCTTTGCATCGATTGCGATTGTGCTGGCAATCATTTCCAAGGGCAGACAGGAGAGCTTCTCCAACGGCGCGCGGCGGGCATTTACGGTCGGAATCATCAGCCTTGTGCTGAATATCGCCGTATGTGCGGCAGCGGTTTACAGCTTCGACCGGATTCTGCATGACTCGGATGCGCGCGCAGAGGCCAACCGCCTTATGGAGTCTATGTACGGATATTCCTTCGATGATCTTCTCAATCAGGTGATGGATGAGTACGGCATTGATCTTCAAAGCGGGACAATGCTGATCCCGGAGACACAGGAAGGCGAGGTGGCATGATGGAATCATTCGAGCAAAATAACTGCGGAGCTGCCGGCCAGAATAAGCAGAGTCAGGGCACCGGCGGCGGATGGGTTCATACGGATTCCTCGGTTCGCCCCATGACACCGCACCTCTTCCGCGCAGACTGCAAGGCGGAGGGACGCAACGCCCTTTTAGGACACCTTGGCACGGCGGTGGGAGCAAGTGCCGCGTTCTGGGGGATTCTCATCCTCATGCGGCTTCTGATCATGAATGTGCTGCCGGATGGAAACGGTCTTCTGATTACGCTCCTTGCGGAGCTTCTGACACTCTTTGTCTGTGTCTTTTCCGGCATTTATGAATATGGACTGACCTGCATCTTCATGAAGCTGCAGTATCAGCAGGAGGCAGTCTTTTCAGACCTGTTCCTCGGAATTCACGAGAACCAGGATAAGCTCGTGAAGATCTCTCTCGTGCAGGGCGGGCTTGGAATGCTGGCCATGCTTCCCTCCCTGATTGCTTCATTCTATGCAGGAGGGGCTGCGGGCTTTGGGACAATGCTGCTGCTGATGGCGGCAGGAACTGCAGCAACGGTCTATATCTCGCTTGGCTTTTATCCTTCGTTCTACATCTTGTTGGACTATCCGAATCTGAACGCAGGAGAGGTGATAAAGCGGAGCTGGCGCATGATGAAGGGGCATAAAAAAGAGCTCCTGATGCTGGAGCTCAGTTTTCTGCCGTATTTGATTCCGACGGTTCTGTCCTTTGGCCTTGCAGGGCTGTGGGTATTTGCCTATATCCGTTCAACCATGGCTGCCTATTACCGCAAACGCATCGAGTGATGCCGGACAGCGACAGGGCGGCGGAGACAGTCAGATCCTTCGACGATTGCAGGCGCCTCGTGCGGGCGTTTTGCGGTGCGGATCACTTCAGGCTCATTCCGAAGGCACGATATGTCTTCCTCCGCACATAGAAGTATGCGGGGAACAGGAAGAGGTCTGCCAGGATCCAGGCAATCGGGCTGGCAAAGCAGGCGCCCAGATACCCGACGAGCGGGATGAGGAGCAGTGCAGCCAGTGTGCGGCCGATCATTTCGAAGACGCCGGAGAGAATGGCAAGCCCGGAATAACCCATGCCCTGGATCATGAAGCGCACTACGTTGACAAAGGTCAGCGGAACATAGAAGGCGGCGTTCACAACGAGGAAGAGACGGGCGGAATCCAGAATCAGTGCTCCCTCCTCTCCGCTGACGAAAAGAGCGGCCAGCGGGCGCCCGAAGAAGAGCATGATGACAAGGGCAATCAAAGAGTAAATGACGCCGACTAGAGAGGCCTGGAACAGGCCCTTGTTCAGGCGGTCCAGCTTCTTGGCACCGACGTTCTGCCCGCCGTAGGTCGCCATTGTCGAGCCGAGCGCATCGTAAGGCGTGCAGAAGAAGTTCGCAACGCGGCTTGCAGCGGTCTGGGCTGCAACATACATGGAACCGAGACCGTTTACGGCCGTAGTCAGGACTACGGAGCCGATGGCGGTGATGGAATACTGCAGGCCCATGGGAACACCCATGGCCAGCAGTATTTTTACATAGTAGGGATTGAAGCGCCATTCGTCCTTCTGGATGCGCAGGATCTCCACCTTCTTTACCGTGTAGAAGAGGGCGAGAAGACCGGATACCGCCTGTGAAATGACGGTAGCAACGGCAGCACCGGCTACCCCCATGGGAATGACGAGAATCAGGAACAGGTCCAGCGCGATGTTGACAACGGAGGAAACCACGAGGAACAGAACCGGTGCCTTCGAGTCGCCCAGAGCCCGGATGGCGCCGGAGAACAGGTTGTACAGGAAGTTCGTGGGAATGCCCAGGAAGATGATGATCAGGTAATCATAGGCATAACCAAAAATGTCATCCGGCGTGTTCATGGCCTCCAGAATCTGGCGGCAGAACAGGGAGCAGAAGACTGTCATGATCACCGTAAACACAAGGCTTACATAGATCGCATGGGAAAGGAAGCGGCGCATGTCCGCATAGTCCTTTGCTCCGAAGCGCTGCGAAATCGGAATGGTAAAGCCGTTGCACACGCCCATGCAGAAGCCGATGATCATGAAGGTGATGGAACCGGTATCGCCGACGCCGGCCAGCGCCTTGACACCGAGAAAACGGCCGACGATCAGCGTGTCGACCAGACTGTAGAACTGCTGAAAGAGCATGCCTCCGAAGAGGGGAAGCGCAAAGCCGAGAATCAGCTTCATCGGATCTCCGGCGGTAAGGTCTTTGACGGCACTCTGACGATGTGTTGCACTCATAGGATACCTCGTGTGGGGTGTGATTGCCTGAATCAAGAGGATTTTATATCATCTGTAAGAGAAAACAAGTACTGAAATGTGTAAAATTCGGACAGGCAGCCGTTCGGGATGATCAGGGGACAAAAGCCCTTTGAATCCGGCATATGTTCATGCCCGGGATGGCAGCAAAAGGAAAGCTTTACAGCAGCGATTTTTGCAAAGGGGATCTGATAATTACTGCAAAATGTACAAACGGAGGGAGGCGGCAGCATGAGAACAGTCCTGGTCAGTGCATGTCTTCTGGGAGAGAACTGCAAATACAGCGGCGGCAATAACGACAGTGAGGCCGTGCACGAATTCGTGAAGAATTGCACGGTAATTCCGGTATGTCCGGAGGTTCTGGGAGGTCTGCCGGTTCCGAGGTGCCCGTCGGAGCTGGTAAACGGCGTTGTCATGAACAAAGAGGGAGAGAGCGTAGACCGGCAGTTCCGGGAGGGTGCAGAAAAGGCGCTCGCCATAGCAAAGGAGAATCACGCGGAGCTTGCAATTCTCCAGTCCCGGAGTCCCAGCTGCGGCGTGAAGGAGGTCTATGACGGAACATTTTCCGGAACGAAGATCTCCGGACAGGGCGTGTTCGCTCAGCTCCTCCGGAAGGAGGGGATCCCCATGATCGATGCCGAGGATCTGGAGACCAGTTCACGCTGAAATGCGGCAGGGGCTGAACGGATACAAGAAAAGAGTCTCGCTGCAGGAATGACTGCAGCGGGACTCTTTCTGCAAAGACGCCGGGCGGCGGATTTATGCCTCTGTGTTGTACAGAGCGGTGGACAGGTAGCGGTCTCCGGAATCGGGAAGGAGGACGACGATGTTCTTGCCCTTGTACTCGGGCCTTGCTGCCAGCTGAAGCGCAGCCCATACAGCGGCTCCGGAGCTGATGCCGGTCAAAAAGCCCTCTGCGTGTGCCAGCTCGCGGCCGGTTTCGAAGGCTGCCTCATTCGGAACGCGGATGATCTCATCGTAGATTCCGGTGTCGAGCGTCTTGGGAACAAAGCCTGCGCCGATTCCCTGAATCTTGTGCGGACCGGGAGCTCCGCCGGAGAGAACAGGAGAGGTGTCCGGCTCTGCAGCAATGATCTTCACATTGGGATTCTTCTCCTTCAGATATTTGCCGACACCGCTTAAGGTTCCGCCTGTGCCGACACCGGCAACGAAGGCATCCACCTTTCCGTCGGTATCCTCCCAGATCTCGGGACCGGTGGTCTCATAATGCGTCTTCGGATTGGCCGGGTTGTCAAACTGTCCGAGAATGACAGAGCCGGGAATGGAAGCCTGGAGTTCCTCCGCCTTGGCGATGGCGCCCTTCATGCCCTTCGCACCCTCGGTCAGAACGAGCTCGGCGCCATAGGCCTTCAGAAGTGTGCGGCGCTCTACACTCATGGTATCCGGAAGCGTCAGGATTGCGTGATAGCCCTTGGCTGCAGCTACGGAAGCCAGTCCGATGCCGGTGTTGCCGCTGGTGGGCTCAATGATGGTGGCGCCCGGCTTTAATTTGCCGCTGGCCTCCGCATCCTCGATCATGCCGACAGCAATGCGGTCCTTGACCGAGCCGGCCGGATTGAAGTACTCCAGCTTGGCAATCAGCTTGGTGTCCTGAATGCCCTTCTTCGCCTCAAAGGCGGACAGCTCCAGAAGAGGTGTGTGTCCGATCAGCTCCAGTGCGCTCTTATAAATCTTAGCCATTTTGATTCCTCCCTTTTTGCAGCAGATGCTGCATTGAATAATCTTGCTGACTTTTAATTCCTACTAATCATGTATGAATAGAATGATTGTGACTAAAATATATGCCTGCCAAACACATCTGTCAAGGGGAAATTGATATGTTTGGCAGGCAT
>CAVJLL010000056.1:0-13269 GCA_963650385.1 Clostridium sp. CAG:508 | reverse complement strand
GGCAATTGCAGTGGGAGCCAGTATTCTCATCATTGTTCTGTATAAGCGCCGCAGGGATGAGGATTAGTTTAAACCGGTTGTTATGCCGATTTGCCAGGCTTTGGCCGGATGAATCGGCATACCGGCATTGAATGATGTCAGGATTGCGAGAGTGTAACGCACGTAGCAATTCGGTATCAGTTGGGGGCAAAAGAGCTTTTGCCCCCAACGTCATTGAAGGCGAAAGAGAAAAGGGGAAAATGAGTATTAGAAGAAAAAACAGCTGCCGCGCAGCGGCACTGGCACTCAGTCTGTGTGTTGCCTGTGCATCTGTGCTGTCACTGTCGGCGGGCGCTATGCCCGTCTACGCAGAAGAGCTGAAAACTGCTGAGGATCAGAAAAGTGCGGAAGAGTCAAAGGCGGCGGATGAGCAGACGCCTGCAGAAAAGACAGTGATTGCTACAGCGCAGGAAACGGAAAAGACGGAAACCACCGTGGAGGATTCGATGTCTTCTGGGGAGGAGACATCCACGGAGCACGTGAATCATGCAATTTTGGTGCATCTGGCGGAGGGCTATTCTCTTGGAACATCACCGAAAGAGGATGCAGAAGCGACGCAGACGATGCTCTACAACACCGATCAGTTTGACGAGAGTCAGGACGGCATCGAGTTGTATTCCGTTCCGGAGAACAGTGATAAAGATTACAAGACAGCACTCTGGGAGAAAATCGACGCAATCGCCGAGACTACCGCCGAGAATTCCATCACCGTGTTTTTCTATTCCGGTCATGGTGGTGGAAAGGTAGACGGAACCGCTTGCCTTGGTCTCGGTGGATCCAATGACATTTCGGCAGAGGAGCTTCGGGAGCATCTGAATAGACTCTCTGGAAGAGTCCTGGTGATTCTCTCCTGCTGTCATTCGGCAGGGATGATCATGCCCGCATCGGCGATGAATGAAATCGGAGAAGAAAGCGCAGAGGTTGGAAACGAAGAGTATGATCCGGAAAAGTTCCTGAAGGAATTTCAGCGTGTCGGAGAAAGTGATTTGGGGGCGGAAGATGATGACGCGGGAAACACTGACGTAGAAAGCGGAAGCGCGGGAACGGACGGGGAAGGGAGCTCTCAGACGGTGAAAGAGCCGCCTCAGTACTATTTTATTGCTGCAGCCAATCGGGCAGAAACTTCCATTGACGCGGGAAAATTTGGTGGAGAAGACAATGCAGTGCTAGGGCATGCGCTTGGATATGACCGCAATAATCCGAAATACCATGTATATGCAGCGGATACTACGACACTGGAAGGGGCAGAAAGCCGCGCCGGTTACGCAGGAGATGGCCAGATCACGATGCATGAGCTGGCAGATTATTACAAAAAGTACATTCGGATTTCATCATCGCCGGTACTCTATCCGGCAGAGAGCGATGACGTGCTCTTTACCTATCAGGAAGAAAAAGGGACACCGGCTGTGTTTACCTGCACCATTCCGAAGGAAAATGTGACGGTAGATGCAGAAGGCAACATCAAAGTTACGGCGACGGTTACCAATCTGACGGATCACAGGATTACATTGGGCGCCGGTGTCTATGACAGGGACATGCAGAACCATGCTGTTACTACAGCAAACCGCGGGATCGATATTGATGGAAATGAGTTGAGCAAAGAGGACGGATATCTGGACGCCACGGGAGCCTGTAATGACGGAGTGCCATGCGTGGTGGAGCCGAACAGTACGAAACCAATAACTTACAATCTCCAATGGGACGAATTCCTGGACGGCGTTTCTGATGCAGCAAAGAATCCCTTCTGCTTGAAGGTCTGGGATAGTACAGCGGATGTGGAAGATTCGGATGTACATGGCCCGATCGGCTCCTATTGTCTGCTCAGCTTCTATACCGCGGCAGAGGATGCAGAGGTGGATTCCATTGATGCGTCGGCCCTGAGCTTTAAAAAGCCTATGCAGCTGAAGGCGGAAAAAGCAGGAGACGATTATACGGTTACGAAAACATCGAGCCGTCTGCCGGTCGAAATTGTATTTGATTCGGAAGAGCAGACGAAGCTCACGAATGCTGCCTGCACGCTGTCCATGTATGCGAGCGATCTGGGAGAAGAGCTTCCGGATGGCATTTATGTGGCAAGGCAGGGGGACAATGAAGACGAGATTGGCCGTTTAAAGGATGAAAACGGCCAAGTTATATCTTCGCAAGCAGGGGACTGGACGGTTGTCTTTGAAAACGTGCAGCCCGACCACGAAGGAAAAGGAAACGGCAATGAGCGCGGCAGCACCTACACGTATGTTATGGACACCTCGCAGCTGGAGAAGGGACATTTCTATGCGCTGCAGGTGGTCTGCCATGACAAGACGACAGATCGGGATGCATCTGTTTTTGCAATCATTCAGCGAACGGATGCGGCATCCGCAGATGAATACCAGATTTCGGAGTTCCTGCTTACCGAGGATTATTGGAACAATTTCCTCTCTGTGAACGGAATACCGGTGGATGCCAGGTGGGACGATTTCCTTCAGGATCAGGAATATTATTCGGATAGAATAGGAGATCAGCTTCGTAAAACCCTGCAGGATACAGTGGAAGGCGAAAAGTATACCTATGCAGTAACGAACTGGAAGAAGCTCATCTCAGCGGATCCGGAAACCTGGAATGACATGGGGACAACCGAACGCTTTGAACCGGACGGAACCTATCGGTGTGACATCGAGATAACCGTTAACAAGGGCTGCAATGCGGTGTTCACTGAGGGTACTGCGTTTGAAATAACGAAGCATGCACTGGATATCGATATTCAGGATAATGGGAAGAAAGCAATCCTGACAGTGACACATTACATTCCGCCCCAGAGCTCCTTTGACAGCATGACGGTGGAGCTACACCGCGCGGTAAAAACAGAGAGCGGATGGGACATTGGGAAGGCTGTTGCAGAAAAGGATGAGTCGCTTCGCTCCGGAGATACCGTGATTCTGGTGCCTGGCCAGAACTGCAAGACATGTGACTGGAATGGACTGACCGACACGGAGAAAACTCTGACTTGGAAGGATACGGTGTACAAGATATATAAGGTTTCCGACGTCAAGACGGGGGAAAACTCTGTCGACGTTGGGGCTGTTGTATGGAAGGAAGGGGAAGAAAGCTGCGGCTGCTCATCGGTTCTGTACAGTTGGACTGCATATCCGAAGGCGGATGACGGCGATGACAGCTCCTCCGATACGGGCAAGAAGGACGATTCCACCGGTGGCACTTCGGGCGGATCTTCCTTGGACGGAAGTTCTTCTGACAGCGGTCAGACAGACAGTGACTCCTCTGGTGGAAGCTCTTCCAGCAGTGGCCAGACAGCCGGCGGAATTTCGGGTGGTTCTTCCGGAAGCAGCCAATCGGGAAGCGGCTCCTCCGATACAGACAAGAAGGACGATTCCTCCTCCGGAAGCACATCGGGTGACTCTTCATCTGATGGAAGTTCCTCGAGTGGCGGCCAGACGGACAGCGGATCTTCCTCCGGTGGAAACTCTTCCGGGAACAGTTCAGCGGCATCGGGACAATCGCAATCTGTATGGCAGGCAATCCCGGACAGCACCGCGTCCGGAGCGCAGAGCACGCAGGCCTCTGCACAGGCAGCAGGGAATCCGACTGCACCGGTGCTGACGGCAGATATTGCCGAGCAGCAGACTGTACAGACAGAAGATGCAGCTCCCGCGCCGGTCAGCAGCGCTTCGGGAGCAGGAAATAGCTCTGCACAGGCAGCATCCGCCGCAAAATCTACAGCGAAGACAGCAAAAACTGCTGTGGGAGAAGGAACCGCACAGGAACAGGATCCGGACGGAGCTGCCGCGGAAGAAGTGCAGGATACGGATGACGCAGAAGAGGCCATCACTTCCGAAGATACAAGCGGTGCCGACGCAGCGGCCGCAAAGGCGGCAGAGGCGAAGAAGTCCGAGGGGAACCACGCAGGGGAGCACGCCGCAGTCGGCTCCGTCATCGATACCGGTCTGATATTGTGGCTGCTGCTGATTCTGGCCATTGCAGTGGGAGCCAGCATTTTCATCATTCTTCTGTATAAGCGCCGGAGGGACGACTAGCTTAGGACAGCTCCGCCAGGATCCGTCGTGGCGGAGCTGTCCAGTTACGACCGGACGAATCGGCGTACTGGCATTGAATGATATCAGGATTGCGAGAGCACAACGCACGTAGCAATCCGGTATCAGTTGAAGGTAAAGGGAAAAGGGGGAAACACAATGAAGTTTGACACGACTGAACAGGCGGTATTGGCGCTGACGGCATACGGCTTGGACCGCGGATTGATTGAGGCGGAGGATCGCTTTTACGCGGCGAATCTCCTGATGGATAAGATGCAGCTGCAGCCGACGAGCGGCTTTGGGCAGGGGGAGCTTCCGAAGGCAGAAGAACTCCCGGAGCTCTCGGAGATTCTGGCATTCATTCTGGACGATGCGGTCAGCCGCGGCGTCATCGAGGATGGCATTGCGAGCCGCGATCTGTTTGACACCAGTCTGATGGGATGCCTGACACCCCGCCCGTCGGAGTTCATTCACAGCTTCCGGGCAAAATACCGGGAAAGCCCCAAGCAGGCAACCGACTATTTCTACAAGCTCGCCTGCGACAGCGACTACATTCGGACCTACCGGATCCGCAGGGACAGAAAGTGGGTGACGAAAACCCGGTACGGCGAGCTCGACATCACCATCAACCTCTCCAAGCCGGAGAAGGATCCCAAGGCCATCGCAGCTGCGCTGAAGAACAAACAGGACAAATATCCGCGCTGCCTTCTGTGCCCGCAGAATGAGGGATACGCCGGGCGTCTCGACCATCCGGCCAGGCAGAACATCCGCCTCCTTCCGTTGACACTGGCGGGCCGGCAGTGGTATATGCAGTACAGCCCCTACGTCTACTACAACGAGCACTGCATTGTTCTCTCTGGCGAGCATGTGCCGATGAAGATCGAGCACGATACCTTTGTGCGTCTGTTGGAATTCATTCAGCTGTTTCCGCACTACACCATCGGCTCGAATGCGGATCTTCCGATTGTCGGCGGCTCCATTCTGACGCACGAGCATTTCCAGGGCGGCAATTACACCTTCGCCATGGCAAGGGTTGGGATCCGGGAACGCGTTGTTTTCGCCGGATTCGAGGACATCGAGGCCGGAATTGTGGACTGGCCGATGTCCGTCATCCGGCTGGATGCGGAGAAGCCGGAGCGTCTGATCGCGCTTGCGGACCGGATTCTGGAGAAATGGCGCGGATACAGCGATCCGCAGGTGCAGATCCTGGCGGAAACAGACGGCACGCCGCACAACACCGTGACGCCCATCGCCAGAATGCGCGGCGGTCGGTATGAGCTGGACCTCGTGCTCCGCAACAACCGCACCAGCGAGGAGTATCCGCTGGGCATTTTCCACCCGCACCAGGAGCTGCACCACATCAAGAAGGAGAACATCGGCCTGATCGAGGTCATGGGCCTGGCGGTCCTGCCTGCACGCCTCCTGGGAGAGATGGAAACGCTAAAGGAGGTGATCCTCTCAGGCGAGGATCCGGCAGCTGTGCCGGCCGTCGCAGCGCACGCTACCTGGACCGCCTCCATTCTGGCAAAATATCCTGCCTATGCGCCGGGATCGGTGAAGAGGACGCTGCAGGAGGACGCGGACAAGGCAAGGCGCACCCTGGACGGCATCATCGAGGAGGAAATCGGACTGGTGTTCGCACAGGTGCTGGAGGATGCCGGCGTGTATAAGGACGATGAAGCGGGAAGGGAGGCCTTCCGCCGGTTCATCGCGGCGTGCTAAAACCGTACATTCGCCTCGATTTGTTACTGTACACTCGCCAGCCAGAACCATCGCTGATCGGAGGCCATTCGAAGGCTGCCCGTCCAGGTATCAAAGGAAGAGGGAGCACCGAACGGTGCTCCCTCTTTGAATGAAACAGCCTGCCCTTTCAGGACATCTTTAATAGAGCTGTCAGGCCAGCACCTGCTGGCCCTGCAGCACTTCCGTCTGTTTTCTGAACCGATTCCCTTCGTTCTTCTCCGGAAGATGTCTGTTAAACACTTCCGTCACATGGCTCATTACGTTTTCTTCGTCCCCTTTCCGCAACAGATGCAGTACACTCAGGCTGTTGCACAGGGCTTCGAAACTTCCCATGCTCCGTAATACAATGGCCTGTTTCTGCTTGCGCTTATATACCCTGGCAAGACGCTCGCACACAGAATTATTGGACGGTACCCCTGCCTCCTGCAGGAACAGCAGCTCATTCTCCCGGTATTCCCTCAGTCTTCGGTACAGGTTATATCCGTCCCGGTAATAATTACTCGGCGGTGCTTCTGTGTATTCCCTTTCAGCAAGAGCAAGAATCTCATCGTATTCCTGTTCGAACGCAGCCGTTTTCTCCTTGTCCGGAGCGCCTCCTTCCAGACTGTTCTTGTAATGGAGCATCCGCTGCAGGAGCTCATGCATCTGCTTGTTCCATGTAAGATCCGGCTCGTTTTCCATGCTGCCCTTCAGGTACCGCAGATTGTGCTGCATACATTCCTGGTGCTTCTGGCCATAGCGGTAAAACGACTTGTCATGGTCATGAACAAGCGTACCGACATACTCCTCCAGAGGAGATCCCTTGATTCCTTCGTGGCCTTTCTTTTCACGGGAAAGATACAGGGAATTCATTCCGGCCGGATCGGAAACAACCAGAACCTGACAGCTCTTGCCATCAACGTTTGCATTGGTGAAATCCGCATGCATAACCGGAGATGTCATCAGGGCAGATAGGATTTCTTTTCTTTCCTGCTCTGTCTTTTCCGAAAACTCACGGATAAGCCGCCCGACCATTCCTTTCGAAATCTCCAGCTTGCCGCCGGTAAGCTCTTTAAGGAATCTTGATGCCTTGTCAATGGATACATTGCATTCCGTATTCAGCATGCAAAGAAATGCCTTTACGGATCCATCGTAATTAACATCATCCACCGCTTCTTCCGGGAACGGTGCATAAACTCTGGAGCCGGTCTTTCTGTTCCGATATTCCTCTGCAACGTATTCAGTTACCATCAGACAGGCAGTGAGCCCAATCACCTGTTTGCGCTTTACGTTTCCTGTCTTGTAATAGTCAGCGTTATCCTTTACTACCTCCGGGGGAGGAAGGAGTACCGTCTGTGTCGGCTCCTGCTTTTTCCGGCAATGCCCTTCATGTCCGGGCTGAGCACCTTGCTTTTTGCCGGTTGCCTCACGGGTGTTGGGGATCCTTTTCCTTCCGGCCCCCTGCTGGGAGGACGGAATCGAAGAATTCTCGAAGTCTTTGTTTACCTGGGCTGTAAGCTTTTTGATTGAACCTTTGGCTTCTTCCAGCTCCAGACGGATACCCTGCAGTTCCTGCTTGGTCTCACGCAGCTCGTCTTTGACCTGATCCCGCTGTCTTTCAACCTCCAGAATACGGTTCTGAAGCTTCTCGATCTGCTGGTCTTTCTTATGGATTTCGCAGCGGTGTTCTCTGTCAAGGTCATCCATGACATCGGACCAGATCTTCCGGACACTCACGGTTTGCGCATGTGCTTTCGCAAGCTCGCTTTTAAGGTCGCGAATAATGCCGTCCTGATAGCGTAGGTGGCTTCGGTGTTCCTCCTTCATACGGACATACTTTTTCCCGCTCTTGAAGGAGGAAAGTTCTCTTTCAAGAGCCTTGATCCGATACTGATATGCCGTTTGATCAAAGAACTGCCTGCGATTCATGTCAGTCTGCCTTCTTCGCCTCTTTAAGCTGTTTCTTCAGGGATTCAATCAGTGCGTTCTGTGCCTCATATTTACGAAGAAGACCTTCGTAGAGCTTCTTGTAATCCTTGTTTTCCGCCTCCTTTTTTGTCTTACGGTTCCTTCCGTCCGTAGGAATGATCTCGCCGGTTTCGGGATCAACGCGGCCGATGAGCTTGCGCTTTGCCCGGGTCATCTTTTTCTCCGGATCCCAGTAAGAATGAGATTCGTATGCGTAAGTGATACCGGAACGTTTGTCATGCTGGTGAATGATTGCCATATGGGCCTCCTTTCTGGTTATGAGAATAGTATATCACGTAACCACATAGAATGCAAGCATTTTTCTCAAAAAAGTACGGAAATATGGGACTTTTTTTGGCTTTCCAGCAGCTGCTGAAAAGAAGGATTTTTGGTTATGAATTATGCTGTGAAGTGAGAAAGAACGGAGGGAAAAGCGGCCGAATTTAAAAGGTCGTCTGCGACATACCATCGCAGACGACCTCGCCCTTTTACATAGAGACTCATTATTCAGTTCCGCACGGCAGCCAATCCGGCTGGCTGCACAACAGCAAGCAAAGAAGTTAATTGCGGCGGCCTGCGGACAGGAAATGGAATGGTGCGATTTTGAGACGAGCAGACGGATTCTCATGAAGCGGGCGGTTTCGCCAGCCCGACGGGAGCGCATGCGTGTTTGAGTCCAAGACGCGGGCCTTCCGCAGGAAGACCCGCGGACGGACGAGTTTTGCGCGGATCGGGCGTTCGGCGAAGAAGCACGCTTCATAGAGAATCCCTGCGAGGAACACATGAGCACCATCCATTCCTGGTCGGGGCTGCCGGAGCCCCCCTCCTTCGCACCTCATCACAAACTGGCTGGCGCCTGTACAGTAACCGAAATGATACCAAACGATACTAGATTTTCCCTGCTTTGTTGATTTTTGGGGCGATTTGCGTATAATAAGGTTAAGAGCAGAAATGTTCTCGATGTAAGAGCATCGTAAAAAGTTGTGCTGCAGATGGAGCAGGATAATTTTCCATCTCATTAGATGTCTTAACTGGACATCGAGCCTGGCAACTCGGAGAGAGTTGTAGTCCACGTGGGGGACTTAATGATTTCCACGTCGTTATGGGTATCTTAACTGGGTACCGAGGCTGACAACCAGCAGAAAACTCTTTTTTAGAATTCTTGAGGAGTGTGGTCTTGGATCACACTCCTCTTTGTGTGTGGGGAAAGTATGGCAACAAAAACAGAGAAGAAAAATGCGATACGACAGGAAATCATAGCGGCGGCGGAGGTATATAGTCAGAGTTTAGCAGGCAAGGTTATTCTGTACGTATATGGAAAGGAATACTTCGAGGTTTCATTTCCGGTGGATCACTTTCTGCATTTGACGGGGGTGGAAACAACGCTTTCAGCAAAGGACTTCTATAAGAATGCTAAAAAAGCAAGGCTTTCGAGTAAACAGTTTTATTTTGATGCAAGGCACCCATTTGCAAATGCCAAAAAGAAGCTACCGTGTTTAAAGAGGCTGCCAGAATTGACAAATGACACCGTTTGCATTCTCAAGGATATGAAGACAGTTACGGTTGTATACAAGCTTAGTGTTACAAATTTGGAGTTTACGCTGGGACTGACGGAAAACACAGATTACGAGGGAAATCGAATTAATGAGTTTTTTCTTCCAATGTCGCTGCGGGCAGAGGATAGCTCGGTGAAAAAATGTGATGATGGAGAGATTGTAGATTTTATTTTTGTTAAGGATGCAAGTATTGCGAGATATGATACTTTGCTAGTGGAAGATAAAAGCAAATCGATTCCGGATAGTATTAAGCATTTAATCAAGAATGAGTTTTATAAAACACAGGATGCGTGTATCTAAAAAATAAAAAAGACACTTCGCGACGGGCGGAATATCAGGATACTGTAGCCCTAGAGACGATCGCAATTATAGAACCTTTGACAAGGTGATTAAAGCCTTGAACAGGTAACTGATTGAACTATGCCCAATGGCCCGAAATGATACCAGGTGATACCAAACGATACCAGACGTTACTGTACTTGCCCTCATCGGTACCACGCTGGTTCCCCTGCTGTCTGGCCTCTTCGGCTGAGCATAAAAAATTCCATTGGCGGAGACTATAATAAAGCATATTATAAAGGAGAGTGGGATATCCCACTCGCCCGTGTCAATGGAGGTGTTGATTATGACAGTGGTAAAGGATTATACGGTTCATATTGACAACAAGAAGCGAGTTACACTCCGTGGAGCTTTGTACCAGTACTATAACGTAAAAGAATATGATAATGGCTGCATTATGTTAGAACCGAGGGAGCTGAAGGTTCCTGAAACCATATCAGCGGCTACTTTAAGGGATATGGATAGAGCAATCAGCAATTTTAAGATGGGTGAGGTTCCTCAGCCGACCGACTTATCTGATCTCTAAAGAACGGAGCCTATGACAGAATCAATCTGTTGGAGCTTCCGTAATTCAATATGAAGTAAGGCATAGGGCCGATCATTGATGGTATTTCAGTGACCGGTCTTTTTGTATACGACACGGTAGATCAGCAGCCAATCCGGGAGAACATGACACTCGCGGTGTCCGGCCCAATTTCCGGACAGCGCATGATCCTTGTGCTTTTCGGGGAGAGCTTCACCCATTGCAAGGGTGGAAATTACTTCCTCCAACAGCTCGATTTTCAGACCGCGCTTCATTGCCAGCTTGAAAGCCTTTTTGAACTGTGTGGTGGGCTTGACGGTGTATTTGTATTTGGTCTTTCTCATTCTTTCAGGTCTGCAAAGAGCTCATCCAGATCATTATATCCGTTCACGGACGGATCTTTTGCAATCCTTTCTGTTTCCAACATGGCGGCAATCGTTTCCTTGTTGGGCTTATTGAGAGAAACGTCAAATGGAATACGGCCCTCACGGAGTGACTGGCGGACAAAGATATTGAACGCCGTGGTCAGGTTCATCCCGAGTTCTCCAAAAAGTGCATCGGCTTGTGCCTTCAAGTCTGAATCCATGCGGATGCTGATATTTGTGGTAGATTCAGCCATAAAACCATCTCCTTTCCTGATGATAAGTATATTATATAGCGTTTGCACGAAAAAATGATTTGCACGAATAGTTCACGCTTGTAGGGCGGCAAAAGGAAAAAAGTGCACGTTATGCTAAGCTCACAAATTTGGGAACGAGAAATATCGTAGAATAACCTAACATAGATCCTGTCAAACTCCCGGCACACTAAATCATTTGCAAATAATGTGTGAACGTCAGAGAAGTTACAAGGTCTTGTCCTGTTCCTGCCCACGATTGGGGGACAGGATGCTGTCGATGTTCTGCTTGCCAAATCAGAGAGGTGCACAGAATTCTGTTTACAAGAGCAAAATAGGTGGCAAAATGAAATTTACAGAAGTGCATTTACAGAAGTGCACAGCACAACGGAATTCCCGCTCTCGACAAAATGCGCGTAAACGCGAACAACGAAAAAGAAAAAGGGATCTTCATATCGGTGATGAGATAAAGGGGACTGGTTGGACGAAGAAATACCCGGAATGTGAGTATGCAGATTTTTATCGCACAGGCGCGCTAAAGAAAATACAGGAGAACAACGTGGCTCCGATAAAGGATGGATCACCGTGGCTGTCGGAGGTGCCGGAACTTTCTGTATATGATTGGCGAGGCTGCAGAATGCTCGACAAGAAATGCTGGAGCAGGAAGTGTTTTCAGTGTAAGTGGGCATGCATGGCCAATGTCTCGATTGAATATAACTGGGGCGTGACCAGGAAGTTCAGGTTTGAATCATTCTGCTATGGGCCGAAGAATTGCAAGCTTTATAAGATGGGGCGGCCAAGAGCTGTACCTTATAAAGGGTGCGGCAGTTCGTATGACGAGGGATGGCTGGATGAAATCTGCACAGAAAACAGGGATGATGAAGAATAGTTAGGATTTCGCCGGACAGTTACAGGAGGGGAGCTCATGGGATTATTTGATGTAGACGAGAAAAAGCTGCAGGCATTGTACCATCGCGCTTGGTTGGAATGCGGTCGTGGTTTTGTATATTCAAGGAAATATGATTATCTTGACCATGCTCTGACGCAGTTTGCCATAGAAAACCATTGTTCATACGATGAGGCATACATACTGGCTAAGACCGGCAAGAGAACAGGAAGGCTGGCAAAGTAAGAGGTGGGGAGGAGCGGCCAATGTTAAAGGAACAGTATTTTTCAGTCAGATATGGTGACATTATCGTGCTTCTTTATCACGAAGATATGTGGGCAGTCAGAGATTCGTTGTTTGAAAACAGCCGGAGAGAGAAAACGTTGAAACGTTTCCTGGAATACTGCTGGATGATAGATGTGAAGGTGGCATTCGAAGGCTTAAAAGGCGAAAAAACGAAAGGCTTAAAGGCTGCACTTAAATATGCAAAAGACCATGATATTGGGATGACTGCGGAGCAAATCAAAGATGCGATGATGTAAATCAGCTTTGATCCGGTGAATAATACTTACATCGGGCTGGGTGAGGTCGTTGGTAAGGCCTTCGGTGACGGACTGAAGCTGAAGTAAAGGCCGACTGCCGAGAGGAGGCGAGCACATATGATTTTCTGCTTTTCCGGTACCGGTAACAGCCGGTACATTGCCGAAAGGCTTGCGGATGCACTGCCGGATTTGCT
Source organism: Clostridium sp. CAG:508 (assembly GCA_963650385.1). Taxonomy (GTDB): domain Bacteria; phylum Bacillota; class Clostridia; order Lachnospirales; family Lachnospiraceae; genus CAG-791. The sequence goes on along the minus strand of CAVJLL010000056.1, from coordinate 859 downwards.
GGTGAATCTGAATACGAAAATCAAGGCACAGGATGTGAAGACGGTTCAGACCGGACAGGATGTGATTCTTGTTGTACCGACTTATGCATGGCGCATTCCACGCATTGTTTCGGAATGGATGTATAAAACAGAATTAGACGGTGCAGCGCGGATCTGGTTTGTAATGACCTGCGGCAGCGAAATAGGGAATGCTGCAAAATACAATCGGCAGCTAGCCGAGAAAAAGCATCTGCAATACATGGGTACAAAGCAGATCGTCATGCCGGAGAACTACATTGCCATGTTTGGTGCACCGGAGGACGCAGAGGCGCGTGAGATTGTGCAGCGGGCGGAGCCGGACATTGTAGAAGCAATCAGGTGTGTAAAGGAAGGGCAATGCTTTCCTGCGCCGAGAAACAATCTTTATGACCGCGTGATGAGTGCCGCTGTGAATCCTATCTTTTATCCGATCTTTGCCAAAGCAAATGCATTTCAGACAAGTACATCCTGCACCGGCTGCGGCGAGTGTGCCCGTCGATGTCCAATGAACAATATTGAGCTCAAAGGCGGCAAACCGGTGTGGGGATCCAACTGTACACATTGCATGGCCTGCATATGTTATTGTCCTGCAGAAGCGATCGAGTACGGTAAAAAGAGCGCCGGGAAACCGCGATATCATTTTGAACGGCTGGGAATACGTGAGACAACGAAGTGAGGGGTACTATGGGCTATTTGATATCTGAGACAACAAGAGAAGAGCGCGAGAAGATTGTAGCGGAATCTTTGGAAAATATTGAAGCAAATTGTGATGGCTGCATGTCGGGCCTTGCCGAGATGTACCAGGATTATATTGACGGCAAGAAGGAGCTTCGAGACATCA